>NZ_CP016619.1:0-600000 GCF_002741015.1 Microvirga ossetica | reverse complement strand
GCCGAGAAGATAGTGTCTACAGGCCCGCGCTCGACCACCCTGCCCCCATACATGACGGCAACATCGTCCGCCATTTCGGCCACGACTCCCATGTCGTGTGTGATGATGATGATGGAGGTGCCGACTTCGTCGCGCAGGCGTTTCATCAGGTCGAGGATCTGCGCCTGGATCGTCACGTCGAGGGCGGTGGTTGGCTCATCAGCGATGAGCAGACGCGGACGGCAGATCAGTGCCGCTGCAATCATCACCCGCTGGCACATGCCACCGGAGAGCTCGAACGGATACTGCCTTGCCCGTCTCTGCGGATCGGGTATACCAACGCTCGCGAGCATTGCAATCGCCTCGCCCTGCGCTTCCGCGTGAGAGAGGCCGCGATGCAGGCGTAGCGCCTCCTCCACCTGCGCCCCAACCCGCATCAATGGGTTCAGCGAAGCAACCGGTTCCTGGAAGATGATTGACGCTTGATTGCCTCGGATATCCTCCAAGTTCTTTTCGGACAGATGCGCGAGGTCCGTTCCTTCCAACTCGATCCGGCCCTCGGCAATCCTGGCGGCTTTCGGCAGAAGCCGCAGGATCGAGAGGGCTGTCAGGCTCTTTCCGCAGCCGCTTTCGCCGACAATGGCAAGAATGCGCCCCTTGCCCGCCATGAGCGAAACTCCGTCGACCACGTCGAGGCCGGCGATTTGGATCCGGAGATCCTTGATCGCGAGGACTGGAGCCTCGTCGCGCTGCGCGGTTTCAGTCATCATCGGTTGCGCTTCCAATGGCGACGGCAGCCCAGGGGCTGGTTGGATGGGCCATGCCTAGGTTTTCTGTTCCGGCCCTCATCACAGCGGATGGAATTGCGAAGTTCACCGGGTACAGGGTGTCCTCGACAATCTCAACCGGGTACCGCGTACCGACGGTCGCAGCAACGGCCGGATCCGCCTTGGCATTGATGCGAATCGTCGGTGTGCTGGCGTCGATGCGCGGCGCGTGAAACGCGTCTTCCAAGGAAAGACCGCGGTCGACCATGTAAGAGAGGATCTGAAGAACTGTGGGAAAGATCGTACGCCCGCCGGCTGCGCCGATGGCGAGTGCGGGGCGGCCGTCTCTCTTCACGATCAGCGGACACATGTTGGCAAGCGGCCGTACGCCGCCCTTGATCGAGTTCGGCTGCTGCGGACGCGGATCGAACCACATGACGCCATTGTTCATCAGGATTCCGGCCCTGGGCAGCACAACCTTGGAACCGAACCTCGACAACAATGTGTTGGTGAGCGACACCATCGTGCCGCTAGAATCCACGACACTGAGGTGACTGGTGCATCCGGCCTCAGGCGTGGCCGCATGCCCCATTCTCGTCAAGCGCTTCTCGTAGGCGTCACGAATTACGGTCGCGTAGGCCAGAGCAGCATCTGCCATGGAGATTCCGGCCGAAAGGTCATAGGCCGCGAGCCGTCCGCAGGCATCAAGGAAAGTGGGACCTCCGCTCAAGCCTGGGATCGCATTGACCTCCAGGTTTCGGTACCCGGCGACGAGAGGGTCGCGCCAGTGGGTCCGATAAGCCACCAGATCAGCCGCCTCGATCCGGGAACCTCCCGCCCTGAGGTCCTTGACCAGCAAATGCGCTGTTTCGCCGTCGTAGAAGTCGCGCGCGCCCGCCGCAGCAAGTCGCTTGAGGAGTTTTGCCTTGTTGGGCATCGGTCGATAATGCACGGCCTCGCGTTCGCTGGCCCGAGGGGCCCGGCCATTGTCGAGGAAGATCTCCGCAGTCGCAGGATACTTTGCCAAGGCTGCAGCTTCGACGGCGAGGGAAAGGGACGTGAACCAGTCTACCTCCAACCCACGCTCTGCATGCTCAATCGCGGGTTGAAGCGCGTCGCACCAGGAGAGCGTCCCGAACCGTGACAGCGCTTCCGCAAACCCGGCGACCGCGCCGGGGACGCAAATCGAGCCGTAGCCCGCAATATTCCGGTCACCCTCAACCGACGGCCAATCAAACCAGTTCCCAGTCTTAGCTCCCGCAAGCGGATAGTCTGCAGGATCGAGGGCCTGCGGGGACATCACGTTGAAGTCAAGCGTATGAACGGTGCCAGTTGCCCCATCGGCGTGGAGGAGAAACCCTCCACCTCCGATGCCCGAGAGCCAAGGCTCCACGACGCTCAAAACGAGAGCCGTCACGACGGCGGCATCCATAGCATTGCCGCCGTTCGCCAAGACAGCGGCTCCCGCTTCTGCGGCGTAGCGGTTCTGTGCGGCAACCAAACCGTGAGGGGAACGCACTTCCGGCTTGTGAACCGTGAAAGTCTGCATCAACGTCCCCTTCCGAAGCGCGCCTCGGCGATCAGTTCCGGGACCCGCACCGGCACTGTGTAACGCTCTGCGTTGGCCGACGCCGCATGGTGGGCTGCAACTTCGCCCACTGTCGCGATCCACGCCCCCTGCTCTGCCGTAATCCGCTGGAGAAGGCGCTCAAGCATTAGGATGCGGTGGGCCCGGCCTGAAATCCAATCATGGATCGTCAGCATCAAGAGGCCACCTTCCTTGTGCAGCATCGACCACTCGTCGACCCAGCTGTCGAGGATCGGGCCCGTCGCTGAGGGCGGCCAGGAATCCGCCCCGCCTCCCACGAACTTGAAATAGACCGCATCGTCGATGGCCCATTGCACCGGCACTTCGGTGACGCCGCCTATTGTGTAGGGATGGTCAAAGCCTGAGAGCGAGCTGTCGTACAGGCTGCGCCTCTTCAGTTCGCCGAGCATATGCGGCGTCATCTCCCATGCCGGTGACCGAAAGCCCTTCGGAACGATCCCAACCTGGGCGCGGAAAACCTCGAGCGAGGCCTCCAGAGCTCCTGTGAACTCCTCATCGCTCACTTGGGAAACAATCTCGTGGAAGTATCCATGCAGGCCGATCTCATGGCCACGCTCTACAAAGGCGGGAAGAAGGTCGGGATGGTTCTTCGCCACCACGCCGGGCACAAAGAAGCTGCCTTTGATTCCGAACCGATCCAGGAGATCGAGGATGCGCCAGATCCCAACCCGCGGTCCGAAGAGCCGCTGCTCCATCTGGCCAATGACGCGGGAACTGGTCTCGCTCTTCATGTTCCAAAGGAGCGGGGATTCCGCATCCACGTCGACCGTAAAGCAGAAAGCGCTGGTTTTGCCTGTGGGCCACTCGTACGGAGTCTGGGAGAACTGGGTCATGGTGATATCACTCACAGCGGATGCTTCTTCGCCTGGTGGACGGCGAGCGAGCCGATCGAGTTACCGCCATCGATGGTTAGGGTGGCCCCGGTCACGTAAGAGGAGGCGTCGCTCGCGAGATAAAGCAGGCCGTTGGCCACGTCGGACGGCGACGAGGGCCGGCCGAGCGGGATAGCCGCGATGGTGTTGTTAATGTGTTCGTCCGTGAGGCTGCTCACCGAACTGCCGGCGGCGAAGCCAGGCTCAAGGGCATTCACCCGGATGCCGAACTCCGCGAGTTCGATGGCGAACCCCTTGGTCAGCCGGTCCAGAGCGGTCTTGGAGGTGCAATACGGCACGACGGTACGTCGCATCTTGCGCGCTGCGCCGGACGAAATGTTGATGACAGAACCCTTGGTACCCTTCTCGATCATCTGGCGCGCAATGCCACGGGTCAGGATGAAGGGCGCCCGCAGGTTCACCGAGAAGATCCGATCGAACTCGGCTGTCGAGATGTCGAGCAGGAAGCCGCTCGGGTAGATTCCGGCGTTATTGACCAGAACATCGGCGGCGCCCCAGCGTCGGCCGATCTCGGTGATCAGTCCTTCGATCGATGTCTCGTCGGTCAGGTTCGCCGGATGCGCGAAGCCGCCGGTGCCAAGCGAGACTTCTCCGGCATAGGCGTTAAGCGCAGCCTCCTGCGCATCGGTGAGACACAATTCGGCGCCGGCCGCTACGAAAGCGTCGACGATCCAGCGACCGACAACCCCACAGGCGCCTGTGACGACGACGCGCTTACCGGAAAGATCGGAGAAAAAATCCATGACAGCCTCATTGTGAACGGGGATCGAAGCGATCGCGCAGGTCGTCGCCGATGAGATTAACGGCGAGGATCAGCAGGAACAGGCAGAGACCCGGGAAGGTGGCAATCCACCACGCAGTGGCGAGATAGTTTCGCCCCGAGCTGAGCATGGCCCCCCAGCTCGCCGTCGGTGGCTGTACGCCCAGGCCGAGAAACGACAAACCCGCCTCGAACAGGACCATGAGGCCGAATTCGAGCGTTGCCACCACGGTGACCGCCCCGATGATGTTGGGCAGGATGTGCCGGAGGAGGACGCGCGGCGTGGAGGCCCCCATGAAGGCGGCGAGCCGCACATAGGGCATGTTGGCGACGCTCAGCGTCTGGCCGTAAGCGATACGAGCATAGCGCGGCCAGCGGGTCAGGGCAAGGACGACGATCACGTTCACCAGTCCCGTGCCAAGGACCGCGACCGTGATGATGGCGAGCAGGATCGCTGGGATCGACAGGAACACGTCGACGAGGCGCATGACGATCAGTTCAACCCAGCCGCGAAGATATCCCGCCAGCATCCCGAGCAGAACACCGACAACGCCGGACAGGATGACTGAGGCAATGGCGACGAAAAGGGACACCCTGGCCCCGTAGATCAATCGTGAGAGCAGGTCGCGGCCGAGTTCATCGCTACCGAGCAAATAGTGGAAGCTGCGGGACACGGTTCCCGGCGGCCTCATCCGGCCAAGGAGATTTTGGCTGTTCGGATCGTAGGGTGCCACCAGGGGCGCGAAAACGGCCGCCAAAACAAAGAAGGCGATGAGGATGATGGGCACCCATCGCATGATCGAACGGCGCGGTTTGGCAACGTGTCGCACCGGTGCCGATGCGGTTGTGGATGTCATCGGCGGCTCCCGTCGAGGCGAATGCGGGGATCGACCGCGCTGTAGAGAAGATCGGCGGCGAGGTTGAGAGCCACCGTGACGAACGCACCCAGCAGGACAATTCCCTGCACGACGAGGAAATCGCGAGCGAGGATCGACTGCACGGTGACCTGCCCGAGGCCGGGCCAGGCGAAAACGGTCTCGACGATGACGGCGCCGGCGAGAAGATTGGAAATCTCCAGCGCCGCGACGGTAATCACGGGAATGGAGGCGTTGCGGGCCAGATGCCGGCGAAGCAGCCGTCCCATCGGCACCCCCCTGGAACGGGCCGTGCGGACGTAGTCTTTGGAGAGTTCATCCAACAGCGAGGTGCGAGTAATGCGGGCAAAGGTTGCCATGCTCAGTAGCCCGAGCGCGATCGATGGCATGATCAGATGCTCAATGCCGCCGGTCGACGACGGAGGAAGCCAGCCCAGCGTCACGGCAAAGATCAAGATCAGGATAATCCCGCTCCAGAAGGTCGGCATGCTCTGCGCCGCCAGAACGACGCTCGCGAGCAACCGGGAAGCTGGATGATCCCGATAGAGGGCAAGAATGATCCCGACCGGGATCCCTAGACCGCATGCGACCAGCAGGGCGCCGCCCGCCAGTTGCAGGGTATATGGCAGCCGCGAGGCGATGATATCCCAGACCGGCACATTCTGAATCACGGAGCGACCCAGATCGAAGCTGGCGATCTGTTTCAGGAACGCCAGGTACTGGACGATGAGTGGGCGGTCGAAACCGAGCGCCGCACGCATGGCGTCGATATCGGCCTGGGTCGCCGTTTCGGGGACGAGCAGGTAGGTCGGATCACCGGTCAGACGTTGAAGAAAGAAGATCAGCGTCACGACACCGAAGATTGTGCCGATAACCTGGCCGACCCGCCGAAGAAGAAAGCGTCGCATGGATGATCCGAGGGTCCGTTCAGTCTTTCCAGGTCATGCGATTCAGGAACATGCTCTCGTTCGGCGTGGGTTGCCATTGGAGGCCTTTCGCTGCGCCGTAGATGATGCCGACCTGATAGAGCGGGACGAGGAAAAGCTCCGTTGCGACGCGCTCATGAACCGAGCGGTAGAGCGAAAGCCTCTTCTTTTCGTCGAGCGTTTGACGGGCCTCAACCAGAAGGTGTTCGACCTCCGGATCCTGCGCATTGGCCCAGCCACTGGAGGAATGAAGCAGCGGGAAGAGCACACCATCTGCATCCTGGCACGCACAGGACCAGCGGCTGAAGGCCATCTGTGGGATCGAATCCGGCCCGGTTTGCATCTGCTTGAGCCAGTTGGCCATATCGGTCATTTCGATCTTCACCGTCAGACCAGCTTCGGTCAGCATCTGCTGGATCGCCTGCACGACACGCTGGTCGTAAACGGGAGAGGTCAAGAGCGAAATCGGCTGTTTGGCCTTCGATCCCGCCTCCGTGACCAGCGCCTTTGCCTTGGCGAGATCATAGCCTCGCGCCTCGATCCCTTCGACCCAGCCGACATGGGCTGGCGAGAGCATCTCCGGGACCGCCTTGTCGTAACCGCCGAGGATTCCGTCAACCAGTCCGTCCTTATCGATGGCATAGGCAATCGCCTCGCGCACCTTCGGATCGTTCACTGGCGGCTTTTGAATGTTCATGGCGAGGTATGCCACGCGTTCGGTGAGGACGGAGAGCACCTTGGCCTTGGGCGAGTTCTTGAGCTGCGCGGCAAGGTCGGAGTCGAGGGTGACCGCCAGATCGCTCGTGCCCGCCTGCAGGTTCGCCACCCGGGTCGCCGCATCCGGCACCGCCCGGAACGCCACGCTGGCAAACGGACCCTTGGTGCCCCAGTACTTGTCGTTGGCCGTCAGCGTCACCTGCACGCCGCGCTGCCAGCCATCGAACTTGTACGGGCCGCTGCCCACCGGCTTCAGGTTGAAGGCGTCCTTGCCCACCGCGTCCACCACGTGCTTGGGCACGATCGACAGCTTCACGAGCTGGCCCAGCAGCGCCGGATAGGGCCCGTCGGTGGTCAGCTTCACCGTCGTCGGGCTCGTCACCTCGGCTTTGACGATCTTGTTGAACTGGCCGAGCTGCGGGCTGGCGAACTTTGGATCAGTGATCCGCTGCACGCTGAAGGCCACGTCCTCCGCCGTCAGCTTCTGGCCGTCATGGAACGTCACGTCGTCCCGGAGCGTGAACTCGATCTCGGTATCCGACAGATACTTCCAGGATGTGGCGACCTGCGGGACGATGTCGCCCTTGTCATCGCGTGTGATGAGGTTGTCGAAGATGTTGCGATAGACGTAGTAGCTGTCCGGGTTCCACTGCACGTGTGGGTCCAGCGACGACGGCTCGTTGACCAGATCGACCGTCAGCTTCTCTTTTGCGAGCAGCGCGCCGGGCGCAACCGCCAGGCACAATCCCAGAACAACAGCCGCTAACCCTCTCCCTCGTCTCACCATGTCAGGTCTCCTTCTGGTGCGTTGCCTGAGCAATCATGATTTGGCCGTAGAGCCCGGTTCGCCCCGTGCTCCTTTGCCTGTCGAGCGTGTCAGCTTTTGTACGCGGGACCGGCGGGCGCTCCGCTGCTGTGATCGGCCCAAGAGATCTTCCGGACGACGCAAGAGGGCGCGTGAGACGAACGTCTCAAATTGATCAATGTCCCGCGATAATTCCGCAGTCGCGCCGGCGCGATCCGATGCGGCCAGCGCTTCGAAAAGGTCCTCGCGGCTGAGCGGTCGGTATTGAACCTCTCCCGCCTCGAGAAAGCACACGACGCGTTGGGAATGATCCCAGAGCTCGCGAAGCCATTTCCTGTGAAACCAGTTGGTGCGATCCGCGAGAAGATCGAGGATTTGCCGGTCGGTCACGCGCGCGGTGACGAGGGCTTGCGGGTCCTGACGTCCCGCCAGCGTGGCGGCAAGCATGACGAGCGTTTGGACGCGCTCGCGTGCGGAGGTGGTCAGCTTTACATACGCAATTGTCGCCTCAGCTTGGCGCCGCGCCGTGATCACGTCGCCGATGAAGGCGCCGGTGATCGGTTTGGCCTGCCATCCCTGCCGCGGGAGCGGAGCAACCAAACCTTCCGCGGCGAGGACCTGTAATGCTGCCCGGATCCCGGCGCGCCCGAGCCGATACCGGGTTTCAAGCTCTACTTCAGAGAATGCCGCTCCAGGGGCGAGTTCACAGGTCAGGACAGCATGCCGAAGCACTTGGAGAGCCACCGCACTTTTGGCAGTTGGGCCAGGGGGCTGAGGCAACGCGAAGGGCGAAGACCGATCGTACATGACACTAGGTCAGCATGGTTTGTAAGATCACACAAGATGTTTTGTGACATCTCACAAGGCTAAAAGATGGGCATTCTGTTTAGCCGGACGCGTCGCCGCGCCTGCACGTGACAGGCCAACTTATCCAGGCGCACCGCCTTGTTGCAGGGATGAGCGAGTTGGTAACCGCGGCTGGATAGTGTAACGGCCTGATTGGCTTCCGAGTAAAGATCCTCACCATGCCCTTCAAGGCCAATGCCGCCCATCGACATCGCATCTCCAAGCAGCGGTACCGGGTGACGAACTGGGCTGAGTACGACGCCAGCCTGCGCCAGAGGGGAAGCCTGACGGTCTGGTTTTCTGCGGAAGCCATTGCCGCCTGGCGGGCTGAGCCCCGTACCACGCGGGGCGGTCAAGCCCACTATTCGGCCCTCGCGATTAGGACGGCGTTGACCCTGCGGGCAGTGTTCCGGTTAGCGCTGCGTCAGACGGAAGGCTTAATCGGTTCGATCCTCCAACTCCTGGGTCTGGATCTGGCGGTACCGGATCACTCAACCCTGAGCCGGCGTGCCGAAACCTTGGAGGTGCCAAGACGGCACTGTCAACTTACCTTAGTAAAGACCGCTTACCGCGGTTCTCAGCTATTCCGCGATGGGTCTAAGTAATTGAAAATGCGTGGCCCGCTCCGGACCTAAACACCGCCAAGAGCAAGTAAAAGCGTTAAGTTGACGGTGCCCGCAGCAGCCTTTGCCGTCGCGTGGTGGTCAGCGCCATGGGCGCCGCACGTCATTGAAGCGTCAGGCGTATTCCTCAATCGCCCAACGCACCCGGTCCCAACAACATTCTGCTACCAAACAGCTAATTCTGTTCTGCTGATTGAGTTGGTTGAAGGATAAACCGATCTGTCAGGAAGCTCACGATCCTGGCAATCTTGTCCCCCGGAAGGGTGAAACCTACTGGTCCAAACTTTGGGTGATAGAACGCCACCAGAATTCCTGTCGGCGGAGACGCTCGGATATACCACTTTGCATTGGCAACCGTGCTGATGATGACTTCCTCTTTCTCGAAGTCAGGCGGTGAATGCCCCTCAACCATCTTGCTTCTTGCATTGCCAAGTTCGCTAATCAGCGTATCAAGCTCATCAAGCCTGAGTAGGAGCCGCTGTGTTGATTGCCCCAGAGGCGCAATCTCTATTGCTGTTGCCGTCCTGTCGTGAGCGACTTGTATTGTCATACCAACATCGGGCATGGCCCTAGCCCGTCCCTTCGGTTCCTTCGCTCAAACATGACCTGAATCAGCGGCATTTTGATGCCCGCCTGGAACCGGAACGTAATGGACAATGATGAGGCCCAGCCAGAAGCTTGGCCTCATCAACGACTGGGTGATGAGCGCTCTAGGCAATCAGCCACGCATCCCCGACGTTGAGTCCCATGTCCTTCATGATGGCTAGGTCGACCTGCTTGATGTCGTAGCGGAAGCCCCGCATGTAGAACGTGTTTCCCTCCATCAGGTTGTCGTCGAGCCCGTCCGAGGTCTCGTGCCCGTAATGGGCGTAGTTGTTCAGGTCTCCCTGTAGAGGGTTTGAGAGCGGCAGCGGCCTGCCGAAGACCTCGACCGTAGTCGGCCCGTTGAAGAATGGGTTGCCGCCTTGGAAGGTGATGAGGCTGTCGTAGACGGATGCGATCCCCCTGTTCAACGTGCCGTTCGCCTCCCCGAACCCGGTCATGCCCAGTGCATGGCCGAATTCATGCATGAACACGCTCAAGGCATCCGTCTTGTCGGTGGGCACCGGTTCGGTGCTGTCGGTCGGAGTCGGATCGAGCCAGAGTTCATTGAGCAGGTAGTTTACGGGAAGCGAGACGCGGGCATCGGCTTCTGCTCCGTTGAGGTCGACTCCGGTGATGAGTTCGTGTGGAACGCTGTCCCTGACAAGGACATTGCCGTTGAAGTCGCCGATCTGGGTGTTCGTCACGCTTGCCGCCGATGCGGTGCCAGCCTCCTCCGTGATGACGATCTCGATGTCGATGGTTCCGTCGCCGGAGATATATCGGGACCAATGCTCGACCGCCGCGCTCATGTTGCTGATGATCGCGTCTTGCTGGGTGGCCGCAAGTCCGTTCGGGTCGACGACGCTCACGGTGAAATCGAAGCCGTCAGCCTTGGGAGACAGGATGTCGTCGAGGCTGCGGGTGCCGTCCGCGAACTGGAACCTCTCCATGTTGCGAACCGTGTCGGTGCCGTCGGTCGTCAGGTTGTCACCCGGTCGCAGGTCCTGAATGGTCAGGGAACCGTCGACATTCTGCGTGATTAGGTAGTCGGAAAGGTTGCCCCGATACTCAGCGGTGTCGTTCCCTGCCCCGCCGTCCAGGGTGTCGTTCTCGCCTCGTCCCCTCAGGATGTCGTCGCCGGCATTGCCTAGAAGGGTGTTGGCCTGCCCGCCGCCCCGGATCCAATCGTTCAATGAGGTGCCGTTGATATTGCGGATTTCGGCAATGTGATCGGTGTTGCCGAAGGTATCGACGGCGCAGTCATGGGGGAGCGAATCGGTGCCGTCGTCGATCGCCAATTGATTGACGCTGACGCCCTGTGCGGTCTCGCCGGCCAACCGCGGGATCAACTCCTCGGCACCGTAGTCGAGCCAGTCCTGGCCCGCTCCACCCACCATCTCGTCCTCGCCCCGCCCGCCGATGAAGGTGTCGACGCCGTTGCCTCCGAGCATCTGGTCGTCGCCGTCCCCGCCCTCGAGCCTGTCCTCGCCGTCGCCGCCGCTGAGCTCGTCGTTGCCCGCGCCGCCAAGGAGAGTATCGAAGCCCGCACCACCGATCAGGACGTCGTTGCCGTCGCCGCCGTCGAGCAGGTCGAAACCGTTACCGCCAGCGATGAAGTCATTTCCGCCCAGGCCGCTGAGCGTGTCGCCCATCAACAGGCCGCTGATGTTGTCCTCCTCGCCCGTCCCGGTGAGTGTGTCCATGGTCGGAACGCCGCTGGGATCTCCGGTTAGGGACGTGCCGGGCTGGTTCGAGATCGTGACCGCGATGTCCTGCGTGTCCGTCCTTCCGGTGCGGTCGGTGACCCTGACCGTGACCTCGTAGACGTTGTCCTGGCCAGCATCAGTCGGGTTCTCGAAGTCGGGCGCGGCGAGGAACGCAAGTTCGCCGCTGTCTGAGATGGAGAACAGGGCCGCGTCGGGGCCTTCGAGCGAGTACGTGACCTGTACGGCCAACACCCCGATCGATGCGATGGACGGCGCGGCGGTGTCCGGTTCGTCCGGGTCGGTGACGGTGATCGTGGTCACCACGAGGCTGTTCTCGTTCAAGGTGACGGCCGCCGTATTCCCGCCGCCGTTCGACGTGATAAGCGGCGCGTCGTCGTCCACGGGCGTGACCTCTATGGAGACGGTCGCCGGCGACTGGTCCTGTGACCCGTCGTTGTCCACGGATGCATACGCGAGCGTCGCCGTCCCGTTGAAGGTGGGACCGGGAAGGAACCAGACCGTCGCCGAGTTGCCTGCGCCTGCCGGGATGTTGGCCGGGTTCACGGGCTGGGTTCCGGCCTGATCAAGGAACAGTTCTCCGCCGCTCGGGGCCGTGGTGATCGCAAAGGAGGCTACCGTCCCGTCGGTGTCGGCGCCGGACAGGAGGATGGCAACAGCCGTACCTTCATTGGTCGAGGCTGTCGTCGCGGTCGTATCCGGCGCGGTGTTCTCGCCCCCGGCCGGAACCACGTCCACGTTCACGGTGGCCGTTGCGGTGCCGCCCTTGCCGTCCGAGATCGTGTAACTGAAAGAGGCTGGTCCGCTGTATCCGGTCTCGGACGTGTATGTGATCCGCCCATTCTCCAGGATGACCGTTCCATGAGTGTCGGCGGTTGGCAGCCACTGCTGTGACCGTCAGGACGTCGAGGAGGTCGATGTCGGTATCGTTGGCCAGAAGGTCGGCTGCGGCGATGGTCAGCGGCGTGCCCCCGTTCGTAGTCGCCGCGTCGCTGACCGCTGCCGGACCGTCGTTCCTGCCCTGTATCGTGAGATTGACCTTCGCGGTGTCGTACTTTCCTGATCCGTTGCCGACCCTGTAGGTGAACTCCCTGTGGAGCGTCTCTCCTGCCGAAAGGTTGTCGAAGGCCGTGCCGGGGTCGAATGTGAGCCTGTTGCCCGCTCCAAGCTTGACCGCGATGCCGTCGACGAGGGCGACGGTATCACCGACCGCGGCATTCCCGCCGCCGAGCTTCTGGATCCTGAGCGCTCCCTTCGAGAGAGACTGGTCGTTGGCCAGGACGTTGATGTCGATGGGCTGGTTCTCGCCGAGGGCGGCCTCGTCCGTGCGGGCAATCGGCCCCTTGGTGCTATATGTCTTGCCCCCGATCTTCAGGTACTCGACGCTCTTGAGGATGTCGGCGCCTTCGATGCCGCGGACCTGGAGGAAACCGCCGGGGAGCAGCCGGAAGGTGGTGGAGTCCGCCGAGCCGCCGAACACCGCTGTGTCCGTGCCGCTGCCGCCGAGGATCGTGTCGTTGCCGATGCCGCCCGTGACGGTGTCGTTGCCGTTTCCTGCGTCGAGGAGGTCACGGCCGCCCTTGCCGTTCATGGTATCGTTGCCGGACCTGCCGAAGATGGCATCCCTTCCGTTCTTGCCAGTGAGCGTGTCCGAACGATTGGATCCCCTTATGAGCGCCATGGCATTCCTCCTGGATTGCCCCCTGTAGACCCACCTTTGCCGTTCGACGGCGCGGCGGGTTCATTGGCTGCGCGGCAGCATGACATCGTCTGACTGGGAATTATGCCGCTCTTGGGAGATTTCTCATCTCCCGTTTGGGTTATGGCAGGAGGCCTGCCCGCCGGAGGATTGTGGCGGCCGGCCGGCTTTCTAACCCGGCGTGAAGCCTGGACCGCTCTGGAGACCAGTCATGACTTCGCCGTCCGGGCTTATTTCGTGGATCAACTCGCCCGGAAGCGAAACACGGGCGCCATGATCGATGCTGAGGAGGTCGATGGGGTTCGGGAGGCGCTGGACAGCCACGAGGTGCGCCAGAGCTGGCTAGGGCGCATCTATCGTTGTGACAGACCACGAAGGTATAAAATTCAGTTATGGATTTCTTTTTGTTTTGTGATCGATCGTACTCGGAAGGACGTATTTAAGGCGCTGGTAGTCGTCATCAATCTGTCAAAATGACTAGCTCGCCTCTAAAGTATAATTTTGTATGGTGTTTGCGCCGTAGCTGCACATCAGATTCTCCGTGCAGTCCGTATGAGAGGGGCATTGTCTCTGCGGGACCTCCAGTATCAAGCAATCGTCTTCTGAGTGACCCGGCGAAGCTGCGCGCGAGCGCGATTGCCATTCTTTGCCAATTTCTAGGAAGGAAGATCTGTCGTGAAGTGGAAATCCGTCTCTTCGTTAGCTGCGCTTGTACTTGTCGCCGGGAACATGTCCGCAATGTCGGCACCTGCCGACGCAAGCAACAGTAAAACTGCGGCCCTCTTGCAGGACCTTTTGCGTTTCGATACCAGCAATCCTCCCGGGCGAACATCAGGCCGAGTATCTGAAAAAGATCTTCGACGCCGCCGGAATCCCAAACGAAATCATTCGAACGCCCGATGAAGGACGTGCTCATCTCATCGCTCGCTTGAAAGGAGACGGAAGTAAGCGACCTGTGCTTCTCGCTGGACACTCCGATGTTGTTCCCGTCGAGCGGTCGACTTGGACGGTGGATCCGTTCGCCGGTGTTGTCAAAGATGGTTTCGTCCTCGGCCGCGGCGCCATGGATTTCAAAGGCGGCCAAGCCGTTTTTGCCCGAGCCGTGCTTATGCTTGCGGAAAGCAAGATTCCCCTCGCCCGCGACGTGATTTTCTTGGCCGAAGCCGACGAGGAAGCAGGGGAATACGGCACGGGATGGCTTGCCAAAAATCACTGGGACAAGATCGACGCAGAATTCGCCTTGAACGAAGGCGGCTGGATTTTCCAAGATAAAGCCGGCGTCACCCGCCAGGTGAACATTACCACCCGCGACAAGATCTATGCGGGCCTGAAGCTGCAGGTCTTAGGCACTCCCACCCATTCCTCACGTCCGATGCCCGACAGCGCGATTGGCCACCTGACCCGTGCGCTCGCCAAGGTCTCGGTCTGGGATACCGACCCGACCCTGACGCAGCAAACCCGGGCTTATTTTGACGCCCTGTCCAAGAGCACTGAGGGACCGCTGGCAGCGGACCTGGCGACCCTTGCCAAGAGCGAGGATCCGGCAGTGCTACGAGAGGCGGGCAAGAGGGTATCGGAGCAAGGCGATTATCCCCTCCTTTGGCATGCCCTGATGCGCAACACGGTCGCGACGACGATCGTCAAGGCAGGCGTGAAGGAAAACGTCATCCCCGGAGCCGCGGAGGCTTACATTAACGTTCGTCTTGTCCCGGGTTCCGTCCCATGGGATGTGCTCAAGCAGGTTGAGGCCGCCATCGGCGATCCTTCGGTGAAAGTGTCCTTGGCAACCACGATGTCCGAAGCAGAGGCCCGCGACTATTACGACAAGGCGACGAAAGCCACTGCCTCTTCCACAGAGACCGACCTCTACAAGGCTCTCGCCGAGAGCAGCAAGAAACTCTGGCCTCAGGCGGAGGTGGTCTCGGCATTGTTCGAAGCGGGAACCGATGCCTCGGCTTGGCGTCAGCGTGGCGTGCCGGTCTACGGCATTTATCCGTATCCGTTGGACAACAATACGCTCGAGCGGATGCACGGAAACGACGAGAGGATTTCCATCAAGTCCCTCGACGAAGGCACGCAGATGATCTTCGACACGCTGTCGAAGGTCGCCGGCAAATGATCAGATGACACGCAATGGGCCCACCGGGCTTGTTTCGGGGGGTCGGCGCTGGGTGATTAAGGGCCACCCATCGTGCCCTCCATTTTGGCACCAAGAGCAAATTCCAAGCGCCACTACCCCTATCGGATAGGTGCCAAATCGGGGTCTATTAGCGCTGCCGACAGCAATGGGAACTGTCTGGCAGGTCCATTCGCACGAGGGAATAATATGCAAAACGAGTCTGGATCACAGGGCGTCAGTCGTCGCAGTCTGCTTGCCATGATCGGCATGACCGCCGGTAGCGCGGCCATGTATCAGGCGATGACGAGCCTAGGTTTTGCGGCGGAGTCCGGGTACACGGGGCCGATCAAGCTTGATGGCGATGCCAAAGGGGCTTCTGTCCTCGTGCTCGGCGCCGGGCTTGCAGGTATGACCGCGGCACTGGAGTTGCGCCAGGCAGGGTACAAAGTCCAGATCCTCGAATTCAACCAGCGGCCGGGCGGCCGAAATTGGTCTCTCCGCGGCGGGGATACTTACACCGAGCTCGGCGGAGCGACCCAAAAATGCGAATTCGACTCCGGGATGTATATCAATCCGGGCCCGTGGCGGATTCCCTATCATCACCACGCGGTTCTCGACTATTGCAGACGCCTGGGTGTGCAGCTGGAGCCATTCCAACAGCTCAATCACAACGCCTACTTGCATTCAGCCAAGGCCTTCGGCGGCAAGCCGCAGCGCATCAAAGACATCAAGACTGATTTTACGGGAGGTGTCTCGGAGCTGTTGGCGAAGGTCACTCAGCAGGGCAAGCTCGAGGGTGCTGTGTCGAAGGAGGATCAGGAGATCCTGCTGCAGGCGCTCAAGTCATGGGGCGCACTCGATAAGGATTATACCTATAAGGCGGGGCACCTGACCTCGGAGTACCGCGGCTTCAAGCAGGATCCGGGTGGCGGATTGACGGCACGCCCGATCGACAGCGAGCCGATCAAGTTCACCGATGTGCTGAATTCGCGTCTATGGCGGTCGCTCGCGAACTTTTCGCTCTACGAATTCCAGACGACCATGTTCCAGCCGGTTGGCGGCATGGACATGATCGGCAAAGCGTTCGCAAAGCAGCTCAGCGACATCATCCGATACAATGCGAAGGTAAAAGCCATTCAGCAGGGTGAGAAGGGCGTCACCATCACATACGAAGACACGACGAATCCCGGACCTACCGTCCAGGCAACCGCCGACTGGTGTGTGTGCACGATTCCGCTCACGATCTTGAGCCAAATCGAGCTGAATGTCGGCGCACCGATGCAGGCTGCGATCAGCGCTGTGCCCTATGCATCATCGGTGAAGGTCGGCCTGCAATTCAAGCGCCGGTTCTGGGAAGAGGATGAAAGGATCTATGGTGGCATCAGCTACACCGATCTGCCGATTTCCCAGATCTCGTATCCCAGCACCGGGTATAACCAAGGCGGCAAGGGCGTGTTGCTGGGTGCTTACACCTGGAATGGCGCAAACTCGTACGAGTTCACCTCCATGGACCCTGCCGAGCGCGTGAAGCGAGCTGTCGAGTTCGGCGCTCAGATCCACCCGCAGTACCGGCAAGAGTTCGAGACTGGCATTTCAGTCGCATGGCATCGGGTGCCGTTTACTCTCGGCTGCGCTGGTGACTGGACCGAGGATGCGAGGAAGGAGCACTACGACAACCTGTGCCAAATCGACGGCCGCATCGTACTGGCCGGCGAGCACGCCTCCTACATTCCTGCCTGGATGGAAGGCGCGATCCTGTCGGGCCTTGATGCTATCTCGCGGCTTCACAAGCGCGTCCTGGCAAGCTGATCCCGCTTCAACACGATCCTACCTCCGTCCGTTTGAAGGATGTCATGAGTTTCAAATTCCAAAAGCGAGCGATGGGCGCCTGGGCATTGGTGCTGGCGGCCGTTTTTATGTCCTGCATCTCAAGCGCGAGCGCACAGGACGCTGCCAATCCCTCCGCCGAGCCTAGGTTGAGCCCAACGCGCGTCTTTGCTCATAAGTCGGGTGAGGCTTTGTTTAACAACGTTTGCGCAGCGTGTCATATGCCAGGCGGCAAGGGTGCCGCTGGGGCGGGGATCTATCCTGCTCTTGCCAACAACCCGAAGCTCGAGGCGGCCGGTTATCCGATCACGGTCGTGCTCCATGGCCTGAAGGGCATGCCGCCGGTGGGCAAGATGATGACCGACGAGCAGGTCGCCGAGGTCGTCAATTACCTGCGGACTCACTTTGGGAACTCATATGAGGAAAAGGTGACGGCGCAGGAAGTTGCCCAGTCGCGATAATTAACATTCAGACCCATTCCACCCACCTACTGGAGATATCTACGATGCATCGGCTTCTTGGAGTGTCTGCGCTTGCCACGCTGCTTGCACTGGCCGCACCTGCCTTTGCTCAGGACGTGACCCGGCACAAGATCCCGAACTCTGACTTTCCTATTGCGCAGGCGGTCGAGATCCCGGCTGGCAAGACAACGGTCTATGTCAGTGGTGCTGTCCCACCGATAACCAGCCAGAGCGCCGAGAAGAACACCATTGCAGCCTATGGTGATACAAAAACCCAGACTGAAACCGTCCTGAGATCGATCGAGAAGACGCTGAGCGGGATCGGCCTGACGATGGGCGACGTGGTTAAGATGCAGGTCTTCCTCGTTGGTGACCCAGACAAGGGCGGAAAGATGGATTTTGCCGGGTTCATGCAGGGCTACACCCAGTTCTTCGGCACTAAGGAGCAGCCCAATTTGCCGACACGCTCGGTGTTCCAGGTTGCCGGACTGGCTAACCCAGGGTTTCTGGTGGAGATCGAAGTCACCGCTGTTCGGCCGTGAGCCCAATTGAGAGGATTTTTTGGGAATACCCAAGAGGAAGGGAGGCGGCACCTCCCTTCCTCATTGCACCGCCTGGACGATCTGGGGCTGGAACAAGAACTGTTTCCAAACGCACGGTTCCGGCCTCGAACTCGGCCACAACCATCTCATTGGGTAGCTCCAAGCTCTAGAGAGTGAACTCGGACTCGATATCCGCCCTTTTAGGATTGCGGAATTCGTGAGGGTCAGTGACCCAAGCTCGCATGAAGGCGACCCATTCCCCGCGCAACTGGTCTATGGACACGCTCTCGAGGCTTCTCCCCCGGCCGACATAATCCCGAACCAACTGCACCTTATGCCGTCTGGCGAGGAAAGCGCGCACGCGCTCGGTGACGTACTGGTCCATCCCGCGGAAAGCCGGCCGACATGTCCCATAGGAGAAGTAGTTCGACCAGCCGCGCAGGGACCTGTTCAGCCTGTCGCGCACGTCCCACCATGGTTCGTTGTGGCCGGGCGTCAGCAGGTTGGCGACCTTCGTCTTGAGCCGTTGCACGCTCTTCTTGCACGGGCTCGCGCCCAGATACCATCGACCTTTCCCTTGCTCCGTCGGCGTTACCCTGCCTCAGCGCTCGTATGACCCTGTCCGACCCCGCCCTGGCCGGCGTCTTACAACACCGTTGAGGCCGCTACCCTCGCGCAGAACGGGTCTCCCCCGATGACCCGCATCACCCTTCCGATGTGCCGTGCCCACGACCCCGGCGGATCGAGCGGGTGCGCGTGTCGATTGCTTCCCCGCTCGCACGGCCTTCCCCAAATGGCAGGAGGGTCGGCATCCGCATTGTCACGCTCATAGCCTGCTCAGGCTTCACTCACGTTACGGCCCATCGGATTGCTCAGCCGCCTTACAGCGACCTTTGTCACGAGGCTCCGGCCCGTCCGGTTGCCCGGCCGAACCGCTCGTCAGCGACCAGATCAATCGACAACTCTCTGGGTGGAATCTTCCTCCACTGGTGATCCGCGCCTTTGGGGCGCACTGCCATTTCCTGACGTTCTGGGCAAGCGAACGGTACCAAACCGAAGTGGCCTCATTCACTGATAAAACGTCCACAGAAGACTTTCGCTGAGTTCCTTCAAAGCCGCGACGGCATCGGGCCGCTCTCGAGCAATGGCAGCAACGATGGCATCGGCGAGCGCGAAGGTTGCCGTGGGTGAATTTGGCAGCAGCCGGTTTCTTGCCGGGGCGAAGAAGGTCATGTCGGCGATGGGCACGAGCGGCGAACTCGGCGCGTCCGTCAACGCCAGTACCGTCGCTCCACGGTCCTTGGCGAGTTTCGCCAGATCGACGGTGCCACGGGAATAGCGGGGAAGTGAGATGGCCAGCACAAGATCGTCCGGCCCCACGTTCATGATATGCCGGATCGCTTTCTCAGGCCCGCCGCGCGAGGATGTGAAGATCACGTTCGCATCTAGATAGAGCGTCAACCCTTCATCGAGATGAGCCGCCACATGGTGGCTCGCTCCGGATCCGATGATGAAGATCCGGCGGGCGCGCAACAACGCTTCCATCGCCCGGGAGAAGGTCTTCTCATCGATCGCGGCAAGGGTCTCATTTAAATTGGCAGCCTGATCCTTGATAGCCGTGACAAACGTGGAGAAGGCGGTGCTTTTCGTGCTGTGGGCATCGGCAAGGCTGTCGACGGGAGCCATGGCAAGCCGGAGTGCCTCAGACAGCGCCGCCCGGAACTCGCTGTAACCGGCAAAACCGAGAACGCGAACGAACCGGGTGACCGTCGCGGTGGAGGTGCCGCTGCGTTCGGCGAGGCCCTCGATCGTCATCGTTGCCGTCTCGAGTGGGTTGTGCAGCACGAAGTCCGCGGCGCGCCGATGAGCCCCACTCAACGAGGGATAAACCAGCCCAATGCGATGGGCCAGGTCCGTCGTCGGCTTCAGGACGTGCGACATGGATGCTCCGGGCTGGTTGACGTCATAAAATTTTCATGATCTCTAATCTGCGAAAATAAATCTGTCAAAAGACAGTTCCAGAGGAATCGGAGAACTTTACGATGCGTCATCCTGCCCTATTCGCCTTCATGGTTGGCACCTGCCTGCTCAGCGCTCCCGCATGGGCTCAGTCGCTCAAGATCGCGCTCAGCTCTGAGCCGACCGCCATCGACCCACATTATCACGATCTGACGCCCAACAACGCCTTGGCGGCGCATATCTTCGACGGCCTGACCAAGCAGGACGAAAAGCAGAAGGTCATGCCCAGCCTTGCCACCTCCTGGGAGAACGACGGCAAGAATCGTTGGACCTTCAAGCTCCGCCAAGGCGTGACCTTCTCCAACGGCCAGCCTTTCACCGCAGACGACGTGATCTTCAGCTTCTGCCGCACCCTGAAGAACGAGACTGCGATTGCAGGCTCCTTTGCCGACATCACGGGCAACTTCACGGCTGTCGAGGCGCCCGATCCGCAGACCATCGTCATCACCACGAAGGCGCCGGATCCCCTGCTGCCGAACTTCCTTTCGGGCCTCGCCATCCTGAGTTCATCCATCGTTCCGCATGACAAGCTGTCTTTCGACCCGGCTAAGAACTGCGGCGTTACTGGACCATGGCCGGTCGTCGGCGACTTCAACGACGGCAAGCTCGCTATCGGCACGGGCCCTTACAAGTTCAAGAGCTATGTGAAAGGCACGGGCATCGAGCTCGAGCGCAACGAAAAGTACTGGGGCCCGGCAGAACCCTGGGCCAGCGTGAACTTTGTGCCGGTTCCCAATGCCGGCCCGCGCTTGGCGGGCCTGCTTGCCGGCGATTACGACGTGATCGAAAATCCGGCCGCGCGCGATGTGTCGCGCATCAAGGACGACAAGCGCTTCGGCCACGTGATCACTCCCTCAACGCGCGTGATCTACTTCCAACTCGACGTGGAGCGCGAGCCGAGCCCGTTCGTGAAGGCCGAGAACGGCAAGAACCCGCTGAAGGATCCGCGCGTGCGCAAGGCGATCTCGCTTGCCGTCGACCGTGACGCCATTATCAAGCGCATCATGGACGGCGCGGCCGAGCCGGCCTACCAGTTCCTGCCCAATGGCATGTTCGGTGCGTTAGCCAATCCGCCCAAGCTTGCCTATGATCCGGCGGCGGCGAAAAAGCTCCTGGCCGAGGCCGGCTATCCCAACGGCTTCCAGGTCACGCTCTCGACGACCAACGACCGTTACATCAACGACAGCCAAATCACCCAGGCCGTTGCACAGTACCTGACCCAGGTCGGCATTCGCTCTGAGGTGGACGCGATGGCGCGCGCCCTCTACTTCCCGCGCCGCGCCAAGAAGGAGTTCAGCGTGGCGCTCGGCGGATGGGGTTCCACGAGTGGTGAGGCCTCGTCCTTCCTGCGTCAGTGGCCAGTGACCCCGGACGAGGCGAAGACCATGGGCGGCTCGAACTACGGCGGCTACAGCGATCCCGAGTTCGACAAGCTGCTCCGCGCAGCCATCGTCACCCTCGACGACGCCAAGCGCTCCGAGTTGCTCCAGCAGGCCGGAACGAAGGCACTTGAGGGCGGCGCGTTCATTCCGCTGCATTTCGAGAGCTCCATCTGGGCCTATAAGGCGAACCTGACCTATACCGGCCGCGCGGACCAGTTCACGATGGCCATGCAGGTCAAGCCCACGAAGTAAGCAAAGCCTGAGACCACGAGCGGACCGGAACGCCTGACATGACGGCCTACATCCTGCAGCGTCTGATCCAGAGCGTCCTGGTTCTGCTCGCGGTCTCGGTCGTGGTCTTCCTTGCCGTCTATGGCATTGGAGACCCAATTGAACTCTTGGTTCCTCCGCAGGTCAGCGCCGCGGAACGCGCGGCGATGATCCGGCGCCTCGGGCTCGATCTGCCCGTCTGGCAGCAATACTTCGCCTTCCTGGGCAATGCCCTGAAAGGCGATCTCGGACGCTCCTTCGTCCACGGCGTTCCGGCCGTCGATCTGATCCTGGCGCGCTTGCCGGCCACGTTCGAGCTTGTTCTTCTGGCCATGAGCCTTGCGGCGGTCGTCGGCATTCCGCTCGGTCTCCTCGCCGGCCTCAACCCCGAGAGCCGTCCGAGCCGCGCGATTATGGCCGGAACGATCCTCGGCTTCTCGCTTCCGAGTTTCTGGAAGGGGATGATGCTTATCCTGCTCTTCAGCGTTTTGCTCGGCTGGCTGCCGACTGCGGGGCGCGGCGAGACGGTTTCGGTACTCGGGATTCCCACAAGCCTGCTGACGCTCGACGGCTTGAGGCATCTCGTCCTGCCCGCTCTCAACCTCGCCATTCCGAACATGGCCTTGATGATCCGCCTTGTCGCGGCGGGAACGACTGAGGCAATGACGCAGGACTACGTCAAATATGCCCGCGCCAAGGGCGTGCGGCGCAAGCGCATTGTCGGGCGCCATGTGCTGCGCAACATCCTGATCCCTGTCGTGACGGTTGCTGGCATGGAGTTCGGCAGTCTCGTTGCCTTCTCGACGATCACCGAGACCGTGTTCGCTTGGCCGGGCATGGGCAAGCTTCTCATCGACAGCATCTATAACCTCGACCGCCCTGTCGTCGTTGCCTACGTCATGCTCGCCACCCTTCTCTTCGTCGCCGTGAACTTCCTGGTCGACATTCTCTACGCAGCGCTCGATCCACGCGTGAAGCTGACCGGAGACATCGCATGACCCTGTCGAACCCCCTTGCGACGGACATGACGGCTAGGGCCGACACGACGCTGCGCAAACAAGTCCTGCGCCGGATCGGGAGCCGCCCCACCACACGCGGCGCCGTCATCCTGTTGGGAATTCTCCTGCTTCTCGCGCTTCTTGCCCCCTTCATCGCTCCGCAGAACCCGCATGACCTCGCGTCGCTGAGCGTGATGGACAATCGCCTTGAGCCCGGCTCTCAAGGGATGACCGGCGTCATCTACTGGCTCGGCACCGACGCGCAGGGGCGCGACATGCTCAGCGCCATCCTGTACGGGCTGCGAACCAGCCTGCTTGTCGGCCTGACATCGACGGCGGGCGCGCTCGCCATCGGCATTCTCGCGGGGCTGGTCGCGGCCCAGTTCGGCGGAGCCATCGATGCGGCGATTATGCGCGTCGTCGACTTCATGTTGGGCTTCCCGTCGATCCTGATCGCCCTCGTGCTGCTCGCCTCCATCGGGCGCGGCGTCGACAAGGTGATCGTTGCGATCATCCTGGTGCAATGGGCCCAGTATGCTCGCCTGATGCGCGCGGCGGCGCTCGTCGAGCGGCGCAAGGAGTACATCGAGGCCGCGGTCAATTTCGGGCTGCCGACGCGCCACATCATGTTGGCGCATTTGCTGCCGAACTCCATCGGCTCGGTGCTCGTCGTCTCGACGATCAGCATCGCCGGCGCAATCACCCTGGAAGCCACCCTCTCCTTCCTCGGGGTTGGCGTTCCGGTGACGCAGCCATCGCTCGGCCTTCTGATCGCCAACGGCTTTGAATTCCTGCTCTCCGGCGA
This sequence comes from Microvirga ossetica, assembly GCF_002741015.1. Lineage (NCBI taxonomy): Bacteria > Pseudomonadati > Pseudomonadota > Alphaproteobacteria > Hyphomicrobiales > Methylobacteriaceae > Microvirga > Microvirga ossetica. Next base: position 576,769 of record NZ_CP016619.1, on the reverse strand, counting down.
ATACTGGATCGCCGCCTTCCCCGGCATTGCCCTCGTCCTGCTGATCATGTCGCTCAATCTCGTCGGCGAGCGCCTGCGCCGCAGCTTCAACGTGAGGGGCTGATGGTGTCGCCGCTGCTCGTTGTTCGTGGGTTGAGAACGGTGTTTCACGATCTCGCGGGCGCATGGCCCGCCGTCGATGGCGTCGACCTCGTCGTGCACCCCGGCGAAATCGTGGGACTCGTCGGAGAGTCCGGCTCCGGCAAGTCAGTGACCGGCTTCTCGCTGGTCCAGCTGATCGATGCCCCGGGCGAGATCGTGTCCGGCGATGTCTTGTTCAAAGGAGAGGATTTACGCCGGGCCCCCGAGGAGCGCCTGCGGGCTCTGCGGGGCGATCGCATCGCGATGATCTTTCAGGATCCGCTGATGACCCTCAATCCGGTCCTCACCATCGGCGAGCAGATGGGTGAGGCCATTCTCGAGCACCGCCCGTGCAGCCGGCAAGAGGCCATGGCAGAGGCCTCGCGCGCCTTGTCGCGGGTCGGCATCTCCTCACCCGAGGCGCGCCTGAAGCAGTATCCGCACGAGTTCTCGGGCGGCATGCGCCAGCGGGTGGCGATTGCGACCGCGCTTCTGAACAAGCCCGATCTGATCATCGCCGATGAACCGACGACGGCCCTCGACGTCACGATCCAGAGCCAGATCCTGTTCGAGGTTCAAAAGCTCAGCAGCGAGACCGGCACGGCGGTTCTCTGGATCACCCACGATCTCGCCGTCGTCGCGGAACTCGCCGACCGGGTCGCTGTCATGTACGCCGGGCGGATCGTCGAAACGGGCACCGTCGACGACGTTCTTGATCGTCCCCGCCATCCCTACACGCTTGGTCTGCTTGGCTCCTCAGCCACGACGGTCGCGCCCGGCGAGCGGTTGAAGCAGATTAATGGTGCGGCCCCCAGCATCGACGCGCGCCCGAGCGGATGCCCGTTCCGGCCGCGCTGCGAGCGCGCCCTGCCCCTATGCGCCGAGATCGATCCCCTGCCGCAGGTCACGCGCACTGGGCAGAGCTATCGGTGCCACAATCCCGTGCCAGAGGGCCACGCGCTATGACCGAACCATTCTTCGAACTGCGTGGTGTTAAAAAGCACTTCCGCGGCAAGGCGACAGTGGCACAGCGCATCCTCGCCGCCATTGGGAGCGCTCCGCCGCCACCCGTTTTGAGAGCGGTCGATGGGGTCGATCTCAGCGTGGCGCGCGGCGAAGTCCTCGGCCTTGTCGGCGAATCCGGCTGCGGCAAGTCCACGCTGGCCAGGATGGCAACGGGCATCACCAGGCCCAGCGCCGGAGACATCGTTTACGACGGGCGGCGCGTTGCCGAGCTTCGCGGCAAGGAGCGGCTCGATTATTTGCTCAAGGTCCAGATGGTTTTCCAGGACCCCTATGCGTCGCTCGATCCGCGCATGCAAGTCCGCACCATCGTCGGCGAGGCCCTGCGGGTTCATCGCCTGCTGCCGAAGGGCGAGATCGATGCCGCGGTCGACAGGTCCCTGACCGAGGTCGGCCTCGACGTCACCTATCGCAACCGCTACCCGCATCAGTTCTCCGGAGGGCAGCGCCAGCGCATCGGCATTGCCCGCGCGCTCGCGGTGAAGCCGGGCTTTCTGGTCTGCGACGAGCCGGTCTCGGCGTTGGACGTCTCGATCCAGGCGCAGGTCATCAACCTGTTCATGGACATTCGCGAGAAGCACGGCCTGACCTATCTGTTCGTCAGCCACGATCTTGGGATCGTTCGGCATATCAGCGACCGGGTCGCGATCATGTATCTCGGGCGCATCGTCGAGATCGGGCCGGCCTCCGCCATCTTCACTGAGCCGGCCCACCCCTACAGCGCCGCGCTGATCGCGGCGAGTCCCTCGACGGCGCGGCGCAAGCGCGCGTTCCAGCCGCTCAAGGGCGAGCTGCCCTCCCCTCTGGCGCCGCCCGGCGGCTGTCCGTTCCACCCGCGCTGCGAGCACGCCATGGCGAAATGCCGTGAGGTTCGCCCGATGCTGACGGAAATCGCACCCGGACGCAGCGCAGCCTGCCATTTGCACCATTCGGACAACGCATGACGACCACGCTTATTCCTGAGACCGGCCGCAGCACGCTTCCCTTTATCGATCCGCAGCACCCAGACCGGCCCATCGAGGTGAATTTTTATCGCCCGGTGGATCATGGCCTCGACGATCCGGTCGTCATCGTCCAGCACGGCATGCTCCGCAATGGCGACGAGTATCGGGATTTCTGGGTTCCGGCCGCGGACAAGCATCGCATTCTGATCGTGGCGCCGACTTTCCCCGACGCGCATTTCCCGGAGGCCGAATCGTACAACAACGGATGGGTCATCGGGGACGACGGAAGCGTGCGCCCTTTCGAGAAGTGGCTTTATGCCGTCCCGGCCCGCGTTCTCGCCGTCCTGCGGAACGGCGGCGTGACGCGACGCTCGAAGGTACGGCTCTTCGGTCATTCCGCCGGCGGGCAATTCGCGCATCGGATGCTCGCAACCCAGAATCATGCCCCCTTCGAGGCCGTCATCGCGGGCAATCCAGGCTGGTACACCCTGCCGACGCTGGAACGCGACTTTCCGGAAGGCCTCGGCAGGCTGGGGCTCGACGAGGTCGGTCTGGCGCGCTGGTTTGCCTATCCCATGCACATCTTCGCCGGCGATCGGGATATCAGCACCGACGATCCGAACCTGCCCGCCCAGGCCGAGGCCTTGAGGCAGGGACCGCACCGCTATGCGCGCGCGCAGTTCGTCTACGACTTCGCCCATCAGGAGGCCGAACGCCTCGGAGTGCCTTTCCGTTGGTCGCTGATCCACGTTGGGGGTGTAGGCCATGACGGCGCCGCCATGTCGCGCGCTGCTGCTGCCTATTGGTTCGAGGGGCGCATTCCGTCTGCCGAAGAGCTGGTCACGGCGGAAGAGGGCGCTTTGTAAGACCGCAATCCCGATTGATCGCTATCCACGCATGACCCCGGAGCAAGACATGAACGTCCGAAATGAGATCTGGCAGCATGTGGATGCTGCAAAGAGCCGCCTGATTGCCTTGAGCGATCGCATTTGGGGAATGCCAGAGGTCTGCTACACGGAAATCCGCTCAAGCGCCGAGCATGCCGCGGAATTGCGTCACCAGGGGTTTCGCGTCACCGAGGGCGTTGCCGGCATTCCCACCGCCGTCATCGGCGAAGCGGGTGAAGGCGGCCCAGTCATCGCTTTTCTGGGCGAGTACGATGCGCTTCCGGGCTTGAGCCAGGAGTCCGGCGTTGCGGAGCATCGGTCCATCGAGCCGGGCGGCCATGGGCACGGATGCGGGCACAATCTCCTCGGAGCGGGCGCAATGCTCGCCGCCGTCGCCCTGAAGAACTGGCTCGCGGAGAAGGGCATCCCGGGACGCATCCGGTATTATGGCTGCCCGGCCGAGGAAGGGGGCGCGGCCAAGGCCTTCATGGTCCGCGCCGGAGCTTTCGACGATGCCGATATCGCGATCTCCTGGCATCCCTACAGCTTCTGGGAAGTCGCACCGGCTTTGTCGCTGGCCAACACGCGCGCCGACTTTGCCTTTGCGGGCCGCGCAGCTCATGCCGCTGCAGCTCCTCATCTGGGACGCAGCGCACTCGATGCCGTCGAGCTGATGAATGTGGGCGTGAACTATATGCGCGAGCACATCCCCTCCGATGCGCGCGTACATTATGCCTTGCTCGATACCGGCGGCATTGCGCCGAACGTGGTGCAGGCCTATGCCCGCGTACGCTATTCGATCCGCGCCATGGACCTGCCTGGCATGCTCGATCTGATCGAGCGCGTGCACAAGATCGCGCAAGGCGCGGCTCTCATGACGGAAACGAGCGTCGAAATGCGCATCGTCAGCGCCGTCTCGAACACGCTCGGCAACACGCCGCTCGAGCATGCCCTGCACAATGCCATGGAGGAGCTCGGAGCGCCGCCTTTCGACGATGCCGATCGTGACTTTGCGCGCAAGATCCGCGCAACGCTGTCAGAACAGGAGATCGCATCCGTCTACCGGGCCCTCGGCCAGCCGAAGTCCGATGCGCCTCTTGCCGATTTCCTGACGCCCCTCGACTCGCCTCGCAAGCCCATGATTGGCTCGACCGATATCGGCGATGTGAGCTGGGTGGTTCCTACCGTTCAGGCGCACGCGCCGACGGTGGCGATCGGCACCCCGTTCCACACATGGCAGATCGTCGCTCAAGGCAGGATGCCGGCGGCCCACAAGGCGATGGTGCATGTCGCTAAGGCCATGGCCGCGACCGGCATGGCCGCAATCACCGATCCGTCCCTGATTGCTGCCGCCGAAGCCGACCTTGCGGAGAGAACGCGGGAAAACCCTTATGTGAGCCCGCTGCGCGAGGGCGTCGAACCGCCATTGGACATGTCGCGCAATTAAGCCCTGACTGACTGTAGGCTCTGGTGCGAGGGAGCCTCACCCGCGGCGTGATCTGCCAGGATACACTCCACTTGTCCTTGTCCCAACCGCACCTACTCTCGTTGCCGACGATGGAATTTTCGGCAGATTGCGGCCAAGTATGGCGTCGAGTTCATTGAGCCTCAGGCGAGCCAGCACTTGTTCGCCAAAGCGGACCAAACTCCTATGTCTCGGGAGTGCCACGAAGGGACCTTTGCATCTGCCCAACAAAAGTAAGCAAACCTATACCGATGGATGACATTCCTGGGCCCAATCTAGCGGGTGCTCCGGGTTCGAGAAACCCGACGGAGCAGGCGTGACAACTCCTCAGCGGCGTAGGGCTTCTTCAAGGGCACCGTCAAATTAACCAGAGGGTGACCGGATCAGGGCATACGTGAAGGATGAAATCTTCTCGCCAGCCTCGCTACGCCCGCCACCGTTTCCCGGCGGAGGTCATCAGCCATGCCGTGTGGCTGTACTTCCGCTTTCCCTTGAGCCTGCGCATGGTCGAGGAGATGCTCGCTGCCCGAGGGATCGTGGTCAGCCATGAGACGGTGCGGCAGTGGGCGCTGAAGTTCGGACAGACCTTTGCCAACCAGATCCGCAGGCGGCTTCCCGCACCCGGTGACAAATGGCACTTGGACGAGGTTGTCATCAGCATCGCGGGCCGGAAGCACTGGCTCTGGCGAGCCGTGGACCAGCATGGGGTCGTGCTCGACATCCTGGTACAAAGCCGGCGCAACGCGAAAGCGGCGGAACGCTTGCTGCGGAAACTGCTTAAGAAGCAAGGAATCGCACCGCGTGTGATGATCACAGACAAACTGGCCAGCTACGCCGTTGCGAAGAGAGTGGTCATGCCAGGTGTTGAGCATCGACAGCACAAGGGCTTAAACAATCGCGCGGAAAACTCTCATCAGCCGACCCGACGACGCGAACGCATGATGAAACGCTTCAAATCAGCCGGGCAGGCCCAGCGCTTCCTCTCCGTTCATGACCAAGTTGGAAATCTCTTCCGCCGTCCCGCCAACACCAACGCCGCTGAGCATAGAGAGGCCCGAGCGTCGGCCTTTGTGGCCTGGGCTGAGGCGACAGGCGTCGCTGCGGATTTCTGATTTGACGGTTCAGGGAAGGTCAGCTTGTCTCAAGCCGTTAAGTTGACGATGCCTTTTCGGCATAGCCGGGGCGGGTTGGCGTAGGGCAGAGTGAGATTCTGAGAGGGTATGATGTCCAGTTGGCTCGGGCTTCTGTTTTGGGGGGCAATCCTGCTCGGGGTCGTCTTCCTTGCAAGGCTTCACGTACTCTCATGAATCGCCATGCCTGATGAACGATCCCCGATCCCTGATGACGACATCGAGGCCGAGGCGCGCGCCATGCTGCGCGAAACAATCGAACGCTCGGATTGGTATCCAACTCTGCGCAGGGAAGAACGCGAGCTGCTCATTCAGCAGGATGTGGACCGACACTGGCACCTGATGATCGACGAGGCTCGGAGGCGGCTGTTGCAGGGCATTCGGCAAAGCCGGGGCGGTTGAGGGTAGGGCAGAACGCAACAAGATTCGTGGAAGCAGGAAGGAGCTAGGGCCATGGCTGAGGATCGAGCGGATGAGTACCGCCGCAAGGCGGAGGAATGTCGGCAGCAGGCGGCGAAAACCAACCATGAGGCCGATAAAGCCACTTGGCTCAGGATGGCCGAGGACTGGCTGCGGCTAGCAGCTTCCGTAGATCATGCGAGGGACAACGCGCAGAAGCCGACAAATTCAAAATGAGGCGTTGATGGCGATCTACTGGATGAAGACCGCCGATGTGTATCCGGATGGCAGATGGCACGACCAAGCCTTCATTGCCCTCGATCCGGACGTGCGTTTCCCCCGCTTTAACCCGACTGGAGGCGACGAGATCATCGGCGCCGTCGCCTTGGTGGAGCGCGGCCCCGATTCCGGTCTTTGGCAATGGTCCATGACGGTATCGCTTCCCGGCCCGGCCTATCGCTTGCCGACTAGAGGCACCGAGACGGACAGGAGCACGGCAACCGCGCGCATGATCGAGAAATACCGGCATTACCTGTCGACGCGTCCGAAGCAGTATCCGCGCCGTGCCTGACGATCTCCGGTCCCCCATCAAGCACCATCTCGTGCTGCACCGGATCGATCCGGAGGATGGCATTGCGCGATTCCACTCGCTCTGATCGAGCGCGACCGAGATCGGGTGGTCTGCCATGGGCTTGTGTAACACGACTAATACTGGATAGGAGTTACACCCAGGGCAGGGATACGGCAGGCGATAGGATACGATCGGGTTTCAACCGGTCGGCAGGGGCGCGCAGCGGGCGGGAGCAGGGTGGTGAATACGAATGCAGTCTTTGTTTGCTCTATTCTTGTGACGTCATCAGCATTCGCTCAGCCGACGGAGCAGACCGTTGCGATTGGTCCTTGGGAAATCGCGACAACCTATAAGGCTGGAAAGTTCGATAGCTGCTCAATGTCGAGAACGGCGGGCGATCTCGCGGTAAGCTTTGTGCGTGCCGAAAGCGGCTTGCTGCTGCTACTCGACTCGTCCAAGTGGAAGCTTGAGCGTGGTAGTGCCTATCCAGTTCGCTTGGCGGCGGCCGGTCAATCCGTGGAAGTCAAAGCGCTGGCGGAAACGAAGGGCGTCACGATCGCCCTCGCGGAGAGTTCGTTTAATGCCAAGCTCCGAACAGCGAATGCCCTGGAGGTGCAGGCAGAGGGCGCCGCACTTCGCGTGCCGTTGGACAAGAGCGCGCAAGCGCTTGAGCGACTTGAGATGTGCTTCGACAAAAATTCGCGGGAGGGGCCGGAGACTAATCCGTTCGTCGCTCCAAGTCGGAGGCCCTAAGCGGGCAGCCCGAGAGACCCAGGCTCTGATCGACCTGAGAGGCTCGCGCGTGCTCTGAGAGAAATCGGTGCCGATCTGAACAGGGGCGGCGTTCGCCCCTGTTCTGTGCGCGTTCGAGGGTGCCTGGGGAAGTTATGCCCCTCCGGGCACCCTCGTCCATTTCTAGCCAAGGTGATGCTATCAGCCAGCAGGCTTCGCATCCATGGCTTCCACGAGTGCCGTTGCGCACGCGCTTGCGACGGCAGATCGATATTTTTCGTTCACGTTAGCGACCCAGCCGGCCTTGGTGACAAAGGCGTCACGACTCCAGGTGCTCTCTTTCTTCAAGAGCACAAGCTGTTCCGGTTGCTGCTCCCCCTTTGCAACGCAGAGCGGCGTAAGTGCTAGGACTGTAGCATCTTGGGCGCTGGCCGACGCCATTTGTCCGGCTGTTCCTCCCGTTACCCAACCCCCCCAGACGAAGCCGATTATCATTGCAGCGACCGCGCCGCCGATTGCGCCCCATATTGCGGGCTTTACCGATGCTGGTACCTGCATTGTGAAACTCCCACTTCCAATTTTGACCCAGGATTAGGCGCTTTCTGAACAAACTATAACCCAATTGGCTCCCGCGACATATCAGAAAGCTGGCCCCGTCGGCGGAGCCTCCTTAGGAGGCGGTGACGGGGTTTGAGCATACCGTTTGCGGACACGAGGTCATCGCTGGCCCAGCTCAATGTGCCGGGCTGATCTGGCGCAAGCCCTGGATGGCGCGCAGCATCGCGGTGCTGGTGGCTCCAGAACATCTGCCCGTGCTACGCCCATCCCAACCGGTCAAAACCTCTGAGCCAAGAATCTAGTCCGATCAACCCATCGAGAAATTCGAGCACGTCAGAGCTGTCCACGTAGGACGTCGGCGTAATTCCGATAACTGCCTTTATGAAACGGCCAAGCGGGCCGCACGGGTCCTGATGAGGGAGGCTGTCTAGCGCCCCTTGGCTAGGCATTGGCTGATCTAGTCCTGGGCTATGTCCAGAGTGGAGAAGGTCGGGTGGTTTGTTCCATCGATCCGGCCAAAGCCTGCCTACAGGTACCACTGCCCCGCAGCCACCTCGTTGGCATCCGAGAGGCGAACCAGCACCGCAACCAGCCGCTGCCCCGCGTCGAGAACCATCATGCCCTCTTCGTCGAAGCCTGTGGTAACGCGGATTGGCTGAAGGGTGAAACTCATGCGGCCGCCTGATCCCTCTTCAGGTGCAGGTAGGTTGGGTCAAAGTCGCCTGCCCGCTTCAACGTCTCCAATCGGGAATGTTCAGATGCACGCCTTTCGTCTGGATCAGGCCATCGGCCCGCATGTAGTGAAGCACCCGGTTGACGTGAACCGTCGAGACGCCGATCGCATCGGCAAACTCGGCCTGGGTGATCGGCAGGTCCCAGGCATGATCCTCGGCCAGGCCAACCGCCCTCAGGCGCACCAGCAACTCGCAGAAGACATGGGCCATCCGGTTGTAGGCTTCGCGTCGTCCGACATTCATCACCCATTCCCGGAAGATGGCGGCGTCGACGAGGGTCTCGCGCCAGAAGGCGGCGGTGATGCGGGGGTAACGCTCGCACAGGTCGCGCAGGGCTTCGTGCTGGATGAACCCCACCCGGCACGGGGTGAGGGTGCCAAGGCTGTTGTCGAGAACCTCGAGGTGCAGGCTCTGCAGGTCGGGAATGTCACCGGGGATGCTGAAACCCGCGATCTGGCGCTTGCCGTCTCCTGTGACCTTGTAGACGCAGGCAAAGCCGCTCAGGAGCAGGCAGGACCGGGAGGGACGATCGCCTTCGCGCACAATGTCCTGACCTTCCTTGATGACCACAATCTGCATCGGCAGGTTTTTGAGGGCCTGCCGCTCGTCATCGGTAAGGGTGAAGATGCTGTCCAGCTTGCGGATGAGTGGATTGTACTCGTGATTTAAAGTGTTGTCCAAGATGGCTCTCCCGTTTTATTTAGGTGGGAGCGCGCGCATCTCTCAGCCATCAGAGCCTAATATTATCGTCTGGCGATAAAATACTTACAGCACATCAAGAAGCATCTGTCATTGATCTATGTTGGGTTTCCGATATCTTTGTGTCTGCCGGCGAGGCTACAGGGCGTTCCGCGTAGTGCCTATATGGAACTCTGCCTGTCTCGCGGCACTTGAAGAGTTAGCTGCCGGATCCCTTCCGGGCGGCACTGGCGTAAGCCGCCCAGCCCCGAGAGCCCCAGCACTCCTGTCTGAGTGCAGGTGAGGGAAAAGGGTCGGCCATGAACATCAATCAAAACGACCAGCAGCCGGTGGTTGTCCTCCTTGCGGAGGACGAGGCTCTCGTTCGCATGATGGCTGCGGATGTGCTCAGGGAAGAGGGTGGCTTCAAAGTCGTTGAGGTGGTCGATGCGGATGAAGCTCTGACCGTTCTCGAGGCAACAGCCGAGGTTCGAGCGCTCGTGACGGATGTGAATATGCCCGGTTCCCTGGATGGCTTTACGCTGGCCCGCGTGGTGAAGCAGGCATGGCCTCATATCGGTGTCGTGGTGACTTCAGGCAGAATGGCACCCGGGGCGCAGGAGCTTCCCTCAGGCGCGCTGTTCATTCCCAAGCCTTACCGGCCGGCCGATCTGGTTGCTGCCGTGCGGACGGTGATGCCGTCAGACCAGACCGAGATGCCTGCTGAAGCCCCTGTCCCAGTGCTTCCCTCCGCGATCAAGATCAGTCAGCCCCACACCGGCACTGGCGCTGCTGGCGGTCTCGCACAGCCCCTTCGCGAGCCCGAAGAATAGACCTTAGAGGGGGTGCGATTTCGCATAACCTCCAGTATGGAACAGCCGAATTGCAAGCGTAGCGGAGGAGGCGTATTCTAAGGCTGGCTATCGACCTGGCTCCTCCCGCGGCCTCGACGCTCCGATCCAGCGCCGCCGCCGCCCAGCACAGGGAGCGTCACATGCGTGTCAGATTTGCCCTTGCTCTCTCTGCCCTCGTCAGCCTGCCGTTACCAGCCCAAGCCCACGACATCTACTCGCATCTGCGGGATGTGTGGGGCGGCAGCTGCTGCGATAACAATGACTGCCGCCCTGCGCTCTATCGGTTTGTCGCAAGTGACCTGCAAATGTTCGTCGACGGGCGGTGGATCGAAGTGCCGGGCGAACGGATCCAATACCGTGGGCTGCCGGGCGACACTGGCGAAACCGGCGGGGGCCATTGGTGCGGGTTAATCTACCAGCCGGACTTCAGCAGCCGAGGCGCCCTTTACATGACGAAATGTGCGGTCCTGCCACCTCAATCAGCGGCGGCTCAGGACGAGCCGTAATTTCGCATAATCCTCATTAAGGGGCAGATGCCAAGTCGTTGAGCTGGCGTTGGCCGAGGGAGGTCCTCGTTACAGAATTCCTCGGCTCCATCAACAGCAGACATGAAATCCGCCGGATCAATCTCCGGCAGGGCCAATGTCCCGGTCGCGTCGACGCAGCCATCCCGGTCATCGTCGCGGAAGAACCGGCGGGAGCGAAAATCCATTATCAGAAACGGCTTCTGTTCGAGAAGCTGGTCACAGGCCATGTAGAACACTGCCATGGTGTTCAGCCCTTTTGGGGTCTCGGAGTAGAGTGACCCTTGATCAGGCGACCGGTCGCGAACACGCGTGGGCTGCTGCGCAGGACGAGCGCATTCAGGTCCGGCATGGGCTGTCGTCCTGAACGGCATGATTGTGAGGATGCTGGATAGCGGAGCGGACGAGCCAGACAGGCACTTGTCAGCACCAGAAGAACCGGAAGGCAGAGTAGGGCTGCAAACATCACAGCCTCCTCTCAAGGCCAGACAGTATGCGCCTCCTTGGACCCGAGGGTTAGCTTGATGTGCGGTAGCCGCGAAATTTTGCATAACGCCCAGTATGAGACGCGATTTGAAGTGCTCTTGAAATCCTCCCGCTGCTTCATGGACCGCCGCGCCGGCTATTCAGCAAAACCGGCTCCGCCGCAGACTTAAGACAGAGAGTGTGAATACTCGTGGTTGCGCAGCGTGGGAGAGGCCGAGATGAGCACGTTTCCCCGGTCTCTTCCCTGCCTGGATGAGAAGCAGTTGGGGCCATGCCCCGGACCCAGGCCAAGAGATCATAGCTGCCGCATCTCCCAGGCAGGAGGATGATAGCTGGCTTTGCACCGTCCTACAGCAGGATCGTTCCCCGCTTCGGCTTGGTCCGCTGCGAATTCAGCCGTCTTCAGCGCCGACCCGAGATGATCGTCAGCTTCTTTCGTCACGCAGGGCTCTCCGTTGCAGGACTTCTGTGAAGATCATTAGGTAAGGAGTTCAAGTACTTCTGCGAAGCGTGGATGACGGCGGATCGGATCGAGATCAGAGTCGTGTTTCACCCAGCTCTTTCTCTCCTGGGTGGCGCTCGGGAGGAGGTCCACCAGCAAGTCAATTGCTCGTTCATGTTCACCCACAAGAGAGCAGACGCAGGCTACATTGTACTTCGTCAGGCCGTCGTCAGGATCGATAACCAGAGCACGTGCTGCCCACTCTTTAGCCCGATCAAGCTCGCCAAGGACTGCCAGACCCACAGCTCCCAAATAGGCGGGTCTCGGGTTTCCTGGATGAAGCAGGAGCTCGCGCTCGGCGCGCGCAACACCTTCTCGCGCCGCCTCCTGCATTTCCTGCTCACGCCCGAGGGATCGGTAGATCCCAGTGAGCACAAGCAAAGCCTGATAATCGTCAGGCTTGAGCTCTGCCGCACGCTGAAAAAGCCGGGCGGCTTCCTCAAGCTTCCCTTGAGCAAAGCAGGCGCGAGCGTAGAAATAATGCGCTTCGAACAGATTGGGGTCAAATGCGATTGCCTGATCGAACTCAGCTACTGCCTCCGGATATCGCTCGCGCAACGAGAGCGCCAAGCCACGCGACGCATGCGCTTCAGCAAGGCCACCTTCCAGATCCAGCGCCTTGGCGCTCGCCGCTAGAATGCTGTCGGTCGAGACATCGGCGTTATAGTGCAGAAAAAGGAAGGAATCGCAGTCAGCCAATCCGGCATACGCCCGCGCATACAGCGGATCGAGCTCGATTGCCTTGGCGAACATGCGCTTTGCGAGAACGTAGTATGATTTTGAATGCCGGTGCAGGAACTGTCGGCCTCTCAGATAGTACCCATATGCCTCCATGTTCTCAGTCGGCACCCGGCTGATAATTTCCTTCTCCTCCGGCAGCAGCTTGATCCTCAGCTGCTCAATGATGGAATGGGTGATCTCGTCTTGAATGGTAAAGATGTCGGTGAGATCGCGGTCGTAACGGTCGGCCCACAAGTGACCGCCGTCTCTGCCATCGACAAGTTGTGCGGAGACGCGCACGCGCGAGCCGACCTTTCGAACACTTCCTTCCAAGATGAAGGTGACCCTGAGGTCCTGGCTCAGCTGCTGCGCCTTTACGGGCTTGCCCTTGTAGGTAAAGGATGTGTTGCGGGCAACGACGAACAGGCCGGATATCTTCGACAGGTCCGTGATAAGGTCCTCAGTGATCCCGTCGCCAAAATATTCCTGCTCGGGATCGCCGCTCATATTGTTGAAGGGCAGGACCACGATGGACGGCTTCTCAATGCTCCACGTTTTCTGTGAGCCTACATCCAACCGGCTCGCCACGAGCGCTGAGGGAATGTCGAGCAGGACGCTATAAGCGCGCACTGGCCTATCGATATTCTTGAGCCTTTGCTCGCCGATGTCTTCAAACCGCAGATCGAGCCGATTGCCGACATTGTCCCGCACAGCTCCAGAGACGATGATCCCGCCCGGCTCGGCAATGCCTTCGAGCCGTGCCGCCACATTGACGCCGTCGCCGTAGATATCGTCGCCCTCGACAATTACGTCGCCGAGGTTGATGCCGATGCGAAGTTCCATCCGGCGATCTCGCGGCAGCCCTGCATTACGCTCCCGCATGCCGTGTTGGATCGCAGCCGCGCAAGCAACCGCATTCACAACGCTCGGGAACTCCGCCAGAAAACCGTCACCGATGAGCTTGACGGTACGGCCTTCATGCCCAGTGATCGTGGCGTCGATCAGCTCGCCGCGATGGGCTTTCCAGGCTGTGTGAGTGCCTGTTTCATCCAAATCCATGAGGCGGCTATAGGTCACTACATCTGCTGCGAGGATGGCGGCCAACCGTCTGCGCACAATGGGATTGCCCATGTGACTACCAGTCTATGCGTCTTGCCACGTTCGCGGGTTGCTCAAATCTAGCCCACTCTCAGCATACTCCAGTGGGTCATGGATGTCTTATCTCAGATGAGGCCACGCTTATGCGGCGACGTCACTGACTGGCATCCGGCCAGTCCGGTTGGCCCGGAGATCTGTCACGACGAAAGCGAGAAGGACTGCATTCAGGAGGATGACCAGGAGCGTGACCATGCGCGTCACTCTCTCGCGGCGAATTAGTCGAGCGTTGGCGCCCCTAATCTTGCGGCGCTGCTCACCCAAATCGTGGGTTCGCCCTGTATGGCTTCTCCTCGGACTTGGACTCAGTTTATCAGCCTGATGCGCATCAGAAGAATGTCATGGTACAATAATTCGCAGAATTGCCTTTATGGAACCGGCGAGATGCTGAAGGTTATCGTCTCGTCAAAGCGGGGATAATCATCATCAGAGGTTCATCAAGATAGTCAGGAAGCCCATGGCGAGAAACACAAGGGTGAAGGCGGGATAAAGCACGAACATGGCAGTTGATGCAAGGAATGGCCGGACGTGTTCCCCTCTGCGGGGACGCCCCAGAAAAATCATCCCGAGACCGATGACCAGCATCACGATACCGATTGTTAGGTTCATCGCTTTCTCCCCTGGCCCTCCCCCGAGATCACGGCATTAGTACCAGCCTACTCCTCCTTGGCCGCTTTGGCTGCGTAATTCGCAGAAGGCGCAGTATGGAACTGGATCCCGGTGCAGATTTTGCTTGACCGGATGAGACACGAAACTCCCATCAAGAAAATTTGAACTTCTGCCGTTAATGCCCGTTATTGCTCCGCTCATCCGTGAGGTAGATTGACCTTATGGGACACCAATCCTGAGGGTCTGATGCCTAAGCCGAACGGTCACAGAGCCAGATGGGTGCAAAGGGAGGCGGCCCAGCACACCACCCCCGAAAGCATTCGGCGGCGAATTGCCCATGCGGAAAAGCAGATCGATGCCTTAGCGAGTGCCGGTCTCGGTCAAGAGATGGAGAAGGCTCGGGAAGCCCATGTCGATTTGATCCAGGTTCTGTCGGAACGCCTCGCGCGCGCAGGAAACCGGTCTTCGTTGTCAGAACTCGTTAGACAAGTCTCTGATTGTCCTCATTAGAGATGTCACCTCCGGGGAGTGACTGCTGAGAGCTCAACCCACCTTGAACAGGCTCTTGCCTTGGCCGCGCCGCCGCGGGGCGCTGTTGCTCCGGCTCATGTCGAGCTCCTTCTGCCGCTCGGCAATGTAGGCCAGAACCGGGCCCAGCCGCTTGTTCTCGACAACTGCCGCCTGATCCACCTGCTGACGGCGGTCAAAGGGCCTGTACGGCAGCTCCAGGCCCTTGTGCTTGATGGCAAAGCGCCCATCCGGATAGTCATAGACGGTCACCCGCTGGCGGGCGAGGGACAGCGTGATCGCGTTCGGCTCGAGAATGAACAGCACCTGGTCGTACTGCAGGGTCAGACTGCGCGAGACCGTCCGCTCCTCGCGCCAGGCGAACACGTCATCCAGCTCATCGTCCTCGCTGAGCGGGCGATGCAGGTCCTTGTCGCTGTAGGGCGCCTTGGCAAAGCGGCGGTTGAAGTCCGCCATGAATGCCGGCAGGAAGGCATTGCCCGCCTCAAGGGTCGAGATCCCAGCCAGTCGCATCTCCTTGACCAGGCGGTCCTGCAAGGTGCCGTTGGCGCGCTCGACGCGGCCTTTGGCTTGGGGCGAGTTGGCGCAGATGATGTCGATGTTGAGCTGATGCAGCGCCCGCCCGAACTGGGTCATGCCGTCACCGCCCACCGCTCCTTTGCCGTTGACGCGGAAGACGGCATGCTTGTCGGAGTAGAACGCCACCGGCTTGCCGTAGGCCTCCAGGTACTCCCGGGTCGATCGGAAATAATCAAAGGTCGACTCGGTCTCGACGAACTTCAGGTGCATCAGCCGGCTGGTGGCATCGTCAATGTAGACCAGAAGCGTGCAGGGTGGGCCGCGATCCTCGAACCAGGAGTGCTCGGAGCCGTCGATCTGGACGAGTTCGCCGACGCAGTCGCGCCGATAGCGCGGCTGGTGCACCCCTTTGAGCTTCTGCCGGCGCTCCTGCCAGAGACCCGCCGCGATCATCCAGCGCCGGATCGTCTCGACACCCAGATCGATGCCGTGCCGCTCGGCGAGCTTCTCGCAGGCGAGCGTCGGGCCGAAATCGGCATAGTTGGCTGTGATCAGCGCCAGCACCTCGGTCCGCAGCGCCGCCGGGTAGGAGCGGTTGCTGGGCTTGCCGCGCCGGCGCGACACCAAGGCCGTGGGACCACCGGTCTGATAGGCCTTGAGTAATCGGAACACTTGGCGCCGTGTGATCCGCAGCAGTTGGGCAGCTTCGCGCACCGTAATTCGCTCCGCCACGACGTCCCGCAGAATGTGAACCCGATCGATCTCCGGCCGGCTCATCCCGATCACCGTCATCAGACCCAATCTCCCCAGCACCATCACCCAGGGAGAGTGACATTTGTAACGGGGAGAGGAGTGACCTTTCTAACGGGGTTCTACAGGAAACCGGTCTTCGTAATTCGCATAAGCCTCAGTATGGAACGCGATTTGTAGATTTCGGAAAGTCTTCGCCGCGCCTTATGGAACGCCGCGCCGCCCATTCAGTAAAACCGGCTCGGGAAGGCGACACGGCGGCTGCGAACACTGGCGAATGCTGTCCTTGACGCGCGCGGGTGAAGAGGGATCGGTGACGCCACCTTCCGACCCCTCCTGCCCGGTCCCGAACACCAAGGGATTGCCGCGTCTCCAAGGCGGAGAAACCATAGCCGGCTCTGAGGATCCTAGCAGCAGAGTGATTATCCCGCGCTTAGGACAAAGGCCGGCAGTGGACTGTCTGCCGAGAGGGGCGGAGCGGTTAGAGGTCTGCAAATCCGTCGCCCCAGCCGACAAATGGGGTTGTCTCGCCGAGCGGGCTCATGAATTTTTGCCAATCGGATCAATCGCTCTAACAGCCATGTGTCCCAACCTCAGGATAGTCCGTAGTGGGTCAATCTGAGCCGTTGGGCTAGGCCTTATGAAGGTCAGCTTACCCTATGATCACGGAAGTTCGGCTTTCGTCTGCCTCGTGCCATCACCAGACCTCCGCCAAGGCGGGTGACGAGCTCAGTGCAGCATCTCAGCGGAAAGAGCTTGCGCTAGCTGGCACATGTCGAGGGGCTTGTCGCAGTAGAGCACGTCGGCGTAGGCCTGTGGCAGCGCCCATTGCTCATAGGCGATCCAGGGCAGTACGGACTAAATGCGTGGCAGATCAGCTTGATAGTGGCTTAGCGAGGGTTGCCCGCACCATCTTGTCTAGCTCCTCAACCCGCTGCGTCTGATCCTGAAGCAAGCCTTCGAGATGCTCGACGCGAATGCGGTCAAGCTTGTCGTGTAGGGCCATGATCTCAACCTCCGCCTTCAAGTTGACCTCGTAATCCAAGCTGGCGGCCAACCGATCCCTGGCGGCTTGTCGGTTCTGAGACATCAGGATCACAGGGGCTTGTAGCGCGGCAACCATCGACAGGATCAGGTTCAGGAAAATGTAGGGGTATGGATCAAAGCCTCCGCCGACGCGGGCCAGGGCAACGCTGTTCAGGACGATCCAAGCCATGAGCATCCCCGTGAAGATCGTGATGAAGGTCCAGGATCCCCCAAATTGAGCGACCCGATCCGCGAGGCGTTCGCCCAATGTCTGCTGTTCTTCAAGAACGCTGTTCACATTTCGGGCGATATGCGATCGCTTGGCGATGTGGAGAATTACCCGCTGCTCGCGCTCAGACAGTCTTGTTACGCCGCTGTCCAGCAACTGCCGGGCGAGTTGAGTCACCTCGTCCATAAGCACCCTCCGCTGTCACTCTGATCGGAGGTTGCAGTCTCCTCTAGCCTTAGAAGCCGGAGGAGCTTTGCCGTTCGCGCACGTGGCATATCCCAAGGTGATGTGGCGTATCCCAAGGTGATCAAGACAACCTTCTCTTGTACACCGAGACCCGTGCCGCTCTTCAGAATGCCGGGCGGCGGCTGCCTGATTGCCAAGTCCATAATCGGATCCCGCTGTACACATGATACACGCAAGACTCAGGAGGATCAGAGAAGCATAGTGATCCGCTTCCCAAGTTTCTAATCTCTTGGATTGCGCCCATAGCTTGCCAACTCTCTCCGACCCTATCGAATAATTCATGTTTCGAGACAATCATATACTTAAACTGCATCCAGTTTGAGAACCATGGTTTTGGGCTTGGATTAGCGGCGGGCGTTCCCATCTGAGGCACTTTCCTCAGATATGGGTGGCGTCATGCTACGGGTTGATTGTGCACGCTGGGGTCAAACACCGGATGACCTGCGGCGGCTGGCGCTAAACGCACCTCATGCGCGCACCCGCGAGCGCGCGCTCGCCCTCTACGACATGGCTCAAGGAAGCTGCGCCACCCAGGTGGCGGCACGCACCGGGCGCCACCCGCAGACCGTGATGGGTTGGCTGCATGCCTACCACACACAGGGCCCCGCGGCCCTGGCCTATGGCCGCACCGGCGGCCGTCCCCCCTTTGTGCCCGAACCGCCGCCAGTCTCGGCGAGGTCGTGCGCGCGGCCCAGGGTGCGGCGGCCGCGCCGCCCGTAGACGGCGCCGATCCGCCGCCTCGCTTCACCCTCAAGCGCCTGGTGGCGTTCGTGCGCGAGCGCTTTGGTCTCAGCGTCTGTCGCGAGACCATCCGGGCGGCCCTGCACCGCCTCGCGCTGTCGTGGAAGAAGGCCAAAAAGCTGCTCGGCCGCGCGGATCCGGAGCAACGACGGGCTTTCATCGATCGCCTCCCGGACCTGCTGGCCGGCGCCCAACGCGACCGCCACCTCCTAGTCTATCTTGATGAGGCTCACCTTCACCAAGACACCGATCTTGGTTATGGCTGGTGCGCCCGCGGCCAGCGGCTGTGGGTGGCCTCCTGCTCGCCCGGGCTCTCGGCCAAGGTGTCGTTCTATGGTCTCTATCTCTACAACGAGGGCGAGGTCCGGCTGTGGCCCTATGCCCGCGCCAACGGAGAGCACACGATCGAGGTGCTGCGTCGGCTGCGGGCCGAGGTGTCCGACCGCAAGATCATTCTGCTGTGGGATGGAGCGCCCTACCATCGCGCCCAGGCGGTCCGGGCGGAGGCCTCCGATCTGAACATCGCGCTTGTGCCCTTACCCAGCTACAGCCCTGACCTGATGCCCGTGGAGGCGCTCTGGCGCTGGCTGCGCGAGGACGTCACCTATCACCACTGCCACAGCAGCCCTGAAGATCTCACCCGACGCGTCGCCGCTTTCGAAACCCGCATCAACACGGATCCATGCGCCCTGGCCGATCGCCTCTGGGTCAAGGATCAGCTCGACCCCAAGGAGGAAGAACTACGGTTCCCAAAATAGACGCGGTTTAGGTCGAATAAGCGTGTATACTTCAATTAATTTAGGAGGACATCATGGTTCAGAGAATCAGGTCCTACATTTCTTACGAAAACGAGGCGCTCGTTGTTGCGGCCATGGCCTTCCTGTTCTGCGGGGCCGTGATCTTGGGGGTCATGTGATGCTTTCCCAAGTGTTGATTTCACTCCTCCTGATGGCTGGCATTCTCGCCGTTTGCACGCTGACGATCCGCTCCCACGGGTGAAAGAACCCGGATCTGGAGGGCCGGTCGTTGCAATTTCGCTGGTGCCGCCGGTCTGTCAGGAACGACACTCAGTCCTGGCCAATTATCCTGTAGACCACGAGGCTCTACCGACGCGACATGGGTCTAGGTTGGCCCATGAAGGGCGGTGTCCGACCATGAACAAGCGCGCCTCAGTCATGCAACGCCGCCTCGCAGCGATCTTCTACGCTGACGTGGCAGGCTACGTGCGCCTGATGAACGCGGATGAGGCGGGGACCCTCTGCCTGCTCGACTCGCGCCGTGAGATCATGGATCGGCACATCACCCAGTACGGCGGTCGCACAGCCAACACCGCAGGCGACAGTATTCTCGCTGAGTTCCCAAGCGTCGTTGACGCGGTCCTATGTGCGGTCGGCGTTCAGGAAAGGATTGCTGCGGCAAATGAGGAAACCCCAGAGGAGCGCCGGGTGACCTTCCGGATCGGCATCCACGTTGGAGAGGTTATGGTCCGCGACGGCGACATGTTTGGTGATGGGGTGAACATTGCCGCCCGCATGGAGAAGCTGGCACAGCCGGGATTGGTCTGCCTCTCAGGAATGGCCTATGACTACGTGTCCAGGGTGCTGCCGCTGGCCTTCGACGACCTCGGGACGCAACTCGTGAAAAACCTGGATGCGCCCATACGGGCTTATCTGGCCCATCCCACTGATCACCCGCTGTCTCGGGCGCTGCCACCGGTTCACCGCCGCAGTGAATTCAATCTGGGGCGACGCTTCCATACCATCCTGAACCGCGCGCTGGTGGACGTGACCAATCAAGAGGGCCTGACACTGGTCGAACCTGCGGTTCTGGCCTCCCTCCACGATGCGCCGAACATCGACGAGCGGCGATTGGCCGAGCGGATCGGCATTGACCTCGCCAGTGCCCAGCGGATGGTCAAGCACCTTGAGCTTCTAGGGTTCGTCAGCCGGACACCGGGGAAACACGGACGCGACCTGCGCCTTCTCAGCCTCTCACCAGAAGGGCTCGAACTCTATGCACGGTTATACCCGGCGATCCTTGCGGTGCGGGATCGCGTGATGGCTGCCCTGTCGGAACGGGAGCGGGAGACCCTGCAAGACCTCTTGGCGCGCGTGATCAACACCAATGAACTCAAGAGCGATCGTCGCTCCGACTAATCCTGGCAAAACCAAGCGGCTGCAATAAGGGCGCATCGTTCTGAGCGCTATGACTGATTGCTCGAGTGTGCTGTGATAGCGCAAGCCTTCAGGGAGGTATCCCATGGCCTATGTCATGTTTCAGTATGACCGCCCGACCGAGTCTCATCGCTGGAACGACTACAACCAGCATGTCAGAGATTGGATCGCGCAGCTTCTGCAAATCCCGGGTGCGGTGTCGTTTATGGCCTATCGTACGACTGATGGAGCCAGCCCGAACACGATCACCATGCTGGAGTTCCGTACTGTGGAGGATGCCCGCAAAGCGCAGGAATCCGAGCAGATGCAGAGAATTCTCGATGAGCTACGGTCGCTCGGCGTGGCCGCCAGGATCCTACTGGTGGAGCGCTCGCCATTTACGCCCAAGCCATTTCAAGCGTGAGACCAGAGCCGCGTTGGCAGGGCAAGCGCGCCCGCGCGCAACCACCCGACCTTGCAATCTCGACCGTAGACCGCAGTCCGTGGAATGGAGCCTGACTCAAAATCCGCTCCCCCTGATCAGGGAGCGTGCTTGAAGAAGGCCCGCGTCCTTTGCGGAATGTCATTTATAGAGTTCGGTGAAACTGTGCTATCATGTTGCGAGGGGCATACTCTTGGGTGAGAGGAGGCTGCCATGGGCGCATCGATCCAGAGGCTCCGCCACCACATCTCCCGTCTGCCGTTCTTAAGCTTCCTCCGTAACCGTGACTATCTCGTCGAGCCGTGGGGTTCTACAGATGAGGTCACATTCAGGTTCAAGGAGTGCGAGGACGACTGCGGGCCGTCCGCTGAGGAGGTCGAGGCGAAAGAGCATGAGCGTGCAGAACAGTTCAGGCGCGATCAGCTTTTACCTATCATGGGGATGGTCTACCGGCGCACCGGGCTAAACGAAGGGGGCCGGGGGGCATCCCTTGCGCGTGACAAACAAGGCCGCGTATTAGCCCTAAACACTTTATGGGTTGGGCAACCGCTGGGCCATGCAAGTTTAATTGATTGGGGGATGATGAATTGCGCAAACCGGATGGCTGATGCCTGGAGCTAGGCGCCGAGTTCGAAGATAAAGAACATCCCAAACCCGACGACGATCAGCCCTGCGCTCACGATCTTTGCCACGAGGAGCGGTACTGCGGCAGCCTCGAGTTCGGCATGCCTTTTTGCTCTCTCGGCTGCGGACATGCGCTCCACAGCGGTGATGTGCTGGGCGTAGAGGCTTGAGGCCTGACCGTGGCCGACTGGGCCACCCCGCTCCATTTCGATGGTCAAGGCAAGCACCCCAATGATCAGACCGACAACGCCTATGCCAAGGAAACCGACGATCCGGTAAGCGACGGAGGACACTCCTCCCACGCTGACCACCAGCAACAGGAGATAAGCCCAGTCCGGTGTCCTGAGGCGCAGGTGCATGTTACATTACCTACAGGGATGGACTGTAAACTGAAATCGGCCGCTCTTGAGTATCCTCAACGGACCGGAATGCCATACTGGAGCCCTCCCTTGCTCCACAGGGCGTTCTGACCGCGCTTGATCTTCAGGCGCGATCCCTCGCCGACATTCCGGTCAAAGCTCTCACCGTAGTTGCCCACATGCTTGATGATGCGCACGGCCCAGTCGTTGGGCAGGCCGGTGGCCTCACCGAACTTGCCCTCCGTGCCGAGGAGACGCTTGATCTCCGGGTTCTCGGAGGTCTTCATCTGGTCGACATTGGCCTTGGTCACGCCGAGTTCTTCAGCGTTCAGCATGGCATTGTGGGTCCAGCGGACGATGTCGGCCCACTGGTTGTCGCCGTGGCGGACGGCCGGGCCAAGGGGCTCCTTGGAGATGATCTCAGGCAGCACCACTTGCTCATCGGGCGCCGACGCGCGCAGGCGCTCGGCATAGAGGCCGGAAGCATCCGTCGTGTAGGCGTCGCAGCGGCCGGAATCGTAGGCCTTGAACGTCTCGTCCGAGGTCGCGAAAGCCACCACTTCGTACTTCATGTTGTTGCCACGGAAGAAGTCGGCGAGGTTCAGCTCGGTCGTGGTGCCCTGCTGAGTGCAGATCGAGGCGCCGTTCATCTCCTTAGCGGAGGCAACGCCAAGTTTCTTGCGGACCATAAAGCCCTGGCCGTCGAAGTAGGTAACCGCCGGGAAGTCGAGGCCGAGCTGCGTATCGCGCGACATGGTCGCGGTCGAGTTACGGGACAGCACGTCCACTTCGCCCGACTGGAGCGCCGTGAAGCGGTCCTTGGCGGCGAGCGGGATGAAGCGAACCTTGGTCGAGTCGTCGAAGATGGCAGCCGCAATGGCGCGGCAGAACTCGACGTCGAGGCCCGTCCAATTGCCCTGCGTGTCGGGCAAGCCGAAGCCGGCAAGGCCATTGTTCGAGCCGCAGGTCAGGAAGCCCTTCTGCTTCACACTATTGAGCGTCGCCTGGGCCGAGGCGCCCGTGGCAAACAGGCTAGCTGTCAGGCCGAAGGCAATCGACACAAGAGCCTTTTTCACGGTGTTGGATCGACTACGACGAGGATCGTCAGAGGTCTGGATCTGTGCCTGTGACAGGTTGCTTTGAAGTACCATTTTAGCCTCCCTCAAAGGGGAGGAAGTCGTCCAAATTCTGTGTGGCTAATGAGGACGGATTAGGAATCCGCCAGAATTAGGAGCACCGGCAGCCATGACGCGACGTCCTCACCCAGCAAGAGCATCATAGCACCTTTCAGGGCCCAGCCCGAAGATAATGCTGGCCGACTGGACCCGCCTCTGTTGTAAGGGCACCGGCTGCTGCTGACCGGGTCCATCGGTTTGAGGGCATCGGGTCCAAGACGGCCCGACCGAGCAGAGGCGAGATCGCGCGTGTAACGGCACCCGAAGGGCAGCTTCCCGAAGGGCTGGTTTCCTGATCCTAACAACACACATGGGACCGCACAATGAACAGAAGTGCCCTTATGGAACAGTCCGAGAGCCCGGGTGTCGACAGCCATTGGCATCAAATCCCGGAGTGCCATGCCCCGCTACTTTTTCAACATCCATGACGGTGACCACTTCACGCCTGATCATGTGGGGATGGAACTGGAGGGCGAACGAAGCAAAGAAGGCTCTGCCGATTATTGTGAAGGACGAGGCCGGACGGGAAATCGTGCGGACTACGCTCTCGCTGGCCTCGGAAGGCCGCTTGGCCACGGTTCTGTTGTAAGCGTGTCGGAACGGGCGTATTCTCAAGCCTGCAGTTGACCTAGCCTCTCTTGCAGCGCCTCGTGGCTCCGACACCGCCCCCGAGCCGCCCTGAGGGACCGAGCCCGTACGGAGGGGCGTATGTGTTCAAGCACTGCCCTTATCGCCATTGTTCTCGCTGTCAGCTTGCCGTTGCCGCTCCAGGCCCACGACATCTACTCGCATCTGAAGGACAAGTCGGGTGCAAGCTGCTGCGATGACAGGGATTGCCAACTTGCTCCGTACCGGTTCACCGTAAATGGTGTGCAAATGCTCGTGGCCAAACGATGGATCGACGTGCCAAGCGAGAAAATCCAATATCTTGCGATCCCAGGAGATACGGGCGAGACAGGTGGAGGGCATTGGTGTGGGTTAGCTTATGAACCCAGCGGTAGCGCTTTGTACCTAACGCGCTGCGCGATCCTGCCGCCTCAGTCTGCATCGGTCCAGGTCGACCCTCCGTAATTCCGAAAATGTCATTTATGAAATGGGCTGGTGAAAACCTCCCGCCGATCAAAGGGCCTCTTGTTTCACCAGATGCAGGTAGATGGGATCGAACTCGCCGGCCTTCTTTAGACCCTCCCAGTCCAGCACCTTCAGGGAGACACCGCGTAAGGTGATCAGGCTGTCTCTTCGGAGATCTTGCAACACCCGATTGACATGCACCGTCGAGAGCCCAAACGCGTCACCCAGCTCCGCCTGGGTGACCGGCAGCGTGAAGGCATGGTCCTCCACCAGCTCGACGGCCCGCAAGCGCACCAGCAGCTCGCAGAGGAGGTGGGCGATCCGACCATAGGCGTCGCGCCGCCCGAGCCCCACCATCCACTGACGGAAGATCGCCGCATCGATCAGGGTGTCGCGCCAGAGCAGGTCGCTGAGGCGGGGGTGGCTGCGCATGAAGGTGCGCAGGTTGTCATGCTGGATGAAGGCGAGGCTGGAGGGGGCGAGCGTCGCCAAGCTGTGATCCATCACGTCGATGTGCAGGCTCTGGAGGTCGGGAATATCGCCGGCAATGTGGAACGACAGGATCTGGCGCTAGCCCTCGGCCGTGATGATGTAGCGACAGGCAAAGCCCGCGACGATGAGGCAGCTCTCGGAGGGGCTGTCACCCGCCCGCACGATGTCCTGGTGCGCCGCGACGGTTTTCAGCCGCAGGGGCAGGCGCAGCAGGGCGGCCTTCTCCTCGGGCGCGAGTGGGGCGATGCTCTCCAGCTTGCGGATCAACGCGGCCGTGTGGTGGTGAATGGTGTTCAAGACAGCCCCCTGTGGTCAGGCGGGAGCACCGGTCTCTCTGTTGTCAGCGCCTCATGCTCGGATGCCGACAATGCGCAGATTATCATAGGTTAAGGCGCCTTTAGTAAGGCGGAACAAGGGACCAATGTCCCGGTTGATCAGGATGTCCCGCTATTACTTCGACATTCGCGAGGGGGCGAGGATCGTCCCTGATGAAGAGGGCATGGAGTTCGAGAGCCTGGACGCTGCCGAACGCGAGGCCGCCGAGGCTGCGGCCGAGATTGGTCGGGACCGGCTGCCGAAGGGCGACGCTCAGGAGGTCACAATCGAGCTAAAGAACGAGCATCGCCAGCGGGTGCTGACCGTGACCGTCGCCATAGAAATCAACCCGGTCGACCCGGAGCCGCTGCCCCCGCGCTGGTGAGGAAATCGTCTCCGAATTTCCGATAAAACCCCTTTTTGGGAGCCGGGTAGTGTATCTTTTGAGCGTCTTCGGAAGCTTTTTTGGACTGGTGCTTTGCGCCAGTTGAGTAGAGCGTCGGTCCAACAGGCTCTTAAGCGCCGTCAGTGCTGGCGGATATGCTGGCGAGATCTTGCGTGGCGCCCGGCCAAAAACTCCGGCCTGGTTTCACTTAGGTGAAGGCTGTCGCCCTGCGGAAGGCGCACTCTCAGGATTGTGGATTGGTCCTTTTTGATCCTTCGGGATCAATCCACCTCCAAAGACCAGCAAGTCAGCTCCTGAGAGAACTCCCCCGTCGATTGCCCCTCGACGGGGGAGTTTTCACGTCGGCTACTGGCCCGAGCGCACCGATCCGGTCGATATCTCCTGCCGCGTCTAACCTAAGTTTGGGGCGGTTGGGCCAGAGACGTAGCTTGATTTGCCCAACTTCGGGCGTTTCCTCCTGAAACTCGGCTCCCTCCTGCTCCCTCAGCGGCGAGGGAGCTTTTTCGTGATGAGGGGTGTATCGAACAGGAACTGAAGCGCCCTCCGCAAAGACGCATATAGTGTGTGATCTCGCGGAACGGGAATGACGGAGCCGTGGCAGACACAAACCATGTTGGAAAAGCTAGAGTCAGCTCCGGGTCAAATGGACTAAACCGCTACCGCGGTAGGATATGCCGGCTCTGTTGGCGTCTGGACCGATCATAGAGGTCACGCCGGGACGCGTCCGGCCTGAGAATGGAGAGGTTTCCTCCAGCCTCAGGACAGGAGCCTCCCATGACCCACGCGTCCGTCAGTCCTCTCCGCCAACGCCTGATCGACGACATGACGATCCGCCATTTCGCCTCGCGGACCGAGCAGGCCTACATCCGCGCCATCCGCCGCTTCAGCGCCTTTCTCGGCGCCTCCCCCGACCAGGCCGGCTTCGAGGATGTGCGCCGCTACCAGCTCTTCCTGAGCGAGACTGGCGCCAGCCCGCCCACCATCAACCACGCCGTCACGGCCCTGCGCTTCCTCTTCCAGGTCACCCTGCACAGGCCTGAGGTCATGCAGCAGATCCCGTTCGTGCCCGAGCCGCGCAAGCTGCCGGTGGTCCTCAGCCCCGACGAGGTCGCCCGCCTGCTCGAGGCGGCGCCCAACCTCAAGTCCAAGGCGGCGCTGAGTGTCGCCTACGGGGCGGGTCTGCGCGCCTCTGAGGTCGTCACCCTCAAGGTCAGCGACATCGACTCCACCCGCATGGTCATCCGCGTCGAGCAGGGCAAGGGCCGCAAGGATCGCTATGTCATGCTCTCACCGCAGCTGCTTGCGCTCCTGCGCGCCTGGTGGAAGGCGGCCCGGCCGCAGGGCTGGCTCTTTCCCGGTCAGAACCGGGTCAGCCCGCTCACCCCGCGTCAGCTCAACCGCGCCTGTCATGCCGCCGCCCGCCTGGCCGAGATCGACAAGCCCGTGTCGCTGCACACCCTGCGCCACAGCTTCGCCACCCACCTGCTCGAGCAGAACGTCGACATCCGCGTCATCCAGGTGCTGCTCGGGCATACCAAGCTCGACACCACCGCCCGCTACACCCGCGTGGCGACCCAGCTCATCCGCACCGTGATGAGCCCGCTCGATCATCTGCCTCTCGCGGATCCGCCCGCCTGAGGCCAGGCCCATGCCCCACCCGGCTCTCGAGGTGGCGGAGATCTTCCGCGCCCACGGAGCCGCCCGGCGTGCTGCCCATGCGGGTCACATCAGCCTCGGCCAGCTCAAGGTGATGAGCGCGATCGAGGCCTGCCGCACGGCCGCGCTCGGCGGGCATGTGGAGCGCTGCGAGAGCTGTGCCCGTACGCAGGTTGCCTACAATTCCTGCCGCAACCGGCACTGCCCTAAATGCCAAGGGGCGGCGGCCCGGGACTGGCTTGCTGAGCGCGAAGCCGAGCTGCTGCCCGTGCCCTACTTCCATGTGGTGTTCACGCTGCCGGCCGCGATCGGCGATCTGGCCTGGTCCAACAAGGCGGTGGTTTATGATCTCCTGTTCAAGGCCGCCGCCGAGACCCTGCTCACCCTGGCCGCCGATCCTCAACACCTGTGTCAATGCCGTGTGAATCATCCCCAGAAGCGCCGAAGTAAAATTCCCCACTTCTGCCGCTTACGTCCCCAGGGGCTCGGGACCATTTTTCGGAGGCCGACCTCGCGGACGGGAGACGGACACCGGATTGGGTGGCGTGATCAGCGCCTTGGAGCGCACATGCTCGGGCATCAGTTCGGCGTGTTGCCGCAGCCGGTAGCTCGAGCCTTCGATCTGCACCACCACAGCATGGTGAAGAAGGCGATCCAAAAGCGCCGTGGCCACAACGGGATCGCCAAAAACCTCGCCCCATTCCGCAAAGCCGCGATTGGAGGTCAGGATCATGGCGCCTTTCTCATAGCGGGCGTTGACCAGCTGGAAGATCAGGTTGCCCCCGCCGGACACCACGGGCAGGTACCCGATCTCGTCAACGATCAGCAGCGAAGGCCGGCAGAAGAACCGGATCCGCTCCGGCAGACGCCCCTCACGCTCGGCGCGGGCCAGCATGCCGATCAGATCCGCCAGCGTGCAGAAGTACACGCTCTTGCCGGCCTTGACCGCCTCTACCCCCAGGGCGATGGCGAGATGGCTCTTGCCGGTGCCGGGCGGGCCAAGAAAGTGCACCACTTCGCAGCGGGCGATAAAGCCCAACTGCGCCAGGGTCAGGATGCGGTCCCGGTCGAGCGAGGGTTGGAAGGTGAAGTCAAAGCCCGACAAGGTCTTGATCGTCGACAGCCGCGCCATGCGCAAGCCGGTCTTGATGCGGCTGTTCTCGCGCAGGCTCAATTCCTCGGACAGCAGCGTGTCGATCGCCTCCAGCGCACCGATCTCGCCCTGCTCGAGGCGACGCACGATGGCATCGAGCGCCTCCAGGGCGCGCGGCATCTTCAGGCCAACCAGATCCTGACGGATCCGCTCCAGGGTCGTGGGAATGAGCTCCAGGGGCGCACTCATGCGCGCGTCTCCCGGGCCAGGTGACGGGCGACCGCGTCGTAGAACGCGAGCGAGCGCTGGGCGACCACGTCGCCGGTGCGGCCGACCGGAGCGACCTTGGCTTCACGCCTTTGCGGTGCGGGAAAGCTCTTGCGGTGGCCCGGCGCGACCCGGCGCTGGTGGCGGCCCTCCAGAACGGGATGGGCGCCAATCAGCTCACCCTCCTCGAAGATGCGGATCTCATCAGCCAGGGTGTGGACCTCGACCACGCGCCGGCGTGTGGCATCGGGCACGCTATAGAAGTTGCCGCCGACACTGACCATGCCGTCGCGCGAGATCCGCCGCTCCAGCCGCAAGACGGACCGGAAGGGGGCCAGCGGCAGAGGCCGCAAGAAGGGATGCTCCTCGGCAAAGGCCTCCATGACAACGCGGCGCGTGGTGGCATGAACGCGCGGGTTGGCCACGGTGGACAGCCAGTGCTGCAGCTGCCGGTTCAGGTCCTCGAGATTGCGAAAGGAGCGGGCCAGGAAGAAGTCCTCGCGGATGTAGCGGAAGGGCCGCTCGACCTTGCCTTTGGTCTTGGCCCGGTACGGGCGGCAGGCTTTGGGATGGAAGCCGAAGTGCCGGGCCAGGTCGATCAGCGCGCGGTTGTAGATAATGCCGCCGGGAGAGGTCTCGCCGGTGACCACGGTCTTCATGCGGTCGTAGAGCACCTCGTGCGGCACTCCGCCCAAAGCCTCGAAAGCCGCCACGTGACAGCGCAGCACGGTGGCCAGATCCTGATGCAGCACGAAGCGGGCCCAGATCAGGCGGCTGTAGCCGAGCACCAGTGAGAACAGCCAGACGATGCGCGGGGTTGTAGGCTCGTCGGCGAACACGACCTGGAACTGGGCGAAGTCGACCTGGGCCTGCAGGCCGGGCGCGGTCTCGAAGCGGACCTCGAAGGAGGATGACGGGGTGGGGCGGATCTCGCGCAGGAAGTCGGTGACGGCGGTGTAGCCCCCGGCATAGCCGTGCTCCTTGATCTCGCGGAACAGGCGGCTTCCGGTCAGGCCCGGGAAGGCGCTCACCCGCTCGCGCAAGTAGCCGGTGAAGGGATCAATGACGGTCTGACGCGGCTTGCGTGGGCCATAAGCCGGAGCCTCCAGGCCGCGTTGGATATACTTGCGCACGGTTTTGCGATCGAGGCCGCTCTGTCGGGCAATGGCTGAGACCGACATGCCCTGCCGGTGCCAATCCAGGATCATGACTAACTCCCCAAGCTGGATCACCGCATGCCCTCCTGATCATCAGGAGCAGCATCAGCGAAGAGGGCCTGCCCGTCTTCCCCGAGACGGCCAAACCAACTGGCCACCGCTCTCACCTGGGGAAAATTCAATCGGCAGGTCTGGGGAGTTTTACTCCGGCATCAACACACCTGGGCGCCCGCATCGGCTTCACCGCGGTGCTGCACACCTGGGGCTCGGCCCTGACGCATCATCCGCATGTGCACGTGATCGTGCCCGGCGGCGGCATCGCCTTGGATGGGAGCCGCTGGATCGCGGGCCGGCCCGGCTTCTTTCTGCCGGTGCGGGTGCTCTCGCGGCTGTTCCGGCGCCTGTTTTTAGAGGGGCTGTCCCGGGCTCATGCGGCCGGGCGCCTGGGCTTCTTTGGACCTCAGGCTCGTCTGGCCGAGCCGGAGACGTTCAGCACCTTGCTGGCGGCGCTGCGGCGGATCGCGTGGGTGGTCTACTGCAAGCGCCCGTTCAGCGGCCCCGCGGCGGTACTGGCCTACCTGGCGCGCTACACGCATCGGGTGGCGATCTCAAACAGCCGACTGATCGCCTGCGATGCGGATGGGGTCAGCTTCCACTGGAAGGATTACCGGGACAAGGGACGTCAGCGCTCCAAGGTGATGCGGCTGAGCGTGGATGAGTTCATCCGCCGCTTTCTGCTGCACGTGTTGCCCGACGGCTTTCACCGCATCCGCCATTACGGGCTGTTCGGCAATGGCGTGCGTCAGGCGAACCTCGCTCGCGCACGGACGCTCCTGGCCGTGGCCGGGAAGCCGATGGCCGATGCTCCTGCAAGTGACGCATCGATCGAGCCATCGCGGTGTTGCCCGTGCTGCGGCGGTCGCATGATCCTCATCGAGCGGTTCGCCCGCGGATGTGCACCGCGCCCTGCGCCCTCTCATCCCATCCGGATCGACACCTCATGACCTCACGCGGGCCGCCCATGACCTTCATGCTGCTGATGATGGGTGCCGCATCCGGGGCACAGGCGCTCGCTGCGTCGCCCTCTGCGGTGATCCCGATGCATCCTCATCTATGCCGTTGGTACTCCGAGGGTGTCGTCTGCCGCGCCCGCGGTGGCCCTCACAGCGAACTCACCCACACCGGTTCTAGTCACTGGTGTTGGCTCGGCACCCGATGCCGACGCCACAATCCCCATAACAGCCGCAGCATCAGCACGGTGTTCCGCGGTTTCCTCCTTTGAGGCTTGTCGAACGCCTGCCGCTCGAGCCGCGGCTCCGTTCCGCCGCGGCAGGCATCCAACAAGCCTTAACAACCTAAGAAGGTTGCTGATGGCACCGAGCGAGGTAGCGGTGCCGATGGCCGCCAGACCGGCGACGCCGGCACCCACGACGAGTTGCAGTACCAGCGCACGCATAACAGGATGATCTCGACCGGAAACCGGCGGCGTTTGAACAGAGACAACAGGACGGCTCCTCACATAGCCGTCCCTCCCTATACCGCCGAGGTTAATGCAACAGTTCCGCAGGACCTCCTTCCATATCAGTCCGCCGACACCAGTTTGGAAAGCTCTCCCGACCGATCCAGAGCGGCCAAGTCGTCGGCGCCCCCGACATGCCGCTGTCCGAAGAATATCTGCGGCACCGTCTGCCTGCCCCCGCTGCGGAGAACCATGCTCTTTGCTGCGTCGGCATCTTTTCCGACATCAATCTCTGTGAAATCGATGCCTCTTTCAGAGAGCAAGGCTTTCGCAGCCTTGCAGTAAGGGCATTCCGTTGTGGTGAAGATCGTCACGCCCGAACCAAGCGGTGAAGCGTCACCGGGACTGGGCTGGTCCCGCAGCCAGTCGAGGACTTCACCCGCGGACTTGTTCGGCGGGAACACCGGGTAGAACACGTGCTCGATGACCCCATCGTTGATCACAAGTGTCAGCCTCTTGATGAGACGCATGTCCTCGACGCTCATCGTCGGCAGGTTCAGTGCATCGGTGAGCTTGAACTCGGTATCGCTGAGGATTGCGAACGAAAGGCCCAAGCGATCGGCAAGCTCCTTCTGATATTGGGGCGTCTGCGTGCTCAACCCGAATATCCGCACATTGAGCGCGGCGAAGATGTTCTGCTGCGCCTGGAAGGAGAGCGTCTGGGGCGTGCATCCGCGGGCTCCGGGAATGTCGGTCCATCCCTTCGGCAGCTCGACACCCGGGACGCCGGTCATCGGGTAGGCATAGACGACGGTGCGACCGGGCAGCCGGGAGAGATCGACATCCGCCCCGGACGTTGCCCTCAGTCCGATGCTTGGCATCCGCATGCCGATCAGGTGAACCGCTCCCCCGTCGTCGACTGGTTTGGGCAGATCATCCGGAAGGAACATCGGGTTTGTCGTTTGATGTTTTGGGTTCATAGTCAATCTCCTTGGATGACGGCAGCATGACCTAGATTTGGCCTATCGATTAGATCCAGTCATGACCTGAATGTCTGGACCAGTTTAGAGCAGATCAGGCCCCATGCGCAGTATGCCTTCGTGATCGGCGCCAACGACGTAACGACCCCGGCGGCAAAGACCGACCCGGCCTCGCCGATCTTCGGCATGCCCATCCTGGATGTCGAACGCGCCAAGACCGTGCTGTTCATCAAACGTGGCATGGGCTCGGGCTATGCGGGCGTGGAGAACGAGCTGTTCTTCCGCGACAACACCATGATGCTCTTCGGCGATGCCAAGAAAGTGGTCGACACGATTTTGAAGAACCTCTGATCCGGTCTGTCATCAAGTATCTCAAGGGGATGATTCTGCTGTGCCCCGGCAGCGACCCTCCTCGAAGTCAAAGTTCGGAAGGATCCACCATGAGTGAGCTTCTGACCACCGAGGCTTTATCGGCCTTGCTCCAGGTGATCATGATCGACTTGGTGCTGGCCGGGGACAATGCCGTTGTGGGTGTGCTGGAAGATGTGGCGCGAGCTGCGGGCGGGCCATGCCGAGAAGGATCTCGAGGCCGAGGAAGCCCTGGAGGACCGCGACCTCGATCAGGACGGCCTGATCGCCGAACATGCTCCGAGGAAGACGTTCGGCCAGGCGGCCTGGCAGATCGTGCTCGCCGACGTGTCCATGTCGCTCGACAACGTGCTGGCGGTGGCGGGAGCCGCGCAGGATCACCCGGTCATCCTTGTCTTTGGCCTTGTCCTGTCAATTGCCCTGATGGGCATTGCTGCCAGCTTCATCGCTCGCCTGCTTCAGAGGCACCACTGGATCGCCTACGTCGGCCTCGCCGTCATCCTCTACGTCGCGGTCGAGATGATCTACCGCGGGGCTTTGGAAGTCTGGCCAATGGTCGGCAGCGGCTGATCAGCAGCCCAGTCCTATGGCTTTCGCATGAACAATGCTTCTCTGGTGGGCTCTGATCAGAGCCCACCAGAGAAGCCTCTCGACCTAGCCCCTGCATCAGCAGGATGAAAGAACCCGACATCTGTGAAGGTCTGGACCGGGTGTGCGCCGTGACAAGGCGGCGCTTTCCAGTGGGTGCAAGTCCCACCCGGCAAAAGCTCCAGCCGGAAGCAACCGGAGCAGTCATGGAGGTAACGAAATGGCTGAAGCCTTCGGATAGCGGGTCACGAATTGGTGACCGCGCGAGTGTGCAGGCCGCAACGTGAGTGAACGCTGAGCAAGCCTCGAAAAGGACGATGTGCAGGCCGACCCGACAACCCTTTCGGGGAAGGCTGATACGGCTGGGTGAATGAGCAAAGAGTACGCCCAGGCGCTGCACCGGGGTAGTGGCGGCAGCATGGACACAAGGAAAGCGCACGCAACACGGGAAGCCCCAGGACGTGGTCAGGGATGACCAACCGGAGGCCCGCGAGGGACAGGCCGGGCGCCCTGGGGTGGCGGAGAGGCTCGTAGGACCTTGGAAGCCGGGTAATGCCGGTGGAGGAAAGGGGCCTCAGTTCAAGACAGACGCACGACGTGGTGAGGGACCTGGAGATTGGGCAACCTATCAACTCCGAAGAGTGTTCAGAAACTGCAGACGGCGTTGCACGCGAAAGCGAAGGCAGAAGCCGGTTATCGCTTCTACGCCCTGTACGACAAGATCAGCCGCGAGGACATCCTGGCGCATGCCTATGCCCAGTGCCGCTCCAATAAGGGCGCACCGGGTGGCGACGGTCAGGACTTTGCGGACATCGAGGCGTATGGGGTCGAGCGGTGGCTGGGTGAACTGGCGCTTGCGCTCAGGCAGGAGACTTACCGACCGGACCCGATCAGACGCGTGTTCATCCCGAAGGCCAACGGCAAACTCAGGCCGCTGGGCATCTCGACCGTGCGGGATCGGGTCTGCATGACAGCAGCGATGCTGGTGCTGGACCCGATCTTCGAGGCCGACCTTCCACCAGAACTCTACGCCTACCGGACTGGGCGCAATGCCCAGCAGGCGGTGATCGAGGTGGAAGAGCTGCTGTTCCGAGGCCATCCGGACGTCGTGGACGCCGACCTCGCGGACTACTTCGGGAGCATTCCCCATGCCGAGCTGATGACGTCAGTGGCGCGCCGCATCGTGGATCGGCGCGTGCTGCACCTGATCAGAGGGTGGCTGGACTGCCCCGTGGAAGAGACCGACACACGAGGACGGACGACACGGACAACGGAGGCGCGCGATCAACGGCGCGGCATCCCGCAGGGCTCACCCCTCTCACCCTTGCTGGCCAATCTGTACATGCGCCGGTTTGTGCTGGGATGGAAGAAGCTCGGGCTGGAGCACAGCCTCGGCAGTCGCATCGTGACCTATGCGGACGACCTCGTGATCCTGTGCAGGAAGGGCAAAGCCGAAGAGGCCTTGCACCGGCTGCGCGAGATCATGGGCAAGCTGAAGCTGACGGTGAACGAGGAGAAGACACGCATCTGCAAGGTGCCGGAAGGCGAGTTCGACTTCCTGGGGTACACGTTCGGACGGATGTATTCGGCGAGAACCGGCCAGGCCCGCCTGGCGCAACGGCCCTCGAAGAAGAGCATCCGGCGCGCGGTCGAGAAGATCCATGCGCTGACCGCCCGAGCGGGAACATGGCAAGAGACCACAGTGCTGGTGGGCAAGTTGAACCGCACGCTACGCGGATGGGCGAACTACTTCTCAGTAGGCACCGTCAACCCGGCGTACCGGGCGCTCGACACCTATACAGCGGTGCGGTTGCGCCGGTGGTTGCGCTCCAAGCATAAGGTCAGGCGACGCAAGGGCGGGGCTTATCCCCTCTCGCATCTTTACGGGCACTTCGGGCTCGTCCGCCTGAGCCGGCTTGGGCACGACGTGCCGTGGGTGAAGGCGTGAGGTCTTGTCCGAGAGCCGGATGCGGGAGATCTGCATGTCCGGTTCGATGAGCGGGGTGTGGAAACGGAGCAACGGCTCGGCTAATGAGGCACCGCCAGGCGAAAGCGGCGGAAACAGATAGGCCGCTCCTACCGCCACCGCGCCACACCTCGACTCTACCAACCCAGGAAATTCCCTGGCTATCAGGAACGTCCGGTGTTCCCAGATTGAGCGGACTTTCCGCTAAGGTCAGCCCCGTGCCATTAGGAGACTTTCCGAACTCATGGGCGGCGTTTGGGAGGTCCAATCATCCTACTCTGCACAATTTACTCTTCACTTTAATTAATCGCCTACGCAAGCCTCTCTCGATTGCGCCAGAGTTGGGAATTTTTTACAGTCCTGCCGTTACGTCAGCCGAGTCTCGGATTTGACTGGCGATAGGGCGAAAAATTCAGAGCCGTCGCGCACGAAATCGGCGCCGGCACAGGGGCAAACATGGCGGCATTGATCGTTAGGTTCGAAGAGGAACAAAAGGTCAATACCTATACTTCAGGGGTGCAATCCACTGTGGCCGTGGCAACTTTGGCGGGTGGCGGCTGGGCGGTCACTTGGCAATCGAATGGCCAGGACGGCTCCGGCTTCGGCATCTACCAGCAGCGCTACAATGCCGATGGTTCCCTCAGTGGCACTGAACAGAAGGTCAATTCCTACACGCCAGGTGAGCAATCAAGCCCGAGCATAACGGCACTGGCCGATGGGGGATGGGTAGTCACCTGGCAATCCAACGGTCAGGACGGCTCCGGTTATGGCGTTTACCAGCAGCGCTACAATGCCGATGGCTCGCTCAGGGGCAGCGAGCAGAAGATCCATTCCACCACATTCAACATTCAAACATTGCCGAATGTGACGGCGCTGACCGATGGCGGCTGGGTGGTGACCTGGCAAGCGAGTGATGGTTCTTCGCCTAGCGTCTATCAGAAGCGCTACAGCGCCGACGGTTCGCTTATCGGCGGTGAGCAGAGGGTCAACACATACACCACAGGCAACCAGGAACGTGCGGATGTGACGGCGCTAGCCGATGGCGGCTGGGTGGTGACCTGGTCGTCCTTCAGCCCCGAGCAGGACGGTGTCGGCTGGGGGGTGTATCAACAGCGATATAATGCCGACGGCTCGGCGAGGGGCGGTGAACAGCGGGTCAACACCACTGTCATGGGCAGCCAGCAATCTCAGAGCGTGACCTCTCTGGCGGACGGAGGCTGGCTAGTGACCTGGCAATCCCTCGGTCAAGACGGCTCCGGCCAGGGCATTTACCAACAGCGGTATAGTGCGGACGGCTTGATCAGCGGCAGCGAGCAACAGGTCAATTCCTACACGTCAGGGGATCAAACACTCCCGAGCGTAACGGCGCTGGCGGATGGCGGCTGGCTGGTGACCTGGAGTTCCAGCGGTCAGGACGGCTCGGGTTTCGGGATCTACCAGCAACGTTACAGTTCAGACGGCTCGCTCAGGGAGAGTGCGACCAGTGAGAGGAGAGTCAACAGCTTTACGGCGGGCTCTCAAGAGGCCTCAAACGTGAGGGTTCTGAAGGACGGCGGTTGGGTGGTGACCTGGGCATCCGACGGCCAAGACGGCTCCGGCTTCGGCATCTACCAGCAGCACTACAGGGCCGTGACTTCCTTTGGCAGCGGGAAGGAAAGCGGAACCGGGTGGATCGATGACGATCTCTTCCACGTCCGGAACGGCGGCCTCGCCAACGGCGACAGCCTGGAAGGCGGCCTGGGAACCGACACCCTCGCCATGATCGAGACCGGCACCCTGGATTTGACCGCACCGGATCTGCTGACCGGCATCGAGATCGTGCAAGGCACCGGCGGCCATGATGTGATCGTCACGAACGCCGCTCGCCTCGTAAGCATCTTTGGGCTTCAGGGCGGCGCGGGTTATGACGAGTTGCGCCTGAAGACCGGCGTCTATGATCTGACAAACAAGTTCATCTCCGGCATCGAAGCCGTCACGCTGGACAGTGCGACATCCGTCACGTTCGACGACAAAGCGGCAGCGCTACTGGCCCGCAGCCTTACGCAAGACGGGATTGTCAGTCTCCAAGGTGACACCTTCTCGCTTGCCGAGCGCATGCAGCTCTACGGCCAGGGCATCCGGACGGTGACCGATGCAGGCGGCGTCCATAACCTGACTCCCGCCGAAGCCAGCTTGAGCCAAGCGTCCGTGCAGGAAAACACCGCCGTCGGCCAGGGAATTGGCTTCCTGTCGGCCGCCGATCCTAATCCCCTGGATGGCCTGCACTTCGAGCTGATTGACAATGCTGGGGGGCGCTTTGGGCTCTCCGGCAACCAGCTCGTCGTGGCTAACGGCAGGCTGCTCGATTACGAGAACAGCACGTCGCATCAGATTGTCGTGCGCATCATCGATGATGGCGGGATCAGCATCGACAAGTCGTTCACGATCAACATCGGTGACATCCCGGTGGAAAGGCTCAGGGGCTCTGCGAGGAACGACACCCTGATCGGCGGCGCTGGCAAGGATGCTCTGTACGGCGGATCGGGCAACGACACCCTGATCGGTGGCGCGGGTAAGGACGTGTTCGTTTTCAATACCAGGCTCGATGCTAAGAACCTCGACAGGATCAACGACTTCAACGTGAAGGACGATTCGATCTGGCTGGAGAATGCGATTTTCAAGGTGCTCGGAAAGAAGGGCACCGAGTCCAAGCCAGCCAATCTCAACAAGAACTTCTTCGTCATCGGTACGGAGGCTAAGGAGAACGACGACCATCTCATCTACAACAAGAAGACGGGCGCCTTGTACTATGACGTTGATGGCCTTGGCTCGGCCAAGCAGGTTCAGATCGCGGCTCTGAAAAACAAGGCAACACTCACTTACAACGACTTCTTGGTCATCTGAGGCGGTTCGACGAGAAGAGATTGCAACCCAGGTGCTAACCTCGATTGCAATCTATCGCACTGACAGCAGGTTGGCGGAAACGTAAGACACCTTTCGCGCCAGCCCCCGAACGCCAACCGCCTCACGTACGGGCGGCGTTGGTCAGCTTAGGGTCAGGGAACGAACCCTCTCGCGCGGGAGGGCGCGCGTTTCAAGGCTGAAGCTTAGTCTCTGGCGTCAGTGAGGCTGTGGTCGATCAGAGGTGACGGACGCTGCTCCGCCTCCAAGCTTGAAGGGTCAACCTTCAGCTTGAGAGGAGCGCCCCATGATCGTCCATCCGTCCGGCAGCGCGTTGCGCCAGCGCATGATCGAAGACATGACGCTGCGCGGCTTCACCGAGAAGACGCAGCACGACTACATCCGCTGTGTGAAGACCTTCGCCGCCTTCCTCGGCCGCTCCCCCGACAGGGCCACCGCCGAGGACCTGCGCCGGTTCCAATTGCATCAGACCCAGAGGGGCGTACAGCCTCCGGGCATCAACAGCGCCGTCGCGGCGCTGCGCTTCTTCTTCACCGTGACGCTGGACCGGCCCGATCTCGCCTGCCGTCTCGCGCTCGTCCGCCAACCGCGCAAACTGCCGCTGGTGCTGAGGATCGAGGAGGTCACGCGACTGCTCGAAGCGGCGCCGGGTCCGAAGTACAAGGCTGCGCTGGGCACGGCCTACGGCGCCGGATTGCGGGTCTCCGAGATCGTGTCGCTCAAGGTGAGCGACATCGACAGCACCCGCATGCTGATCCGGGTCGAGCAGGGCAAGGGCCGCAAGGACCGCCACGCCATGCTGTCGCCGCACCTGCTCGAGCTCCTGCGCGCCTGGTGGCGGGAGGGAAGCCGCCGCGGCCTGATGCTGCCGCAGGGCTGGCTGTTCCCGGGCCGCAATCCGGTCACGCCGCTGTCGACCCGTCAGGTGAACCGCGCCGTCCACGCCGCGGCCCAAGCCGCCGGGATCCGCAAGCGGGTGACGCCGCACACGCTGCGCCACAGCTTCGCCACGCATCTGCTGGAGCAGGACATCGACATCCGCGTCATCCAGGTCCTGCTCGGCCATGCCAAGCTCGAGACCACCGCGCTCTATGCCCGCGTCGCCACCACGACGATCCGCACTGTCATGAGCCCCCTCGACCGGATCTGGCTTGGGCCGCAGGACGGGGCGCGGCCGGACGGATGACAGGGCGGCGGTGAGCCGTCCGCCGCTGGAGGTCGCCGATATCTTCCATCGTCATGGCGCCGCCTGGCGCGCGGCCCATGCCGGCCATCTCAGCCTCGGCCAGCTCAAGGTGATGGCGGCGATCGAGGCCTGCCGCACCGCAGCCCTCGGCGGCCATAGCGAGGCCTGCGCGGACTGTGGCCAGGTCCGCATCGCCTACAATTCCTGTCGCAACCGGCACTGCCCAAAATGTCAGGGCGCCGCGGCCCGGGACTGGCTCGCCGCGCGCCAGGCCGATCTGCTGCCGGTCGGCTACTTCCACGTCGTGTTCACGCTGCCGGCCCGGATGGCCGACATCGCCTGGCAGAACAAGGCCGTGATCTATGATCTGCTCTTGCGCACCGCCTCCGAGACGATGCTGACCATCGCCGCCGATCCGCGCCATCTCGGCGCCCGCATCGGCCTCACCGCCGTGCTCCATACCTGGGGCTCGGCCATGACCCACCACCCGCATGTCCACATGATCGTGCCCGGCGGCGGCATCTCGCTCGATGGCAAGCGGTGGGTGGCGTGCCGGCCCGGCTTCCTGCTGCCCGTGCGCGTGCTCTCGCGGCTGTTTCGGCGGTTGTTCCTGTCAAAGCTCGCCGACGCCCATGCGGCCGGGCATCTCCACTTCTTCGGCGATCAGGAAGGCCTCAGCGACCGGCGCGCCTTTGCCGCCGTCCTGGCGCCCCTGCGCCGGAAGAACTGGTTCGTCTACGCCAAGCCTCCCTTCGCAGGGCCCGAGGCTGTGCTGGCCTATCTGTCGCGCTACACCCACCGCGTCGCGATCTCCACCTCTCGGCTGATCTCGCTCGACGACAGGGGTGTCACCTTCCGCTGCAAGGACTATCGTCGCAACGGCACTGAGCGCTACCAGGTCATGACGCTCGATGCGGGCGAGTTCATCCGGCGTTTTCTGCTCCACATCCTGCCCAAGGGTTTCCACCGCATTCGCCATTACGGCCTTCTCGCCAGCGCCGGCCGCAAGGCGAACATCATGCGGGCCCGCGCCCTGCTCGCTGCGCCGGAGCCTGAGGCGGACCGCGGTGGCACGGACAATGCCAGCCTCGCCACGCCCACGGACACGAGGCCGCGCTGCCCGTGCTGCGGCGGCCGCATGATCGTCATCGAGACATTCGCGCGCGGCCACCATGCCCGCGCGCCGCCCTGGACCCAAACGCCATGAGCTTGAACCACAAACCGGCTTACAACGCTGCCGCAGGCGCCAACCATCGGCAGCCGGATCGCTGTGTGCAACAGCGCTCGCGGGCCTCGGTCATACAGGTCGCAAGGCTGAAATCATCCGCCTTTCGCCGGCCACATTACAAATGGCGCGGGCTTCACCAGCCCCGGCCACCGGCCGAAGACTTCCGTTCATCCCGCCAAACGCATTTATCCGGCCCCAGCGGGCTAGGCGGAACCGTCAAATCCCCATAGGCCCCGAAACTGCGATCGTCATCCCGCGGGTTCGTTCCCTGGAGGCTTTCGGACGCCGGCCCCGGTGCAACTGGCTGCCGCTGTGATGGCCGACATCCGAAACCCTTCACAAGAGCTGACCTTTGTCGCGTTAGCAATACGCCTAAAACGGCCAAATTTTAATCCATAAACCCGCTCCTCGCTCGGACCACTCAATTCCGAACAGAGGCTTAGCCGGGAAGGTCGGAGCGGCCGATCAGATCGAGCGAGTGGCACCGCCGTCGATGCGGATTTTCGAGCCAGTCACGTAAGAAGCGCGCTCACTGGCAAGAAAAGCTACCACATCGGCGAATTCTTGCGAGCGGCCGTAGCGGCCGACCGGAATGCTGGCCATCGAGGCCTTCGCGACAGCCTCGACGGACGCGTTGCTGCGATCGGCCGCCGCCCTGTCGAGCTGATCGACACGCTCGGTGTGAATGCGGCCCGGCAGCACCACGTTGACGGTGATTCCCTGTGCCGCCACTTCGGACGCAAGCGTCTTCGACCACCCTATCACCGCGGACCTGATTCCGTTGGACAGCGCCAAGCGCGGGATTGGTTGTTCGACGCCGGAGGAGGCAATGGTGACGATCCGTCCCCAGCCTCGTTGGGCCATGGGCGGCACCAGTCGCTGCGTCAGGTGAAAGAGGTTCGCAGCCATAGCCTCAAAATGGACGAGCCAGGCCTCGCGCTTGGCCTCGCGGGCTTCCGCCGGTGGCGGACCACCGGAGTTCCCGACGAGAATGTCGACCCCACCTGCCTCAAGCAGCCAGTCACATAGGCCGTCGACGGATTCGACGACTGAGAGATCGAGCTGCGCGGCCTCCACGCGACCACGGATGTCTGCCGGAATTTCGGCGATCCAACCGTCGATCGCTTCCACACGGCGGGCCGCCGCTATGACGGTCGCTCCTTCTGCCGCAAGCGTCTTTGCTATTGCGGCGCCGAGACCGCGGCTCGCGCCGATCACAAGCGCTCGTTTTCCATTCAGTCCGAGGTCCATTAGCCAATCTCCGCAAGGCGACGTGTCTGGCGGGTGATCAAGCGCTCAATCTCCGCAATATCAGAGTTGGAGAGTTTGGGGCCAGGCTTGCGCAGGGCTCCCGAGGCAATGGCCCCGCGCTTGGCGAGTGTATATTTCCGGATCGTCAGGCCAAGGCCCGGCTGCTGCTCGTAGCGGGCAAGCGGCAGATAGGCGTCGAAGAGGTCATGGGCACGCTCCACGTCGCCCGCCGCGTAAGCTTTCCAGACATCTACCATCATCTCCGGATAGGCAAATCCCGTCATGGCCCCGTCGGCGCCACGTCCCAGCTCCTCCGGAAGGAACATGCCGCCATTTCCGACCAGGATCGAGATGCGCCGCTCACCCTTCTCGCTTGCCGCGCGCAGAGCGGAAATCTTGGAAAGACCCGGCCAGTCCTCATGCTTCAGCATCACGCAGGTCGGCAGAGCCTTGACGATGCGCAGGATCGTCGCGGGCGAGATCTGCACGTTCGTCACCAAGGGGAAATCCTGGAGCACGAAGGGTGTATTGCCGAGAGTTTCGGGGACTGCCTCGTAATAATTGAAAATCTGGTCGTCGGTCCTGAGGTTCCCGGGTGGCGCTACCATGACGCCGGCAGCGCCTTCCGCCATCACGCTCTCGGACAACTCGCGCATGGGTGCAAAGCCGGGAGCCGACACGCCCACAACCACCGGGACGCGTCCACCGACCCGCGCCAGGACTCGCTTCACAAACGTGTTCGACTCCGCAGCAGTCAGCTTGGGGGCCTCGCCCATCATGCCCAGCACGGTCAGACCGGTGGCGCCCTTCTCAAGATAGAAGTCGACCATCCGATCGGTGCTCTCCAAATCGAGAGCACCGTCATCTGTGAAGGGGGTGACAGCAATGACGTAGACGCCCTTGGCGCTTTCATCGAGCAATGCCATGAAATGTCGTTCCTTACTGTTTGGCTGAGAGAGGCAGAAGTTTGCCCGGATTGAGGAGCTCGGCGGGATCGAACAATCCCTTCAATGCCGCCATGAGCTCCAGTTCGATTGGTGCCTTGTAGCGGGGCATGTCGCCGACGCGCAGCTGTCCGATCCCGTGTTCGGCACTGATGGAGCCTCGATAGGCCTTGGCCTCGTCATGCACGACCCGGGTGAGCCTCGGCGCCAGAACGGCGAAATCGGCCTCGCTCATGTCGATGGCCCGCAACAGGTTATAATGCAGGTTGCCGTCTCCGAGATGGCCGAACACGACATGCCGGACGCCGGGAGAGACGGCCGCAACGGCCCTGTCCGCAGCCGCGATGAATTCGGCCATGCGAGAGACAGGAACCGAGATGTCATGCTTGGCGGCTTTTCCTTCGCGCACCAAGGCCTCGGATATCCCTTCACGCAGGCGCCAGGAGGCTTTGGCCTGGGCGATATCCTGGGCGATTGTCGCGTCTAGAGCAAGTTCTGCTTCCGATGCGGCGACGAGCGCATCCTCGAGCCGGGCGTTCAGGGCTGCGTCATCATCCGTGTCCGACAGCTCCACCAGCACCAGTGCCGGAGGTACGGCCCCAAAGGGGATACGAGCGTCGGCGATATGGCGAAGCACGAGATCTATGCAGGCGCCCGTCATGAATTCGAAGGCTGTCAGGCGATCGCCGCACTTGCCTCGCACGAGTGCAAGCAGAGAGAGCGCCGCTTCCGCGTCCGGCACGGCGACGAGAGCAGTCGCCTTGGCCTTGGGTTCCGGGAACAGCTTCAGCACCGCGCCGGTGATGACGCCGAGCGTGCCTTCAGAGCCGATGAAGAGATCGCGCAGGGCATAACCGGTATTGTCCTTGCGCAGGGCTGTGAGGCCATCCCAAATGCGACCGTCCGGCAGGGCCACTTCGAGGCCAAGGGTCAGTTCTCGCATCGTGCCGTAGCGCAGCACGGCAACCCCTCCCGCATTCGTCGCGAGATTACCTCCGATCGTGCAGCTTCCCTCGGCTCCGAGGCTCAAGGGGAAGTGGCGCCCGACCTCCTTTGCGGCCGTATGAACGTGCGCCAGCACGACGCCGGCATCGACGGTAATCGTGTTTCCA
Organism: Microvirga ossetica; assembly: GCF_002741015.1. Taxonomy (NCBI): domain Bacteria; kingdom Pseudomonadati; phylum Pseudomonadota; class Alphaproteobacteria; order Hyphomicrobiales; family Methylobacteriaceae; genus Microvirga; species Microvirga ossetica. Next base: position 533,445 of record NZ_CP016619.1, on the reverse strand, counting down.
ATGGGATCGATCTCGCGGATCCGGTTCATTCGCGTCAACGACAGCACGACCGCGCCGCCCGAAGCATCAGGGGTTGCGCCGCCCGACATGCTCGTGTTGCCGCCCTGCGGAACGATCGGAGTTCCTGTCTCACGGCAAGCTGCGAGAATGGCCGCCACCTCCGCTGCAGAGCCGGGCCGGACCACGGCCTGTGCCGAGCCATGGTATTTTCCGAGCCAGTCATTGACGTACGGTGTCATCGATGCATCGTCGGTGAGAACGTTCCTCTCGCCGACGATGGCTGCAAGCCTGCCGAGGAGCCCGGTCATCGGCCTGGCCCGACGGTTGAACCGCCGCTCCAGCCCAGACGCACCCGGCCGACGGCCATGGTGACGGCCGCCTGCGTCGGCTCCACAACCGGGATCCCGAGCTCCCGCTCCAGCGTCTCGCGGAAACGGGCCATGCCGGCGCATCCCATGACGAGAACGTCGGCTCCATGCGTGTTCCGGAGCGTCCAACCGACGTCGATCATGCGTCCGAGCGTGCGCTGCTCGTCCGACAGTTCGGAGACGCCCAGGCCGATGGACAGATCGGCGGCGAACCGGTCGAGTACGCCCATGGCGCCGAAATAGCGAAGATGACGCGGGATCGAGGTTGGCAGGATCGCAATGACGCCGAACCGCTGGCCGAGCGTCAGGGCCGTCAGGACGCCGCACTCGGCAATGCCCAGGACGGGCCGAGCACTCTGCTCGCGCAGTGCATGCATGCCAGGGTCGGAGAAGCAGGCTACGACGAAGGCCGCTGCCTCGCTCTCGAGCGACCCCGCTTGCTTCAGGAGCGGTCCGACGATGCCGTCCACGTCACGCTGGGACTGGATACCAGGAGGGCCTTCAAGCAGGGTCACGCAGGCGATCGCGGGACCATCGGCGGAACGGAGCGGCGCAACAGCTGCGTCGATGCCCGCCGTTACGCTGTCGTTGGAATTGGGATTGATGACGTAGATCGTTCCGCTCATGGTTCACCTTCATCCTTGTTGGCCCGCACGGCCTGTTGTTGCGCGCGCCATGTGTCGTAGCTCTGCCGCGGGACCTGGAATCGGTCCCTCGTCGTGACATACCAGTCCGCTCCGTGCAGGCGGCCAACGAGATCCAGCGCGTCGATATCGACATGGAAATTGCTGTCCACGAGACCATCGCGGATGTGCAGATGGACGATTTCGCCCACGACGAGATTACGGTGGCGCGTGCCGAGTGACAGGGACACGGTCTCGCGGCACTCAAGCTGCACCGGAGACGGGGCGATCCGCGGCGCGGCGACCTGTCGGCTCGGGGCCGAGGTCAAGCCGGCGGCGGCAAGCTCGTCGATCCCGGACGGCAGATCGATGGCGCAGATCGTCATCGCCTCCACGAGAGCCCTGTCCACCAGATTGACGACGAAGCTTCCCGTCGTGCGGATATTGCGCATGGTGTCCTTCAGCGGCGCCTCTGCCGGCTCACGACCCTCGATGCCCAGGACTACGAGCGGCGGAGCATGGCTGAAAATGTTGAAGAAGCTGAAGGGCGCGGCGTTTACGTTTCCGTTCCCGTCGACGGTGGTGACGAGCGCGATTGGCCGCGGGAGGACAGTGTTCACCAGAAGCTTGTATAGGTTACGGTCGGTGAGGTCGCTTGTCGCCCAATCCATGGTATCACCCGAGGATCGCGTCGAGCCGACGCACCGTCTCGAAGAGGACGCGGGCGCCGTCGGCAGCCTGATGCGGTTCGATCGACTCCTCCGGCGCGTGGCTGCGGCCGTCGAGGCAAGGCACGAAGATCATACCGATCGGCCCGGTCAGCGCGACAAAGACGCCGTCGTGCCCTGCACCGCTCGGCAGGTCCCGGGATGATAATCCAAGAGAGGATGCGGCGGCCCTGATTGCGTCGCGCACGACGGGAGCGCAGGGGGTCGGCGAAGCATGGCTCACAGTCTCTGCCTGAACTTCGAGTCTCAGTGCCTCCAGCGCAGGGCGAACCTCTTCGATCAATGTCTTGCCGAAGGTGCGGGTCGCGGCTTCGTCGCCGCACCGCACTTCAAGAACCATTTCGACTTCGCCCGGCACCGCGTTGGCCGCGTTCGGAAGAACATCCAGCTTTCCGACCGTAGCGACGAGGGGCTTGTCGCTGTCCGCCAGTGCAAGAGCGCGCGCATATACTGTCCCCACAATGTGAGCGGCACCGACCAATGCATCCGCCCGCAGGAGCATCGGCGTTGCGCCCGCATGATCGGCACGCCCCTTGACCGTGATACGCTCCCGGTGAATGCCGACGATATCCGTGACGATCCCGATGGCGGTGCCCTCCTGCTCGAGCACACGCCCCTGTTCGATATGCACTTCCACATAGGCCGCCGTGCCGTCGGGGGAACGCCTGACGGAAGCGAGCCTTTCGGGATCCCCGCCCACATAGGCCAAGCCCTCTCTCAATGTCATCCCGTCAGGCCGCCTGAGATCCCGCATGCTGGCGGAGAACATTCCGGCCAAGGCCCTGCTGCCGATGCAGGATAGGCCGAACTCGCTCGGCTCCTCGGCCAGGAAATCGTAGATCTCCAGCGGATGACGCAGACGATCGCCGCGTTCGACGAGGCTCTGCGCGACTTCGAGGCCGGCGAGTACGCCGAGGATGCCGTCGTAACGGCCGCCCGAGGGCACCGTGTCGGAGTGGGATCCGATGACGATCGGCTTCAGGTTCGGATCGGATCCGGCGAGCCGGCCGACGAGGTTGCCGGCGGCATCGATCGACGTAGCAAGCCCACCGGTGCGGAACTCGTTGGCGAGCCATTCCCGTCCCTTCAGGAAGAGGGGCGAGAAGGAGCGGCGCGTCCACGGGCGGTCGGGATCGGTGATCCGCGACAGGGCCTCGATGCGCTCCCAGAGGCGATTGGCGTCGATGGCCACGGCCGTCACGCCGCCGGGCGGAGGAAGCGGCCGTCGCCGGCGTTGTTGCGGATCGCCGATCCATCCCAGGCGAGTGCACCGCGGACATAGGTCGCCGCCACGCGGACGGTGAACTCACGGCCTTCGAAGGAACTCCACTTGACGGCGGAGAGGCTCTTCGACGGATCGAACGGGAAGCGGCCGGGCTCCAGCACGACGATATCCGCATCGGCTCCCGCTTCGAGGCGCCCCTTATCGGCCAGGAGGAAAGCCTTCGCCGGTCCCTCGCAGAGCTGCTTGACCACCATGGTTGGCGAGATGCCGTGTTCTTCACAGCCCGTCCAGAAGGCTGGCAGCAGGGTTTCGATGCCCGGGCCGCCCGAGGTGTTCTTGAAGATGTTCGGATCGCTCTTCTTCTCCAGTCCCCACGAGACGTGGTCGGAGGAGACGAAGTCGCAATGTCCCGCAGCGATATGGCTCCAGAGGAGCTCCGTTTCGGCCTTTGGGCGGATTGGCGGGTAGTGCTTCACCTTCGCGCCAAAACGTGGGACATGCTCCTCTTGGTTCAGCATCAGATATTGCACGCAGCTCTCGATAGAAGCCTTGTAGCCGGCGCGCTTGTACATGTTTGCGATCTCGAAACCGCGCGAAGTCGAAACGTGGACTGCGTGGGCGCGGGCACCTGTCTCAGCACCAATCTCGTAGATGCGGGCGGTGGCGAGGTTCTCGATCAGCGGCGTGTGTGCGCGGCCAAAGGCGTCGGGGCCGGTGTCGCCAGCCTCGACGAGGCGAGCGATGTTGCGCCTCGTCATTTCCTGATCTTGATTATGGACACCACAGAGCAAGCCCGAGGGAGCAAGGCGTCTGAAGGCCTCGAAGATCGTGTCATCCCCAACTCGCGGGAAGCGGGTGGGATTCGCCTCGAAAGTTGAGAACTTAAACGCGCATGCGCCGGCATCAACCAGACCTGGAATTGCATCAAGGCCATTCTCAACTGTGATCGTGGCATAGAGCGCCACATCGACATGGGCGTCACGTTGGACCGTGGCGACCTTTTCATTGAACAGGGTGGAATTCGTAACCGGCTCCGGCTCGTCATAGGGCATGTCGACCATGACCGTCACGCCGCCTGCCGCTGCGGCGCGCGAGCACATGCCAATACCCTCGTGGTTGGCTTGGCTGCCGGAATGAACCTGGCCGTCGATCACGCCAGGAATGATCCATTGGCCGCGAAAGTCCTGAGACTCGCGGGCCGAAGGCGGCGTGCCTGTACCGACAGCTGCAACTTTTCCCCCGGAGACGGCGACATAGCCGTCTTCGATGATCCGGTCTGTCAGAACTATGTTGCCGCGAAGGGCAAGATCAATATCGCTCATGAGAACCTGCTTGTTAGAGGGTGGCGGGCAAGCCCGGCGTATGATGCGGCAAGCATAATGGCAGCCATTCAAAACCGATCATGCTTATTCTGGCATGCTTCATAACCGCGTGTTATTCCCTGCTGTGAGATGCCTCCGTGCGGTCTCTGCCCAGAGCATAGCTTGTCAAGTCGAGACCCAAAGCCTCCTCGACGATGGGGTACACGCTAGGATCCGACACGCTGGCGCTGAGCGGGATATGACTTTTCGCGATGCGCAGGATGGCGAGCTCCATGCCTTCCTGTACATGGCCGACGCTGATCGGCGCGCCATCGTCGTTGAGCGTGGTGATGACATCTGGATAGGTCGCGACACGCTGCCCGTCGAGATCGGTCACAGCCATGTATTCATTCATCACGTGCAGAATACGGCCACTCTTCCCCTCGCCGATCTGAATGGTGCCGACGTCAAAGGCCTGCCGGGTGTACTCGACGGATTTTCGGATGACTTTGCCTTGCCCGACCACCGCACCCGACGTCTGGTCGCAGATCGCGTCAATGACAGCGCGGCCGCCTTTCGGCCTTGCAGCCAAAATACGTTTGCCAAGCGCCAATGCCATCGAGATACCACCCAGAGCCGCGTGCTGACGCACGTAGGAGGCGGGTACGGGGTTGCGGCAGGAAGCAATGAAACCGCCCGACATATCAGAGGCCGTGCGCAGGATCGGCGAGACCTTCGCAGTCGTGCCGCGGACCACAAGCTCGATATAGGCGTTCCGGGAGCGATTCCCGCCCGCCGCGGTCTGGATTGTCGCTTCAGGGCTGCCGGCGAGCCCGATTGATCCCATATCCCCAGTAGGATGCGCGCGGATATCGCCAACTGCATCGATGACCTTTGTGCCCAGAACCGCACTTGGCAGCCAAGCATTCAGCGTGCTCGACATACCGTTCTGACCAATTATCAGGCCGTAGATCGGCTTGCCGAGGGAGTCCTGCAGCAGCTCGACAGCACGCACGTAGTCGATCCCGAGCATCTGCCAGTCGGTTGTTCCTGCTGGAGCCCCAATGGCCGCCGCCGTTGCGATGATGGCATCGTCGGGAACCTCGTCCATGGAGACGAGCTCGGGCTGGCCTGTCATGACCGCGGCCTGGCCTAACATGCGACCATGGTCCGGCCAGCCACCTCCCCCCGCCGCGAAGATTGATCCGCCGGCGATCGCCGTCTCGACATCGTCAATGGTCAAGATGCGTTTCATGTCCCCTCCCTCACCGACGCGGCATGCACCGGAATACCGGTCCGAAACCGACCATAGTGGGTGTTATCCCATCAGGAACATGCTATTTCTGCGTCAGGTCATAACCGGATGTTATCTCTATGCGCTTCAATCTACGGCAGATCGAGGTGTTCCGCGCTGTCATGGTGACAGGCTCGATTAGCGGTGCGGCTCGCCTGTTGGCGGTATCGCAACCCGCGATCAGCCGGTTGCTCGCATATACAGAAGATCGTCTCGGCCTGAAGCTCTTTGAGCGTGTAAAAGGCCGCGTTCAGCCGACCCCCGAGGCCAAACGCCTTTTTGCGGAAGTGGATCAGGTCCACCAGGGCGTTCTTCGGGTCAACAACCTGGCGCAGGAGTTGCGTGAGCGTGGTACGGGCGGCATGCATGTTGTCGCCAGCCCAAGCGTCGGTCAGGCTTTCGTGCCTGAGGCTATCTACCTCTTCCGGCACCACTTTCCCGATGTGCGGGTCGAGTTCGAGATCCTAACCCTGCCGGAGCTTGTAGCCCGTGTCAGCGCAAACCGGGTGGATCTAGCCCTTTCAGTCCTGCCGGTCGATGAGCCAACCATTGTGGATACAACCATCTTTGAGGGAAGCCTCAGGGTCATCGTCCCGCGCGGCCATGAGCTCGCTCAGTTGTCCGTGATCACCCCTGCTGATCTAGCGCCTTATTCTCTTATTGGCTACGGCCCGCAAACCCCTTATGGCCTCTATGTCGAGCACGCCCTTGCGGCAAGTGGCGCATCGCTTCGGTTCGACACTGTCGTGCGGTTCACGCCCGTGGCCTGCTCCCTGGTCCAGGCCGGAGCCGGTGTTGGCATCGTGGATGAATTCGTGATCCGCGGCGGTACCTGGCCCAAGATCGAGACGCGGCCGTTCCTGCCGCACACACGGATGCACATTCACCTTCTCAAATCGCGCTTGGAACCTCTATCGCGCGTGGCTCAGGCATTCGCGAAAATCTTGTACGACCTTGCAGGCGAACGTGCATCGAAATCCGATGGTGACTTAAACATTGTTACTTAACATAACGTTATGCCTTGGCCATAAGATAGCATGGGCAAGGAATGGGTCACTGCTGATACGCTGATCTATGGATGGGCTTGTTCCGTCAAAAACATTAAGGGAACAGAGGATATGTGGATTTCGTCGATGAAGGGGATGCGCGCTGCAGCCCAAGGCCTGGCTCTCGCCGCTCTGCTCACAACTCCCGCCCTGGCACAGGATGCCGATCACCCGCAGAACGAAAAGCTGAAGATCGCATGTGACCTCGGTTTCGCTCCGTTCTGTTTCAAGAAGACCTCAGGCGAGATTACCGGCTTTACCTATGATTTCGCGGAAGCCATCGCGAAAAAGCTTGGCCGTCCTGGCATTGATGTAACCGATAGCAATTTCTCGGCGATCTTTGCAGGCCTGTTCTCCAAGCGTTACGAAATGATCCCGGCACCGACAAACATCACCACCGAACGTGCGGCCCAGATGTTGTTCAGTGAACCCTACATGCCGACCGGCATGGGTTTCCTCGTCAAGAAGGGTGGCAAGATCGCCAACCTTGAGGAATTGAAGGGTAAGGAAATCACCGTTAATAACGGCAGCATCTCGGACAAGTGGCTCACGGATAATCAAGCCAAGTACGGCTATTCAATCCAGCGCTACAACAAGAATGCGGATGCCGTGCAGGCAGTTATGATCGGCCGCGCATTCGCGAATGTCGCGGATGCTCCTGTCTCGCGCTATGTCTCGACCCAGGTGCCCAATACCAACGTTGCTTTTGTTCTCGACAGCGGCAGGCACTTCGGCATTGCCTTCCGCAAAGAAGATACTGCATTCCGCGCAAAGGTTGAGGAAGCTGTCGAGTGCCTGAAGACGGATGGTACCCTCGCCAAAATTCATGAGAAATGGTTCGGTGTGGCGCCGGAGGAAGGGTCCTCCACCGCGAAGGTCTACCCCGGCACCGGAGCGCCCGACTTCGAGGGCTACGATGTTACCGAGCGCAAGACGTCCTGCCAGTGATGGTTACACAAGACAGCATCGGCCCCAACGGTGACGGCGACATCGTCGTCATCGATGGGCTCCGTAAATCGTATGGTGCCGTGGAAGTTCTTCGCGGCATCGACCTCACGGTCAGAAAAGGCGAGGCCGTCGTCATCGTCGGCTCGTCTGGCTCGGGCAAGAGCACCTGCCTGCGATGCATCAATCGCCTCGAGGAGCCAACCAGTGGACGCATCGTTGTCGGCGGGCACGAGGCTACGGGCAATAACGTGGATCTTAACGCTCTGCGACGGCGCATCGGCATGGTGTTCCAGAGCATCAATCTCTACCCGCACAAGACAGCACTCGGCAACGTGACGCTCGCTCTGCGCAAGGTCGTCGGCCTTTCCAAGGCCGAGGCGGATGCGAAGGCCCTCAAGCACCTTGAGCTTGTAGGGCTCGCACAAAAGGCGGACTCCTACCCAGCTCAGCTCTCGGGCGGCCAACAGCAACGCGTGGGCATCGCCCGTGCCATGGCGCTCGAACCGCAGGTGATGCTCTTCGACGAGCCAACCTCTGCTCTGGATCCAGAGCTGGTCGGCGAAGTGCTCAACGTAATGGTGCGCACGAAGGAGCTGGGTATGACCATGATCGTGGTCACCCATGAGATGCAATTCGCCCGTGAGGTGGCAGATCGGGTGGTCTTCATGGATCACGGATCAGTGCTGGCGCAAGGCACGCCGGAGGAGATCCTGGTTTCCCCGCAGAACTCCCGCATTCGCGAATTCGTCACTCGCACCAAATCCTGACAGCAGCCGATGGATCAAATTGTTCGATATTTCTTCGACTTTCCGCTGATGGCGGACTACTGGCCGGATATTCTTTGGGGGTTTTTCATCACGATCCAGATGTCGGTGCTGACGGTCGTGATCGGGACTCCGCTCGGGCTCCTGATTGCCATCATCCGGCTCTACGGCATCAAACCACTGAATGCGCTGATCATCTTCTATATCGACTTCTTTCGTTCGATTCCGCAGCTTGTGCTGATTGTGCTCGCCTATTTCGCTCTACCCCATCTCGGACTAGTATTAGACCCGTTCACCGCCACTGTGGTCGCTCTCGCGATAGTTCTGTCGGCATTCGCGGAAGAGATTTTTTGGGCCGGGATCAACGCAGTCCATAAGGGACAATGGGAGGCGGGCCGCTCGACTGGTTTGGGGTTCACTCAGACGCTTGCTTATATTATCTTGCCACAAGTGGTGCGGATATCCATTCCGCCCCTCACCAACCGTGCCATCGGCATTAGCAAGGGCACCACACTCGGCTCAGTCATTGCCGTTCCAGAACTGCTTAGTGTCACATCGAGCATCCAGTCTAACGTCGCAAATCCGACTGCCTTGACTGTTGGCGCGCTTCTCTTCCTCGCTCTGTTCCTGCCCTTCGTGCGCTTCACACGCTGGCTTGAGCAGGCCTACGCCCATCCGAGGTCTTAATGAGCGAGCTCGTCACCACCTTCTTCAATCTCGACGTTCTCCGGGAAGTCTGGCCCCTTCTCGTCGAGGGACTATGGCTAACCCTTGCCTTGGCGGCAGTTGCGGTGCCGCTGTCCATTGCCATCGGTCTTGTCATCGCGGTGGCGCAAGACCTGCGCAGCACCCCACTACGCATGGTGCTCGTTGCCTATGTCGACACGCTACGGGCAATCCCGCCTCTCGTCCTACTGATTTTCATTTTCTTCGGCCTTCCTTTCCTCGGACTTAGCCTTGGGGAATTCTCGGCAGCCGTTCTCGCTCTGACGCTAAACGGCTCAAGCTATTTCGCCGAAATTTTCCGAGCGGGTCTTGAATCCGTGCCGAAGGGCCAGCGGGAAGCCGCCCGATCGACAGGTCTCAGCTGGCTCCAAAGCATTACATATGTTGTCGCACCGCAGGGGACACGCAACGTGCTGCCGGATCTGGTTAGCAACACGGTAGAGCTCGTTAAGCAGACTTCCATTGCGTCTGCGGTGGCGCTGCAGGAGTTGCTGCGCTCGGCACAAATCGCGCAAGGTCTCCTCTACAACCCGACCCCGCTCGTGGCGGCGGCCATCGTGTACTTCCTCATGTTCTGGCCGTTCGTGCGCCTTGTATCCCGGATGCAGAACAAGACCGTTATGCATTCAGCCTGACCCTTTAGCGGCGGAGGCCGAGATCCTTATGAGCACGCAATCCTTCGACATAGTAATCCGCGGCGGGCGGGTCGTGACTCCAAAGGGCACTGCGGAAACAGATATTGGCATCCGCGACGGCCGGATCGCGGTGCTAGGTTCAGGGCTCTCGGCCACGGCCGAGGTGGTAGACGCGAGCGGACTTCTCGTTCTCCCTGGCGGTGTGGATGCCCACTGCCATATCGACCAAATGGTCTCAAGCGGGGCCCGTACCGCGGATGATTTCGAGGGGGCGAGTGTCACGGCAGCCTTTGGCGGAACCACCACGCTGATCTCTTTCGCAGCCCAGCACCGAGGCCAGAGCCTTCGTCGTGTAGTCGAGGAATACAAGACCCGTGCACAAGGCAAGTCCGTGCTCGACTACGGCTTCCATCTGATCGTGACGGATGCGTCGCAGCAGACGCTGGACGTCGATCTACCTGCGCTCGTGAATGAGGGCTTCACGTCCGTGAAGATCTATCTCACCTACGATGCCCTTCGTCTCGACGACCGGGCGGCGCTCGACGTTCTGACAGCAGTCCGACGCGAGCGGGCGATGCCGCTCATCCATGCGGAGAGCCACGATATGATTGCGTGGTTCACCGAGAAACTCCTGGCATCCGGCTACGGCCAGATCCACCATCTTGCCGATGCGCGGCCCAGGCTAGCAGAGCGCGACGCGGTGCACCACGCCGTCTCCTTAGCGGAGCTTGTCAACATTCCAATCGTGCTCGTTCATATGTCGAGCGCGGAAGCGGTGGAACAGGTCCGCTGGGCCAGGAGGCGCGGCTTCCCCATCTATGCTGAAACCTGCCCGCAGTATCTGGTCCTGACACGCGAGGCCCTCGACCGACCATCCTTCGAAGCCGCCAAATTCTGCTGCAGCCCTCCACTGCGCGACAAGGCGAGCCAGGACGCGCTGTGGTCGGCCCTAAGTGATGGCACACTTTCCATCCTGTCCTCGGATCACTCCGCCTTCGTGATGGAAGGTCCTGACGGCAAGCTGAGGGACGGTCCTGATACCGTCTTCAACCGGGTCCAATACGGCATGCCCGGCCTGGAGCTTCGCCTTCCCCTCATTTTCTCGGAGGGCGTCGTGAGTGGACGTCTATCGATTGAGCGGTTCGTCGAGGTGACGGCTACCGAGCCCGCGCGCCTTTATGGCCTCGCCGGCCGCAAAGGTGTCATCGCCCCAGGCGCTGACGCCGATCTCGTCCTCTGGGATCCCAAGAAGCAGATTAGGATCACTCCCGAGGCCTTGCACGACGGCCTTGGCTGGACACCTTATGAAGGACGTTGTGTGACGGGCATGCCCGTGATGACGATGGCGCGCGGCACGGTTGTTTGTCGCGAGGGTGAGCGACTCGCGGCAGGTGGGCACGGCCGCCTCCTAGCACGGGCCCGGCCCGAGGCCTGCGCTATCAACACGCCCCCGGTCACTGGATTTGATGTAGTGAGCGGCCAATTCATTTGTGACGTGCCCGCCTCATAGATCGTTCAACACGACGGACCGAACTCTATGGACCACTTCGATGTGATCGTCATCGGCGCAGGTGTCGTCGGACTTGCGGTCGCGCGGGAACTCGCTCTTCAAGATCTGTCAGTGCTCGTGCTGGAAGCAGCACAGGGCGCTGGCACCGAGACCTCTTCGCGCAACAGCGAGGTGATCCACGCCGGGCTCTATTACCAACCGGACAGTCTAAAGGCGCGTCTCTGCCTGGAGGGGCGGCACGCACTCTATGCCTATTGCGCCGAACGCGGCATTCCCCATCGCCGGTGCGGAAAGATTCTTACAGCATCGAATGGGTTGGAGTTGGCTTCCGTCGAGGCTCTCGCAGCACAGGGACACGCTAATGGGGCGGACGATCTGGAAATGATCACTGCCGGACAAGCCCGCGCGATGGAGCCGGCCCTCAAGACCGTCGGGGCAATGTGGTCGCCTTCTACCGGAATCGTCGATAGCCATGCCCTTATGCTGACCTTGCAGGGTGACGCGGAGAATGCCGGAGCACTTTTTGCATTCCGTACGCCATTCACCAGCGCCGAGCCTGCTGCAGGCACAATGCGGAGGCAATGAACCCGTGGAGGTCGGTTGCCGAATTCTGGTGAATGCTGCTGGTCTTCATGCTTCGATAGTTGCACGAAGCATTGTAGGGCTGTCGGCGGATGACATCCCGGAGACGCGTTTCTGCAAAGGCAACTACTTCATGCTTTCGGGTCGGGCTCCCTTCTCGCGACTGATCTATCCCGCCCCCCATGCCCATGGTTTGGGTGTCCATCTCACCCTTGACATGGCGGGCCAAGCCCGGTTCGGACCAGATACGGAATGGATTGACACGCTCGACTACCATGTGCGGCAGGATCTCCGGAATGCTTTCGAGGACGCAGTTCGTCACTACTGGCCTGGCTTGCCCCAAGGTTCACTAGTCCCGGGATATGCAGGCATCAGGCCCAAGCTGACGGGGCCCGGGGAGCCTTCCGCAGATTTCCAAATTCACGGCCCGGAGGTCCACGGCATTCCGGGCCTTATCAATCTCTTTGGGATCGAGAGTCCCGGGCTGACGTCATCTCTGGCAGTAGCATGCGAGGTAGCACGTCGACTTTGAGATCTTACTACTCGTTTAGCCAACCCTAGAGCCCGCTCGCCCGGGTGGAGTTTTCTTCATTTTAGTTAGTCAAACCCAGCCGGCAGCCGGCGGGCGTTCCGTGTCACGGGCCTGATCACTGTACGCAGGAAATTTCTGCTTTGGGTCAGGCATTCGCATTCCGGCGGCTCAACGAACGTCGGCAGTTGAGTGCCGAAGCGGACCGAAAGCTTACGTCTCAGGAGGTAGAGTCGAGGATGGGCGCGGTAGCTTGGGCCATGCGGCAACGCCCCGTTTCCCATCCCCGCTCATCGAACCGGACGTGCGGCGCTACCGCATCCGGCTCTCCGACCGGCTTCATTGCCAGGCCCACGGCGAGGCAGTTCGGGGCAAGCGTTCCAGAGCCAGCACACCGCGCTCACCATGGATCACGTCGTAGGTGAACCGTCGGTTGCCGCGCCCATGCACCTTATGCCGTCGGGCGAGGAAGGCACGCACGCGCTCGGTGACGTACTGGTCCATCCCGCGGAAGGCCGGCCGACATGTCCCATAGGCGAAGTAGTTCGACCAGCCGCGCAGGGACCTGTTCAGCCTATCGCGCACTTCCTCCCATGGTTCAGTGTGGCCGGGCGTCAGCAGGTTGGCGACCTTCGTCTTGAGCCGTTGCACACTCTTCTTGGACGGGCTCGCACCCAGATACCGTCGGCCGTTCGCCTTGTAATAGTGAGGCCCGAACGCGTAGCCGAGGAAGTCGAAGCGCTCCTGGCGGGCGTCCTTCAGCGAGGTCTTGGCCTCGTTGATGCTCAGCCCAAGCCTTGTCATCACGGCCTTTGTCCACGTCAATGCCTCAACCGCACGACCGCGGCTGAGAATGACGAAGTCGTCGGCATACGAGACCACGTGGGCTTGGAACGCTTCGCCGCCGTCCGGGTTCGGGATCATCACCCGCCGTACCGGATCGGGCCGGTACGTCTTCGAGATCAGTTCCTCGCGCAAGCCCGCCAGCCAGACTTCCAGGTCCCGCGCCTCGATCTGCTCGAAGCTCATCCCGTCCACCCCTGAAGCACCCGCATTGGCGCGGGCCAACCCGTAGGCGTGACGCAGGATGTCATCGCGACAGATCTTGTCGTAGAGCCCATAGAAGCGGAAAGCGGGCTGCGCCTTCGCCTTGCAATAGAGCTTTCTCTGAAGGATCCGGATCTTCTCAGGTGTTCCTAGGCGCATGGCCAATCACCCTCACCTCACCAGCTTCGAAAGCGCGCCAGAAGTCAGGGTCCTTTGCTCCGCCGGCGTTACCCGGCCTCAGCGCTCGTATGACCCTGTCCGACTCCCGCCCTGGCCGGCGCCGTACAACGCCGTTGAGGCCGCTACCCTCGCGCAGGACGGGTCTCCCCCGATGACCCGCATCACCCTTCCGACGTGCCGTGCCCACTACCCCGGCGGATCGAGCGAGTGCGTGTGTCGATTGCTTCCCCGCTCGCACGGCCTTCCCCAAATGGCAGGAGGGTCGGCATCCGCATTGTCACGCTCATAGCCTGCTCAGGCTTCACTCACGTTACGGCCCATCGGATTGCTCAGCCGCCTTACAGCGACCTTTGTCACGAGGCTCCAGCCCGTCCGGTTGCCCGGCCGAACCGCTCGTCAGCTACCAGATCAATCGACAACTCTCTGGGTGGAATCCTCCTCCACTGGTGATCCGCGCCTTCGGGGCGCACTGCCACTTCCAGACCTTGGGTCATTTCCCCTTACGTCAAAGAGTGAGTGCAGAAGTATTGCTTGAGATCAGAGCCTTTAGAATACCCTGTTGTGTATGTTCGCTGTGCTCCACAATTGCCGCCCGTGCCTGATCCGGATCACGTAGGCGCAAAACGCCCACGATGCGCCGGTGGTCGTTACTGGTTTCAGGGTTCACGTCACGGCTAAGCGCACCGAGATAGAAGAGCCGTGTACATTCGTCGAGAAAGGCGGCGACCATCGCCAGCAAACGCGGGTTGTTAGCACCTTCAGCAATGGCAATATGGAAATCGCGATTGGCCTTCACGAACGATTGCACGCTCTCGCCCTGGGAGGGATCGTACCGAGCCTCCGCCAGCGTCTCCAACCGGTCGAGATCGGCGGGCGTCAGGTTCAGCGCTGCCATCGAAGCGGCCGTTCCCTCGGTCATGGCACGGATGGCGAATAGGTCGTTGATGTCCTTGACGGTCACCGGAGTGACTCTGTAGCCGCGGCGGGGAAAAGCTTCAATCAACCCTTCGGCGACTAACCGTCCGAGAGCCTCGCGCACCGGCGTCTTGCTCATAGAGAGCTGATCGGCAAGTTCCGATTCGGAAAACTCGGCACCGGGCCGCAATTCCCCGGAAAGCACACGCGCGCGCAGGACCTGGTGGGCGGTCTCGGTCAGCGACAGCTTCTTGCTGCGGGTACCCGTGCTATCGCGCACGGAAATGAGGGTCTGCACTCTGTCGCACTCCAATTGTCGAAACCGACTGGCCCGCTTCAGCAGGTTCGCCGGTGCAGCCCCTTGGCTCAATCGTCCTTCTCTCTCGGATTTGTCCGTCATGCAAGAGAGTGACAGTCGACATGACATATTTTATAGTATATTACGAGAAATATCATAAAGACTGCACCAGTTAAGGTCGGTTGGAGGGACGTTTGGCAGACATTCTCGTGATCAACCCCAACAGCTCGAAGGCGGTCACTCGATCCATGGAGGAGTGCCTTGGAGTGTTCGATGGGAATGGACATCGAATCCGCTGCATGGAGCTGGAAAACGCCCCGCCCGGTATCGAGACCGACGATCACGTGTCCGAGGTGATCCCCCTTCTCATCGATGCCACCGCGAATGCCCACGCCGACGCCATCGTCATCAGCTGCTTCTCGGATCCAGGCATTGGCCGCGTCCGCGCCGCGACACCCATGCCAGTCACCGGCATCGCTGAGGCCGCCTATCTGGCCGCGCTTGGCCTTGGAGATCGTTTCGGCATCGTGTCCCTCGGACCCTCGTCCATCGTTCGGCACCGCCGCTATCTCGAAGCCCTGAAACTCGAGGGCCGGCTTGCAGGTGACCGCTCGCTCGACATGACAATCGTCGAACTTGTCGCATCAAATGTGGTCGAACGGGTCGCGCGCATCGGGGCGGCTCTCCGCGATGAGGATGGTGCCGACGTTGTCATCCTGGGCTGTGCCGGCCTCGGCGCCTATCGGGCCGCGCTGCAAGCCGAACTTGGCCTGCCCGTCATAGACCCGGTTCAGGCAGGTGTGGCACTTGCCTGCACCCACGCTGAACTCGGTTATCTGGGGAGAGGCAAGTGAGCGTCGATCTTGTCATTCGAGGAAAGGTCGCCACCCCCGATGCCGTTTTAGAGAATGGCTGGGTTGCTATCGAGGGCCGGACCATCCATTCTGTCGGCACAGGGGAAGCTCCGGAAGCCAGAGACACGCACGACGCCGGTGATGCCTATATCCTGCCGGGTGTCGTCGATGGGCAAACTCATGCTGGCAGCTATCTCGGGCTCCCCGGCATTGAGCCTACGACGCGCTCGGCGATTGCGGGCGGCGTCACGACTCTCGTCGACATGCCCTATGACAACCCGGCGCCCTTGAGTTCAAGCGCGCAGCTCTCCGCGAAGGTCGAGGCGATCCACCGCTATGCCCATGCGAACGTGGCCCTTTACGGCACTGTCATGCCCGGCCAGCCGCTGGATGAGGTTTCGCGGTTGATCGACAGCGGCGTCATCGGCTTCAAGATCTCCGCCTTTGAGAGCAGCCCGACCCGGTTTCCCCGCATCGACGCGGCCATGACCCTCGACCTGCTTGAGGCGCTTGCTGCAACCGATCTCCCGCTCGGTCTTCACAACGAAGACCAGGAAATCGTCCGGGCTCACGTGGCTCGAGCCCGCGTGGCGGGAAGCAACGGGATCGCTGCTCATTCGCCAAGCCGGCCGCCCGCTGCCGAGTTGGCATCGACGGCCCATTTCCTTGAGCTGGCCGCCAGTGCCGGCGCCCATGCGCATATCGTGCACATCAGCGTGCCGCGTGGCTTTCAGTTGGTCGATCACTACGCCCGCGACGGGTATCGGGCGACAGGCGAGCTCTGCGTTCATTATCTCTGGTTCGATCCGGAGCGCGATGGTAACGAACTCGGCCCGCGCATGAAGGTCAATCCGCCGATCCGGCCCGGCCAGATCGACGCTCTCTGGCAAGAGTTGTTTGAAGGGCGAATCGCCTTTGTCAGTTCGGACCATTCGAGCTGGCCCATCGACAACAAATTCACCGACAGCATCTTCGACGCGGGTGCCGGAGTGCCGGGCATGGAAACGCTGCTGCCGGCATTTTTCACCGCGGCCAAAGACCGTGGCACCGATGCCGCCCGCATGACAGCCGACCAGCTCTCGGCACGCCCATCCCGGTTCTTTGGCCTCTATCCGCAGAAGGGTGTGCTCCAGGCCGGCGCCGACGCCGACATCGCCATCTTCGAGGAAGCCGAGACGGTGTGGGACTCCTCGCGCGCCCAGGATGGTCTGCGCTGGAGTCCATACGATGGACGCCGGTTCGCCGGACGGGTGGCGCGCACATACCTCGGCGGCCAACTCGCCTATGACGGCACATCAGTCGTCAACACGCCCGGTGACGGTCGCTTTGTCGCTCGTGGCACCTCCAAATGGTTTCAACAGGACAAAGCCCGATGAGCGAAGCTACCCTCAGCCGCCCCGATAACGGCACCGTGGAGAAGGCGATCACCTTCCTCTACTATGTCGACCTGGACAGGGCCTTCGCCTTCTACTCGCAGGTGATGGGCTTTCCGCTGGAGATCGATCAAGGTTGGTCGAGGATCCTGCGCATAGCGGATAATGCGTATGTAGGGCTCGTGGACGAGACGCGCGGTATGCACCGCGCCCATCCTGTCAAGCCCGTGCAGATCTGCATTCGCGTTCCGGATGTCGATGCCTGGCACCGCTACCTCTCTGCCCACAAGGTCGCGGCTCTGACCGAGCCGAAGGACAGCCAATCTCTCGGGATCAGAGCATTCGTGTGCGAGGATCCCGAGGGCTATCAGATCGAAGTGCAGACCGCACTTCGATAAATTCCATCGTAGGCAACAGATCGACAAATCAATAAAGGGAACTGAAAATGTTGAACTTACGCATGATCAACGGTCGGAACGCTCTCTTTGCGGCCACCGTTTTCCTCGCCTCCACCACGCTGGCCGGCATCGCCGACGCCAAGTCTCTCAAGATCGGGCTGACATCGGATGCAGTGAACCTAGATCCGCAGGCCGGCGAGGAGCTGTCGAGCAACATCCTCTTCTATCATATCTACGATCCGCTGGTTCGCCGGAAGGCCGACCTGTCGTTCGGGCCCGGCCTGGCGGAGAGCTGGGAGCTGACGGACCCGACCACTTGGGTGTTCAAGCTCCGGAAGGGCGTGAAATTCCACAATGGTACGGAGTTCAAGGCATCGGACGTGGTGTTCACGCTCGACCGGCTCAAGAAGTCGTTGATGGCTAACCTCGGCGCCAACATCTCGGCCTTCAGGGCAATCGACGACTACACAGTTGAAATCAAGACTCCCCGCCCCTACGCGGTCCTTCCGAACGATCTCGCTGCTGTCCTCATCCTCAGCGAGAAATACGCAAAGGAAGTTGGAAACGAGAAGGTCGACCTGAAGCCGATCGGCACCGGCCCTTACAAGCTGATCGAGTGGATAAAGGAAGATCATATCACCCTCGAAGCCAACAAGGACTATTTTGCAGGTGCTCCTAAGATCGATTCGGTGACGTTCCGTCCGATCACTAACGGCGCCACCCGCACCGCGGCTCTTTTGACCGGCGAGGTCGATGTCATTCAGGACCTCAACGTGCGCGACGTCAGCCGCGTCAAGTCCGATGAGCGCTACAAGGTTCTCACGCAGCCGAGCCTGCTGAACGTCGTCATCTCCATTGACAACCGTCCCAAGAGCCCGACGATTTCGCTCGACAAGAACCCGATGATGGACCGCCGCGTCCGCGAGGCGATGATACGCGCCATCGATACCGGTGCGATCAACAAGATCATCATGAACGGCCTGTCGACTCAGTCCGACCAATATGTCCCGGCATCCCATACCGGCCATGTCGACGGGGAAAGCTTCCGTAAGATGTACCCCTTCGATCTCAAGAAGGCCAGTGAGCTGATGGCCGAGGCAGGCTATGCCGACGGCTTTACCGTGACCCTGGACGCGACCAACAACCGCTACGTGAACGACCAGCAGATCGCCCAGGCCCTGGCCTCGATGCTGGGCAAGATCAAGATCGACCTCAAGCTCAACCTGATGCCGAAGTCCAACTTCTTCGGCTACATCCGCGTACCGAGCAATCAGTCGAGCCTGATCATGAGCGGCTGGGATGTCCCGTCCGGCGATGGCGGCTCGATGTACAGCGTGATGTTCTACTCGCGCGGCAAGAAGGAAGGTTATGGCCAGGTCAATCGCGGCTCCTACTCGAACCCCGAGGTAGACGCCCTGATCGACAAGGCCGACGGGACCTCGAAGCTCGAGGAGCGCGACGCCCACCTGCAGGCGGTCACGAAAATCCTGATGCGGGACATTCCGATGATCCCGATCCATTACGAGCAGGATCTGTATGCCGCCAAGAAGAACGTCGAGCTGACGCCCCGGGCCGACAAGTTCCTCTGGGCCTACGAGATCGACGTCAAGGAATAAGGCTCGCCGCCTTTTCCATTAAATGCGCCGCCGGTCACTCTCGTCGGCGGCGCCTTGTCTTTCCCCTCGGCAACCGATGGAACCACCGTCTTGCTTGGTTACCTGATAAAGCGGCTCCTACAGATGGCGCTGGTACTCTTTGCAGTATCCGTCATCGTCTTCCTGATGATGAGCTTCACCGGAGATCCCGTCTTCATGGTGATCCCGATTGATTCAACGACAGCCGAAATCGAGCAGGCACGCCACCTCCTCGGCTTGGACCGTTCTCTTTTCAGTCAGTACTGGATCTTCGTGACCAATCTTATGCAGGGTGATTTCGGCCGCTCCTATGTCTTCCGGCAGCCCGCAATGGATCTCATCCTCGAGCGCCTGCCTGCCACCATCGAAATGGTCCTCGTGGCGATCACACTGGCAACGGTCATTGCAGTTCCTCTCGGGGTCTTTGCAGGCGCGAATCCGAACCGGCCTGTCTCACGCGGCATCATGGCGGGCTCTCTGCTCGGCATCTCTCTCCCCGGCTTCTGGGTCGGCATGATGCTGATCTTTTTCTTTTCGGTCCGGTATCAGTTCCTGCCCTCCTCGGGACGCGGCGAGACCGTCCAGTTTCTAGGTTTGCGCCTCTCCATTCTAACGAGCGACGGCTGGTCTCATATTATCCTGCCGGCCGTCACCCTTGCCCTGGCGACTCTCGCCATTATCTTGCGTATCACCCGCGCCGGGATGATGGAAGTGATGCGTCAGGATTACATCCGCTTCGCCCGTGCGAAGGGCGCCTCGCGGCGGCATATCCTGTTCGGTCACGGTTTGAAGAACGCACTCATTCCGGTTGTGACGATCTTTGGCCTTCAACTCGGCGACCTGATCGCTTTCGCGACCATTACCGAGACCATCTTCGCCTGGCCCGGCACCGGCAAGCTTCTGATCGACTCGATCTATCGCGGCGACCGCCCGGTGATCGTGGTCTATCTGATGCTGACCGCCTTCATCTTCGTCGCCATCAATTTCATCGTCGACATCGTCTACACGCTGATCGACCCGCGCATCGCCGTGAAGTGAGGACGACATGACCCGGTTCCTCTCCTCGGAATTCGTCTTCAACTACCGCAGAAACCTTCCGGCGATCCTCGGAAGTGCCCTGCTGGTCGTTTTCGCCCTCATGGCCATTCTGGGCCCGCTGCTCGTGCTCCAGGACCCCTATGATGTGTCGCAGCTTGAGCTGATGGACAGCTTCAAGCCGCCGGTCTGGCTGGAGGGGGGTGACGGTCGCTACCTTCTCGGAACGGACGGCCAGGGTCGAGACGTTCTGGCCTCTATCGTTTACGGCGCGCGCATCTCCGCATTCATCGGCCTCACCGCCATGGCCTTATCGTGCACGATCGGAACGACGCTTGGATTGCTGTCGGGATATTATGGCGGCACGGTGGACAGCGTGATCATGCGCATCGCCGACATCCAGCTCTCGTTCCCGTCGATGCTGATCGCACTATTCCTCATGTCGGCCTTCGGCACGGGGATCGTCATGGTCTTGATTGCCCTGACGGCCGTTGGCTGGGTGGTCTATGCCCGCACGGTTCGGGGATCCACATTGAGCGAAATCCAGAAGGAATACATCCAGGCCGCCCGCGTCGCGGGGCTCGGCGATCTGCAGATTATCGTACGCCACGTCCTTCCCAACGTCATGACGCCTCTCATCGTGGTGTCCACCATCCAGGTCGGTACCTTCATTCTCATCGAAGCCTCGCTGAGCTTCCTCGGCGTCGGCGTGCCGATTACCGAACCTTCGTTGGGATTGTTGGTGAAGGAAGGTTTCGACGTCCTGCTCTCCGGGATCTGGTGGACCTCTGCCTTTCCTGGCCTGTTCATCATGTTCCTCGTCTTCGGCATCAACTTGTTCGGCGATTTCCTGCGCGACGAACTCAATCCCCGTCTGCGGTGAATCATGAAAAGAGATGCGCGATGAGTGAGATGCTGCTCGATATCCGTGGTCTGAAAACCCATTTCCACACCTTTGGCGGCCTGGTGAAGGCGGTCGATGGCGTGAGCTTCGACGTGAGGAAGGGCGAGGTCGTCGGCCTTGTCGGTGAGTCCGGTGGCGGAAAGTCGGTGATCGGCTTCTCGATCCTGCGGCTGATCGATCCGCCCGGCCGCATCGAGGCAGGCGAAATCCTTTTCGACGGCGAGGATCTCACCAAGAAGAGCGAGGATGAGATTCGCTCGGTGCGCGGTGGCGAAATCGCCATGGTGTTCCAGGATCCGATGACGTCCCTCAACCCGGTCTACACCATCGGGCGCCAGATGGACGAGATGCTCCAACTCCATACCGATCTCGACGAACCCGCCCGTCGAGCCCGCTGCATCCGCATGCTGGAGGACGTTGGAATTTCCGAGGCGGAAAGCCGGCTCGATGCCTATCCCCACCAGTTCTCCGGAGGCATGCGTCAGCGTGTCGTGATCGCCATAGCTTTGCTGGCCGGCTCACGGCTGATCATCGCGGACGAGCCGACCACGGCGCTGGACGTGACCGTGCAGTCGCAGATCCTCAAATTGATGCGTCGCCAGATCGCCGAGCGGGGAGCCGCGATGATCCTCGTCACCCACGACCTCGCCGTGGTGTCAGAAATGGCCGACCGGATCGTGGTGCTCTATTGTGGCAGGGTGGTCGAGCGCGGGCGCACGGAAGATGTGATCACCCACCCGGCCCATCCGTATACCCGTGGCCTGCTGGACAGCATTCCCCGCATCACGGATCGCCAGCATCGATTACGGCAAATCCCCGGCACAGTACCCGATATCCGCAAACTCGGCATAGGCTGCAGCTTTCGGGAGCGCTGCTTCCGCGCGCGACCGCTCTGCGCGGAAAAGACGCCGGAGCTCGCCCCGGTTCGGCAGACGCTTGACGCCGCCTGCCATTTTCCACTTGAGGAGACCGAGGCATGACGACACCCGTTTTGGAGGTTCGCGGCCTCGTGAAGGCCTTCCCCGTCAGCGGAGGCATTTTTGAAAGACTGCGCTTCAAGAAGGGCCAGCTACTGGCGCCTCAAAAAATCCTGCGTGCGGTCAACGGCGTAAACCTGTCGATAGCACCCGGGGAGGTGATGGCGCTGGTGGGCGAGTCGGGCTGCGGTAAATCGACCGTCGCCAAGACCATCGCGCGGATCTACGAGCCGACCGCCGGCGAGATCCGTGTCGACGGTGAGGATGTGTCGCATCTGGGTTTCCGGGAGATGCGTCCCGTGCGGCGCAAACTGCAGATGATTTTCCAGGACCCCTATGCCTCCCTCGATCCCCGCCAACGGGTGAAGGACATTGTGATCGAGCCCCGGCGGGCTCAGGCCGGGCGCACGATGAGCCGTAAGGCGCTCGAGGAAGAGGCTGTGGCGCTGCTCGCCCGTGTCGGCCTCAACGCCGAACAGGCGAACCGATACCCGCATCAGTTTTCCGGCGGCCAGCGGCAGCGCATCGGCATCGCCCGGGCGCTCTCGGTGCGTCCGAAGCTGATCATCGCCGATGAGCCTGTCTCCGCGCTCGACGTATCCATCCAGGCCCAGATTCTCAACCTGATGATGGATCTTCGGGACGAATTTGGCCTGTCCTACCTGTTCGTTTCCCATGACCTGTCGGTCGTGCATCATATCGCCGACAAGATCGGCGTGATGTATCTCGGTTTCATGGTCGAGACCGCCAGTCGGGACCAATTGTTCAACCAGCCGAAGCACCCCTACACGAAAGCCCTTCTTTCAGCCGCGCCGACCGTCGACAAGGCCCTGCGCAAGCCGGAGATCGAGATCACCGGCGAGGTTCCGAGCGCCCTGCGCCTCCCTCATGGCTGCTGTTTCCGCACGCGCTGCCCGCTTGCTTTCGACCGCTGCGCTGCCGAGCGCCCTGCCCTCCAGATGCAGCCAGACGGCAGCTCCGTCGCCTGTCACCTCCACGATCAGATATCCGCAGCTCGGAGCGCATAATGCCCCCCACCGTCACGATACTCCAGCCGCGCCTTCGGCTGGACGATCCACATGACTGCACTGACGCGAACGACGTTCTCGCCGTCTTCGACGCGATTTTCGACGGATTGGTTCGCTATGGCCGTATTGGCGGCTTCGTATCCGGGTTGGCGAATGAGTGGCAAGTCAGTGCCGATGCTCGGCACTGGACTTTCACGCTGCGCGAGGGGCTGACCTTTCACGATGGCAGCCCCTGCGATGCGCAAGCCGTTTGTCTATCCCTGCGCCGCATGGCCCGTCCGGACAAGGGTCATACCCTTGGCGCCCCCGGCGTCTGGCACCAGTACCTCGGCGATGCCGTCATCGAGGCGACCGACCGGTTGACGGTCCAGATCCACCTGTCGAAGCCGATTGCCGACCTGCTCGATATTCTGGTCTACGGATATGTGGTCTCTCCATCGGCGCTCGACCGTTACGAATCCGGCGACACCACACTGCCGGTCGGAACTGGGCCCTATCGCGTGACCGATGTGGTCGAGGGCCAGGAAATCCGGTTGCAGCGCTTTGACGGCTGGCATGGCGTTGCGCCAGCCAATGACTCGATTTGCTTTAAGCTGGAGCCGGATGCCGCAAAGCGCCTTGCCTTGCTGCAATCGGGCAAAGCCCAGGTCGCAAACAGTCTGGACTTTCGAGCCTCCAAGGCTCTGGAGGATGATGGCGGCTTCACGCGGATTGTGTCGCTGGTCCCGGTGGCAATCATTTATCTCTTCAACGCGGCGCGTGGCCCCCTCGCCGACCCCCGCATCCGGAAGGCTCTAAATCTTGCTGTCGACCGGCAGACCCTGATCGCCAACGTCGTCCATGGCGCAGCCCAACCGCTGACGGGCTTCGTGAGCCCTGTTCACTTCGGAAGCATGCTACCGACCGACGCCGGCCCGGATCTTGAGACAGCGCGGCGCCTCATCGTAGAGGCCGGCTACGCGGACGGCCTCGTGATTGAGGTCGATTGCCCGACACGGCTGCCCGATGAAGCCGCGGCTCTAACGGCGGCGGTCGCAGAGCAGCTATCCGCCATCGGCGTATCGCTGAACGTACATCTCCACGAGGATCGCGAGGCTTATGCCCACAGAGTGCGGCTGAGTAAGGTACGCGACATGTGCGTCTTCGACTCAAGCCCGTTGAGCACCTTCCGGGTGCTGGCCGAAAAGATCGATGCCCGCGTGGAGGGCTCCTGGTGGCTCGGTTTTCACAACGGCGAAGTCGAAACGTTGCTCGATGAAGCTCGGCGGACCACCGACGTCGCGGCGCGGGAGGACATCTACCGTCAGGCTTACCAAAAACTTCAGGCCGATCCGGCCTGGTTCTATCTCTACAATCCTCTGCGGGTAACAGGACTGTCTGGATCACGTCCTAACTGGCGGATGCGCTCGGATGGTGTGCTCGACGTTACCGCCCTGCCCGCCTTTGGCCTTCGGGAGTCGCAGTTATGATCCAAGTTGATTTGATTGTTACCGGCGGTACGGTAGTCTCGATGGACGCGGCCCGTCGGATCATCGACCGGGGTACCGTGGTGATCTCCGGCGACCGGATAGTCGCGGTGGGCGACGCTGAAGAAATCGCTGCTCGCTACACCGCGCCTAAAACCATCGATGCATCCGGCAAGGTCGTTATGCCGGGTCTCATCGACGTCCATGCCCATGCTGGCCACGGGCTGATCAAGACCATGGGCATGGAGCAGGCCGGTCATTGGGAAGAGATCTGCAACGCTGCCTACACGACAGGCTCAACCCCAGAATTTTGGTATGCGGAAGCAAGGCTCGCGGCATTGGAGCGCCTGCATTTCGGTGTGACGACCGGCGTGTCGCTACTCGGTGGCGGCGACACCATCATGCGCACGGACGATACAGCCTATGGCCGTGCTCATTGTGAAGGCGTGACGGATATAGGAACACGGTCCGTCGTAGCCGTGGGGCCGACCCGTCCGCCGCATCCCCGCACCTACGGAACCTGGCGCGAGGGACGTCGTTCCGACCGGCCTGTGGGCTTTGAAGATCAGTTCGCGGTCAGCCGCGCCCTGCTTCGTGAGTGGCACGGCGCCGGCCGCATTCGCATTGCTCTTCTCTCTCCCGTGCTCCGCAACGAGCATGAAGAGAAAATGTGCAAGGAGGATTATGCGCTGGCCATCGATCAAACCCAGATCGTACGCGAACTCTCCCGCGAGGCAGGTGTCGTGTTCACCCAGGACGGGCACTGGCGCGGCTCGGTGACACGGGCCCATGCAATGGGCATTCTAGGGCCGGACGCGCTGCTCTCGCATGCCATCGACATCACGCCGGAAGAGGTACGGATCGTTGCTGATACGGGCACGCGTATCGCCCATAATCCAAGCGCCATCGCGTCCATCATGGGGCGCTGCCCTGCGGTCGAGCTGATCGAAGCCGGCGCGGTTGTCGCCATCGGCTCCGACGCCACAGCGCCGGACCGCTCAGGCGACATGTTCCGTCACATGCAGCAATGCATGCACTATCACCGCACGCATTTCCGAGATCCGAAGGTCCTGCCACCGGGCAAGGCATTGGAGATGGTGACCATCGATGCCGCGACCGCTCTGGGTCTCGAGGCTGAGATCGGATCGCTCGAAGCAGGAAAGAAAGCGGATGTCGTCCTGGTCGATATGGCCCGGCCGCATCTTGCGCCCTTCCATATGCCGGCGTTCCATCTGGTCTATTTCGCCAACGGCAACGATGTCGACACTGTCATCATCGACGGCGAGGTGCTTCTGGAAGGCGGCCAGCCGCCGCGCACCAACACCCGTGCCGTGATCGATGAGGCCAATCGTGAGGCCGAAGCGCTGGTAGAGCGTATGGGACTCCGGCCAATGATCGGCCAGCCGGATGGGTTTTTTGGCCAGAGCCGTTATCCGACACCATGAAGGAGGCAGGAATGCCCAGACTGACCGAGGACGCCAAGGGCGTCTATGTGATCGCCCTCACGCCGTTCACCGAGAATGGCGCGCTCGATCTCGAGAGCACGGACCGCATGGTCGATTTCTATCTCGAGCGCGGCGCAACCGGCCTGACCGTGCTCGGCATGATGGGCGAGGCGCAGAAGCTCACCATCGAGGAATCCCAGACCTATGTTCGGCGCATCCTGAAGCGGGTGAACGACCGCGTTCCCGTCGTCGCAGGCGTGTCATCGCCGGGCTTCGCCCAGATGAAGGCCCTGACCGAGATGGTGATGGACGATGGCGCCTCTGGCGTCATGATCGCGCCGCCATCCTCTCTGCGCAACGATCAGCCCATACTCAACTATTACAAACAGGCTGCCGAGTTCATCGGCAAGACACCCTTCGTCCTGCAGGATTTTCCGCTGGCAACGAGCGTCACCATCCCAGTTTCGGTCATCCAGGCCGTCATCGAGCAGATCCCCACATGCGTTTGCCTCAAGCATGAAGACTGGCCTGGGCTTGCGAAGATCACGGCGCTCCGCGCAATGGCCGCGAAGTCTGGCAGTCGGCGCATCTCCATTCTGTGCGGCAACGGCGGCATGTTCCTGCCCGAGGAAATAGGCCGCGGTGCGGATGGCGCCATGACGGGCTTTGCCTATCCTGAGATGATGCGTGACGTCGTACAGCATTACAATGCGGGCGATCCTGAAAGGGCCCAAGACCTGTTCGACGCCTATCTACCGCTCGCTCGCTATGAACAGCAGCCGGGCCTTGGCCTGTCGATCCGCAAATACATCATGGCCAAGCGCGGAGCGATTGCCTCACCCGCTTTACGCAAACCCAGTGGCGTGCTGTCTCGCAACGACATCGCAGAGATCGAACGCTTAATTGCACGCCAGACCAAGCGTTTGGAGGAGCTAAGCTGATTGACCTCGGATTGCAGAACAGAAAAGCGTTGGTGCTCAGAGCAAGCCGTGGGCTCGGTGCGGCCGTTGCTCGGGCACTCGCGCTTGAAGGTGTCGAGGTTCATGCCGCTGCCCGCAACCGGGATGCGATTGTCGAATGGGCCGCAACCTTGCCGCAATCGGCAGGGCGGGTCATTCCGCACGCGATCGACATGTCGGAAATCGGCAGCGTCGACACGGCCATAGCAGCGCTCCTGGAAACGGGAGGCGTCGACATTCTCGTCAACAACACGGGAGCCCGGCACCGGCACCCGCACTCGAAGCCAGGCGCAGCGATTGGCTTCGCCAGTTCGAGACAATAGCTGCCAACATCTTTCATCTGACCGGCGCCCTGCTGCCGCCGATGCAGCTGCGAGGCTCGGGCCGGGTGATCTCCATTGCTTCATCAGGCGTCGAGCAACCGATCCCGCGCCTAGCCCTATCCAACGGTATCCGCTCGGCACTCATCGGATGGTCAAAGACGCTTGCGACGGAAGTCGCCAAGAACGGCGTCACGGTCAACGTGGTTCTGCCGGGACGGATTCATACCAAGCGTTCCGATGACCTCGATGCGAGCGCCGCTCAACGAGCCGGTCGCGATGTCTCCGAGATTGTCGCGGAATCTGCTGCGTCGATCACCATGGGCCGCTACGGCCGCCCGGAGGAATTTGCCGACGCAGTCGTCTTCCTGGCATCCGCACGCGCATCCTATGTGACTGGGACGAAACTTCGCGTCGATGGTGGTGCCACTAGGTCGATTTGAACGGCTCCACCAAGCGGCATAATCCGAAGTGTCCGGACAGTCGGTGCCTCAAAACCCGCCCGGTGGAGTTGCCGCATAGGCTGGGAGTTCGCGCCAAGACGTTTCCACTTCCCTTCTCACCCATATTTGCGTCGAGAGGTCGGGAAGCGTCGAGACAAACGAGGCCCGCTTTCGGTCAGAGGTGATCCATAAGGGTGACCCTTTGAACGGCAATTTATCGTCACATTGCAGAAGTCAGCTCTACTTCCGCGTCGTGCCACAAGCGGCCCTTCCGGATCGTAGACGGATGATGGCTTCCCTACGGCCGGGAGTTGGCCTTGCACGTTTGGGAGCATCCGCACGGCGGGGAACCATCGTGGACATGTGTCACGTCTCACCGACACATCACGCCGACACGTGCCGGGTCAGTATGACCAACCCTGTTGGAATGTACTAACTGGCAGGGTTATGCGCGGTCCTCGCAGACCATCCGGCTCCAACGGGCTGAAAGAGCCGTGCATTTCGATTTGGCTCCTGCGCTAGGTCGCGTCCTTCCACGTGCCCAGGAGCATCTCGAGAAAACGCTCGGCAGCGGGCGCCAGGCGGCCGCCACGCCGGCGCACCACACCGATCGTGCGTGACACTTCCGGGTTCCGGATCGGTCGCGTGACGATGATGGGATGATCTCCCTGGGGTGTTGCGAGCTTCGGCAGGACCGAGATGCCGAGCCCAGCCTCCACGAGACCCAGGGATGTCGACAGGTGGGTCACCTCATAGGACCAACTCAGGCTTACACCGGCTCGCACGAGTGCTGCATCCAGCATGATGCGGTTGCCGCTGGTCCGGCTCACGGCCACAAGCGGCTGGCCCTCGAGATCCGACCACGCGACAACGTCCCGTTGGGCCAGCGGGTGGTCCCGTCGGCAAGCCAGGACAAAGGGATCCTCGATCAGGGGCTCGAACGACAGCTCCGGATCAGACGAGCCGAGAAGGTTGATGCCGAACTCGACCTCGCCACGTGCCACGCTCTCCAAGCCCTCGTTCGCGGACAGGTCCAGGATCCTGAAGCGGATGTTCGGGTACTGCTCGTTGAACCGTGCGATGACAGACGGCAGGAAGTAAAACGCCGCCGTCGGCACACAAGCGAGCGAGATCAAACCCCGCCGTTGTCTGCCGACATCCCGCATCGCGAACAGCGACGAGTCGAACTCGTCGAGCATCCGTCGGACAAGCGGTAGGAACTCCCGTCCGACGGTCGTCAAGGCCACGCGCCGGGTCGTGCGCTCCAGCGGCACTGTTGCATTAACCTTGGCGGTATAGCGAGGAGCGGTTCATCAAGGATCCGCTCCCGTGTCTCTGTTCAAGCGCCGTCGCTTCCCGGTTGAGATCATCCTGCTGTGCGTACGCTGGTACTGCAAGTACGGGATCAGCTATCGTGATCTGGCTGAAATGATGTCCGAGCGCGGTGTCAGCGTCAGTCCAAGCACGATCTTTCGTTGGGTCCAACGCTATGCCCCGGAGATCGAGAAGCGGGTGCGACCATACCAGGGACATCGTTCAGGCTCATGGCGGGTGGATGAGACCTATGTAAGAGTGGGCGGACGCTGGCGGTACTTGTTTCGAGCGGTCGATAAACATGGTCGGCTGATTGCCTCCATGCTGTCCGGCCGGCGTGATACCGGAGCGGCTTATCGCTTCCTGCGCAAAGCCCAGCGGGCGGTGAGCGACTATCCTCCTTCATCCATCACGACCGACAAACTGGCGTCGTATCCCAAGGCAATCCTGCGCCTGCAGGACGAAGGGCTTCTGCCGAACGATGTGGTACACCGCACCTCGAAATATCTGAATAACATCCTTGAAGCGGATCATGGCGCGCTCAAGCGCGTGATCCGTCCGACGCGCGGCTTCCAGAGCATGAAAACCGCCGGCGCAACGTTGAAAGGTTTTGAGGTGATGCGGATGGTCCGCCGAGGTCACTGCATGCTGAGGCATGCGGGCGTGACAGGCGAAGTTCGTCTGGTGAACCAGTTGTTCGGTCTCGCCGCATGAGGAAGGCGCACCGGTAGGCTCATGATGACTTATTGCAGTTTATGCAACAGAGCCAACCCGGCCAGGGCGTTCAGAAGGCCTGGAGAAGGCAAGCTGGCGAAGAGCCGGATGGGCGCAGGATCGGAGGTGGCCACCAACATCATCTGACCCGGGCACCCGAGCTTCACGAACAGGCTTTCAAACTCGTCCTGGACCTCGGTCCATTCGGCCGGGACGATGATCCTGCGCGCCCAGATCATCGGGCGCCTCCCGATCCAGCCGTCTCGGCTGAAGAGAACTCAATTGGGACGGGGAATCATCACAGGCGGTCCCCTCCCCACATTCCGATTTAGATCCGTGATCCGCCAGTCTGGCTGTGCTGGCCACCCGGCTGCGAGATACCGGCCATTGCGGCGCCGACCTTGGCCGCTTTGTCAGCCATCGCCAGGTCGCCGAGCGAGACGATGCCGACCAGGCGCTTGTCGCGGTTGAGCACCGGCAGGCGCCGCACCTTGATGCTGGCCATGTTGCGCTCGACCTTGGCGGTATCGTCGTCTTCAAAGCAGTACAGGACCTCGTCCGTCATCGCCTCGCGGATGGATGTGTCCGGGCCCCTGCCCTGGGCCACCGCCCGAATGGCGATGTCGCGGTCGGTGATCATGCCGACCAGACGATCGCCCTCGCGCACCGGCAGGATACCGGCATCCAGCTCGGCCATCATTCGGGCTGCATCCCGGAGGGTTTGGGTTGGCTCGATCAAGCGCACATCCTGTGTCATGACTTCACTGACTTTCATGGGTTCCTCCTTTAAGGCGCCCCATCAGTTGCGTGTTTGTCATCTCTCGCCTCTCCTCGAGCGAGACCTTGCGTGGCCCGCGTTGAGCCACGCGCAGGCGCTACGGCCTTCGTCTTTCAAGATATCACAGATGGGCCGAACGGTGGGAAAGTGCGGTAGGATTTTGGGGCGAAGGAGTCCTGGTTCACGGTCGTGATCGAAACAACCCTTCCGCTTCCAGCGGCGACGGCCCCGCATCATCCACTCCGGACCACATGATGGACGGAGCTGGGTCAATTGCGGGCAGGATCATGGTGGAGTTCCCCGTCCCCGCCATCAGCTCGGTGCCGGGACCGGACGGCGGTTCGTTCATCCCGCCATCAGGAGAGAGCGACCACTCTGGATCAGAGGCCTGTTGTAGCGCGTCAGCATGCCCTCAAGGGGACCCTGGCCGGGAGGCTGGAAGCTGACCCGTTCACAATCTTGAACTCCAGCATCTCCACATGAGCGCGCATCTGGTTGAGAAAGCGCAGGCGCTCGACGATGCGGTGGTTGAGATCGATCAGCCCGGCCTCGGTCAGTTGGTCAATGTCAATCGTCATAACGGTACCATCGACGAGAGCCGGGCTGGGGCCATCAAGCGAACGTGTGGCCAGCGCTTGTGCTCGTCAAGAGTGTGAAACGGCACCAAAGATCGTCCCCTCACGAGGGTGGCGCAGCCCCTTGGGCTATATCCACACAGAATGGAAATTCTCTGGGGTCACGATTGGCGACGATGCTGATTTACAGTAACGTGAAATTCTCCGGATCCAGCCTGCCGTGCGAGCTCTGGCGCAACCTTGGATGCCTTTCACTCGATCAGCACGTCAGCCTGCACCAGCACCGTTGAAGGCACCGTGATCCCAAGGCTCTTCGCTGTCTTCAAATTGATCGCGAAGGTGAAGCGGGTCGGATTCTCAAACGGTAAGTCGGCCGGACTTGCGCCCCGGAGAATACGGTCCACCAACGCCGCCCCACGCTCGGCACTTCCGCTTTGGTCCGGTCCGTACGACATCAGCCCGCCGTCACGGACAAGAGCCTCGAACTCATAGATGGCAGGCAGGCGGTGAGCGGCCGAGAACTCGAACACTCGGCGCCGGTTCAGAAGGGTGAGCGAGTCACTGACCATGAGGATGCCGTCGGGCAACCGATCGATCATGGCGGCAAACGCTGCCGAAAAATCGTTCGGCTCACGCACGCCGAGGGCCTGTACGCTGAGGTTGAGCGCCCTTGCCGCCTGCTCGGACTCCCGGACCCGGAGCGTCATGCCCAAGTCATTGGCGTTCCACAGCATTGCCACCTGCTTCAAGGTTGGGATCAGGTCTTTCAGAAGTTCCAAGCGTTTCGGCGAGAGCTGGACGGACACATCCGATATGCCGGTGATTTTGCCTCCGGGCCGGGCGAGGCTCGCGATCAGGCCTGTTGCAACCGGATCGCCCGTTCCGCCGAGAACCACCGTCGGAAGGGCGCCGATCTGCTTGGCCGCGAGGGCCGGCGGATAGCCCTGCACGACCATCACGTCGACCCTGTTCGCGATGAGATCGTGAATTAACCCGGGGATGCGCTCGAGATGCCCCTCGGCAGCTCGGGTCTCGATGATCAGATTGCGCCCGAGGATATAGCCATGCTGGGCGAGGCCGAGGACCAGGGCTGGACCATAGACGCTCTCGGTCATGGGTGTGCCAGGACTGAGCGTGCCGACGCGAAACATTCGGGATGATGTTTGTCCCCTTGGGCCTGAAGAACCCATCGTGAGGGCGAGCGAACCCAAGCAGCGGATAAAGTCGCGACGCTTCATGCGAACCTCCCAAGCAGGCAGGTGATCCATTGAGCGCACTGGAACAGTCAATCATGAAACAGGTCCTGCGCCTAGCAGCGCCACGATAAGGCAACGCTCGCGGCGTGTTGCAGCACACCACCATCGTACCGGAGGCACCATTGCAGCAATGCGCTACGAGCGGGCCTCTCGGGGAGCATAAGGATATGTGGGTCAGCCAGTGACCAGGCCGCTTCTGGAGCCGACGAGTGAGGCACGATTGCCCGTCTCTCGGTGAGAAACGCTTCTAGGGGTGCATCGCCGTGCCCCACGAAACCTCATGCTCTCCGACTCCGACCGAACGCGACCAACATCTCCAAAGCATCGCGAAGCATGGCCGTATGGGCTGGCTGAAGAGATCCGGGTACACGCGTCGGGCTCTGGTAGAGACCGCCATCAGCCGGCTTAAACGAGTGATCGGAGATGCGCGGCGCTCGCGAACAGATGGGCGTCGCGCGACCGAAGTCGCCATCGCCATTTCTGCCCTGAACCGCATGCTTGAGCTTGGGCGCCCGGAGCCTGTTCGAGTTGCCTGAGATCGGGCAAGGATAGGTTAAATCCATGCCCCGGTCGATCCGTGCAACATGTGTGGACGCCCCAGGTGACGCAAGAGAAATCTTTAGGTTCGGTGTAGTGCGCCGGCGAGTGCTTACATGTGTGCGGCCTCGTCTGCGGCCATTCACATGCCGCGGGCCCGGATGGAAGTCCGCGGATCAAGTCCAACTCACGGTCACGTGCTCAAGGCACGCTGTTGCACTCTGGTTTTCCTGATCCCGTCTCATCGACCGTTGCGCCATCTCTCCCCTTCGACTTTCCTACGCCTCCAACAGCCCCACGGACGCGACTTTCAATTACCCACATTTCTGACTTAGCAGCAGTGCTTGCCTGACCAGCACC
The DNA here is from genome assembly GCF_002741015.1 of Microvirga ossetica. NCBI lineage: Bacteria > Pseudomonadati > Pseudomonadota > Alphaproteobacteria > Hyphomicrobiales > Methylobacteriaceae > Microvirga > Microvirga ossetica. The sequence continues at coordinate 500,356 of NZ_CP016619.1, read as the reverse complement.
AAGCGTGATTCCTTGGTGAGCATCTCCTCATCTGTGAGAGGTGTCCCATGGACAGGGCTCTGTCTCGGCTTTCCCGTGATCTCGCTGATCTCTGCGCGCCGGGCATACGCCGGACGGCCTCCTATTCGCTCCCACGAGGCGGCGCGGGAGCTGGGCCATGACAAAGACGTCTCTTCCGACGCATCCTCTGGGAGAGGCAGCCAATGTTATTTCCTGGGTCGATCAGGAACTCGCTGGGTGCCGCTTTCGGGACAATCGTCTCGGCCAGCGCCTGCGCAAGCTCCTGACCCACATGGCCGGTGCCATTGGCGGCAGCCTTCCGCTGGCCTGCCAGGATTGGGCTAACACCAAAGCGGCCTACCGCTTCCTGTCCAATCCCAAAGTTTCCGACCATGAGATCCTTCAGGGCCATTTCCAAGCCACCCGAACCCGCTTTGCCGCCTTCGGTGGCCCTATCTTGGTCATTCAGGACACAACCGAACTGTCCTACGAAAGAGCACAGCCTGAACGGATTGGTGCGACCCGCCGGGTCAACAGCGGCCGGGACAAGGAAGGTCGCTCCAGGATGCACACGGTCTGCGGGCTGCTCATGCACTCTTGCCTGGCTGTGACCGCGGATGGGCTGCCGCTGGGGCTTTCGGCAATCAAGTTTTGGACGAGGCCTCAGTTCAAGGGCGCCCGGACGCTCAAACGCAAGATCAACCCGACCCGGGTGCCCATCGATCAGAAGGAGAGTATCCGCTGGCTGGAGTGCATGAGGCAGTCCGTGGCGCTGTTCGGTGCTCCTGAGCGCTGCATCCATATCGGCGACCGGGAGAACGACATCGACGAGTTCTTCTGCACGGCTCAGGCTCTGAGCACGCACTTCCTGGTCCGAACCTGCGTGGATCGGTTGGCGGGCGATGGCCAGCACACCATCGCGGACGAGATGGCAGAGGTGAAGGTCAAAGGACGGCATCAGGTCGAAGTTCGCAGCCCGAAAGGCGATGTGAGCCTTGCCACCGTAGAGCTCAAATACCGCCGGATCCACATCCTGCCTCCGATCGGCAAGCAGAAGCGCTATCCAGCCCTGAGCCTGACGGTGATCCACGCACAGGAGCGTCATCCACCCAAAGACCGGGCGCGGATCGACTGGAAGCTGATCACGGATCTGCCGGTACGATCCCGCGCGGACGCGATCCAGATGCTCGACTGGTACGCCATGCGCTGGAAGGTCGAGCTGTTCCACAAGATCCTCAAGTCCGGGTGCCGAGCGGAGGAGACCAAGCTGAGAACGGCCGAGCGCCTGGTGAACCTGCTCAGCATCTACTGCATCCTGAGCTGGCGGATCTTCTGGATGACGATGCTCAATCGTGTTGTTCCGGACGTGCCGCCGCGGCTGGCCTTGACGGACTTGGAAATGGACCTGCTCGACGAGCTGGTGCGAGACAAGGGCCAGGTGCTGCTGCGGAGCAAGACGCTCGCCTACTATTTAACTAAGATCGCCCGCATGGGCGGCTACCTTGCCCGTGGCCATGATCCTCCGCCAGGAAACACCGTCATGTGGAGAGGACTATCCCGCCTGATGGATATCGAACTCGGCGCTAGGATTGGGGCGCAAATCTATGGGTAATTGAAAGCGGACGCGAGCGCTTACACGCTCACGGCCGGAGCTCGGTAGTCCCCACCTTTGGCCATCAAGGCCCAGACCATGCGGGCCATCTTGTTGGCCAATGCTACCCGCACCAGCATCGGCGGCTTGCGGGCCAGCATGCGAGACAGCCACGATCCGGCTGGTGCGCCATGACGGGCCGCCCAGCGCAGGACAGCACTCGCCCCGATGATCAGCAGGCGACGTAGAGTTCGCTCGCCCATCTTCGAGGTGGCCCCCAGCTTCTGCTTGCCGCCGGTCGAATGCTGCAAAGGAGTTAAGCCGATCCAGGCGGCAAAATCTCGTCCACGCTTGAACGTCTCGGCCGGCGGCGCCAAGGCCGTCAAGGCTGTTGCAGTGATCGGACCCACTCCAGGGATCGTCATCAAACGGCGTGCGGTTACATCCTCCTTGGCCCTCTGGGCAATCTCGCGATCAAGCAAGGAAATCCTGCCATCCAGCCTGTGCAGCATCTCGATTAGCACCGACAGGATGGCACGAGCGATCTCCGGCACCGGCTCAGCCGGGTCCTCTACGGCCCGCACAAGGGAAGAGACATGGGCCGGTCCTTGGGCCACCACGATCCCGAACTCGGCCAGATGACCTCGCAAAGCATTGATGATCTGGGTCCGCTGCCGCACCAGGAGATCCCGCGCCCGGAACACGAGAGCGGCGGCTTGGGCCTGCTCGCTTTTGGGCGCCACGAAGCGCATGGTCGGGCGCTGGGCCGCTTCACAGATCGCTTGCGCATCGGCGGCATCGTTCTTCTGGCGCTTGACGAAGGGCTTCACGTAAGCCGGTGGGATCAGCCGCACGGCATGACCGAGCTTGCCGATCTCGCGCGCCCAGTGATGGGCGCTGCCGCAGGCCTCCATAGCCACGGTACCGGGCGGCTGAGTCGCAAAGAATGATAGCACCTGAGCCCGCCGCAACTTCTTGCGGATCAGGACTGCCCCAGATGCATCGGCTCCATGAGCCTGGAACACATGCTTCGCCGAAGTCGCTCGAAGCGGCGGCGTATCTTGCCGTAGCACTCGCAGTGCTGCTCCTTCGAGGCCAGTCCGGTCTGTCACGGTGATGCCTCCTCGGCTTTGCTGAATCAGCCCTCTCTTGTGGAGCGCTCCCATGACAGTGCTGACGATGGAGCGCTGCACCCCAATGACCAGCGCCAGAAATTTGTGTAAGGGGGCCGCTCCCAGCCGGTCATGGCTGCTGAGAATTCAGCGGCAACACCGCGAGGGGTGTGAGATGCTGAAACATCACTGGCCGTGTCTCAGAACCTTCTGATCCCACTGGACCTTCGGCCTCAGTCGCCATCGACTGCCCTACATGTTGTCGAGGGTCGGCATCCCGCGATGCTCGATGGTCTCTTGGGCCATGGGGAGGATCAAATTGATAACTCGGTCGTATCTGAAGTAGAGGGCAGACCGAATAGGCGGTTCACCGCCGACAGCAAGTAGTTTGAGAAGCAGGACACTACCATACGCGTTGTCCCAAAGGTGCATTCCACTTTTGGGTTCGAAATATTAACCATTGTTCGGATAGATTGGCTGGAGACTGAGCCGAACCATCGTGCATTCACGTCAGTGCCGGGGCGGTAATCGGCGGCTCAGAATAGCGGTGGGGCGCAGACGGACCGCAAGGAACGTTCGCATGTGGTACCTGTTGCATGAAGCGTCGCAGTTTATGTTCTCCCCCGCTCGGATGATCGCCGATCTCACAAGGCTCACCTGCACTCATTCTCTCAACCCAGTGACCTACACTCCAGGCGGTCGCGCTCTGGTGGCTTCTTGTGAGTTGTTCGAGCGGGCCACTCGCTCTTATCCTAAACCCACCTTCAACCTTCCTGCGTCGGAACGAGTTGTGTGGCAGCAGCCCTTCTGCCGGGTGATCGCCTTCGGGCCACCATCGAGCAAGCCCAAAGTGTTGATTGTCGCTCCGATGTCAGGCCACAACGCCACGCTGCTGCGCGGCACAGTGGCGGCGTTCCTCGACAGCGATCAGGTGTTCATCACCGACTGGAATGATGCCAAGCAGGTGTCTTTGTCCGAGGGCCAGTTCGATCTCTCGGATTACGTGGACTACTGCATCAGCATGTTCGCGACGCTGGGACCAGACCTGCACGTGATGGCGGTGTGCCAACCCGCTGTGCCAGTCCTGGCAGCGATAGCTCTTATGGAGGCTGAAGAGCATCCACAGGTGCCCCACTCGGTCACACTCCTGGGTGGACCTATCGACACCCGGAAGACCCCTACCGCAGTCAATAGCTTCGCCCAGACACGCGACATCCCTTGGTTCAAGCGTCACTGCATCCACCCTGTGCCAGACCGGTTCCGGGGCCGGGGACGGCTGGTCTATCCAGGGTTCATGCAACTCTGCGGATTCATGGCGATGAACCCGGACCGCCATTTCTCAGCCCATTGGGAGATGTTCAATCACCTCGTCGAAGGCGACGGTGACTCGGCGGAAAAGCACCGCGAGTTCTATGATGAGTATCTGGCCGTCATGGACTTGTCTGCCGAATATTACCTCCAGACGCTGGAGACAGTGTTCATCGACCATCTGCTGCCCAGAGGGCTGATGCGGCACCGGGGCCGACCGGTGGACCTGAAGGCGATCCACCGCTGTGCTGTCATGACCATCGAGGGGGAGAAGGACGACATCACCGGACGCGGCCAGACGGTTGCAGCGCTCGATCTTTCGTCGAACCTGTCGCCTGGGAAGAAGGAGCACCATCTTCAAGCGGGGGTCGGGCATTATGGCGTCTTCAACGGCTCTCGCTTCCGTTTGGAGATCGCTCCGCGCATCAAAGCGTTCATGACACGGCATGCGGCAAGCAGGCCACTTAGTTCTTGCAGATCGCCCACGCGCGTCTGTTCAAAGTCCAGAGAGGTTCAAGCGACGATCTCCAGCCTGTAGCGGCATTCATCCCATCAATGAGCCGCGTGAACTGGTCGTTCAAAGCCTCACGGATTTGAGCAAATGTCTTCCAACGTCATGATCCTGACCATCGAGCAATGGAGATTAGCAAGGCGCTGCACATATGGCTCCCGGTCCCGTTGACGGCGCTCCTCAAGCTGAGCAGCAACTGTGTCCGTCCATGAGAAAACCCTGGTGCCATTCAAAGCAAACCAGGGTTCTTTTCGACCCATCCCTGTCGGTACACGCAGCAATGGCTATGTCGTTGTGCAGGGTAATTTCGATTCTGGCTCTCCTTTTCCGGCGAGCTACAAGAGAAACGCCAGAGCAACCGTCAATGTTCCACTCAGGGATTTGCTTACGGGAAGAGCAGAACCTCATCGCCGGGAATATGGTGGAAGCCAAGTAGGCGCGATCACCCTGGGTTTCCACGATCCGGCATGGATTCGCCCGTTGGTCTCCTGGACGGGGATAAATGATTGCTGCACCGGATCAAACATCGTTGACCGAGCCACGATGGACGGCTTTCGGCGATCTCTCCCTCCGAGGGCGGGAGACTGAAAGGGGGTACTACCGATCCTGAGATAATCCAGGGCCGCAATCGCCGTACGGGCTTGTCATGGTAGCAGTCTGTTACCAGTCGCGTGAGCGGTCCCTGCATGCGCCCTGGATACCAAGACGAGCCATCCCTCTTGGCAAGCTCCTCGGCAACCACTTCGATTTCCTCATCGGTCATGGTGCGTGGCCCTGCGACGGATGGAGCAGCCTACTGCGAGAATTGGCGGATACGCTCTTGCAGGATGGCAAGTTGCTGAAGGTAAGGCTCGCGCCGCTGGTGATGGTGCTGCTTGAGCTTCTCCAGCAGGCGTATCTTGAGGTTCATATCCATCGCGCGGCAATTGATGTTGTCGCGCTCGCGCTCGTGTTCAAAGTCGATGTCGGCTAAAGTCCCCAGGAGCGTCTGGAGCAACGGTTGAAGCTCAGGAGAATACATCCTCGGCTGAGTCACCGGCTGGGCAGATCGTGCGGAGTAAGGTTTGCCGTCGGCCATCGTTTTCCTCCCTGTCTCTTGACGTACAGCGCAGGGACGATGCGGTGAAAGACATGATTCGTCTGTTCGCAATCTAACAGAACGGGCAACTTTTATTGATCTATGTTAAGTGTCGCTCCCATTGATCTGCCTTATTCCTGACACGATTGAGCCAACATCTTCATCGACTGGAGGACAGGTGTGCGGCAGCAGACGCTCGTAGCTGCGGCGGATTTTGCCGTAGCACTCGCAGGCCACTTCTTCGAGACCAGCCCGATCCGTGATGACAATGCCGCCCCTGCGCTGGCGGATCAGGCCCGCGTTCTGGAGCGTGCGAAGCACGATACTGACGCTCGGACGCTGCGTCCCCAGCATCTCGGCCAAGAACTCGTGCGTGAGCGGCAGCGTGTCCTGCTCGACTCGATCATGCGTGCTGAGGAGCCAGCGGCAGCAGCGGGCCTCCACATTGTGAACCGCATTGCAAGTCACGATCTGGAAGGTCTGTGCCAGCAATGCCTCGGTGAAGCGGTACAGCAGCAGGCGCATGCGTGGGCTGGCATTGACCACCTCGCGCACCCACTCAATCTCGATCTGCGAAGCCGTGCCGGGAATTTGCACGATGTAGCGTCCGAAGGACTCACGGGTGAACAGGGCGCTGATCAGACCGAACACCCCCTCGCGCCCGAACACTGCCACCTCGACCGACCTGCCATCTTCCAGCACGTTGACCAGCGACACCACAACATCATGCGGGAAGTAGGTATAGCGGATGGGTTCACCCGCCTCATAGAGCACCTGCTTTCTGTGCAGATTCACAAATTCCAGGTGCGGTTCGAGGTAGGCAAAGTCCTTGGACTCCAGCGCTGCCAGGAGGCGGTTAGCCCGATGCGTCGCTGTGTTGGACAAATGTGCCATGGCTCACCGCCTCAGCCTTATAGCCGTTCCAGCCGCCAACCTGTGGTCACGGAAGCATGCGTGAGTAAAGTTAGCTGCTCTGGGACGGCTCGGTTTGCTGCTCACCAGCCCCCAGTACGGCGGCACCTTCCAGTGGTCGTGCAGGTCCTGCTCGCGCCCGCGGTCCCGCCAGTCCTTTTCATCCCCAGAGACCATGGGAGCCCTGGTCAGTTCCTCTGGCGTGATGTCAGTGCGGAAGCCGCCAAGCTGGGTGTCGTACTTGAGCTTTTCCCATGGAATTGAGTACTCCTGGCAGCCGATCCCCAGGAAACCGCCAAAGCTCATTCTGCTGCCTGGGTCATGACAAACCCTCCTGCGCAGAATGGGCCATAGAACCAACCCAACTCAGATCGGGCAAGTTCCGCCGAGCCTCGCTTCGTGCTCGTTCGAGAGGGTGAACTCAGCTTCCCATGGCGGTCCGCCTTGTGCCGCTTCGGTGCAGGCGCAGAGTCAGGCTTCGCAGTGACAATCTAAGGACCCCGCCGCCATTCCCACCAGATGCGGCCCGTGCCGATATCGGTGACACAGCAGGGCACTGAGTTGGAGGTTTTCTCAGGCATACACAGTCCTCCGTGTTCGTGCATGGTCGATCAGTCGTCAGGCGTTCGGTCGAGTGCCGGGATGCTCCGAAGCACCAAGCTCCTCCGGTTGGCTGCGCTGTCTCCGCTACAAAGCAGGCGGATGCTCCCGCTTGGTGAAGGAGCGTGAGGGGGTGCCTGGGAACAGGGACACGTGCGTGTGCTGGGCGATCCACTCCTCGCCCGCAGCCTGCCGCCCGAGCACCACCGTCGCTCGTCCGGGCCGATCAAACGCTTTGCCATCCTCGCTGTAGCCGGTGGACTCGAACACCGCCATGCCGACCGCCGTGAGGCGGTCGGCTGAGACGATGGTCCGCAGATCATCAAGTCGCCAGCGGAACTGGTCGATATGACCCCAGACGTGACGCCACTGCTCTTGTTCGGTCGCCTCGCGCCCAACAGTGAAGGCTGCGAAGGTCCCAAAGGTGACGATGTCGTCGGCGACGAGTGGGCGGGAACCGACGAAATCCACCGCCTGGATGCAGAGTTGGAGCTTCTGGAACCAGCGGCGGATCAAGGCGACATCATCTTGTTCAGCCATGACAGGCTCCAAAAGCTGAGGCTAGGTGACAGAATGGTGCGCTTGCGTCGATAGGCGGTCAAGCCGCCTGCCGACTTCAGGTTCGCACCCGAAAGGGCTGGTTGAACGGCAACCGTAGGTGTATGGTAAAGCGGTAGCCAAGGTGAAGCGACGCCATGACCACCGCCGCCCGCCAACACAGCCATCCCGCGCTCAAGGAGACAGACCGCAGCCGGTCGGCACGGCGCAAGCTGGCGCGGCTCCATCACATCCATCCGCCCTCACATGCGCAGCATCTTGCCCTTGTTGAGGAGGTCCGCGCGGGCCGTCGCTCAAAATACATGCGCGACCGCCTTCCCGCCTGTCTCCCCCACCTGCGAGCCTTTGCGCTGTCTCTGACCCGCGATCCGGTCCGGAGTGATGACCTCGTGCAGAGTACCCTCCTGCGGGCTTGGGCAAACCTGGATCACTTCCAGCACGACACCAATCTGGAGGCGTGGCTGTTCACCATCCTGCGCAACAGCTTCTACTCAGAGCATCGTAAGTACAGACGGGAGGTCGAGGACCCGGACAGCAGCTTCGCCCAACGCCTGATGGTGCAACCCGAGCAGGAATTCAGGATGTTTCTGGACGACGTTCAACGGGCTTTGGTGCGCTTGCCGCTGGAGCAGCGCGAGGCTCTCCTTCTGGTGACTGAGCACGGCGAGACCTATGCGGATGTGGCGGCTCGCTGCGGTGTCGCGGAAGGCACGATCAAGAGCCGGGTGAACCGGGCTCGCACCCAGCTTGCCGCGATGTTGCAGATGGAGAACCGGCACGATCTCGGACCGGATCGGCTGATGCAAGCCGCCCTCCAGCACTCGAACGCCGTAGCTTCCATGTGAAGCCATCCTTGGTTCCACCCGGAGTGGAGGAGCACATGCCGACTTCAGAACCTAAGAAACCGGCGAAAGCAGCCAAGGGTGCGACCCAGGAGCGGACTTCGGCTTTTCTCAAGCCGCTCCAGCCCTCGCAGGAATTGGCGGCCATTGTCGGCTCGGCACCCCTGCCGCGCCCGGAGGTGGTGAGCAAGGTCTGGGAGTACATCAAGACGCACAAGCTCCAGAACCCGCAGAACAAGCGCGAGATCATGGCGGACGAGAAGCTTCAGGCGGTCTTCGGCGGCAAGAACAAGGTGAGCATGTTTGAGATGAACAAGCACCTTGCCCAGCATCTCAAGTGAATTCTCTGAGCCGTGAGCAATGCAAGCCTGCAAGAGGGGAACTACGTCGCAGCTTAATGGCTGAGCCGTTCTCTCAAGGCGGCGGCGTGGAGACGCTCGCGGAGCGCAGCTTGGCGCAGGTAATGGGCTGCGCAGCGAAGACGTGCAGCCCGTTCCACTCGCTTCTGATCAAGCAAGCGCTCGACCTTACGCTCCAGCCTCGCAACAGCACGCTCGCGACAGTCAGCCCAGTGCTCAAGAGCCTGCGCCTGCTGAGAGAGTTCTGGCTGTTGGCAGAGTTCGATCATCTGCACACACCAAATGGTGCCTTCGGACGAGAGGCAATCTCGCAGGACATTACGTCTGAACAGAGGCCATTGAGACTTTTGTCTCGTGAATGGGGTTGCAGCAGGAGGTCCAGATTTTAGCGAGGCTGTTTACATGGGTGAAGAAAAGTGGGAACGTCGCCGTCCCATGGTGGCCAAGCATCTCGGCGGCTATGAGCCCTTGTCGGGGCTCCAATAACTTTCGGCTATCATGGGTTCAGTCCGAGCGCGAGTACCGGTGAGGTTTCGAGGCGAGGTGTCCCATGACGCAGAAATTCCAGGTTGGACAGACGGTTTTCCCAGCCCACCCCAGGGGAGCCAATCCCGGCTCTTACGTGATCGTCCAGGTGCTGCCTAAGACTTCGCACGAGCGCCAATACAGGATCAAATCGCTCTCAAGTGCATCTGAGTGCGTCGTCGGCGAGACGCAAATCAAGAGAATGAATGCAGAAGCAATTCGTCATGGGGAGATTCCGCCCAAGTATGAGAGTGAGCGGGCGGCTCATCTCGTCTGGTGTTAGGATGCCTAGCCGGGAGTAGCTTAAGCGCCCCACACATCCTCATGCTCTCCCATCCTGCGGGAGACCTGCCGAGCGAAACCTTCCGACAGCTTTTCGCCCTATGATCCGCGTTCGAGCAGTTCAGGCAGGATCTGGGCAATTTGCTGGCCCGTACGCAAGAGCTGGCGGTGCAACGCACCGTCAAGGCTGCGGGGAGGTGACTCTGTTCGGTGAGCATTTTTTCGGCGCAGTGGCTCCGGTTCGCCGTCCAAAAATGCGGCACACCAAACAAAAGAGAGCTTCCACACACATGGAATCTCTCTAGCCCAAATCGCAGGTCAACACGCATGTGGCTTCTTTATCTCGCCCTCGGCATTGCCCTTGTCTATGCGGGTCTGGTCTCGCTCGCGACCTTGTTTCAGACCAAGCTGCTGTTTCCAGTGCAGATGGCAGCGGCCAACCGGCCAATCCTGCCGCGTTCAGCCGAGCGGCTCAAGCTGACAACGCCGGATGGCGACCAACTCATCGGCGTGCGGCTCGGCAGCCTGTCCGATCCAAAGCCTCTCCTGCTCGGCTTTGGCGGCAATGCCTGGAATGCGGATGCTGTGGCACTTTATCTGCATGGCCTCTTTCCCGACCATGAGGTGATCGCCTTTCATTACCGGGGCTATCCACCGAGCCGCGGCGAACCGAGTACGAAGGCTTTGTTCGCCGACTCTCTGACGATCTTCGATTACGTGCAGAAAGAGCGCACGCACAAGGTCATTGCCATAGGCTTCAGTATCGGCAGCGGCGTGGCCGCTTATGTAGCACGCCACCGCCCTGTGACTGGCTTGATCCTGATCACGCCCTTCGACTCCTTGAAGGCTCTGGCGCGAGAGCACTTTCCATGGGCGCCCACGGGACTGCTCCTGCGCCATCATATGCCGATTGTCGACCTCGTGCAGGGCCAGCAGACACCTACCGCCTTGATTGCGGCAGGCCGCGACACGATCGTGCCGGCACGGCGGAGTGAACCGCTGCGAAGTGCGGTCCCGAATCTCATTGTGTCCCGCATCATCGCTGATGCGGGACATAACGATCTCTACAGCAATCCTGCCTTCGCAGCCGCCATGCATGAAGCGGTGGCACGGTTCGAGGTGGTCGCGCCGCAGTAATCCCCTCACCTCTCGGAGAGTGGGACGAGCTCCATCTCGGGCGCCATCCAGACATGACGACGCCCTAACGAAGGGGCTGCTGATCTGGTATAGTCCACAGTGGGAGCCCACCACGCCCACAAGGCGAGCGACTGCTGGACGGAGGCCGCGATGGACACGCTGACCTCGGAGTTTGTGCGAGCCTGCAGCCTTGACGAACTGAAGGCCAAGGGCCGGCTCGTCGTGCACGGCCGGCATCCGCCGATCCTGCTCGTTTACGATCAAGGACGTGTCTTCGCGCTCGACAACCGGTGCCCGCACATGGGCTTCCCGCTGGAGCGCGGCAGCGTCGCAGACGGGATCCTGACCTGTCACTGGCACCACGCCCGGTTCGATCTCGCCAGCGGCTGCACCTTCGATCTCTGGGCCGATGACGTGCCGACCTGCCCGGTCGAGGTCCGCGAGCCTGGTGAGGTATGGGTGAGGCCGGCCTTCGGCCATGCCGACCGAGCCGGAGATTGGCGCCGGCGCTTGCAGGAGGGCTTGGCCCACAACCTCGACCTGGTCATCGCCAAGGCCGTGCAGGGCCAGCTCGCGTCTGGCGTGCCGGTTCCCGAGATCATCCAGCAGGTCGCGCTCTTCGGGCTCCAGAACCGGGACGGCTGGGGCATCGGCCTGACCATCCTCACGAGCTTTGGCGATCTGCTGCCGGTGCTGCCGGAGGAGGAAACCTACCTCGCCCTGTTCCATGGCGCCCGCCGGGTAGCCGCGGACTGTGCGGGTCAGCCGCCGCGGCGGGAGCGGGCTCCACTCGCCAGTCAGCCCGATCTGGCCGTGCTCAAGCGGTGGCTGCGGCATTGGACTCGGGTGCGTCACCGGGAGGCGGCGGAACGCACCCTGCTCACGGCGATTGCCGCTGGAGCTGCGCCTGCGGCCCTGGCTGATCTTCTGGTCGCGGCCGCGACGGATCGCGTCTATGCCGATGGCGGGCATTTGCTCGACTTCATCAACAAGGCTTGCGAATGCCTGGACCTGATCGGATGGGAGCACGCGGCAGCGGTCCTGCCGAGCGTGGTTGGTCAGCTGGTGTCGGCGCAGGGAGCCGAGGAAGCGACAGCCTGGCGCCACCCGATCGATCTGATCAGCCTGTGCGAGGAGACCACGAAGGAGCTTCAGGGCCTGCCCGCGGGAGTGGCCAGCGGAGAAGCCTGGTCAGAGCATGCGGCCTTGGCCGAGGCCCTCCTTGGCGACGACCCCAACGCAATCCTGGAGGCCCTCAAGGCGGCTGTGCGGGCTGGAGCCTCGCCTGTGGATCTGTCGCGCTCTTTGGCGTATGCGGCGGCGCGCCGGGTGGCGCAGTTCGGGACGGCCAACGAGCACTCCGACTGGGAGACAGCGCATCACGTCTTCACCTACAGCAATGCCGTTCACCAGATCCTGAAGCGGATTGCGGCAGGTAGCGCTTTGCCAAACGATGCTGGTGAGGACACCCGAGGCATTCTCCATGGCGCCATGGCGGTCTATCTGTCCCGTTACCTGAATGTGCCGCCCGCACGGCTGCCGGATGAGGGCGATCCTCGACTGAACGACCTTCCTCAATCCTCCCACGATATCCGCGCGGCCTTGCTCGACGCCTTCGACCGGCAGCGGCAGGTGGATGCGGTGGGCTGCCTCGTGGCGCGGCATCTTGCACTGGGGCACCCGCCCGATGACTTGATTGCGACGCTCGCACACGCGCTGCTTCGGGAGGATGTGGGGTTCCATGCCTGCCAGATGCTGGAGGCCGGGGTGCGCCAGTTCGGAGGATGGGCCAAGACCCGCCAGGGCGGCCACATCCTGATGGCGGTCGGCCGTTACCTAGCGGCGCATTCGCCGACCGAGCGGGCTGCCTTTCAGACCGCCGATATTGCGCGCCGACTCCTGCACGGAAGCGAACTGCATCAGTTGCCTTAGATGAGGCTTCGTTGCAGTAACTTGGAAAGGGCATGACGCACCCGCCCGCACGCATTCTTCAGGCGGTGAGGCCGAAGAGCTTGTTGATGAGACGGATTTCGCCTGTCACTCCTGGCTGTGTCAGGGCGCAGTGGCCACGACGGATCATCCGCATCACCTCGAAGCCCTTGATCGTCGCACGCGCCGTTTTCATGCTCTGGAAGCCGCGGGTCGGCCGGACCACACGCTTGAGCGCTCCATGATCCGCCTCGATGATGTTGTTCAAGTACTTCGACGTCCGATGCATGACCTCTTTGGGCAGCAGCCCTTCGTACTTCAGGCGCCGGATGGCTTTGGGATAAGACGCCAGCTTGTCAGTCGTGATCGACTCAGGAGGACAGTCGCTCATCGTCTTCACGGCTTTGCGCAAGAAGCGGTAAGCCGCTTGGGTGTTCCGTCGGTCGGAGAGCATGAAGTCGATAAGCTGGCCGTGCTTGTCGACTGCCCGAAACAAGTACCTCCACTTGCCGCCGACCCGCACATAGGTCTCATCGACTCGCCATGAGCCAGACCGGTGCCCCTGGTATCGGCGAACCCTCTTCTCGATCTCCGGCGCGTAGCGCTGGACCCAGCGAAAGAGAGTGGATGGGTCGACGGCGACGCCGCGCTCTTGCATCATCTCGGCCAAATCGCGATAGCTGATGCCGTACTTGCAGTACCAGCGCACGCACAGCAGGATGATCTCGACCGGAAAGCGACGGCGCTTGAACAGGGACAACAGAACGGCTCCTTGACTGACCGCCCTTCATTAAAATGCCAAGGTTAATGCAACGGAGCGCGGTCCGCTGGCCAATCCCGCCAGGCCCTGCTCGGCGAAGCGGCGGCAGATATCGAATACACCTGTCCGGGTCAGGCCCACCTGCGCAGCAATGGCATCACAGGTCAGGCCGCTCTCGCGCAGACCAACCACCTGTCGCCGACGCTCCTCTTGCGCTGCTGCTGGCAGCTTGCGCATGTCGACATGTTTCATTCCGCCAAACGGGATCGACTGGCCTTAGATTTCAAGATCACCCAGGCTGGATCAATAACTCGATGCCACTTAATATCACCCGGGCACTGTCAGCACGTTTGAAGCCGAGCATCGGACGTAGGAGTGGGCGCAACTTTATAGCCATCGAGTTTTCATGAGGTAAGCGCCGAAACGTTATAGGCAGCTGACGCACATCAGCTGGCGAAGTATGATGATCGGCCGTTGTCGTTATCGCTCGCGGTACTGCTACCGCGTATCCCCTCAAAACTGGCGGCCGTCGGGAATCCGCGCTGGTTCACAATTTCGCGTCCCAGTTACCCGAGTGCACAATATTCTTCAGCAACTGCATAATGCCCCTTTGACAACTTTGCGCAAATTGCGAAATAAGATTTCCAGCAGAAGGTCTTATAGGTACCGCTTTGAAACCCCGTAAGAATCAGCTCGAGCTCGCACGCAAACTTGGCGTTTCCGTCAGTACGGTTTCCCGCGCGCTCTCCGACTCTCCCGGTATCGGTGAGGACCTTCGGCGTCAGATCCAGAAGTTGGCGAACGAGGTTGGCTACCAGCCTCGCGGATCAAGGAACCGTAGTTTACAGACCGCTAGCCGGAAGGCAGTTGCGTTAGTTACGCTCGACCGTGTGACAGGCGGTCTTGCGAGCTTCTACGACGGCGTAATTGATGGCATGCTGCTTGAGGCACGCCGTTCTTTGATTGATATCGATGTACGCCTCATTGAGGAGAGAACGTTCGATCTGAGGCAATTTCGCAGTCAGGTTGACCCTAGCGCAGCTGGGATGTTCTTTGTTGGTATTGACCCGCCGGAAGACGTCCGTGAAGCCTTAGTCTCGGAACGAATACCAGCGGTGCTGGTGAACGGAGTAGATCCTTTAATGCGCTTCGACTCTGTCGCCCCGTCCAACTTTTTCGGCGCTTACCAAGCCGCGAAGATCCTCTTGGATGCAGGGCATCGCTCTCTGCTCTATGTCACCTCGAAGCTACGCTGGACAACACAACAGCGGCTTCGCGGATTTTGTGCTGCCGTCACGGAAATCCCAGATGCAAAGGCCGAGGTTTGCGAGTTGGCAGCGCCAACACGTGAAGAAGCGGAGAAGGCAGTTGATCGCCTCGTCACAGGTCAGCAAGCTTGGACGGGCGTCTTCTGCATGAACGACCTTTATGCAATTGGCGTCGTTCAGGCGCTCCAGGGTCGTGGCCTACGGGTTCCCGACGATGTGTCGGTGCTTGGCTTCGACGATCTGCCGTTCGCCTCTATGATGTCTCCGCGCTTATCGACGATGCGAGTTGAGCGTGAGTCCATTGGGCGTCAGGGCGTTGAATTAATGACCCGTCGCTTAGCAAATCCAGGCGCCGCCGCCGTGCATGTCGATGTGGCTGTGGCCCCAGTGTCCGGCGGGACGGTTCGCTCCGTAAGTGGATGAATGTAACGGTTTAGCCCTTGACCGCTCCAGCCATGAAACTGCCCATCACCCGTTGTTGCGTCAGAATGAAGACGATCACCACAGGCAGGACCGTAATGGTCGACAAGGCCATGGTTGCCTGGAAGTTGATCCCATACTCTGTATTGAGTGAGATCAAAGCAACCGGCAGCGTATAAGTGTCGGGTCCGGTCGAAAGGACCATCACCGGGAACCACTGCTTCCAATTCAAAAGGAATGCGACAAGCGTTGCGGTCAAGATCACTGGCTTAGCGATCGGCACAATGATCAGCGTCAAGATCTGCCATTCCGAAGCGCCGTCGATACGGGCTGCTTCGATCATCTCCTGTGGCACCGAGCGGAAGAACTGCACAAATATGAAGAAAATCAGCGGCACAAGGCTCATGACTAGGATGATCCCGAGGGTGCTGCCAAGCAGGTTTAGTTTGTAGCTGACGAAGTACAGCGGTATGACCAGCAGCATGTGTGGGTACATGATCGTGAGCATGAAACCGTATCGAACACTTGTGAAGAGAGGCAGCCGCGGGTTCCGGTATAGTGCGTAAGCTCCCAGGCCGGTTGTGCAGACGCCAATGGCGGTTGCTAATACAGTAATCACGACAGAGTTGATTGCGAAGCTCGATAAGGCTGTCCCGCCGATGGATGCGATTGTTTGGAATGCGGTCAGGTCGAGATGTTCCGGAATGAGGCGCAGGGGGGCCGAGAGGATCGCCTCCTGACTGCGGAAAGCGCTAACAAGCATCCAGTAGAACGGATAAATAAATATGAGTGCGACGGCGGTTGCAACTGCGTAAAGCACTACAGATTCCAAGCACGCTCTGATAGCCGAACGTCTGGCTTGGTCCGTTACGACAGTTCCGCTCATCTCTGATCACCCTTTTCCATATACCAGTACGACGCGGCGACGAGGGCAAAGACAATAACAAAGAGAATTGTCGCGATTGCCGTTGCTTCGCCATATTGCGCACTGTTGAATTTAGAATAAGCATAGTAGGAAACGAAGTTTGTTGAAAAATTCGGCCCCCCTTTCGTAATCACAAAGATGACTGTAAATGTCTTCAGGAATTCGATAAGCGCGTATACAGTGTTAATTGTGATGGCAGGCCTGAGTTGCGGCAGTGTCACATGGAAAAAGCGCTGCCACCGGCCTGCGCCATCAAGTTGAGCACTCTCGTCGAGTGATGTGTCAAGCAGTTGCAGGTTGGTCAGAAAAATAAGGGTGTAGAGGCCTACATGGTGCCACGCCTCCACCAGAACGAGGGTGACAAATGCACTTCCAGGCTGAGTAATTCCAGCGAAGGGCGGGAGCCCTAAAGCGAGAAGCGCTTGGTTTACCACACCAAAATTCTGATTGAACATCCATTTCCAGACGATGAAGCTTGCGACATCCGGCGTGATGACTGGCAGAAATATCGCCAGTTTGAAAAAGGTACGACCGCGAGACAGTCTTGGGTGCGCCAGCAGGATCGCAAGCCCAATCGCCATTGAGACGTTGAGGATTACAGACAGAAACGTGTAGGCTAGCGTGCGCCACAGCGAAGAATGGAAGGCCGATTCTGCGAGTACTGCCCGAAAGTTGTCGAGACCGACGTAAACCGGGCTGTCGCCTAAAGCCGTATAGGAATCGGTAAATGCAACGCGGATGCTCTCGGCAATTGGCCATATGCCGAAGAGCGCTGTAAGCACCGCGAAGGGCGCCAGGAAGACGTAGAGCGTCGCATGTTCCCAGGTCCTCTGGCTCACTCGGGGCGGCGAGAAGGCTGAGGAGCGGTTGATAGTGGCCGAAGAGGACATCGGGCTCTCTGAAACTAATGCGACGAGGATTGGCCTCGCCGCGAGAATGCCGCACAAGAAATCGCGAGAACGGGGCGGGTCGAGCCCGCCCTACCCTCACCCCTTGCTCTTTAGGCTGGCCTGCTCCTCACGGAGTTTGTCGGCTGTGGTCTTGACCCAAGCGTTCAGGTCTTTCGGTGGGTTATTAATCGCCTCAATGAGGTGCTTATAATAACTCTCCTGCAGTTTCAGGTACCAAGGGAAAGCTGAGCTCAGGAAGTCATCGGTCTGTAGCTTGACATCCGCAGCAAGGAACGGCTTCAGGCCGGGCGTCACGGCAGCTGTATCCAAATCGCTTCTGACAACGCCACCCATATTGTTGAGGGAAATCTGCTGGGCTTGTTTCGAGACAATGAACTTGACGAACTGCTTTGCCGCATCCTTATTCTTTGCATTCTCCGGAACAGCCATTCCTCGTACTGAGCCCACGACCAACGCGCCCGGACTGTTTGTGAAGCTTGGATACGCGACAACGACGTAGTCACCGGCGGGTGGCTGTTTGTCCCACTTCCCAACATTCCAGTTTCCGACACGGAACATGCCAACACGCCCACCTTCGATGAGCTGATACATGTCCGTGAAGGTATGGTTCACAGTTTCCGGGGAGACGAGCTTGTATTCAGTAAAGAGCTTTATGTACTCCGTGACCGCCTTGGAGACGTCGGGCTGGTCGATGACGATATCGCCCTTCTCATTTACAAGCGGATGGGGCAGGCCGTTGCCGTAGACAAGGAGGCTGATGCCTCCACCGGTAATGGAAGGCGCGTCGCCAGCCTGCATGGCGATGCCGAACGTGTCTCTCTTGCCGTTTCCGTCTGGATCTTGGTCCTGAAATTTCTTGCCAATCCGAAGTACGTCGTCCCATGTCTTAGGGGGCTGGTCGCCTACTTTCTCGAGCCAGCTCTTTCGTACTCCGAGCCCGGTCATGGTGCGCTGAAACGGGATCTGCACGACGCGATTCTTGAAGGTCGAGGCAGTCCAGTCACCCTCAGTAAGAAAGCTTTTATCGGCTGCGGGCAGCTGATCCACCTCTGGCTTAAGGTCGGACAGCTTGCCGGTGCTCTGCTGAATGGAGACAATCCTGGTATTGTCGTTAAAAAGGATATCGGGGGCTGTATTGGTGTTAAGCGCTGCAATTGAGCGGCTGAACCACTGCTCCGTCGGCATCGAAAGCGATTTTACTGTTACGCCAGGGTGGTCCTTCTTATAGAGTTCGGCCATCTGCTCGATCATGCGCAGACCGTCTTCTCCCTTGTCATGCCAAATCATAATCTCCTGAGCATTTGACGCTCCGGTCGCTAGCAGGGTCACGGCGGCTACACTGCTGATAAAGTTAAGCAATCGACTTTGGATCATTCTCACCTCCCATTGGCATGCCATTGCGTGATCTGAGCGATCATCTCTTGAGGCTTATCTGAGTCCGCAACAGGATCTTTTAACGCAAATCCGCTGTCAACGAAAATTTGCGCAAATCCCATTGTGCTGCGTTCGTGTTGAGACAAACAAGCCATCCCGAGACTGAGTATCTGAACGGCGCCAAGGATTGAGGCCTATAGGGCGCAATTTGGAATTTGCGTTGCAATTTGCGCCAAATGCCTCTTTTATGACCGGGAGGGAAGTAGGGGTCATCAATGACAATAGATCTACGTGGCTACATCGAAGCGGCTCGAAATATCGTTGCGAACCATGCTCTGTCGCCAGGAACGTACCGCCGCTGGAATTGGCAGGGCCAAGACGGGACTAGAGACCTTGGTATCAACCCTTATGGGTGTGCTGACGCAGCCAACATCCTCTACACGATTGGTTATTTCCCTAGCGGATTGGAAGAGCGCGTTGATTGGATCTCAGCGTTGCAATCGCTCCAGAACCCTGAGACTGGGTTGTTCGAGGAGTCGACCCATCACACCATCCACACCACGGCCCACTGTATCGCAGCCCTTGAATTGTTCGATGCAAAGCCTCTTCACAAGCTCACTAGTCTTAGGATTTACACTGACCCAGAAGAACTACGGCACTTCCTCTCAGATCTTGAATGGCGGGGGAACCCCTGGCGGGAATCTCATCGAGGGGCCGGCCTCTTCGCTGCAATGGTTATTGCCGACGAGGTCGACTTGGCGTGGCAGGACGCATATTTCAGTTGGCTTTGGCAGAACACGGATCCAGAGACTGGACTGCTGGCAGGAAAAAACCTCCCTCGGGTCACCCATAGCGGAACGACAACGATGGTACCCCACATGGCGGGCACGTTTCACTACCTCTTCAACATGCAATGGGCCCGACGGCCGAGCCGTTATCCGGAGCGCTTGATCGATGTCTGCCTCGCTATGTACCAGGAGCGGCAGTTCCCCCTAGGACAGAGCATCGGATTTGCCGAGATCGACTGGTTCTATTGCATGAACCGCAGCCTACGGCAGTGCAATCACCGCTTCGAAGAAAGCCGCGCAGCGATTGAGGCACTCGGACAAGAGCTCGCCGAATATGTCTTGAATTTGAATCCGAAGACCGATGATGGACTGAACGATCTGCACGCTCTCTTTGGTAATCTCTGTGCCTTCGCCGAGCTGCAGCAGGCACTCCCCGGTCTCGTCGTGACCGACAGACCGATGAAGCTGGTTCTTGATCGGAGACCTTTCATTTAAGGAAATCTGCATCATGTCTGTTGCAGCAAAGACCTTCGACCTCCGGCCAGTTCGTGAGGCGGTTATGGGCACCCTCCACGATCTGGAAGATCGCGCAGGACCTTTCGGTTGTTATCGCTCCGGCCGGAAGCGACGGCCTGATCTCTATTCATCACTCGACGCTGCCCTCATTAGAGTCATCATGGGTGAAGACTTCGGATCGTCTCTAACAGTGGCGGCGCGGAAGTCATGGGTTGACCACGTTAATTCGTACGCCCGCCGGTATTACGATCAATCAGGTGATGGATCGTACGAAGATACCTATGGTCATGCGCCTCTTCACGCGAATGGGATGGTGATCGGAGCACTAGGGTCACTCGGCGGACAGCAGCTGTATCCAGTCAGCCTTTACAAGGCGTTCGACACGCCTGAGAAGGTCGGGCCATGGCTTGATAGCCTCGACTGGAGCAATCAATGGCGATCCTCTCATCTCTTCTGGGGAGGCCTGCATTGCTTCAGCTTCAGCCGCGCCTGCACTCCTGAATGGCGGACAGCTGTATTTGCTTGGCTGGACAGCTCCATCGACGAGACAACCGGGTGGTGGCGCCGAGGAGTACCACATGCGGACCGGCATCAGCCGCTTGGCGGGAGCGTTCATATCCTCCCGATGTACGAGCATCACGGTCACAGCTTCCCCTATCCGGAGCGGGTAATTGATAGCGTCCTCTCTCTTCAACTTCCGAACGGACGCTGGCTACAGAGATCAGGTCCTCACGTGATGCACTACTTGGAGCTCGACGCGTTGTATGCACTTAAGTTGATGCGCACGCTCGCTCCTGCCTACCGGGGACCCGATATAGAGAGAGCCCTTGACGCATATGTCGACCTGGCCCTTGAAGATTGGGCAGACCATCATGAGTCACTGCTCAGTCAGCACCCACATGTCATCTTAGCTGCTGTGGGAACTTTCGGGCTCTTGCAGCAGCATCGGCCGGAACAATTTCCGGATAGCAGGGCCTGGAGCGATATCTTTACAGATCGCCGGCTTTACATGACGTCGGCTGTAGAACAGTTAGCGAGCGACAAACAAAACTAATAAAAAAATATTTGTGGAGTGGAAATATGGCCTCAGTTGAGATCCGCAACATTCGCAAGAACTTCGGAACCGTCCCGGTCATTCACGGTGTCTCCATCGAGATCCAGGACGGCGAGTTCGTGATCCTGGTCGGGCCGTCCGGCTGCGGCAAATCCACCCTCCTGCGCATGATCGCGGGACTGGAAAGCGTGTCCGGCGGCGAGCTTCGCATCGGCCCGAAGGTCGTGAACGACGTTCCGCCCAAGGAGCGCGACATCGCGATGGTGTTCCAGAACTATGCGCTCTACCCGCATATGACGGTCGCCGACAACATGGCCTTCTCGCTCAAGCTGAAGCGGGCGCCCAAGACCGAGATCAAGTCCCGCGTCGACCGCGCCGCCGAGATCCTCGGCCTGGGCAAGCTTCTCGACCGCTATCCGCGCCAGCTTTCGGGCGGCCAGCGCCAGCGCGTCGCCATGGGACGCGCCATCGTGCGCGATCCGCAGGTCTTCCTCTTCGACGAGCCGCTCTCCAACCTCGATGCCAAGCTGCGGGTCGCCATGCGCACGGAGATCAAGGCCCTGCACCAGCGGCTGAAGACCACCACCATCTACGTCACCCACGACCAGATCGAGGCCATGACCATGGCCGACAAGATCGTCGTGATGCACGATGGCGTGGTCGAGCAGGTCGGCGCGCCGCTCGAACTCTACGACCGGCCGGCCAACCTCTTCGTCGCCGGCTTCATCGGATCGCCAGCCATGAACTTCCTCAAGGGGCATCTGCAGGGCGGGCGCTTCGTGACCGATACCGGGCTGACCCTGCCGGTCGCCAATCCGCCTGCCGCCTCGGACGGGCAGCCGATCATCTACGGCATCCGGCCGGAGCATTTCATCCTCGACGACGTCGACGGCGTTCCGGCCGAGGTCGCCGTGGTCGAGCCGACCGGGTCGGAGACGCAGGTCTTCGCCAAGTTCGGTGGCACGGATATCGTCGGCGTGTTCCGCGAGCGCGTCGATGCTCAGCCGGGCCATCACATCCGTATCACGCCCGACCCGAAGCTGGTGCACCTCTTCGACGAGCAGACCGGCAAGCGCCTTTAGGGTCAGAGTATCAGAGTTCGCATGCGAGTGTGCACTACGGTAACCAATTCTACTGTTCGGAAGACCGTGGCGATAACTCACGCAGGCTTTAACTAAGGTAGTCTGTACTCTTAGCCTACTCGTCAGCGCTTTCACTTGGAGAACATTGCTTTGACCAAGCCAATTCAGGCTGCATTTACAATGGATCCAGATAGTACAGAGGGCGTTTTTACGCCCGATCTGCTATGCCGCCTAGCGCAATCCTGCAATATCATTGATGAGAAGCCTCTTGAGTCCTTGTCTAACGATCGTGCAGTTAACGTGCTGCGTCTGACAGATATTCTGATCACCGGATGGGGGTGCCCAGCCATTGACCGTGAAGTACTAGCAATCGCACCGCGTTTAAAGCTCATCGCACATGCAGCCGGTACCGTGAAGGGCTTCCTGTCCCCTGAGGTTTTCGACAGAGGGATCACAGTTACTCATGCTGCTGAAGCAAATGCCGTTCCGGTTGCGGAGTTCACGCTTGCGGCCATTCTCTTCACAAACAAGCAAGTGTTTCGCTTCCGAGACATATATTGTTCGGATCGGAGCCGCGCCCGAACGGTGCCATTAACCTGCCAACCAATTGGGAATTTCAGGCGGACGATCGGCATCATTGGAGCCTCGAGGATCGGCCGTCGTGTCATCCAGTTGCTGAAGCCATTCGACTTCAACGTCCTTTTGTATGATCCGGTTGTCCACCCTTGGGAGGCAGCAGAACTCGGTGTGGAGAGCGTCTCCCTTGAAAACTTGATGCGATTATCCGACGTGGTCTCCGTCCATGCTCCTGCCTTGCCGTCGACGATTGGTATGATTGACTGCAATCGCCTTTCACTCATGAGAGAAGGCACTACGCTTATCAACACGGCTAGAGGCATTATCGTTGATGAGATGGATCTTATCGACGAGCTGTGCACAGGTCGTATTAACGCGATAATCGATGTTACTGATCCGGAGGTGCCTGAACCGACATCACCCCTCTACAATCTGCCAAATGTATTCCTTACACCCCATATTGCCGGCGCAATCGGTGGGGAGCGTGAGAGGCTCGGGGAGTTCATCGTTGAGGAAATTGAGCGGTATATTGCTGGCCGCCCTCTAGTCTCCGCTATTAGCCCAGTCACGCTGGAAAGAATGGCCTGACAATGCTCGACGGCGAAGGAAAGGGACACTCGCACTTTGCGCCTACACAGCGAATCGCGCTGAACAAGTATTTTGACAAGAAGTTGGCAACCTGATCCGTGGCAAGCTCCTCTCACAGGAAAATCTCATACTGCTACTTTGTCTGGCTGGATGAGAACAGCTTCTGCCTGAACGATATCGGGTTAGAGCAGATATGGCTTCCCATTCCATTCCTCTTAAGGAAGATCGGGCGCTGGAATGATCCCAGGGACATATTTGATCATCGATCCCGGCACTTTGGGCATGGGCAACCGATCATATCTTGCGCCACGTCATCCCCATTGTCATCGAAGGCGGAAGCCTGGATCACGTAGCCTTCCGCTTCCACCCAGGCGATCATGAACAAGGGTGTCAGCGGGTAGCCGGAGCGGTCGAACATGGCAACACGGTCCTTATGCAAGGTGAAAGCGATCTTTCTGATCCGCGGCAGATCCGCCACGACGTTGTTCTTGGGATAGCGCGAAATGAAATCGACCGGCTCACGCAGATACTCCGTGTCGCCATAGGTCCAGTCGAATTTCGCGTTGTTCAGCAGCAGCTGCATCAGGGCGAAGCGCTCCGGCGTCATGCCGCCTGCTCCATCTGGTCGATGTTGCACTGGTAGATAGTAAAGGTGACCGCGATGATCGACGGGTTCTTCGATACCTACTGCGGTCAGGCTATGCGGTCGAACCTAGGGCACATACCAGAACGGCCACTCGGCGGTCTCATATTCGACCCCTTCTGCCCCAGCATCGGTCCCGTTGATGTCCTGCAGTTGCTTCAACTGCACATCGGATATGACCAGCGTCAAGCGCGAGGCCCAGTGGGGCATGTTGATAGAGGGACGCGACTTCTCGCTGTCCAGATCAGCGACGTTGCTACTGGGCATGGTGCCGCCGATCATGCGCCTGATGGGGCCGAAAATTTCGTTGCCATTGATTTTGACAAGAAGTCTTCAACGGATGCCGTGGCATGGTGCGCCTCTTCAGGAGGTCGCGATGCGCACCAATCGAGATCTGCGAGGGTCTTTGGCGAGCAGCTACCACAGAAGATAGGTGGCAGAGATGCCGATGACGATGAAGTGGCCTGCGGTCACAAGGAGGCAGTCCCTGATATCATCTTCGTTGTCGTCAGGTTCCATCTACAGGACTTCCTTCCAATGACAGCGCCAGATACACCGAAGCCGCTGATGAAAGCCTCGGTGCATCTGCTGAACATCTACATCAGTGATCTCACCAGCATATGTCAGGAAAGTTTCTCTTTGGTTTCTCCGCTGATTACGCAAGCAAATGGCGAGCAGCCATGTGCTGGTGGCCTTGTTGCAATCGACTGGCCGCGTTGCGCATCGGGCTCAGAGACCCACAGATCTCTTTGGTGCCCAGCCGGGCGGAGTTTCTCTTAAACGGCTGTTAACCATATCCCAGCGACCATGCTCTGGCTGGTCTGCTGATGCGGGTCAGATCAGCCCTCTCCTCTAAAGAAGGCAGGACTCGGATGTCCCGTTTCGGGCTGCTTTGGGACAGGAGTGCAAGAACTGCCTCAGGGCGCGAACAGGGTCATGACCATGATGGATCTAGGGAATGCAGTGCGATGGCTTGAAGGAAGCTTCAACCATCGGCAATCTGTCTGGACGTCTCCTGTGATCCTCCCTTGGTCTGCATCGATGGCGTTCCTGCTGACTCTCGCAGTCGCCTTACCGGTTATGAGACGGCGCAGACAGGCTGCTGCCCTTGAATGGCGCAGGACATTAGCAGCTCGCGCCAGAGCCTGATTTTGCTCATAGCTGTTTATGAAACTGAGTCGGTTGAAAGGTCAGCGCCGCTTCTCAGCCACTTCCCTCGCCTCTCGTGCCTTGACCCGTCGGGAAGGTGCGGAAGGGTCATAGCCAGAGCGTTTTAGAAACGCCTCCAACGTCTGCTCTCTGGCAAGGATTTGCCGCAGTTCTTCTACGGCCTGTTATGACTTGAACCCTTTGCACCTGGAGGCGTTTTGCTCGTCCTGTCTGAGGAGGAGCCATGCTAACGGAAGCACAATGGGCCATGCTGGAGCCACTGGTGGAGCAATGCCGTCCCAAGGGCAAGACACCGCCACAGGATCTGCGTCGGACGTTCGAGGCCATTCTCTGGCGCCATGAGAACGGCGCCAAGTGGCGCGCCGTGCCGGCTGAATTGGGGCCGTGGTGGCGCGCCGCTCAGACCTTCATCCGCTGGGCCCGTCTGGGTGTCTGGGAGCGCCTGCTCAACCTGGTACAGAAGTGCGGCATCCAGCTCGGGATGACCTTCCTCGACGGCACCAGCGTGCGCGCGCATCAGAAGGCCGCCGGGGCTCGTCGAAAAGGGGCTCTCAAGCTCAACGAGACCATCGTGAAGCGCTTGGTCGGTCTCGTGGCGGCTATGGCACCAAGGCTTGCGTGATCGCCGACGGGCTCGGACGCGCCATCGCGTTTCGCCTTGCACCCGGTCAGGCGCACGAGCTGCCTGACGCCATTCCGCTGCTTCACAGTTTGCCGAGTGTGCCCAGCTGGGTGGTGGCCGATCGCGGTTATTCAAGCCACAGCTTCCGCGAGCACATCTGGAGCATCGGTGCGAAGCCGGCGATCCCGGCTAAGTCCAATGAGGCGCCGGTGGCCTGTCCGGACTGGATCTATAACAACCGCAATGTCGTCGAGCGGCTCTGGGCCAGGCTCAAAGAGTGGCGAGCCGTTGCAACCCGCTACGAGAAGACCGCACGATCCTTCATGGGCGTGCTCTGCCTCGCCGCAGCAATCGACTGGCTCAAGCGCTAACAGGCCGTAAAGCAGGATGCAGGGAATGATTGATGTCGGGCTTCGTCTTGCTCATGCGCGATGCCTTTTGCTGGAGGCGCAAGCTCTACTGCGAAGATAAGGCGAATTGGTTCGTCACGACGGCAAACAAACTCTCTCCAAAACCCTAACAAATTCTTCAACTTCTTTGTTGTCGTTCTCCGTTATCAGGACGGAGAGGATCGACCTCTGTGCGCATGAGACATCCGTCTGCGAAAGCGACGCGGAACAGGTATGTGACAAAACGCCTGCAACCGGCGCCGTGGTAGAGTCTTTGCATGGGAGGATTCCATGTTGCAATCGGCGCCAGAGCAGTCGAAGCCGCGGTGGCCTCATGCTGGGCGCATGATGCAGGATTTAAGTTACGATCCAGCAGTGACCAAGCGCTTGACCTCTTGACCAGACGCGGCAGGATGACTTGGCGGAAGCGCAACTGACGGACTTGAGGAATATTCAATGGCGACTGGTACTGTGAAGTGGTATAACGAGACGAAGGGATATGGCTTCATTCAACCCGACCCTGGGGGCAAGGATGTGTTTGTCCATGCCTCAGCCCTGGAGCGGGCCGGCATGCGCGGCCTCGTGGAAGGCCAGAAGATCTCCTATGAGGTGGAGGCCGACCGCCGTACCGGCAAAGAGTCGGCAACCAACCTCCAGAAAGCCTGATTGAGACAATCGGATCGGCAGCTCGGGACTGACCTATAAGCCGCTTCTGACGGGGCGGCTTATTTTTCGGACAGGCCAGACAATGGAGTGCCGGGAAAGCTATAGACCCGGCCTCATTTTCCTGCGGCTGCCCTGCCTCCCCAAAAAGCTTTTCATCGTACCACTCGGCCAAGTCGGCGGCGAAATCCTCCTCCTGATCCAGGCGGACCAGGAAAGTCGAGGCCCAGAAGTAGTGGAACGGGATGTCGGAGTGAACGTCGTCGAGCGTGGCGTCGACCTCCGGACGGGCGAAAAGCTGGCGGCTGATCAGACCGTCTTCCATGTCCAGGACGACTCCGTAGCCGCAAGCGGCTGGGGTGTCGCCGATCCGCCCGATACAAAGAAGCTGAGAGCGAAC
Organism: Microvirga ossetica; assembly: GCF_002741015.1. NCBI lineage: Bacteria > Pseudomonadati > Pseudomonadota > Alphaproteobacteria > Hyphomicrobiales > Methylobacteriaceae > Microvirga > Microvirga ossetica. The sequence goes on along the minus strand of NZ_CP016619.1, from coordinate 473,463 downwards.
GGGAACACAGCGCGGTTGCAGGCCTTAGTAGTGAGACCGACAGCTCATCCCGTTTCCTGGGCCGTGCACGGACCGGAGGCACGCTTGGATATCACCGTGACCCCAACCGATGACGGCAAAGGTTGGAGCCTGACGGACCTGCTCGGCCGTCCGATGGGCCGGATCATCGAAGCACCCACTGAGCAGTTCACAATCCTCCCAGATGGCCATGCTCTGGAGACCATGGCCGGCATCGACCATAGACCGTTCGCTTCCCTTGACGCCGCCTTGGCGGCCATCGAGAGGCACACCCGGGGCGTCTGCCGGCATCGTCCGGGCGAGGATCACCCATGATTGGAAGTAGCCCAAATCTCGCTCTGCTCCGTGGATGAGGAGACACCATGCGGATCCGTGTCGGCTGCGAGATGACGTACGAGCTCGGGCAAGTCACGCCCATGATCGCAATGCTCAATGTGCACTCGTCGCGAGTGTCCGACCTGGAGCGGCCAGACTACCTTGTCACCATGCCATCAGTGCCCGTGGAGGGATACCGGGACAGCTTCGGGAACTGGTGCAACCGTCTCGTTGCCCCGGCCGGTGCGATCACCCTCAAAACCGAAACCGTGGTCCGCGACAGCGGTCGTTGGGATTCAACAGATCCAGGTGCTGAGCAGACCCAAATCCAGAACCTTCCCGCAGAGACTCTGCTCTACCTGTTGGGCAGCCGCTACTGCGAGACCGACCGTCTCTCCAACGTCGCCTGGAGCCTCTTTGGATCAGCTCCGTTGGGCTGGCCCCGCGTGCAGGCGATCTGCGACTACGTGCACGATCATATCACCTTCGGCTACGAGCACTCGCGCGCGACACGTACGGCATTCGAGGCGTTTGAGGAAGAGCACGGCGTGTGCCGTGATTATGCTCATCTGGCGCTCACGTTCTGCCGATGCCTCAACATCCCGGCGCGCTATTGTACTGGTTACATCAGCGACATCGGCCTGCCGCCGCCGCATGCGCCTCAGGACTTTGCCGCCTGGATCGAGGTCTTTCTGGGTGGGCGGTGGCACACGTTCGATCCCCGCAACAATGATCCTCGCATCGGCCGGATCCTGATCGCCCGCGGCCGCGATGCTGCCGACGTGCCGCTGACCCTCACCTTTGGTCCCAGCACTCTGGTGGATTTTCGTGTGACCACCGAGGAAGTGATGGGATCAGATTTCTGAGCTCCTGGTGTTCGCACAATGTGGTCGGCGCCTGGGCCAGTTCAGTCGAGCGATTAAGCCCGTGGTGCTGGATCAAGCAGGCAAGGGCTGTTTTGGGCTATTGCCCAGCCGGTGTGGCCTGACGAGGACTGGCTGGAATGGAACTGTGCTGGTAAGCTGCGGCAGCAGAATGTGAGATCCAGCATGACCCCCGAAGTCGAGCTGATCCGAGCCTTGGCGGAAGATCTGGCGCTTGAGATCTTGGTCTCGTACACGCCAGAGAATTTTCAGCAGGCAGACTTCACCAGCTTGGGGAAAGCGGCTGTCTATCTGACCCAACATGATGAGGGACCTGGTCCTGCACTTGAGGAACTCATCAAGAAAATGCAGCACGCCCAGGGGACATGAAACGCAGTCAGATCAGAGAGCCTGAGACATTGTGCGGCATCCTGCAGCGTGTTGTCTTGAATGCCGTTCGGTCACGCGGTTGATCAGGCTCAGGATCGGCCTTCGACACCAGTCCTAGCACCGCTGCCCCAAAGATCCTTAAGCTCCTCATCTGGCAGAAGACAGGTAAGACGTTAGGACTCACCTCATCCCAGAGAGCGAATTCCGTTGAAGACCTTTTCCGACAAGAAGTCTGTGGCGGCGGGACATCTCCGAATGCTATCGATGCTTCCGTCGTATTCCGCGTTCTTGTGGTTGGCTCAGCGACTTACGCGCCAGATCCGGTCGCCCGCGTCATCAGAGACGACAATCGATCCATCCGGCAAGTTCCTTGACGTCAACCGGACGTCCAACACCGCTCAGGAAGCTCTGCCCGTTGCCGGAGCGGCTGCTGCCCACACGCAGCCGCACGACCTGGTACCCGACCGGGATGGTGCGGTTCCAGCTCCCATGTTCGGCAATCAGCGCCTCGCCTTGTAACTCGGGAAACATGGCGCCGCGATAGAAATGAATCCCGAGCGTGGCGACATGGGCCTGGAACTCATACGCGGGTGGGGTTTGTGGTGCGGGCGGAACCGCCGCCTCAAAGCCGCGCAACCGCACCCGACCGCCGAAATACGGAAAGCCATAGAAGGCGCCGGGCTGCAGTTCGTTGAGTTCGTCAGGCGGTGTGTCGTCGCCCATCCGGTCGGCGCCATTGTCGGTGAAATACATGATGCCGCCGTTCCAGTCGAAGCCGACCGAGTTGCGGATGCCCCAGGCCATGCGCCGGAGGTCCCCGCCGTTTGGGCTGATGCTGATGATCGTCCCCTGCAGACCCTCGGGCTGGCAAATGTTGCACGGTGAGCCGATCGAAATGTACAGCCGACCGTCTGGCCCGGCTTGAATGTAGCGCAAGCCGTGGTGGGCTTGGTTCGGCAGCCTGATCGGCAAGTCGGCTCGGTTGGCCAGTCTGCCGCCAGGCACGGGTGTGAAAGTCGAGACGCGGTCGCGCGAAGCAACATAGAGTCTGTTCCCCAAGCAAGCGACGCCGTTGGGCGCGACGAGCCCGGACGCGGCCCACACGGCCGGCCCACCTGCCAGAGGGACGCCATAGACCGCGTTGCCTTTGGTGCCGATGTAAAGCGCATCACCGCAGACGGCCATGGCGCGGGCGGCCGGCACACGGGCGAACGCCGCAACGCGGGCTCCTGGTGCGGAGTGGGCGATTTGGCCAAGGCACGGCGACGGGACCAGACCGGCGGTGGCAAGGCCGACAAGAGCTAAGGACCGGAACGGCTTGCCGAGGTGCATCATTCCCGCGACCGGATCGAACAGCTCATTTACGCGCCGACCGCTGAGGTTGGAAACTCACGAGTTCGCGGGGGCTGGCGAGATCAGGGGGCGAGACAAGTAAGGCCTGTTGATGGGAACAAGGCCCAGGCCGAGCCGAGGCCTGCGATGAGGTGTCAAAGTGCAACCCGCGCTATGCCGCCTGGATCCGCCGGTCAGGAGGATCCCACGCCTGCCGATAGACGCCTGAGCCAGCCCCCAATGCAGGCTGGTGAGCCCCTTCAGGTGCCGGTATGTTCACTGGGAGCCGTGTGCTCATCTTTGCCGCCACCCAACCTCGGGCACGTCCTGTGATGCATGAACTCACCCCTGAAGGTCAGCAGATTGTCACGGACGCCGCCCAGCGGCATAGGGTCAGTGTCGATGCTGTTCTAACCTTGCTTCGTGCGCTGGTGGTGGGTCACGGCACCATGGCGCAGTTCAACCATCCTGAGCTCGGCGGGATGGGTCAGTGGACGCAGGGTGGCATGACAATGGTGGGCAGCCTGTTCGACCATGGCCTGAAGGCCCGCGTGGATGCCCTTTGCACCGAGCTGGCCGCACTCCTGCGCCAGCAGCCATCCATTATGGCGGCGACCAGCTCGCAGGCACACCCGCAGCCGAGCGCGCCGGGTGTGAGCCTGTTCGTGGCAGGAGCAGCCTCCCCGTCGGGGATGTGGTGGCCACCGGAGCTGGGCCAACCATCGTCTGCCGGATCTCAGGACGACCTGCGCTACGCGATCTTCCCGGCAGCGCACCGGCTTGCGATCGAGCGGAGCGGGCAGATCACCCTCTACGACACTCGGGATCACCTTATTGCTGGAGTGTCCCAGCAACAGGGTGCGGACCAATCTCTGCGGTTCGTGAGCCAGCACGGTCTCGTTCGGCTTCATGACCTGCCGGTGGTGGAAGCGGGGCGCCGCTCATCCACCCCTGACACAACCCGGGGAGGATTAGCATCCGAGCCCGAGCGTGTGGCTTCGATGACGGCCGGCGCCGCGCCGCTGAAGTCGTCCCAATTTTCCTCAGAGGACATCTTTGCCACGCTCGAGCGCCTTGCCGAGCTGCACAAGAACGGTGTGCTGACGGATGAGGAGTTTGCCGCCAAGAAAGCGGAACTGCTGGCCCGGATCTGAAGGGCGAAGGCCAGTTCACCGTAACGTTCAGCCGCTCATTTGCCAGACTGCAACGAGGGAGGACCAGGGATTCTGATTCTGTCGCCATGGGCAATGGCGGGACCGCAGGAGGATATCCTCATCACCGATCCCGGCAGCCTGTCTTGCGCTTCGCTCGGACAAGGGCTCCAGCGCCGCCCCGTCCGCGTCGCGGGGGAATATTCCTCAAGCCTCTCCGGCCTCCTGCGGATCAACGCTGACGGGCCTGAACGAAGTAGGCAGCGATCGTCGCCTCGCCGAGAGCCTTGCAGGCTTCCAGCCGATGCAAGCCTTCGACCAGAACAAACCGCGTGCCATCGGGTCGCACGAGAATGGGCGCCTGCTGCCCCTTCTCCATGATGCTCTCGGCAAGGGCTGCAACCTTGTGCGGATCAAGCGTTTGCCGCCGCCGCACCGGCACATAGACATCTGCGATGGCAAGCGTCTGCCTCTTCATCATCCCGGCGGCTCCGGTTGCTGGTCAGAGTGATCCAAGCTTAGGCGCCGCGGATCGGCTTGCCCAGGAACATGCGGTCCCACACGGCGTTGCCTGAGAAGGCCAGCTTGGCAGGAGGGTGGCGTCGCTGTGCTGGGCCTCCTCACACGGAGACATCTCATGAGCAAACTCACAGCCTCGATGGGCTTTCTCTTCCTGGCTGTTTCGTCGGCCTGGGCGCAGACCCCTGCCCCGTCCCCCGCGCCCGGCGCTCCTCCCGCTGCAACTGTCCGAGGGATCGCAGACTACTGGTGGATCATCCTGCTGGTGATCATTGTCGCCGCCGCGATCTGGTATTTCTCCCGCAGCCGCAGGGGCGTGTAACCGGGTATCCGGCAGGAACGGACCCAGGGCGTCAGGCGTTGATCAGCAGCCCTTTTGATGCTCCTGTCCCATCGACACGAACCCGGCTCTGCGCCGGGTTCCTTTTGACATCGGCTGACTTGCGCCACTAGGCGCTCCAGGGATGCGGTCCCTGAGGCCGTGAGACGTGCCAGTCGATTTCCATCGAAGCTCTGATGGTGCAGACCCGCTGGCTGCGCTCGTCCCGCACCTCAATGACAACATTGCTGGTCTCGCCCCTTGCGAGCCGGCCTTGGCCGATCTCAGTGGCCGCGCGGACTGCTGCTTGCACGGCAGCGTCCGGGCTGTCGAACTCGGAGCCCTCATCGTCGCGCACGAACTGTGCGCCATCCAAGATGTCAAAATAGTAGCGGGCCACGGCAGTCTCCTCTTGGCCAGCACCGATGCATCAGACGTGGGTTGATTGCGGACAGTCCGCGCCCCGGCTGAGGGTGCTGTCTGAAACCCTCAGCCAGGACATCAGTGGAGAGGAAGCTCTCCGACACCTCCAGTGCCATTCACCACTGACACCAGAGTCTCTGTTCGGGCAGAGACACCACGCGCTCGGTGCACAGATCCTGTCTCGGTGAGGGTAAACAATTCGTGGATGCCCAGATCGCAAGGTGCTCCTCCGGCTGCATCCGCCATAGGCAGTGAAACCAATCCCCTTTGCCGGTTAGGCTGACTTGTCTTGCCGGAGGTCGACGTGAGCATTGCCTACGTCATCACCCACCCTGAGGTTGTCGTTGAGGCAACGACACCGGTCCCACAGTGGCATCTCTCGGATAAGGGTGTCCACCGCATGCGGGCTTTCGCCTCCCAGGCGGATCTGGGCAACCTCTCGGCCGTGTGGGCGAGCACCGAAACCAAAGCCATTGAAGCGGTTGGTATCCTGGCTGGCCGCTTCGGCCTTCCTGTTCACGTTCATCGTGGGCTGCATGAGAATGACCGCCGGGCGACCGGGTTTCTGCCGCCTCCGGAGTTTGACCGGATGGCGGATGCCTTCGACCGACGACGTTGCGCTGGCAGAGATGTTGGACGGCTGAGCCAGCCAGCAGGTCAACTTCCGAATGACCCAGCGTCTGGTTCCTGATAGATGCAAGCCAAAATGTCAGCCTTGAGCCTCCCCATCCTGCGAACAGCGACATTTCAACTTGGTTGGCACACGCGAATGTCAGAACTCGTTAGACAAGTCTCTGATTGTCCTCATTAGAGATGTCACCTCCGGGGAGTGACTGCTGAGAGCTCAACCCACCTTGAACAGGCTCTTGCCTTGGCCGCGCCGCCGCGGGGCGCTGTTGCTCCGGCTCATGTCGAGCTCCTTCTGCCGCTCGGCAATGTAGGCCAGAACCGGACCCAGCCGCTTGTTCTCGACGACCGCCGCCTGATCCACCTGCTGGCGTCGGTCAAAGGGCCTGTAGGGCAGCTCCAGGCCCTTGTGCTTGATGGCAAAGCGCCCATCCGGATAGTCGTAGACGGTCACCCGCTGGCGGGCGAGGGACAGCGTGATCGCGTTCGGCTCGAGAATGAACAGCACCTGGTCGTACTGCAGGGTCAGATTGCGCGAGACCGTCCGCTCCTCCCGCCAGGCGAACACGTCATCCAGCTCATCGTCCTCGCTGAGCGGGCGATGCAGGTCCTTGTCGCTGTAGGGCGCCTTGGCAAAGCGGCGGTTGAAGTCCGCCATGAATGCCGGCAGGAAGGCATTGCCCGCCTCAAGGGTCGAGATCCCAGCCAGTCGCATCTCCTTGACCAGGCGGTCCTGCAAGGTGCCGTTGGCGCGCTCGACGCGGCCTTTGGCTTGCGGAGCATTGGCGCAGATGATGTCGATGTTGAGCTGATGCAGCGCCCGCCCGAACTGGGTCATGCCGTCACCGCCCACCGCTCCTTTGCCGTTGACGCGGAAGACGGCATGCTTGTCGGAGTAGAACGCCACCGGCTTGCCGTAGGCCTCCAGGTACTCCCGGGTCGATCGGAAATAATCAAAGGTCGACTCGGTCTCGACGAACTTCAGGTGCATCAGCCGGCTGGTGGCATCGTCAATGTAGACCAGAAGCGTGCAGGGTGGGCCGCGATCCTCGAACCAGTAGTGCTCGGAGCCGTCGATCTGGACGAGTTCGCCGACGCAGTCGCGCCGATAGCGCGGCTGGTGCACCCCTTTGAGCTTCTGCCGGCGCTCCTGCCAGAGACCCGCCGCGATCATCCAGCGCCGGATCGTCTCGACACCCAGAGCGATGCCGTGCCGCTCGGCGAGCTTCTCGCAGGCGAGCGTCGGGCCGAAATCGGCATAGTTGGCTGTGATCAGCGCCAGCACCTCGGTCCGCAGCGCCGCCGGGTAGGAGCGGTTGCTGGGCTTGCCGCGCCGGCGCGACACCAAGGCCGTGGGACCACCGGTCTGATAGGCCTTGAGTAATCGGAACACTTGGCGCCGTGTGATCCGCAGCAGTTGGGCAGCTTCGCGCACCGTAATTCGCTCCGCCACGACGTCCCGCAGAATGTGAACCCGATCGATCTCCGGCCGGCTCATCCCGATCACCGTCATCAGACCCAATCTCCCCAGCACCATCACCCAGGGAGAGTGACATTTGTAACGGGGAGAGGAGTGACCTTTCTAACGGGGTTCTACACGCGAATGTCAGGGTGAGCGCGGTTATGGAATGAGATCGTCAATCCGCTGCCGTGAGCAATACTCTGTTAACCATATTCGCGCGACTATGCATAGCCTGATCGAGCTGGGATACCGGGCAGGTCTTTCCACGACAGAAAGCGGGGCGAGTACATGCACCTCGTTTGCTGCCGGAAAGTTTTGAAACGAAGTTGCGGCCTCGTAAGCACGATCACCATTGATTTGCCCAGATTGGGAGAACTGGCATGAATGTCTTGGTTTTTGCTTCCCGCAAGGGCGGTTCCGGAAAGAGCACCCTTGCCGCGCATTTGGGGAGCTATATGGCCGAGCATTCTCGGCCGACACTGCTGATTGACGCGGACCCGCAGGGATCCCTGGCCCTTTGGCATGAGGTTCGCGGCGCATCGGACCTTCCGCTCGATGTCGGCACCAAGCATCTTTCGGCCACGTTGGCGAAGGCGAGGCGCGACGGGGTTGAATGGGTCTTGATCGACACGCCGCCCAATGCCGAAGCCCCAGTAGCTGAGGCGATCTGGCACGCCGATCTTGTCGTGATTCCCATGCGTCCGGGGCTGTTCGATGTCGACGCCGTTCAGGCAACGATCCAGGTCTGCCGTAAACTCAAGAAGCCTTATGCGGTGGTGATCAACGCCGCGCCGGCCAAGAATGGCTCGGATGACCCGATGGTGACGGACGCCCGAGGGGCGATGCAGGCGCTCGATGTTCCGACATGGGCCGGTCAGATTACCCATCGCCCTGAGTTGTCGCTCTCCCTCGCCCACGGTGCCGGCATTAACGAGTTCAGCTCCAGGTCGTCCGGATCGGAGGAGATCGGCAACCTTTGGCAGGCGCTGACAAGGAGCTTTGAGGCCATTGAGGCTATGACGGGCCAACACGCTCAGTCCGCCTGAACGTACTTGGCCGATGCTTGGCTCCCAGTCCGTTGTCGTTGCCCGCGTGACCTGGACGGCATTGAGATGACCCGCCGGATGCACAAGTAACAGGCAACTTATGTCTGCAATGAGCGAATACCGTTGGCCGAGTAGTTTGCCTGCTTGCTACATGAGAGTGACACGACAAACCTACTGTTATTTCGTCCTCGATCCTGCTCTGCGACAAAATTGGAGAAATGGCTGATCAAACGTTTTGACAAGAAGTTTGTAACAGTTGAATGGGCTTGTCGCTGCGGGGCTGAATTGGACTCAATTCCCGATCATTCAGCGCCCGGATCCTGTCTGCGGCTTTCCAGGCAGTGACTGGAAAGACGACGTGCTTGGATGCGATCCTTCTTTGAGAACGAAGTAGGTATTGATCAGCGCCACGATCCTTCGGCCCAGCGCCTGATCCTCTTCGTCGTTCGCTGTGTTGAGGATCTCGAGCCGGATTTCAAAATCAGGGTCGCAAATGAGAATAGCCGGATCCTGCTCGTCGGATCCTCGGCACTCTAGGAACCAACCCTCATCCGGGAGCGGGTCTTCCGGACGAAGATCCTCATTAAGGCTCTCGACAATGTATCTGGCGAGATGATCGTTGATCCGCGTGCCATCGTCGTCGCCAAAGATGAGCCGAGGCTCGCCTTGAGGATCCTTGATGACATGCCGTCGCTCGTTTCCGGGACGGGCGATAAAGAGGGTCCACTGTGACGATGGGTTCATAGGCTACTCTTTGACCGACGATGAGTAGAAATGCACTACGCCGCCTCCATGGCAAACACCGATCCGCCTTCGGGTCAATCTCCGATCATTTCAGACGAGACGTCGAGTACGCGTGCGACCCGGAGTTCCTCGGCCTCTGGTCGCTGAGTATCGTATTCGCGACGGCAAAGCCCTTCGACACGCCGCGCTTGATGCGAGACCTGGTGTCGTTGGCCCAGGCCCTTGAGGAAGCCAAGGACCTGCATATTCATTCTGTGCAATTCCTTCTGCTCGATCACATAAAATCTCATTCTTGCGAGAGGTTCGAGCAGGTCAATGCGGCTCTCAGAGTGAGCGATCCAGAGGAGAGGACGCGTTGTGGTCGACCCTTCCAGACGCTAGTATTCTTAGCCGTTGATATGCTTTGACGGCAAATCTTTAGGGAATAATTTGCCTAGTCATGCAATTTATGCATGTCTCCTCTACAGGATCTGCCCTTCTTTTGTGCAGCGCACAGGCATATTTGCTGCATCGCACGGCAGACACGCTGGCCATCTCTAACAAGCCGGTAAATTCAGGAGCTACCCATGTTCGTTTCCTTCATTCTCGCTAAGGTGCAAGCCTACTTCCGGTATCGCGAGACCGTCCGTGAGCTGTCGCTGCTATCGGATCGCGAGCTGACTGATCTCGGCATCGGGCGTTTCCAGATCGACAGCGTTGCTCGTCAGAGCGCTGCCTCGATGCTGCTCGTCGATGAGCCCACCAGTTCAACAACCTTGTAGACGGGATCGGACATCTCAGGTTCCCCTCTCCTGTTCAAGCTCACAGGTAGGGCAGACAACCCCGCCTGCGAGGCGTCCCAGCTCTCAACGCGGCGTAACAGGCCGATCAGGAACACCGACGCGGCTGGCGTGAATCCGCGGTCGAGGTGTTCCGGTAGGTGTAAGGGAGCAGCCGCTCGAAGCTGCGGCGCACCGTGCCGTAGCACTCGCAAGAAGCTCTCTCCAGGCCGGTACGATCCATTACGGTGATTACACCCCGGCCTTGTCTGATGAAACCTGCTTCTTGAAGTGCTCGCGTGATGCTGCTCACTGTGGAGCGCTGTACGCCCAGCATATTCGCCAGGAACTCGTGCGTGAGCGGCACGGTGTCCCGGTCGAGCCGGTCATGCATGCTCAGGATCCAACGGCAGCAGCGCTCCTCGACGCTGTGGACTGCGTTGCAGGCCACGTTCTGCAGCACCCGGGCCATCATCGCTTCAGTGAAATGCAGCACCAGCTGGCGCACCTTTGGGCGGATGCTGATGACCTCATGCAGGCGCTCCAGCTCGATCTGGGAGGCGGTACCGGCTGCTTGAACGATGCAGCGACCGAAGGACTGGCGGGCTGTCATGGAGCTGACGAGGCCCAGCGCTCCTTCCCGGCCGTAGACTGCCATCTCGGCCGAGCGACCGTCCTTCAGCACGGCCACCAGGGATACCACGGTGTCATGAGGAAAGGTGGCATGGCGCAGAGGATCGCCGGTCTCGTACAGCACCTGATCCTGCCGCAGACTGATCCCGTGCAGGTGCGGCTCCAGCGCTGCAAAGTCGTCCGGCTCCAGCGCCGCGAGCAGACGGTTGGCCCGATGGTTGATGCGTGGAGCTGAAATGGTGGCATAGACGTGAGGTTTCATGCCCCAAGCTAAGCTCAGGATGACCTTGAACGGAAGGGAGAAAACAGGCGCAGCTGGTAAAGACAGGCTCAGACGCTCGGCTGTCAATCTCAACCCATTCGAGCCAATGCATTCTCAGGGTCTCGAAGTTACCATCAGAGGTCTGCGTAGCCCTTCCGCCGCTGGGCGTCTGCCCAGCCTTCCAGCGCCTGCGCGGCTTTGGCCTCATCGGAGAAGATCTCAACCTTCTCCTGACCTTTTGACCCCACGAAACCCCAGTTGCGCACGAGGCGGATCGTACCGAACAGGTCGCGTTCGACCATCAGGCTGAAGAAGCGGGCCTTGCCCTGCTACGGGTCACGCCGATAAAGCACAAGGTGATGCCGTATGGGGGAGCGGGCATCGGGCATGCTGAAAGCGGCTCTTACACGGGTTTGCCCTTCCGAAGCGCCTTCTCCATCTCGCGCATCATGGCCGCCTCGATCTCGTCGAGGTTCGCCTTGACGGTCTCTTCCCTGGTCTGCGCCTTGGCTCGGGTCACCGGCACCTGTTTGGCCTTGGGCCGGTTGCTAGACACCCGCACTTGGGCGAGGAAGCGGCCGTCCAGAGTATCAATCAGGCTGTTGAGTGCCGCATTGGAAAGCGGGATCTCCGGCTCATCGTCGAGCCCTCTCAGGGCGATGGACTGATGGGTGTACCGAGGATCAGCCGTCACCTCGGGGCCGAACCACTCCAGCGGACGAAACCCCCTCGCCTCTCGGTCAGAAGCGAATTCCACGGTGACGAGATGCAGGGCACGGGGCCGGACGATCTCGTCAACCAGGGCGTGACCCTCGCCGATCGGCAGCACTGTCCGGATGGAGTCGACCTTCCCGGCGCAGACGTCGAGCAGCGCATGGGCATGGCTCACCGGGATTTCGGTCTGATCCTCGATCTCTCCGTGAGGTCCGACCGTCTTGAGGATCAGCCAGCCCGTCTCCTCTTCGAGGCAAACCCAGGAGGAACGGTCCTGCTGTTCCGGGAAGAAGCCCTCGAGGTGGGGCAGCCCGCCCCTTTCGCGCCGGATCAGGCGGACGAAGGATGGGGTGAGGAGGAAGCGGCGGCGAACGGTCATGAAACCCAAGGAATGTAAGGGATCGAGAAGCCTTTCATTCGTATTTGGCAGATAAAGGGGAGACAACCCTGAACCCGGCATTATGGTTTCCGCTCAGCCGCAGGGCTTGAGCCCCAGATCTCTGGTTCTTGACGATCTGCCGCTTGGATCTGGTGTCTCGATTGCAGAGAAATAGGAGATCAGCGCACGCTCGCCAGACTCTTCATTTAGCGCCGAACCGTGGAGTGAGATGTGCTTGCGCGCAGGAGCGAGAGCGAAAGATGCGAAGACGCCTTGGAAGACATGCTGTCTTGACAGCTCGGCCAAGGCAGAGAAGCCATAGCCAAGGTGCAGGCTCTTCACCAATTGAGAGACAGTCCTTCATACATGACAACGCCCTGACAGAGTTAGCCGTATGAGCTCGCTGTCAGGGCGCTTTTGTGATGCCGGTTGCAACACCACGCCTCCACAATGAACCACGAACGCGTGAAGTGCAATTGAACGCTGTGTACAAGTCCGAAGCGCTCTGGCTGGAGGGTGAGCACCAGACCCTACCAGAGCGCGCGATGTGTTCCGGCATTGCGCCTTCCACTTAGATCGACCCACGACGAGACGATGTGTGACGACGCACACCATCTGGCCCTGGCTTCGTGGGAACAGGCTATTGTCGTGGTAGTGCGCCGCGAGTGAAAAAGCATTGCCACTGGAAGCACGGTCAGACGTCGCTTGCAGTCGCAACTTTTTCGATTTTCAGCTTCTTCGGGGCCGCTGAGAGAATGAACTTGGTGAGGACCTTATAGACGGATTGTGGTCCGCACTCATTCTTCCCGGCAGCGCATTGTTCGAAGAAGCTGACGTACTCGTCGCACTCGACTGAGCGCTGTTGCTTCGGAGCTTTGGCGCACCGTGTATACGCCTGTCGCAAGACCGGCGGCGGGTCGAAGGATTCAAAGACCTCTTGGGCTGGGGTTCGAGAGATCTTCTCATGGGCCAAAATGAGAGTGGCGGGTCCCAAGAGGATGGCGACCGCTATGAAGCCGGGGTGGATCTTCCGCATCGGCTTACCTCGGACCTTAATGGTTAAGACGAAGTTAACCAATATCCCCTGACATTGAAGAACGTAACGGCATAGCATAATCAACGATGTCGAGCCTAAGGAAGCGAACAGATGGAAAAGCGCCCGGAGCAAGAGGACGAACAACCAGAGACCAATGGGAAAGCCAGCACGCCGCAGCTGGACCGGTTGGAAAAGTTGGCTAACGCGGCTGCCAGCGCTGCCCAGGCCAAGCAGTGGCGCGCACGCAAGAATGGCATCAGTCAACAAGAAGAGTCGTCGGAAGTCCGCAACCTCAGCAGCGATGCAGAAGCCAGAGCTCGGGCAGAGGAAGTGATGCGGCAGATGATGTCAAAGCCCCAAAGCAAACGGCGCGGACGATAAAGACCCGGTGCTTTCATTTGTAGCAATCATCCCCACATACGCACCGTCAGAGCGGGATTAAGGAAGTGTTCAGCTCTTGCTGGCCATGGTCCTGCCCCTTTGCCCCTGCCGATGGCAGTGGGGCGTAGTTTAGGAGTATTACAATGACCGAAGCCAAAGCAGCCAAGAAGCCAAACCCCGCCCTGGCGAAGCCGCTGCAGCCTTCGCATGAACTGGCGGCCGTTGTCGGATCGACTCCGCTGCCGCGGACTGAGGTGGTGAGCAAGGTCTGGGAGTACATCAAGGCCAACAACCTGCAGAATCCCGCGAACAAGCGAGAGATTCTGGCGGATGAGAAGCTTCGGGCCGTATTCAGCGGCAAGGACAAGGTCAGCATGTTTGAGATGAACAAGCACTTCGCTCAGCATCTTTCCTAACGGGATAAATGCACGGTCCAAGCTTAGTTAACGTGCACGAGTTGTTAAGCTTGACCGTATCAACATGCAGGTACCGGGCGCGTTGCGTATCTGCCCGAATAACCTCCATAGCCCCAATGCTTGGAGCTAGCCCTGGCTGAGAGCCCTTACCCTCTTGGCTAGGGCTTTTTCGTCAGCGGTGCCCGCAGCGTCCCCAGACCGACTATGCGGGCGGCAAATCGAGGCCGTTCGGTAGCGAGATCCAGATGACAGTTTGCGCCTCTGCGGAATGGCGTGACAGATGGCCCTTGCCGTGTGTGTCCTCCACTAACACGAAGCTACCCGCCTGGACGTGGCGCACCTCTCCGTCACTTGTCTCGTATTCCACCGAACCATCCAGCCTGATCGTCAGCACCGGCTTTGGGACCGTATGCCAGGCAACCTCGCGCATGCCCGCAGGGATGTGGGTGATGCGGACGCGGGACGCCGGATAGCTGGCCGAAACCTCGAACGGCACGGCATTGGGGTGCACCGACCTCTTCGTCGTCGGCAATTCGACTTCGTCGAAATACGACTCGCCATCCGGGGTGGCATAGATGCGCAGGCACTTCATTGCGGCTGGCTCCTCCTGGTTCGCCATTCTTTGCCGTTAGCGAACGAGATCCGGCCCCCAAACACATTGGCGATGACTGGGAACGCGGTAGCATGCATAACGATGCTCGCCACCATCAAGGCGCCTATCAATCGAGATCTCGGTTGCAGCGGCAATTCTCTCGCAGGAGCCATTCTTGTAACTGCGTTCAAGTTAGTCGACCAGGGCCGCTTTGTCGTTCGCCAGACCCAAGTAGGTTTGCAAATCCTTCAAATCCTTGCAGACGATGAAGCTGTATTGACTGGGAAGCGAGTGGTGCCTACCCAGAGGTTCAGGTTCGTCAGCCGCCACAAGGGCCCAGAGGCCCTTACGCTTCTGTGGCCCATAGTCGTCCCAGGCAGCCGAACAGGCATTTGGTCGGGCAGCCGCCACAAACTTGGACATCTCCTGCATTGTGATATCGGTCAGAAGCTTCTTCGACTCCGGGCTAACGACATCCCAGAGCGAGGAACCCGGATAGATCGACGTGATCGGATTGTACCGGAGCTTGTAGCCGCAGCGCTCTACCGCAAGTCTCAAATAGATGCCAAGTCGAGCCGTTTCGAGCTCACTGGCAGAGAGAGTTCTGTTGGTTTGGGCGGATGCAGCCCCTGCCATCATGGAGCAGCACAATAGCGCAAGTGCGACGCGCCTGCGGAAGCGGTCTCCAATCTTGCCATGCGTGTATCTCGTTGCGGCCAATGGATTCTCTATCACCATTCGAAGCATAGAGGCTGTTACGAAGCCAGGGAGGACAGTTTCTGGGAGCGCAAGTATGCATCCCGGTTCTTCTTGAATGTTGCAGCCTTCTGCAGATCCTTCAGGATCTTCTTCTGCGCCGGAACTTGCCGCTGGGCATACCTGGCACAGAGCCGGGGCAGGGAGAATGGAACCGCTATGTCGGGATGGTTCTTCTGAATAGCATCTTGGATCAGCTCAACCTGCTCTCCGGGAAGTGGCATCCCACCTTCCTCGCCAAGGAGCAGCAACAGGTTCATCACGGCAGAAGGCATCGCTCTGACGAGTTCCTTTCCGGGCTTTGCAGCGGCGATCTCAAGATACTCGGTCCTTGCAAGTGTGATCGTCAGCGTCTGGTCTTTGCTCAGAGGACCATCGGCAAGGTCGGTGAGGTATTCCCGGAAACGTTGCTCCCGTGCCCGGGCCGCATCGTCATGGCGGCCAAAGCCCGCTTTTTGCCGGATCCATTGCTCGCTTGGACCCTTAGGGCCAACTGCAACGATGGAGGACTTGATCAGGCCCTCGGCAAGGCTCGGGCGGAGTTGCTCTTCCTTCTCCGGGTTGTCGATGATGAAGAAGCGCACATTGGTGTTTGCCACGATGGCCTTGATCTCGGGCAAGACGCTCGGGTCGAAGGTCGTGACGGAGAAAGCCGACGGCTTTCCTCCAAACGCATACGGGTAGAGGTCAGCGAACCGCTGGCGCAGCCGGCAATAGGCGGCGAGGAGATCACGCCTCTGCGGGGTGAGCTGGTTCGGCCGATCCAGAACCACCGAGCGAAGGTCGGGCCGTAGGCTGTGGGCTCCCGTTGCCCGCTCGACCAGCCGGACGGCAGCGACGTTGAGCAGCCTGGCAAGAAGTCCTGCCTTGTCCTTGAGGAGATCGATGGCGGCCAATATCTGGGTGGCATTGGCCGGAGCCGCGAACCCTGTGAGCCACGGGAGGGCGAGAGGCCGCGCCTGCTGCAGGCTTGTGAGGAACTTGCGCTGCTTGTCCGTCGGGCTGGCGCTCTCATAATCGCCATCGTGGCGGATGCCGACGAAGGCCACGTATTTGCGGGCGACGTCCTGGGTCTTGCAGAGGAAGGCCTGCTGCGCCCCTGTCCGTTCGTCGTGGGTGGCGACCAGCCAGCGCGGGAGATCCAACGCCGCCTCCTCGTCGTAGAGACCGAACTCTTTGAGATCGCAGAACAGCGCCACGCGGCTGGAGAACTTCTTCGTCTCGGAATCGTACCGCCGCATTCCGGTCGTCATAAGGCCGGCCGCAAAGGGCTTCGGCACCGGGAGGGCGTCCTCATCGCCGATCTCCATGGTGGGGTCGAGCGGATCGTCGTACTGCTCGCCGTCTCCTTCGCCCATCCGGAGCCGAATCTGACGCTGGCGCTCCTCGATCTGCTCACGAAGCCTGGGGTCCTTGTCGAACCATGCCTCGAACTGTTCCCGGATCGGGGCAGCCAGCCCACGGACCTGGCGCCGGCAGCGCTCTGGGTCGTTCCGGCGCATGGCGTCGATGTCGCTGAAGATGCGCAGGATGGAATTGCCGACATCGACAAAGACCTGGTGGGTCTTGCCGCTGGCTTTGTGAGCCCGTTCCCCTCGTCCGCTGATCTGCTTCACCGGGCCGATGGACCGCTCCTGACAGGCCAGGATGTTGAGGTCTGTCTGGGGAACATCGGTACCGACGCCCAGAGCATTCACGTTGCCCAGAATGTTGAAGCTGCCGGCACGGGCTGCATCGAGAAGATCGTCGCGCTTGATCTTGCGACCGACGGGCTCGCCCTCCTCGGCGCCGTTGCGCCAAACGCGGATCTCGCCGGCCACGACAAAGGCCACGCGGGGCTTCTCCCCTTCCCTTCTGTACCCGGGAGGGAGGCTTTCTTGGGCTAGAAAGCCGGAGAGCTCCTTGGCGAACTCGACGCTGTCACAGTGGATCATCGCCAGGGTGGCGCCGGCCGCGCGCTTTGCCCAGATCCGGGCAACGGCAGCCACGATGAGGGCGGCAATCGCCTTATCACCCTCACTGGCTCCCTCTTTGAAGAAACGGGAGAACGCCTGCTGGGAGGCTTGGTCGACCGACTTGTTCTCGGCCAGCAGCGCAAGGAAAGCGCTCTCAATGAGCCGGACGGCATCGGTGCCGAGATGGGCTTCAAACTCTCCCGTGGCGATGTCGAACCTGGTGGGAACGGTCCGGCCCGTCGCCAGGACCTCGTCATAGGTGGCAACGTCGATCAGGTCGTGCTCGATGCTGGCGCCAAAGGCGTCCAGAGGATCCTTGCCGTCGGTCCGAAACGGTGTGGCGGTCAGGACAATCCCGGAGCCGCCGGCGTGAGCGATGCGGGAGAGAACTCTGGCGAGTTCTTCGGCCGCTGCCTTGTGGCCCTCGTCGATGAGGACTACCCCTCCCCTTTTGCCGAAGCGGTCGAGCGAGCGCAGGAATTCCTCGTCATCGAGCTTGTTGACGAGGGACATGTTCGTGGCGGGGATTACATCCGCGTCGAGCGAGTTCCGAACCATCGGCTGCTCACCAATGATCTCGTTCTTGGCGACGTAGAATGCAGTCTGAGCCCCTTTGACCGCGGGAACACTTTGGAATTGGGCATAGTTCTGGCGCAGAAGGCTGACGTCGGGATGGAGGACAAGGATCGGCTTGCCTAGGTCGATCGAGTCCTCGGCAGCCCCGGCCGCAAGTAGGCTCTTGCCACTTCCAGTGGGCGCAAGCACCGCGCCCGAGCGTCCGCGCCGAATAGCCTCTCGAACCGATGCGGCGATCCTGGCCTGATAGGGCTCGGCCTGCTTGTCACCGATGCGCCGCGTAAGGTCCGTGGCGGTGGATTGAAGCAGAATTTCCGGAAGATTCGAATGAGGCGGCATCGGTTAATGGATTGAGGAATGATTGGGATTGCGAACGAGGAGACGGGCCAAACTTGCGCCATGATTCGCAAATCAAAGCGCTGCCTGCCGATTGCGAGGAATATACCCTGATAGGTTGCGTGAAGCATCCAACATTGTCAGGCTTGGGGGTGACACAATCGCTCGTTTGGGATGAAACTCGGAATGCCGAGACGTAGGGTTCCACCCGTGTCCAATCTCTATAGTTCCTACGCGACACAGGCTGCGATGCGACAGGCCTTCGATGTTACCCGCGATGGTGCCGGCAACATTTCTCCCCTGCCGGCGATCTTTCCGGACCAGATGGCGCCGGTCATCAGGAACCGTGAGGGAGAGCGTGAACTGACCCAGATGCGCTGGGGCTTCCCACCACCGCCGAAGGTGGGCAATCATCCGGTGACGAATGTGCGCAATGTGGGCTCCCCGTTTTGGCGTGTCTAGCTCAAGCCGCAGTACCGCGCGTTGGTGCCAGTGACCTCCTTTTCAGAGCACAAGGATACTCGCCCAAGAAAGACACCCGTTTGGTTTGCCCTGAATGAAGAGCGCCCGCTTGCAGCTTTTGCTGGCATTTGGCGACCCTGGACCGGCGTACGTGGAACGAAGGCTGATCCTGTTGAAGGTGAACACCTGCACTATTCATTTCTCACATCTGAGCCGAATGGCGTGGTGGGCCCGGTTCATCCGAAGGCGATACCGGTCATCCTAATCATGCCAGAGGAATGTGATATCTGGCTCAATGCACCGACCGAAGAGGCACTGAAACTTCAGAGACCCCTCCCTGACGAAATGTTGATGATCGTTGCTGAAGGTGAACGATCCGACAAAGCCAATGCGGGGACTTGAGTGGTCGGAGGTAACGAGAGACGACCCCGGCGTTTGGCTTACCCAAGCGAGAGCGAGAACTTGACTTTGCCTCACCTTGGGCTTGAAGCAGCGATAAGTATTCTTCAACCTTTCATCAGCACAGATTCAGTTGCTATCGAACCATTTCCGGGTGTGGTGGCAAACTTGATGGCCGCTGACGCCAGCGGTCGATCTGCACATACGTTCGCATCCATGCCCAACTCTCAAGTCTAGCGCGCCGCTCGGCTTTACGTGGGCAGGGTTAGTTCTTGCTCCCGCCCGGCTTGGTGTTGGACGGGTCGTGCTGACAGGGCCATACCGAGACATCCGAAAGGCGTAATTCTCGAAACTCTATTGGGCCCAGGAATTTAGAAGGGGTAGGATTCAACCACCCCCTCTGTATCGCCTTGGATCAGCCTAATGTCTTGGGCAGAACAATACGCCATCTAAGGCTGTAGGGTGCCGCATGCGTTTGGATGAGCCTTTTCCCTTGGAAGCTGTTTCATCGCGGTTGCGACATGCGATCCTGAAGGAGTTTCAGGGGCGCTGTCCCACCATCCGAGAGGTGGCCGAGATTCCAGATCGACGGTGGCTGTCAACTCCCGATGTCGGTCCAAGATCCGTTGAGATCATCCATAACTTCACTGACGCTGCGCAAGAGCAGACAATCCGCCCACCTGACGCTCAATTGACAGATGACGAACTTTTGAAACGTCTTGAATGGCTCCAGAAAGAGGTCCAATGGCTCCTGGATTTTCTGGAGGCAAAACTATGCAAGGAGTGATCCCACACAGGCTTTGCATATATGCCTCCAACGAGTGCCATACCATCCGTGGATGTGGATCATTCGGAGAGATCAGGCTGCCGCTCTTGGGGTTCCTAAACGCACTTCTGCTGCGGCTTCTTTCATGGCGAGAAGAAGAACACCGATGTCGTCATCGAGCAGAGTGATGGCGTTGCGAGCATACTCCCGGAAGCGCTCCTTGTGGATTGTAGCCTCATCATCCCACCGGCATGCTGGTTGCTCGGCTTCATGAATCGCCTGTGCCACTAATTCGACTGTGTAGTCCATCTTTGCATCCACCCGGAGTACAACTCCGGTTCTCGTTTTAGGGAATGTTGAGGTTCGCAGCCTTCAGATGCTGGTCAGCAGAAGGCTTGCTTTGATGAAGGAACTGACGGACGCAACAAAGAGGATCGGCACACGCTGAAGGACAAGCCTTCCGTCCTCGGACAAAGCTAGATTGGCTGATTTGCAGAGGTCTGGCTGTACCCGGAACGACACAGGGGAATAGAACCTGCGCAGTGGGTTTTAATCATCGGTTAACCAATCGAGCGCAGCCTTCTCGTGTGCCTGATGGGCACGGTCGTTCTCCCTGATGGCCGCTTGGCGGCCTACCTCGAGCGCCAGGAGCAACGGGCGCTCTTTCTTTGAGCGCTCCTAACTGCGGGATACGACCA
Source organism: Microvirga ossetica (assembly GCF_002741015.1). Taxonomy (NCBI): domain Bacteria; kingdom Pseudomonadati; phylum Pseudomonadota; class Alphaproteobacteria; order Hyphomicrobiales; family Methylobacteriaceae; genus Microvirga; species Microvirga ossetica. The sequence goes on along the minus strand of NZ_CP016619.1, from coordinate 453,135 downwards.
TCTCTTCTTGGCTGGACATGCGCCCGTCATGAATATCCAGGGGATGAAACCCCTGAGGTCTTCCCCATGCAGCAGCAGGTTCCAGCAAGGTAAGGGGTGCGCAGGATCCTACAGCCAGCCTTGGGCCATCAGAAGCAAATAGCTGAGCATGATCGCGGTCATGGCAGCCAGCGCAGTAGCCATGGTCACGCTGACGCCTTCCAGCCAATTGTCTTGGACTGGCTCGGCTCTCAGAACGAGCTTGCGGAGCTTACTCGAAATATCATATCGCATCATGAGGTTCGCAGTGCCGCAATTATGCGTTACCTAGTCTCGCGGCTGCGAAAGAAAACCCCATCATCTGTATTCTGTCGGATTCCAGAGGGCCTGCGCGTGGACGCGCATGCGATTAGATTCTGCCTGTGGCAGATAGCTTGAGCGTTATGCTGCAGAGGCATAACACCTCTTCGAGGATTCGACTCCTCAGCAACAGGGCGCATCCCTATATGCTGCAGTGCAGCAAGGGCAATGATTGTCGGCCGCCAGGGCCGTGATCTGCTAGGGGGCCATCCATGTTCGTTATCTACATCCTGTCCAAGATCCGCACCTACAAGCACTCCATGAGACCGTGAACCAATGGCCGGAACTCTCCGACCGGCCGTGACGATTTTGCAAAGCCACGGGTCTTCCTGTTGAAAGCAACCTCGATGCCATCACCCAGGAACAAGCCATCTGCCGTCCGGACCTCGCTCCGTTTCGAGCCGCCGACCTTGGAGGAGGCCATCTATGCCGCGCAGGGGCTCACCGACAACATCGATGGCCAGGCCGAGATTGCCGCACAGCTGATGGGGTTGCCGGAGCCGGATGTCAGAGTCGCAATCCTGAAGGCGCCTCCGCGCAGGCCCGCTCGGCCATCGACCCAAGTTCGGGTCGCAGCAGGCCGACAGACTGTTCTGGTCGAGCGCAGAGCACCCCGTGCCCTGATCCGCTGAGGACTGAGGTCGATCTCAACTGATCGCGTCTCGCCACCAGATCCGTCCCTCGTTCAGTTCCTTAAGCATCCCAGACGTGTGAAGACAGCCCATCCTGACTGTCCATTGGACTGAAAGGCTACCGAGGATGCCCAGGGGCCGCTGGTGACCCAGCTTTGTTCGTAAGGTTCATGGCTACTACGGCAGGATCTGACTCCTCGGGATCGTTCATCATCGGCTTCGGCTCCCATGGCGGTGGAGGCCGAGCATCATCTCATCGTCGCACACGAGGTGACCAATGTCGGCAATGACCGCACCCAACTGCTGGCGATGGGGCAGCAAGCTCGGACCGTGATGGCGTGTGAGGATCTCACCGTGCTGGCGGATCGAGGCTATTATAACGGTGACGAGGTGCTGGCTTGCGAGGGCACCGGTGTCTTGCCCTATGTTCCCAAGACCCAGACCTCCGGCAACGCCAACCGCGGTCTCTTCACCGGGCAGGACTTCGTCTATGACGCTGAGCATGACCACTACACCTGCCCGGCGGGCCAGCATCTGACCAAGGGCAAGGTGCGCTCAGACCGACGGGATACCATCGATCATTACCGCAATCTGACGGCGTGCCCGAGTTGCGCCCTCAAGCCGCGATGCTCGCCGGACACGCACAAGCGGGTGAAGCGCTGGGAGCACGAGGATGTGCTTGACCGGATGCAGGCCCGGCTTGAGCGCATGCCGCAGGCCATGCTCATCCGCCGACAGACGGTGGAGCATCCATTCGGGACCATCAAGGCCTGGATGGGCAGTACGCATTTCCTGATGAAGACCCTGGAGAAGGTCAGAACCGAGATGAGCCTGCACGTGCTGGCCTACAACCTGAAGCGGATGATCACCATCCTGGGTGTCCGGCCCCTGCTGAGGGCTCTGGCAGTCTGAACCCTCTTGCCGACGCGGATCACGCCCAAATAGCAGCCAGCGCACATCGCTCGAAATCGCGTTTCCACACGGCCTCGGTCAAGGAGAGCCATCCAGCTTGGCCGTGCGAAGGTCCACTAGTTGCTCTTAACCTGCCCTCCCCTGCCCCGCGGCCGGAGAAGCACGGCGGCTGGCGGAAAATAGCGAAGCGATGCGTTGATCCTGACAGCCCAGGCCGCATGTGAGCTCCTCTGGGAGAGCCTGAGGTTGTGTGGGGCACTCGGGAGCGCTTCAGGGCAGCCGTCATTGATGGGCAGGTCAAGGTGTCGCGATAGCGGGCTCCTGAAACGGATTTATTCCCGGGTCGCCACAGATCCTGACACTTCCCTCATTTGCGCATCTCGCGGATCGTGAGCGCTCATTTCGTGGGATCGTGAGCAGGCATTTCACGCGATCATGAGCGGTCGCGTCGACCGATGGGGTGATGGAGTCAGGAGATTTGGTCGCCGTCAAGAGGGCGGGCTCTGGCGTTCTGCTTTCTCATGCTTTCTCCGGCGAGTTGAAGGCGGTGGGCATTGTGAACAAGACGATCCAAGATTGCGTCTCCAAGAGTGGGATTCCCGAACATTCCAGAATGCCTCGATCCTTGACCGGCTCGTGTCTCATGTGACGGTCATCGATCCCCGACACGCGCTGAGCGGACAGCAGTTCGACCTCGTGTCCATGCACTCCCCGCGCGGAGCCTCGTTTGTCGTCATTGCCCTGCCCGATGGCCGTCGGCGCTCCATTCGCCGCTCCATCACCGATCTGGCCGCGGCCAGCCACGGCGAGCATCCAGGGACGGCGGACGAGACCCTGCGGGTCAGCATTCGCACCCTGCTCCCACTGGCGCAGCATTTGGCCACCATGATCACCGCGTCCGAACCGAAGGTGATCCACGATGGCCCAACGCTGTCCCTTGAACCGGGAGCCCGCTTCTCCGACCAGGCTGCACCTGCACCGCTCTCGGCACCAACCGATCCGGCCGTGGCCGAACCTCCCGGCCGAGACGCAAACGCAGATGGCTCAGCTTCTGGCCGAGCTTGTGCGACGGATGCACCCGATGCCGCCGATCAGGGAGAAGACCGATGCTGAGCGTCACGAACCCTTCTGACGAGCGGCTGACCTCGGCCCGCCGCGCCAAGCTGGCCTATATCTACGTGCGCCAGTCCACGGTGACCCAGATCAAGCATCACCAGGAGAGCACCGAGCTGCAGTACCGCCTGGTCGATCGCGCCGAGGATCTCGGCTGGCCGCGCGAGCGGATCCAGGTCATCGACGAGGATCTGGGCAAATCCGGCGCCGGCACGACCGACCGCCAGGGCTTCCAGAAGCTGATTTCCGAGATCAGTCTCGGCCATGCCGGCCTGGTCATGAGCCTCGACGCCTCACGGCTGGCGCGCAACAACCGCGACTGGCATCAGCTGCTGGAATTGTGCTCGCTGTTCGGGGTTCTTCTTGCCGATGGCGAGCGTCTGTTCGATCCGTGTGCGTATCATGATCGCCTGCTGCTCGGCCTGTCCGGCATCATGAGTGAAGCGGAACTGCACCAGATCAGACTGCGCCTGCATCAGGGCGAACGGCAGAAGGCGGCTCGCGGCGAACTGCGCCTGCCGGTCCCGGCCGGTCTGGTCCATGACCGCTCCGGGGCCGTGACGCTCAACCCGGATGAGGAGGTCCAAGCCCGTGTGGCTCTGGTCTTCGCCAAATTCCGCGAACTGCACAGCGCCCATGCGGTCAGGCGCTATCTTCGGGCGAATGGGCTGCCGCTGCCGGTGCGTCCGCTGAGGGGGCCCTCACCGCACGACGTGGTCTGGCGCGAGGCGACCAGCGCCCGCGTCCGCAGCATTCTTCAAAATCCCGCCCTCGCCGGCGCGTATGTGTATGGTCGGCGGCGACAGGCTCCCGGTCAGGCGCGGGCAGGATCGTGCCGCCCCAGCACGATCAAGGTTCCCGTTGCCGAATGGGAGGTCTGCCTGCAGGAATCTCATCCGGGCTACATCAGCTGGGAGGAGTTCATGGCCAACCAGCGGCGTCTGGCCGATAACGTCAACCGCTACGACGCTGATCATGTCGGCGTCCCGCGCAAAGGTGCAGCGCTGCTGCAGGGCATTGCCATGTGCGGCCGCTGCGGCCGCCGCATGAGTCTGCGTTACACGGGCCCGCAGGGCGATTATCCGGTTTATTGCTGCCGGGCCGACCGGGATCAGACCGGGGCGCCTCTCTGTCAGGAGGTGCGGGCTCTGGCAGTGGATGCCCGCGTCGAGGCGATCCTGCTGGAAGCGCTGAAGCCCGACCAGATCGCCATTGCGCTGGCCGCCCTTGGGCAGTTGGACCGGGAGGCGCGGCAGCTCGAGCGGCAGTGGGGGCTGCGGCGCGAGCGCGCCCGGTATGAGGCGGAGCGAGCCCAGCGCCAGTACGATGCGGTCGAGCCCGAGAACCGGCTGGTGGCCCGTTCTCTGGAACGGGCTTGGGAGGAGAAGCTGCGTGCGGTCGAGGCGGTCGACCAGGAGCACGATCGCTGGCGGCGTGAACAGCCTCTGGTCTTGAGCGCTGATGATCGTGCAACGCTGCAGGCTCTGGGCCAGAATCTGCCGCAGGTGTGGCATGCGGTGACAACCACGGCGGCGGACCGCAAACGCATCCTGCGCTTCGTTATTCGCGAGGTGATCCTGGATCAGAAGAGGATCACAGGGCATGTCTGGCTCAAGATCCTGTGGCAGACCGGGGCAACGAGCGAGCATGCCGTGCAACGGCGGGTTCACACCTATAAGGACTATGCCGATCTCGATCGTTTGCGGCAGCAGATCACGGAGCTGAATGCGGCCGGCAAGATGGACAAGGAGATCGCGCAGATCCTGAATCAAGAGGGCTTCACCACCGCCCGTGGTTGTCGCTTCCGAGGTGAGAATGTCTGGCTGCTGCGGGACCGTTGGGGCATTGCGACCGTGAAGATCAACGGTGTTGCAGCCAATCCGATGCGCTGGTCGGACGGAAGCTATTCGGTTCAGGGAGTGGCTTCGCTGTTGGGCGTGACGCCGCAGGTCATCTTCGATTATCTGGCCCGTGGCTTCCTCGTGGGGCGGCAACTGGTCAAAGGACAGCCTTGGCAAATCGATCCGACGGACGATCAGATCCGGTATCTGCAGAATCGTTTACAACGCATCAGACGATCAAAAAAGGTGGCATCATGAGATCTTCGCGTCCCCAATCAGGTCATGCCATGCGTCCACGGGAACCTGGCTCGTGACGATGGTCGATGAGCGGCCGTGACGATCGTCGAGGATTTCCAGGAGATCGCGCCGCTCGGACCCGGTGAGCACTGACAAGCCCCAATCATCGAGGATCAGCACCTGTACGCGACCGAGGGCCTTGAGCAGGCGGCCATAGCGCCCGTCGCCGCGCGCGAGCGCCAATGCCTCGAACAGGCGCGGCACGCGGTGGTAGAGCACCGAGCGGTTATCCCGGCAGGCCTTGTGGCCGAGCGCGCAGGCGATCCAGCTCTTGCCGAGGCCGGCCGCCCCTGTAATCAGCACATTCTCATGCCGGTCGATCCAGTCGCCAACAACCAGCCGGGCAAAGACCGCGCGATCGATGCCGCGCGGGGTTCGCCAATCGACGTCCTCGACGCAGGCGTTCTGGCGCAGCGCCGCGAACTTGAGCCGCGCGGTGAGACGCTTGGTGTCGCGCTCGGCCGCTTCGCGGTCGACCAACAGCCCGATGCGCTCCTCAAAGGACAGAGCGTCGAGATCGGGCAATCGTCGCTGCTCCTCGAAGGCTTTGGCCATGCCGGTCAGGCCAAGCGCGATCAGGCGCTCATGGGTGGGATGGGTCAGCATCGGTTGGGTCTCCTGGGTTCAGTGGAAGTAACCCTGGCCGCGGATGTTGCCGTGGCGCAGGGGTTCGTGGTCGGGCGTCTCGTCAACGACGGCGCGGTCGAGGCCATTCTTGAGAATCGACCGGATCGAGGCGACGGAGCGTGCCTTGATGAGGAGGCCGCGCCGGCAGGCGGCCTCGACGCGGGTGTCGCCATAGCTCCTGGCCAGCGACAGGATGCCGAGGCAGGTGCGGAAGCCCTGCTCGGGATGTGGACGGTCGGCGATCACCGCCTCGAAGAAAGCCGCGACGGAGGGCCCAATCCGTTCACCGGCGGCGATCAGGCCTCGTGGGGTCCACTGGCCGTGGCGGCGATGGGCGCTCGGCATATGCTCGGCAACGGTGGTGTGGCCGCGCCGGTTCGGCGCCCGGGCATGGCTGGCGACCCGCTGGCCCTTGTGGAAGATCTCGACCGTCGCACCGGCAAGGCGCACGTCGACGAGTTCCCGGATCAGGCGGTAGGGCACGGAGTACCAGTGGCCGTCGACCTCGACATGGTAGTCCGGCGCGACGCGGCAGCGCTTCCAGCGGGCGAAGACGTAGGGCTCGTCTGGCAGCGCTCCCAGCCGGGGCCGGTCGATCTCGGCAAAGAGTTCGGCCCGGCTGGAGCCGAAGCCGCGCATCTGGCGGGCGTTGAGTTCGACGACCAGGCTGCGAATGGCGCGATTGAGCTCGGCGAGCGCGAAGAAGCGATGGTTGCGCAGCCGGGCCAGGATCCAGCGCTGGGCGATTTGGACCGCGACCTCAACTTTGGCCTTATCCTTCGGGCGTCTCGGCCGCGCCGCGAGAATGGCGGTGCCGTAATGGCCGGCCATCTCGGCATAGGTGCGGTTGAGGCCGGGATCGTAGCGGTCGGGATTGGTCACCGCCGCCTTGAGGTTGTCGCAGATCACGAACTTCGGAACCCCGCCCAGGAAGGCAAACAGGTTGGCGTGCACGGCAATCCAGTCCGGCAGGCTCTCGCTCGCGCAGGCCTCGGCATAGGTGTAGTTGGAGGCGCCCATGGCGGCGACGAACAGCTTCATGGGATGGGCTTGGCCGGTCAGCGGATCGAAGACGTCGATGGTGTCGCCGGCAAAATCGACAAACACCTTCTCGCCGCCCCTGTGGGTCTGGCGCATTGTTGGGCGAACGCGCCCCTTCCAGGCCTCGTAGGTGGTGCAGAACCAGGTGTAGCCGAAGCCATCGGGATGGGCGGCGCGATATTCCTCCCAGAGCAGCACGCGCGTCACGCCACGCCGGCGCAGCTCCTTCTCGACATAAACCCAGTCGGGGACCGGGCGCCGATCGGTCTGAGCCGAGGATGGTGCCGGAAACAGCAGGAGTTCGAGCGCGTCGTCATCGAGCCCGTCCGGCAGCGGCCAGCTCAGCCCTGCCAGACGGGCGCGGCGCAGGTAGCCATGAACGACGCCATTGCTGATCCCCAGCGTGCGCGCGATGACGCGCTCGGTCAGGCCTTGGACATGTCTTAAACGAAGTACTTCTCGGATCCGGCGCATCGACAATCTCTGGGTTGGCATCGGGCCTCCTCGTGGGTTGAACGAGGCACCCGTAGCCGGTTGAGTTGTCGGCCGAAGCTCCCGGCACCTCCGAAAAGGTGCTCACGATCCTCTGAAATCGTTGCTCACGGTGCCGCGAAATCGCTGCTCACGATCACGCGAAACACGCACCTCATTGCCAGAACGGCATCCTGACTTTCCGGTCAGTGGGAAACTTGGCGTTCATCAGCGGCTCTGCATACGTGAACTGCAGCCGTCTCCGGAACGCCGGAGGCGTCTCGACGATCTGGATGTCGCGCGCCAGCCCCTCATCTGGCCAGAAGGACGGCTTCTGCCCGCCCATGAAGGTCACCTCCTGGGTCCACGGTGGGACCTCAAGATCCCAGCGCTGCGCCAAGTGCTCGCCGATCGCTCCGAGCCACGCATCGTTCCTTGGATCTCCGGTCGGGATCGGTACCGGATCGAGCATGGCCTGCTGGGCCGCCTTGTCCTTCTCCAGATAGAAGGCCTGCCCGAACGCGCCCGAGGCCAGCCCAAAACAATCGCCATCCTCCCTCGCCAACGCAGCGACTTCAGCCAAGGACTTCGGCTTCGCGTTCAGCACCACGCCACAGCCGAAGCGATCAAGCGCATACTCAAACTGGGACAGCCTCCTCTCAAGGGTGCGAGCGAGGTCGCCAACCTCCTTCTCTTTCCGCTCAAGGTAAGGCGCAACGAGGCACTTCAGCCGCCTTGCGCTCGTGATGCCGGCCTGAGCCGCAATGCGGATGGCCGGTTCAAGGTCGTCGTAGCCGATGTCGTCCCTCGAGCGGAGCGAGGCAAGGAACGTCATCGGGACAAGCAAACTAGCGGGCGCGCAGAGAACACGCAGTCCGGTGCGCTCCCAAGACGGGTACATTCCTGTCGGGAACCTGGCTGGCGCGGATGGCCCGTGACCGAACACGGCCGGCAGGACATCCTCCACCCAGTCATTGGAAAGCCCGATGCTTCGGCCAGCGCCCACCACCGCTTGGCGGACGATCCCGGACTTCCCCTCGAGGGAGATGTCAGCCTCGATGCGGGTGCCGTCATCGGACCAGCTATGGCGCACAAGGATCGCGCTTCGGCCATGCCGTGCTCGACCACCTGGTTGAGGGGGGTCGGCCGGTTGTCCTGGTTGGCTGCTCGCAGGGCGGCAGCATCGCGATCGATGCCGCCCTCGCTTCGCCCGATCGCGTCGCAGGGCTCGTCCTAATCGCGCCGTCGGTCAGCGGAGCGCCCTCGGCAACACCCCACGAGGCTGTCCGCCGCCTGCTCGATGCGATTGATCGGGCCGAGAAGTCAGGCGATCTCGATCAGGTGAATCGGCTGGAAGCCGCGCTCTGGCTAGATGGACCGTTGGCGGCCCAGGGGCGCGTTAAAGAACCGGCGCGCGCACTGTTCCTGGCCATGAATGGCATTGCGCTGGCAGCCCCGGTGATCGGTCGCGTTCATCAGCCCGCCCTGGCCTGGGACCAGCTCGACCGGATTGCCGGTCCCGTGCGCGTCCTTTGCGGTGACCTCGACGTCCCCCATGTCCAGGCGCGCTGCTGCCAGCTGGCGGTGGCGCTTCCGGATGCTCGGCTTGAGATCCTGCCTGGCGTCGCCCATCTGCCGAGCCTCGGAAACCCGACCTTTTGACTGCTCACCTATCGGATCTGCTTGCCGGATGTCTGCGCGCTTGAGCGCTACCGCACCTCACCCCCGGTTTCCCGGAAGGACATCGTCCAGCGGTCTTCGGCGCCCTTCAGGAGACAGCGTCTCGTGAGTTCCTGGACAGCCGGTGAGATGTAATGACCGCGGAGACCGACCAGGTGCCTATTTCGTCCTTGCCGAGCTCATCTGGGATGCGAACATGTCCTGCCATTGTTCGAAGCCTTTGACGGCCGTTGGCAACCAGGCCCTGATCATCGCATCCGGCTCCATCGCCGTCAGGTTGGCAGACAGGCGCTCCTGCATCTCTCTCATCAAGTGCTCCTGCATGGGCTGTACATCCGGCAAGCCGAAGAAGGCGCGTGCTTCCTCCGGTGTGCAATCAACGTTCATCGTGACCTTCATCTGAAGCTTCCTTTCGGCGGTCAGCCATTTGGCCGACGTGGGTCTCCATGACAGCGGCGAGCAAAAGGGTTGGTTCCAAGTTGCCGCTACGATCTGGTTCATGCGCTTCTCGCAACCTTGCCGGGTCAATCGGGCCAGGACGCGCCTGGCCGAGCTGATGGGGCTCGACCACGAGGATGGCATTGCCGGGTCGCACGGCGCGCAGGCGTAGGATTTCCGGATCGCCGGATGCAGAAAGGCACCCGGATCCTCTCGACCCCCAGACGGAGAACCTCACGTCGGCGTAGGGTAATTTCGCGGGAGGATCCCGTGGAACTGAATTGCGTCTCAAGCGATGAGAGCTACATGCCTCCACATAGGCAGAAACCATGCAAGTGCAGACGCAATGAAGGTCTTGGTCGTCGAAGATGATCCGTTTGTCCGTGAGATGGCCGTGGCAGGCCTGGAGGATGCCGGGTTCGAGGTCAGCGAAGTAGCTAGCGGCAGCCAGGCCCTGGAGCTCCTGCACACCGGGATCGCCGTCGATGCCCTGTTGACCGACATTCGCCTGCCCGGCGCCGATGGCTGGACGGTGGCCAAGGCCTACCGCGAGCGCTTCCCCCATCTGTCCGTCCTGTACGTGACAGGCTATGCGGAGCGAATGATGCCGGTCCCCGGCGGGATCATCCTCTCGAAGCCATACAGGATGGCTCAGGTGATCGGTGTCTTGGGAACATGGGCGACTTTATAGACAGTCCCTCTTGGAACGGGAAACGAGCCCCCTAGCGTTAACGGCCATTGTTCTCAAGTGCTGGAGCGCCGATGCCTCGCTTTTTCTTTGACAGCCATGATGGCGAGGACTTCACGCCAGACCGTGAAGGGGTGGACCTGGAGGACCTCGAAGCGGCCAAGGAAGAAGCCAAGAAAGCTCTCCGCGATATTATATGGGACGAATTGCCGGTCGGGGGCCGGCGCGACTTCACCGTCGATGTAAAGGACGTGGCCGGACAGATCGTCTGGCGGGCTACGCTTTCGCTGGTCGTGGAAAGCCTATCCCAAGCCTCAACAGCAAACACCTGACAGAGAACTCAATCGGCCCATCAATGAGGGCCGCTATTAACACCACGGAAGTTGCCCCACGAATCCTCATGCTCTCCTCATTAACCTGACTGGAACCTAAGGAAGAGCTTGAGGTTGTCAGAGGCCAAGGGAGAGGCACCATCCATGACCCAGCAGACCACCGATAGCTCGGGGACGACCCGGCACCGTGCCGAGGACGACCTGTTCCATTTCGACCGCTCACGGGCCGCCAAGACGACAGAATGCGACACCGGCTTATTCGGCGCCAAAGCCTCGGCACGGCATTGGATGTCTGGCCTGCGCCCTCGGTGGCTTGAGGGCAAATCCCAGCCGCTGGTTCGCTCTCGCTCGGAGATATAACGACAGCTCCGCCAGGCAAGCCCAGAACAGGCCCGATCCTGCTGGAAGGGCCTGTCGTGGCTCGCAGCCACTCGCTTGTTGCGTTGGTCCGGGAACCCGGCTGGTTGATCCAGAATGTCGGGTGGAAGGATGCCTCCGACACTCAGGCTGGCGGCGTAGAGGCATGCTTCGGCTCAGATGGTGTCTGTATACTGGCCTCTCTCGATTCAGGACCGGGGCGGGTGCTCAGCCCGAGACATTTGAGATTGGCTGCCGGTACGAACCTGCAAAGACCATGTCATGCCGATCCGCCTTCGGGTGACGGGCATTCCAAAAGCGAGACTCAGACCCGTCACACACTCCCAAGCCCGCGCTGGGGGTTGGTTTCAGCGTGGCCGCAAAGAAAAAAGCCGGCTCACGTTCGTCATCTTATGGCTCCGCTGAAACCACCGCACCGGTTCGCGAGTTTTGGCCAACATATGTTAGTTGGGGTTTCGCAGGCAGAGCGGTGGGAGAGCCTCATGCTGCCACAGGCTACAGATGCGGCCCTGAGGAATGCGGAGCAGGCGCTGAATAGCCCGAGCGTTCAGCAACAGCCAGGCAGCTTTATCCTCGGCCAATCACTGCGGCGCCAGGACCACGATGTGCCGACAGCAACCATCCCAGGCAATCTGCAAGCTCCTTGTGGCGGAGTTGAAGTACAAGACGGGCGTTGACGTTCACCGCCGAGACGAGATGCTCCCCAAGCAGAAGCAACGATCCCAGCCGTCATCATGAGAGGAGATATGGCTCATGCCCCGGTACTACTTCGACCTCCATCAGGGGGCGCACCTCGTCTCCGAAGACGATGTCGGCTATGACTGCCCCAGTGACGAAGCCGCCCGGCAGGTCGCCCGCATGAGCCACGGGTTGGTTGCGCTCGACCCGGTGCTCTCCAGTCCTGCCGGGAACTATCATTTTGTGGTCCTGAACGAGGACAGGCAGAGCATCTTCACCATGCCCATATCGCAGGGAACCTCCTCGAGCGCTGCATCATCGGGTGTTTCGCTTCTGTCCTGAACGTGGGCAGGGGCAGGCTTGAGCGACCACATTGACCGGCGAGGTCCCCAATGACTTGTGAGGATCTGGTCGCCCAGTGCTTTTTGGACGAGCAGGCGCCGCTCGCGGTTCCTGAGCTGAACCGCGAGCGAAGTCTGAAGTACCTGCAGTGCTGCTATCAGCAGGGCATGTCATGGGAAGATGCCAAGCAGCAGATCCAAGCATTTCTCCAGCAGAGGGGTGTCCCCCATCAGGGGATTGTGCGGCAGCTGCAGCTCGCCAAGCCGCTGCTCCAGCCGTGGTTGGACTGAACCCCCTGCCACTTCATTAGCCGTATCGCTGCCATGAGGAACGGCGCCTCGAGCGTCTCCGAAATCGGAATGGGCGTTTATGGAACGGCGAACCACGGCGTCTGTTGGCCGTTGGTAGGCGAGAAACTCTATCGGAGGCATGAGTCATGGAGGCGTTTCGCCGCGACCAGGCGGCCGAGTATCGCCAGCAGGCTGAGACGATCCGCAGCCTCGCACAGCAGGTCTCACTCCTCGAGGCCAAGTTCCACCTGTTTGAGGCGGCCCAGCACCTGGAGGAGCTGGCGGCGGGCGAGGATCGCCGATAGGCCATTTTGGAACGACGTCAGCCGCGTGAACTCCGACCCGGCGTGGAGGGCCCTCGAGCCTCGAGCAAGGGCCGCACGGGAAGATCCGAGATTTAATCCGTCATGGAGCAGGGTTGCAGCGCCGCAAGACGCTTTTGGCATCTTGCACTTTCCGGACAGGGAGAAATCAGATGGCAGAGAGTGTTTACAAGGTCATCGAACTTGTAGGGACGAGCACCGAATCTTGGGAAAAAGCCGCGAGTGCAGTCGTAGAGCGCGCGGCCGAGACTTTGCGCGATCTTCGCGTCGCTGAGGTCGTCGAGCAGGACATCAGCATCAACGACGGAAAAGTGGAATTCTACCGTGTGAAGCTGAAACTGTCGTTCAAATATGAAGCCGCTGACTGAGGTCTTCTGCAGAGCGAACAAGCGATGGCCGAGGCGCGATCGGTTCGGCCACCGCCGTTACTATTTCCAGCCCGTGTGATCCTTTACTGGACAGCAGAACGCATCGGTGATGCCGGGCGAGTTGCTGGGAAAGCGTCCATGACGTGCGCCATCATGGGATCAAACGCTTGCCGTGGACCCAAACTAAAGTCGAAATGCTCGATCGTTGGCGTTTCGCTAAAAGGCCGAGACCAGCGGCGAAGGGTCAGAAAAGAAAAAAGCCGGGCTTGAGGCCCGTCGAAGTAGAGGTCCGACGAACGTCAAAACCTTTCAGAGGGAATGGCTGACACGGCTTCGCCGGGAGGAAAAAGGCGGTGCCGCGTCGAAATCAGCCAAGGGTGATATCGGCCTCACCGCCCCTCTTTGCAATGCACCATGCCTCATAAAAGGGCTGCATTGAGAACATGGCTTGGGATCTGCCTTTGATCGGCTCGGTCTAGGAAGCCCCTTCCAGGGAGCAAATTGCGATGAATACGGAAAGGACCCCAAGCAATGGGATGAGTTCGTTGAACACCGACACCATGACTGCCTCGCAACGGTAACGGCCCCAGCACAACCCCCTAAGCTGGAACACTATGCGTCAGTAACGCCCTACCCGTGGGAAAGGATTGCTCTCGAGTGCTCCCTGTGTCGGCAAGTTCCGCCTCAATTTTGAGCATTGTGCAAGGCGGATAGCGTCGCTGCTCGTCTTTGCCATTGAGACACCGTTCAATGAATTCGCTTTTTCGAACCTGAACCGGCACGGGACTGTGTGGGAATGTGTGTTGCCGCCTTGGGGGCAGGTCATGGTTGAACATAGCTCCCCGGAGCTTCCCTGTTTGGGGCGCTAAAGGACGTGACGCCTGGACGATAAATGTTCAACGGCAAAGCCGTTATAAGCGGAAAGTCGCATCAAACAGGTGATACCAGGCGCGATTTCCTGGCAGGGATCTTCTGATGACGGTTAGCCGCGTCTCAAGAACTCCAGCCCGAGTGGAAGGTCATGCCCCTGCCGAGCTGGCCTCATCGGCTTGATGCGGGACGCCGGCCTGGGCGGCGCCTCGGCGATCCAAGCGGGTTCACCCTCAAGGGTCTCGAGCGCGGCTCCAGCTTCGGCATGGAGCATTGCGTCCGTCAGCCATTGAGCGTGCTGCGCGGCAGGGAACTGTGACAGATAGCGCCGATCCCTGTCATCAAAGGCGATCTCCAGGTTCCCGTCGCCCATGTCGCTGATTTGGATCATGATGCGATCAAGCAGCCGCTCTTCGATGAGGTATCCATCCATCTGGGCGGTCGTTACAGCACCGGCTCTCGTGATCAACCTCTTCATGCCACAACCTCTCTGAACCAGCAGATGATCCATCTCGCGGAGCGCCTCACGGTGAAGCGCTGTGGTCGTTCACGCTTCCAAGGTTCGGGCCAGTGTAGGCAGCATTATTGACGGCGCGGTACGGGATTCTTAGAACATCGTTAACCGTAGGACTGAGATGGCGGGGCTCAGCGCTGAGCTTAGACAGTTCCAATGACGAGCCCGTCACTTCACACGATATTGTGCAGAACGGCTCATCAAGCTTGGTGTCATCCTTCTCGCCCTCCTCATTTATGTAGGATCGACGCGTCCTTGTGGATCTCATAGCGGGATCGCACGGTCGCCCTTCGCAATAACTGGGTATTTACCGGCCTCATCCAGAGTGTGGAGGTCCCGGACGGCCCCGCCGCATTCATGAGCGTTGTTATTATTCATGCGTAAGATCTCCACGCCGAACGATTTTCTTCCGTCTGCCGTAAGTTCGAGTTTAGCCAATCAAGCGGCGTGGCAGAGTGCGTAAACTAAGCATCGCTGAAGCGCCCGTGAGGGTTTTGGCGTTTTGTGCCGATGCCGGGATGTGAGTAAACCCGTTTCACGCCAGATCTGCTGCCGCACGGCCGCGAGAGTATCCGCAAACGTCGGATGAGACTTGCGGTACCAGCTGTCGATCGAAACAGCCGTGCGGGCGCGTTGCCCGAGTTGGCCTGCCAGCAGGGTCACGATCGAGAACAGCCCGAACAGGCAGGGCGTGGTGCGGGCGACGGCACGATCCGACCATTGCCGCTGGGTCTCCACACCCAAATGCGCCCGAGCCTCTTGGAAGGTGACCTCGACCTGCCACCGCAAGATGAACCAGCGGATAATCTGCACGGGATCCCGCGCGGGATCCGTGCACAGCAGGGCCTGCGGCGAGAAGCGCTTGAGGGGATCGCGCAGCAAGACCCAGCGGATTGGAACGACGGGTCTTCCGCCATGGCGCCACACGGCCGTGGCCGAGCAGAACTCGACCACGCGATCTCCTTCGCCATACCAGCCAGGCACCGTGACGCGGCGCCAGCGCGTGCTCGTCCGGAGCAACACATCGGAAAGGTTCGGCAACCGAGCTCCTTTGGTGCGCGGACGGCCCTTCGTCCCCGGCCGGCGCCGTGAAGCCGGCTCGTAGAGGGCGGCATCCAGGCGAAGCCGGGTAATACAGATCACGCCGCGGCGAGACAGCGCTGCCAGCAGTTCCAGGGCGGCAAAGCCCATATCGGCCACCAGCACCAATTCGCGCTCAGGCAACCACCGCCTGACCTGCAGCATCATCTGACGCGCCCAGTCGGTCAGCTTTTTGTGCCGCTGCCCCCGCTCACGGCAATACCGCTCGGAGGGTGCCAGGGCAGTGAGGAACGGCAGGGCCCAGGTGCGAGCTGCCCATGGAATGGGAGCCAGGAGCATGAGGTTGATCCACCGCAGGCCCGAGGCCTTGACGAAATGAGCATCGGAGGAGCGCACCGGATCGCGGTAGATGCCCTTGGCTTTGATGCGCTTGCCGCGGCGGCGCTCAATGGTGTCATCCAGGCCAAGGATCACCGGACCGGTTGGAATGAAGGTGTGAACCAGCAGGCCCAGCAACAGCCGGGCCGCCTCGCGTCCGTTCCAGCGAGCCCGGCTGAGCACACGATGGTAGTTGACGAAGTGGCGCTCGCGGCTGAGGCCAGTGATACGCAGAAGGCTGGTCACAGTGCGTTTGCCAGGCGCCAGGATGGCCCCAACGAGCAGCACCTCGGCATGGCGCCAAGTGCGGTGGCGAAACAGCGGCGCAAAGGCTACAATGATCGCGGCGAAGCGGGCGGGCAGATGCAGCATGGCGGCGTCTCTTGGCGGAAACTCCGCCAGCCTACCGCATCGTTCGCTTCGCCGCCCGCGCTCCCACATCACCTGCTAGAAATGGCCAAACTCGAGGTAAGGACCGAGGATGGAAGCTGCAGGAGATCGCAAGAGAGTGAGGCCCTGCCGTTCCAGAGTTTGAACGCCAGCCCCAGCACCAACTGGGAGGAGCCGTGGCTGGCCATGGGCCAAGCCCAACCCGGCTGGTGGCAGGCTTTCGCTCTTGATCACGGCGTGCGGTCCACGCGCACCCCCGACAAGTTCATCAGGAAGCCGCAGGACACGAACGTGTTCGACCTTCCAACGGGCGAACTGATGAGAGCGGATCGCTTGGCCGAGTTGGCGATGAACAAGCCCGAGGACGAGATCCACAAGCGGATCGAGAGGCTCCGCGCCGCCATCGAGGCTCCCCCGCTCAAGACATTCACCCAGAAGATCCAGAGCGCAGGTCAGCCGCCATCCGCTTCCGCGATGGAGCAGCCCAGGGCGACTGATGTGCCAAGGAAAGCCGAGCCGTCTCGAGCATCGGCATTACATGACGTTGAGATCCCCCGCTCCGAGGCCGTCGAAACGGTTTCCCAGCCCGTGCCAGAGCCCCCGATAACCTCCCTCCCGATGCCGTCAACGAAGTTCGTCCCGTCGGCCTTTCAATCGGCTCTGTACCGCATCGACGTCTCGCTGAAGCACGCCTTGCTCACGATCACTGACGCGGTCGCTGACGAACCGGAAGTCCCCGAGGCGCCCCTTGCCGCAACCATCGGTGAGGCGTGCGGCTCCGAGTCCAGGGAGGCCGATGTCATCGGTCTCGACGGGCATTCGGAGCCGGACGTGTTCGAGGGTGTCGCCGCCGACCTCGTGGAGATGCAATCCACGGACGGGGCCATGGCCGCATCACAGGAACCGGACCAGAAACCTGAGGTGGTTGATCATCGGGCCAATAGAGGCATGGATGGCGAATCCGATGTCGCTACCGTCACGCGCGATGAGGATGGGACCGGAGAAGTGATCAAGGTCGTCGAGGAGGTGAATCCCGCGAGGACAGATGGTCAGGAACAGGAAGTCGATCTTGGATACCTCGCCCTGGTCGGGGAGGACAGCGCGCCAATCCAGACCCTATTGCGGGTCAAGTCGAAAGTTGCCCCGCAGTCAGTGACGCGCGCTCCCGCGGCCGAGAAAGCCGCCGTCATGGAGAAGCGAGCCTCCATCGAGACGATCGCCTCAGCTGAGGATGAGCTTGCCCCCTCAGGTGCGCCGCGGGAGCAGATGCTGAAGGAGGAGCATCCTGGATTAGATGCGACCTCTGCTCTCGAGGTGATCGAAGCGGCGCAAGAAATCATGTATCGGGACGTCGTGCTTCCGGCCCAGGATGCGGAGATTGCTGCCCCGGGGGAGGAGACGGTCTTTGGGTCACCGATCATTATGCTGCCCCCTCCCGCAGCGCCCCAGCGCTCGAGGTTCGCCTTCTACCAGCGTCCTGATATCGAGCTGCTCGGGCGACCGTCTGAGAGCAGAGGCACGAGTCTCACCGAAAATATTCTCGAAGAGAGAGCCGGACGGGTCGAGAGGGTCATCCGTGATTTCGGCGTGAAGGGTGAGGTCATTCATGTCCATCCAGGACCGGTGGTCACGTTGTACGAGCTCGAGCCTGCCCCGGGTGTCAAATCCTCGCGTGTCATCGCTCTCTCGGAGGATATCGCCCGCTCGATGAGCGCGGTCTCGGCCCGCGTCGCCGTGGTCCAGGGCCGCAATGCCATCGGCATCGAGATGCCGAACGAGAGCCGCGAGACGGTGTACCTGCGCGAGATGCTGGAAGCCGCAGATTTCAAGGCGTCGAACCAGAAGCTTCCGATCTGCCTCGGCAAGACCATCGGCGGCGAGCCGGTGATCGCCGATCTCGCCCGCATGCCGCACCTGCTGGTGGCCGGCACCACCGGCTCGGGCAAGTCGGTGGCGATCAACACCATGATCCTCTCGCTGCTCTACCGGTTCACGCCGGAAGAATGCCGCCTGATCATGGTCGATCCGAAGATGCTCGAGCTCTCGGTCTACGATGGCATCCCGCATCTGCTCACGCCCGTGGTCACTGACCCGAAGAAGGCGATCATTGCTCTGAGGTGGGCGGTGCGCGAGATGGAAGAGCGCTATAAGAAGATGGCGAAGCTCGGCGTGCGCAACATCGACGGCTTCAACGCCCGCGTGGTCGAGGCCAAGGCTAAGGGTGAAGTCATCACGCGAACAGTCCAGACAGGCTTCGACAAGGCCACAGGTGAGCTGACGTACACGGAAGAGATCATGGATCTCGATCCGCTGCCGTACATCGTGGTGATCGTCGACGAGATGGCGGACCTGATGATGGTGGCCGGCAAGGAGATCGAGGGCGCGATCCAGCGCCTGGCCCAGATGGCCAGAGCCGCCGGCATCCACGTGATCCTGGCGACGCAGCGCCCTTCCGTGGACGTGATCACCGGCACGATCAAGGCGAACTTCCCGACCCGGATCTCGTTCCAGGTGACCTCGAAGATCGACAGCCGGACGATCCTGGGCGCGATGGGGGCGGAGCAGCTTCTGGGCCAGGGCGACATGCTGTACATGGCCGGCGGCGGGCGGATCACGCGCGTGCACGGTCCGTTCTGCTCGGACGAGGAGGTCGAGAAGGTGGTGGCGCATCTCAAGCGCCAGGGTGAACCTGTTTATCTCGATGCTGTCACGGCCGATGATGAGACGCCTGAGGATCTGGAAAAGCCCGAACTCCCCGCCGACGAGGACGATGTCGGCCTCGTATCGGCTGATGCCTATGAGCAGGCTGTCGGCATCGTCCTGCGGCACAGGAAGGCCTCGACATCCTACATCCAGCGTCGGTTGCAGATCGGCTATAACCGGGCGGCTTCGATCATGGAGCGCATGGAGAAGGAAGGCATCGTCGGACCTGCCAATCATGCCGGCAAGCGGGGGATCTTGCGCGGGGCGTTCGAGGATTAGGACAACTGAACGGTCTTGTCCCCGCACGATGCGGGCCGGAGGCGCCCTCTAGAGCCTCGACTCCTCGGAGATGGCTGAGTGCAGGCCTTGGAGCCATCCGGCGATATCGGATGAATAATGCGCTACCTCCATCACGAGCAGCGCAAGGTCCTCATCCGTCGGAACTGGGGCGCTCTTCAAACGCGAGAGGAGCTTCATGACCGCTTTATCGCGTGCGGGTTCCGGCGGGTCTGCGGCCCAGCCGACGCTGGCCTTGTTGATGGCGAGCTTGAAGCGCTCCCCGCCCTGGAAACGGGCATCAACTAACCATCCGTTCCCGCTCGGGCTCAGGTCGACGCCGGTGCACGATGGGACTTTGATCCCAATCTCGGGCTCAGACGGCCGTCCGGACACCTCCAGCACTTCCCGCAGCCCCGCTATGAACTGTTCGACGCTCATCGCGGACCGGGCCAGCGCCTCCATCCCATAGATGACCTGGTTGAGGCTGGTGAACGGATAGCCTGGTACGCTCACTCTATCGGTGCTCCACTGGAAGATGGACGACAGCCTCTCGGCGATTTCCCTGTCATCGGGAGCCACGCTGACGCTCTTGCCGCCCCTGCCGGCTGTGATCGTCACCGTCCTGTCATCAGGGAACACGATCCGGAGCATGAGGAGGTCGCCGTCGATGACCTTGGTTGTGACTGCCACCGAGTACCTCCTTTCGCCTCAAGATCCCGACCGTGACGGTCTAACAGTCAAGCGGAGCCTTGAACAACACGGGTTCATCGTGGCATTCGATGGCTTGCCCAGGATGCAAGCCGCGACAGAGCCATCCTCAGAATAGCACCTGCCTAGGCGCCGCTTTGGACAGCGTACCAATCACAGGAGCGATCCGGTGCCGTTCGATCGAGACCAAGGCTCCTCAGTCTCGATCCAATCCGCCCCACGGCCTGACGAAGTGCCAGACGAAGCACCGCCCGGGGCGTCAGTACTGTTCGGATGGAAGGCCGAATAATGCGGCTGACCGCCTCGTGGTGCGGGGCTCCGCCCGCCAAGTGGCAATCGCCTCGTCAGAGAGCCGGACGGTGAGACTTCCATACGGTGACGCGCCCTCTCTGCTTGCGCTCCGGCGAGGCCGTCTCCTAATTGAACGAGATGGCAAGCCAGAGAGCCAGGAACGCGAGCGAACTGGCGATGGCCGTCCACTCTGACACGGTCAGGGCGCCTGAAGCGGGGCTTGAAGACTTGCTTGGGACCATGGCTCTGACGAAGCCTATAAGCTTCCTGAAAAGATTCGCTTCGGTTGCAGTGGTTGTTTCGAGACTATGCTGCATTGCAGCATTAGCAAGTTTGATCTGCGGGACGCAGCTATGCGCTGCTTACATGCTCTCGGAGGCCTTCAGATCAGGTGATCAGGGAATGGCTCCAATGGCGTCCGGTTATCGCGCCCCCCTTTACCGCTTCTGTCACGAGCGGTTCAGCCGATGGCCTCATCTGCTTCAGCAGGCTGGCCCAAGCATCATCATGAAACGCAGCCAGTGTGTTATCTAGGCTCTTAGTCCTGCCCCTGTCACAAATCCCTCGACAGAAGGCACAAAGACTTCCACCATCTACTTCAGACCCTGTAGCTTTTGAGTTCCCATGCCATCTGCCACATCCTCCCGGCGCCCTAAGACCTTCAAGCAGCCTCATGTTGCCCCAACTGTGGACCTCAGTGCCGTCATCATGGCAGCCACGCCGGATGAGCCGCGGGTCCTCACAGTCCGGGCGACTCCGCAGCATCCTGACGGCCTTCCCTCAGGTCCCTTGCAGTCGCAACATCGCACGCTTGAGATGGGGCTGCGGACTTGGGTCGCCGAACAGACCCAGCTGACCTTGGGCTATGTCGAGCAGCTCTACACCTTTGGCGATCGCGACCGCGCCGAGGCCGCTGAACCGGGGGCGGGGCATGCCTTGTCGATCGCCTACCTGGCTCTTGTCCGCGAGGCTCGCCCGGCCGGACTGGCGCATGCCGCCTGGCAGAACTGGTACGGCTATCTTCCGTGGGAGGACTGGCGCGAGGACCGCCCACCGGCGCTCAGGGTCATCGAGCCGGCCTTAAAGGCCTGGGCCCGTATGGGTGGGAAACCTCTCAGGACCTTTCGTGAGGAGCGGATCGAGCTCACATTTGGCTTCGCATCCGGGACTTGGACCGACGACCGCGTGCTGGAGCGCTACGAACTGCTGTTTGAGGCTGGTCTGTTACCGGAGGCTCTGCGAGACGCACAGCCGCCCGTCTCGAAAGTGCGGTTCGCGCCCGGTCAGCCGATGGCCCTGGATCACCGGCGCATCTTGGCGACGGCCATTGGTCGCCTGCGCGGCAAGATCAAGTACCGGCCGGTGATCTTCGAGCTGATGCCTGCCTCTTTCACCCTGCTCGACCTGCAGAGGACAGTGGAGGCTCTGTCAGGGGTGCGCCTCCACAAGCAGAACTTCCGCCGCCTGGTGGAGATGCAAGGGCTGGTGGAGGAGACTGGGGAGGTCGCAACCGAAACAGGCGGGCGCCCAGCTCGTCTCGTGCGCTTTCGGCGCGAGGTGCTGGTCGAGCGACCGGCCCCGGGTGTGCGACTGCCCCGCTTAAGGTGAATCACTGTTGGAGCGGATTATAAGTTGACATGAACTTATACTCGTGTCTAGCATAAGAGATACGCCGGCTACGTAGCCGGCTTTCTTATGCTCCGTAAATGCTCTGATTGAGTATAAGTATGACTTATTAATGCTCTGGTTGAGCATAGGAGGTCACAATGCCCGCTGCTGCTTCGATGGTGTCTGCGCCCCTGCCCCTGCCCGACCTCTACGCGCGGGTCAGACATCATGTTCCAGCCTTGGAGTGGCCAGTCTTTGCCAATGACATCGAGGCGATCCTTGCGCTCAAGCGCGAACACAATGCGGTCATCCTCGCCCACAATTATCAGACGCCGGAGATCTTCCACACGGTGGCGGACATCGTCGGTGACAGCCTCGCCCTGGCCCGTGAAGCCGTGAACACTGATGCCGACGTGATTGTGCTCGCCGGTGTGCACTTCATGGCGGAGACCGCCAAACTCCTCAATCCGAACAAGACAGTCCTCATTCCGGATGCGGAAGCCGGCTGCTCCCTCGCCGAGTCGATCACAGCCGAAGACGTGCGCCAGCTGCGGTCGCGCTACCCGGGCGTGCCTGTCGTCACTTACGTGAACACGTCCGCCGCCGTAAAGGCGGAATCGGACATCTGCTGCACGTCAGGCAACGCCAAGAAGGTCATTGAGTCCCTCGGGGTTGATCGTGTGATCATGCTGCCGGACGAGTTCCTGGCACAAAACACAGCAGCTCAGGTGCCTGGAATTGAGATCATCACCTGGGCCGGCCACTGCGAGGTGCACGAGCGCTTTACCGCGGAGGACATTCGTGAAGTGCGCGAGAGCTATCCGGATGTGGTCGTGCTGGCCCATCCCGAGGCGCCGCCGGAGGTGGTGGCGGCGGCGGACTTTGCCGGATCGACCGCCGGGATGGTCGACTTCGTCGGCGAGAAACGCCCGGCCCGGGTTGCCCTCGTCACCGAATGCTCGATGAGCGACAATGTGGCGGCCCTCTATCCGGAAGTCGAGTTCGTGCGGCCCTGCAACCTGTGCCCGCACATGAAGCGCATCACTCTGCCCAAGATCCGGCGGGCGCTCGAGTTGCGTCAGCACGAGGTCACGATCGACCCGGCGGTGGCCGGTCGAGCGCGACTGGCGGTCGAGCGCATGCTCGCTGTGCGCTGAGGATCGGCCATGAGACCAGCCTATCCGTGCGACCGGGTCGTGGTCGTGGGTGGTGGCATTGCGGGGCTGGCGACCGCCCTGCACCTGGCGCCACTGCCCGTGACCCTGCTTGTAGCATCGCCTCTTGGACAGCACGCCTCCACGCCGTTGGCGCAAGGTGGGATTGCTGCCGCGCTCGGGGACGATGACCGCCCTGCCCTGCACGCGGCTGACACCCTTCTGGCGGGCGCTGGTCTCAGCGATCCAGACGTTGCGGCTCGTGTTGCAGCGGCCGCTCCCTCCTGCATTGAGTGGCTTGTTGCGCAAGGGACTTCGTTCGATTGTGAGAATGTGAGAGCCGCTCGGAAGGCCTGACCCTTCGTTCGATTGACTGCGTGTCATTGCATTGACGTGTCGGTCCTCCGGGCGGCACCTGACGGTCTGCTGTCGCGTGACTTGATAGGAGCTTGAGGGTCTCGTCCCATCACAGTCCTGTCCGCTCGCAGGATCCTGTCAGGTTCTTACCTGCGGAGGACGAGGAATGCGCAAGACTGATCCTGCTGAGATCATCATCGGCATTGACACTCACAAGGAGGCCCACGCGGCTGTCGCCATCAACGGGCTGGGAGCCCGCCTTGGGGCAATGACCCTGCTGGTGAGCAGCAGAGGCTATCACGAGATGGAGAGCTGGGCTCAATCCTTGGGTCCCGTTCGCGCCTTCGGGATCGAGGGGACAGGCTCTTATGGGGCTGGCTTGGCACGCTTCCTGCAGGAGAGAGGCCACAATGTCATCGAGGTCAACCGCCCCAATCGCCAGATCCGGCACCAGCATGGCAAGAATGACCCGCTTGACGCTGAGAACGCGGCCCGCGCCGTTCTCAGTGGCCAGGCAAGGGCGGCTCCGAAGTCGGGCACCAGCTCCGTGGAAATGATCCGCCATCTCAAGGTGGCGCGAGACACCGCCGTCAAGAGCCGCACCCAGGCGATGGTCACCCTCAAGACGATCATCGTCAATGCTCCCGCTGCCTTGCGCGAGAGCCTTGACGGCCTCACCGGCAAAATGACCCTGATCCGCCATTTAGCCGCCCTGAGACCGGGAGCGATGACTTCACCAACAGCCTCAGCCAAAGCAACATTGCGCGCTCTCGCCCGGCGCTGGCTGATGCTCGATGCTGAGATCAAAAGCCACGATGCCGATCTCGATGCTCTGACCACCGCCTGCGCGCCGACCCTGAAGGAGGCCCATGGCATGTCGACCGGTACGGCTGCCGAGATGCTGATCCTCGTCGGCGACAATCCCGAGCGCATCCGCTCGGAAGCAGCCTTCGCCAAACTGTGTGGCGCCTGTCCCATTCCGGCCTCGAGCGGCAAGACTTCACGTCACCGTCTCAACCGCGGTGGCCATCGTCAGGCTAACGCGGCTCTATATCGCGTCGTCATTATCAGGATGCGGAGCCATCCACCAACCCTTGACTATGTCCGTCGACGAACGGCAGAGGGTAAAGGCAAGATGGAGATCATTCGTTGTCTCAAGCGCTTTGTCGCACGGGAGATCTTTGGCTATCTCTGCCGAGCCAGAAGGGATCCCACGACGGCCCCTTCGACCTCTTGACCTCTATAGGAGCATCAATGCAGTTAGCGCAACAGTTTCAAGCGGGTACCAGATCGACGCGAGTATCATCTGGGTTCACGTTGCGGATCAAACCTTAAGCCGCGTCACGAAGGTTGCCGATGCGTTCGCACTAAACGTGTCATTGGGCACAGCTCTTGTTCTGAGCCCCTCCAGGACGGCTCCGTCCGGTCCGTCATCTCCCTCCGCCGTGCGTGCCGGCTCCGCCGTCGCCTTCACCGTCCTCGCCTGGGCGTCCGCCTTCCCGTTGATCCGCATTGCCCTTCGCGACCTCGCGCCACTTCCGCTCGCCGCCGCGCGCTTCGCGGTCGCGGGCCTGCTGGTGGTCGCGTGGCTCGCCTGGAAGAGACCAGCCTGGCCTTCCCGGACCGATGCGCTCCGTTTCCTGGCCTGCGGCTTGGTCGGCATCGCGCTCTACAACGCCCTCCTCAACGCGGGGCAGCGCACCGTCACGGCCGGCGCCGCGAGTTTCATCGGCAACACCGTCCCCATCATCACGGCGGTGCTTGCGACCGTGCTGCTGCGCGAGCGGTTCACCCTGTGGGGATGGATTGGGACCGCCGTCAGCCTCGCCGGCATCGCGCTCATCGCGTCCGGCCAGCCCGGGGCCGTCTCGTTCGGTGCGGGCGCAAGCCTGGTGTTCGCGGCCGCCGTCTGCCAGGCCACCTACTTCATCCTGCAACGGCCGCTGGTTCCCCGTTACGGGGCCCTGGCCTGCACCGCCTATACCCTGCTCGCTGGGGCTCTCCTGCTCGCGCCGTGGCTGCCCGAGGCGCTACATGGCCTATCCGCCGCTGCGTCACACGCCACGGCCTGGTCGGTGATCGCGCTGGGTGTACTTCCGGCGGCCCTGGGCTACGCCGCGTGGACCTACGCCCTTGGCCACTTCGGCGCCGCCCGGGCAGCTAACTTTCTCTATCTGGTTCCGCCCGTCGCGACGGGCCTCGCGTTCGTCATAGCCGGCGAGGTGCCCGGCGTGCCCACCCTACCCGGGGGGCCGCCGTGATCGTGGGGGTGGTCATCGTCAACACATGCGGGCGCGAAGGGCAAAGCTGAGGAGATTCACGAATATAATTGAGGTTTCCTGATTGGAGAGCGAAGGCTAACCCGGATCATCGATCCCTGTGCGGGCGGCGGGTGCATCCCGTATCTCCCACTCATCGCCCAGCACGGGCCTAGATGCTGGACCATCGGACCGAGAAGCGGAATGCCCTTGAGGCCGATGGCCACTGTCACGAGCGTATCACTCGGTGCAAAGGAACGAATCCGCATTACTCGGATGCAGGCCTGGGGTTCCGCATGATGCGCTAGTCGCTGGCCGATGATGTCTTCCGCGCGGAGGACCGTCCACCGCCCTTCCGGCTATTGCCATTGCCGCGATCCTTGCCTGACGAACCGCTGAGTGCGCTCGACACGACCTCCCCTGCGGCTCCGATGGCAGCCGCGGCGACCTCGAGCGGAGCTGCAACGATCTCGGCGCCGAGGCTTCCTGCGGCCGATACAGCCTCCCGGCCTTGCAGCGTTCCACTGCCCTGTCCCTGTCGGTCCTGCGGCCTATCAAGCACGTTCGCGATCGCCCTAAGGGCCTCCGCCATCACAGCGCGCGCTTGCGGAGAGGTGAGTGTTGTCTCAAGGGTCGAGAGCCAGGCCATTGGGTTCAGCATGCCGCCCGCTGAGCGGGATGCTGAGCGGGTCTGAGTCGTGGACCGTGAACGCGATGCGCCGGGGGCCGAGCGGGCCGCCGCACGCGATCCTGCGGAGGACCGGGGCTTCGTGGGAACAGCCTGGGACTTGGTTGCGGACCGGGAACCAGCCATTGCCTTGGGCTGCGCACGCTTTGAGGCGCCAGCTTCCTTATTGGCAGACCGCGAGGTGGACTTCTGCGGCGCCTTCCGGGTCTTGGTGGATTGTGAAGTATGATCTTTCTTGTTCGTAGCCATTGTCATTCCTTCGTGTGTTGAGCCGTAAGCCGGCTGGGCCGAGGAGCAATCGTCCTCACCATGACAATGACAGCGTGGCCGTAAGGTTCGCTCATACAAGGAAGCAATGGCGGGGATCCTGCCGCCAACCCACTGGACCTACTTTGTGATCAACAGCGGAAAGTCTGCATAGGGCCAAACCAGCAAATCCCTACCTTTCATAATTGTCGGGTATTCCCCGCTTGAGCAGACATTCAGCTTACTCCGAGCAGTGACAGGACCGAACTTAAAACTCTGCAATCTTCCAGAGCAGCTAGGCGGCACTAGGGAAACGGATTTGTCCTCAGGACTGCTTGATCGTCGATGTCCCCCTTCTCGGTGTGATGTTTATCACAGCCCGGATTGGACATTGCCTGCTAGACCCAACCACCGGGGCCCTGGGGAGCGCATTGTGATGCTGGAGCATCCAACAGATTCGGAACTGACCGACCTCATCCAGCGCAGTGCAGACGCAAACGCGGCACTGATGCGTGGAGACATCAAGAGGTACCGTGACCTCATCACCCTCACCGATGACTTCACGTTGATGTCTCCGTTCGGTGGCACACCCACATATGGGACCGAGTACACGCCCGAGCGAATCGAGGCGATGGGGCAGTTCTTCAAGAACGGCACCTTCCAGCAGGACCTCGTTCAGGCTTACCGTTCCACCGACATGGTGGTACTCGCGATCATCGAACGGGCGCATGTTGAAGTGGGCGGCCTTCCAGCCCAGGATTGGGCATTGCGCGTAACCCTGGTCTATCGCCGCCATGGGGCGGAATGGCACCTCGCCCACCGACACGCTGATCCTCTTGTCCACGGCGTTAGCCTGGAGCAAGCGGCCACCCTTGCACGTGGCGAAACGCCTTCGCATGATCGGGCGACACAAACCGCCGCACCGAGTTGAACGGGTGCTGGACGTTTATGGTCAAGACACCTGGAGCCAGCGGGCACCTTCGGGTCAGAATCTGAATCCCCCTGGCCTTCAAGAAGGTCGGCTCTCAGCGGGTGATCCGACCTACGCGTTGCGTCCAAGTAGCACTGTTCGTAGACATTCCAACCCACCTTTCTTCCATGTGGCCAGGCCCGCCGACTTGACTTAGATCAACGTAATCCCGATATTTCAGAAAATTCTGAAATATCGGAATCGGCATGAACTTACCCCCACTCGTCCAGACCTTCGTGCTGCATTTCGGCGAGATGGGCTCCCGATGGGGCATCAACCGCACCGTCGGCCAGATCTATGCCCTGCTCTACCTCTCGAAGGATCCTCTGAATGCCGAGGACATCGTCGAGCGGCTTGGCGTCTCCCGCTCCAACGTGAGCATGGGCCTCAAGGAGTTGCAGGCGTGGAACCTGGTCCGGCTCCAGCATAAGCCCGGTGACCGGCGCGACTACTTCGCCACGCCCGACGACATCTGGCAGATCGTCCGCACGCTGGTTGAGGAGCGCAAGAAGCGGGAGATCGATCCGACCATGACCCTCCTGCGCGAGGTGCTCATGCAGGAGCCCGCCAGCACCGAGGAGCGCCATGCCCAGGAGCGCATGCGCGAGATGCACGACCTCTTCGAGCTTCTCACGGGCTGGTACGCCGACGTGCAGCGGCTCGACACCGAGCGCCTCGTCCAACTCCTGACGCTAGGCTCGAAGGTGCAGAAGATCCTGGAGATGAAGGATCGTCTCTTCGTCGTGCCGGGCTCGAAGAAGAGCCGCCGCGACGATCCCAAGGACAAGTAGCATGTTTGATCAGTTCGACGCCCTGCTGCTGGCGCGCTTCCAGTTCGCGTTCACGGTCTCGTTCCACTTCATCTTCCCGTCGTTCTCGATCGGGCTGGCGAGCTACCTCGCCGTGCTCGAGGGGCTGTGGCTGTGGACCGGGCGCGAGGTCTACCTCAACCTGTTCAAGTACTGGCTCAAGATCTTCGCCCTCGCCTTTGCCATGGGTGTGGTCTCGGGCATCGTCATGTCGTACCAGTTCGGCACCAACTGGTCGGTGTTCTCCGACAAGGCCGGGCCGATCATTGGGCCGCTGATGGCCTACGAGGTCATGACCGCGTTCTTCCTGGAGGCGGGCTTCCTCGGCATCATGCTGTTCGGCATGGGGCGCGTCGGTCGGAAGCTGCACTTCGCCGCGACGCTCGCGGTCGCCGTCGGCACCTTCATCTCGGCCTTCTGGATCCTGTCCGCCAACTCCTGGATGCAAACGCCGGTCGGCTACGCCGTCAACGAGGCCGGGCAGTTCGTGCCACAGGATTGGTGGGCGATCATCTTCAACCCGTCTTTCCCTTATCGTCTCGTCCATACAGTGATGGCAGCGTATCTCACCACGGCCCTCGTCGTCGGCGGCGTCGGCGCCTGGCACCTCCTGCGGGAGCGCACCAACAAGGGCGCCCGGGTGATGTTCTCGATGGCCATGGGCATGATTTCGGTCGTGGCCCCGCTCCAGATCCTGGCCGGCGACATGCACGGCCTCAACACCCTTGAGCATCAGCCTGCCAAGGTCATGGCCATGGAGGGGCACTTCAAGAGCCACCCGGATGGCGCGCCCCTAATCCTGTTCGGCATTCCTGACCAGGAGGCCGGCACGGTGCGCAACGCCATCGAGATCCCGAAGGCGTCCTCGCTCATCCTCAAGCACGACCTGGACGCCCCGCTGAACGGCCTCGACACGGTTGACCGCGCCAACTGGCCCTACGTGCCGGTGGTGTTCTGGTCGTTCCGCATCATGGTGGGTTTGGGCTTCGCGATGCTGGGGCTGGGCATGCTCGGCCTGTGGGCACGCTTCCGTGGCAGACTCTACGACTGGCGCCCGCTGCACTGGCTGGCACTGGCCATGGGCCCTGCGGGATTCGTGGCGGTGATCGCCGGCTGGGTCACCACCGAGGTCGGACGGCAGCCCTTCACCGTCTATGGTCTGCTCAAGACCGCAGCGTCGGCCTCTCCCCTTGAAGCCCCGGCCGTGGCCGCGTCGCTGCTGACCTTCATCGTCGTCTACTTCATCGTGTTCGGCGCCGGCACCGGCTATATCCTCAAGCTCATGGGCAAGGCCCCGCATCCGGGTGAGACCGGGCCCGAAGCCGGGCGCGACCCGATCCGCACCGCCGGCATCACACCGGCTCCGGCCGTCAGCCCAGCGCGCACCCTCGGCGCGGAGGCCTAACCCATGACCCCTCTTCTCGATCTTCCCACCCTGTGGGCCTTCGTCATCGCCTTCGCCGTCTTCGCCTACGTGGTGATGGATGGCTTCGATCTCGGCATCGGCATCCTGTTCCCATTCTTCGAACCGGGACCGGAGCGTGACAGCGCCATGAACTCGGTCGCCCCGGTCTGGGACGGCAACGAGACCTGGCTTGTGCTGGGCGGCGGCGGCCTGATGGCGACCTTTCCGCTGGCCTACGCGATCATCCTGCCGGCCCTCTACGCGCCGATCATTGCCATGGTGCTGGCGCTGATCTTTCGTGGCGTCGCCTTCGAGTTCCGTTGGCGCGATCCCGGCCACCGGCGCTACTGGGACGTCGCGTTTACGACGGGATCGATCGTGGCGACGCTCGCGCAGGGCATCACGCTCGGTGCCCTGCTCCAGGGCATCGTGGTCGAGGGGCGTTCCTATGCCGGCGGCTGGTGGGACTGGCTCACGCCGTTCAGCCTACTCGTCGGTGTCAGCCTCGTGATCGGCTATGCCCTGCTCGGCGCGACCTGGCTCGTGATGAAGACCGAGGGCGCCGTCCAAAACCACAGCTTCCGCCTTGCAGGCAAGCTCGCTCTTGGGCTGATCGCCTGCATCGGCCTGGTCAGTGCGGCGACGCCGTTCCTGAGCGGAGCCTACTACGAGCGCTGGTTCGCCTGGCCACAGGTGCTGTTCACCGCCCAGGTGCCGCTGCTGGTCGGCCTCTGCTCCGGGGCGCTGCTGGTGAGTGTGGTGCGCCGCTGGGAGTACTGGCCCTTCCTGCTGACGCTGGGACTGTTCGCCCTCTGCCTGCTGGGGCTCGGTGTCAGCATGTTCCCGTACGTGGTGCCGAATGCCGTCACCATCCACCAGGCCGCAGCCCCGCCTGCCAGTCTCCAGTTCATGCTGGTCGGCGCGAGTGTGCTGATCCCGATCATTCTCGCCTACACCGGGTACTCGTACTGGGTGTTCCGCGGAAAGACCGGACACGAGGGATATCACTGATGACCAAAGAACCCGAACGGGGCTCCGCCGTTCGCCGCTGGCTTTGGTTCTTAGGCCTCTGGACTGCGGGCGTGGGCACGACCGGAGCCGTGAGCCTCGTCATCAGATTCTGGCTGAAATAGCATTGGCGCATCTCACAATGTGGCGCCACATCACCAGGCGAATGCCGCCCGGAGGCTCATCCGTTCTTCGCAAACGGAGAGCCGCGTCTTAGGGATGTAGGCGCGCGCCCTTCGTGGCCTTGTCGATCTCCTTCTTCGGACCGTGGAGCGCAAGGCCGACAAGATCCGGCGTGTCAGCCGGCTCGGCTCGAAAGACCGCGCGATTGACGGCATCATGCCCGGTCTCGAACATAGCGCGGACATAGGCGCTGCGCGTGAGGCTCCGCTGGAGCGATTGCTGCCAAGCCCGTCGCAGGACTTCTGTCGACGCCGCGAAGATCAGGATCGGTTGGCCGAGCAGCCGCGCATGGTGTCGTCCGGCAGCGTCTTCGTAGGGTTGGCCCATGGCCTCGGGAACCGCGCTCGCAATGCCTGTTGCAAGAAATGCAGTGACATTCAGCTTCTGCCACACCGCCAGATCTTCGTGAACGAGGACCGCTACCTTCGTGTCGAACATTGAATTCTCCCTGTGGATGCTGTCGGGAGCGTTATCCAGCGAGGCCATCCAAGTCTGGAACGTTCGTGCGTCCGAGACGGTAGGCCGCCGGGGTGAGGCCGTAGGCGCGACGAAACCAGCGGCCGAGATGGCTCTGATCGGCAAATCCACTGGCCATGGCCGCCTCCGCCGGTGGGACTGCCAACCGCAGCATCGCGCGGGCCTTAGTCAGCCGGATCTCAACAAGGCAGGCATGTGGCGAGGTGCCGAAGCGCCGGCGGAAGACGCGGGAAAGCTGAAACCGGTCGGATACGCCAGTTGCGCGGGCAAGGTCATCAAGGCTGAACGGCTCGTCGTAATGGGCTTGGATGTAGTCCATCGCCCGCTCTGCAACCGACGACCCGGCGTCGGGCGTCGGCCGTTCTCCCTTTCCGAGGTGATGGCGCAGCAGTTCCACCACCCGATCCCGAGTCGCGTCAATGGCGAGCCGTGGGGCGCCGGAGATGATGGCACGGCAAGCCGCCGCAATGGCATCGCCGAGCCGCCGGTCGTCGGCCAATGTCTTCCTGAACCCGATGTCGGCATCCCGGCCGCCCATCTCCTCGCGGAGCCAGGCTTGCGGCAGATAGAGCATGCTGTAGCGGAAGCCCTCTTCATGCACGGCTTGTCCGTCGTGCCGCTCGCCCGGCTCAATCAGGATCACGCGTCCAGCAGTGCTCTGGCGGCGCTGCCCGCGGCAGTAGAAATCCTGGACGCCGGCATGGGTCACGCCGACCAGCCACTCGTCGTGATGGTGCATGTCATAGGCGTGGCCATGGAACTGCGCCGCCACGGCTTCGATCCCGCTGTGCCAGTCGCGCACAAGATGCACGAAATCATGACGAACAGGATCCCAGGTCTGCCGCTGGCCCTGGGAACCCCGAGTTTGCGGGAAGCAAGTACCGTTGTCGTCCAATGGAAATCCGCCAGTCTCTTCAGTATGCGACGCTGATCATAATCGCTGCGGAAGGCTGTCACATAGCCTTCCGTGCTCGCGGGCGGGCGCTGCAACCCTCGTCCCAATCTGGACTGCCGCTGTGGCAGGACAATATCTTCATTCCGCTCGCGCGCTCCGCGAGCGACGCCTCCGACCACTTCTGCATCCTGGAGGATCGGGCTGTCGAGGTAGGCGCAAGGATCACCATCTGACCCGCGGTGGCATGGCGATGCCCATGCTGGTGTCCGGAGAGAGCTTCGAGCGCTCAGCTGGGTTGGCCGGAGCCAACGGTTAACCCGCTGCCCCCACGCTGGACCTGACCGTGCAGCAGCCACCGGTTCGCATCCTGTCTGGATGCGCGGCGACGTCCCTGCCGGGACGCGGGCAGGATGGTTCCGCTTGATGAGGTGCACCTGCGCATCGATGAGCAGAGTGCGTCGTCAACATTGGAACATTTGGCCTGCGAAAGCTCATCATGCGGAGGCTCATGCTGACCGCGAAGACGACCCTGCCCGGTATACGTGCACACGGCGCATCAAAAACCGACCGCGATCAGGACTGTCCGCAAGGCTCCCTCGGCTCTGATGAAGGGTCCGAGCGGATGCGCTGTTGAGAAAAAGCTTGTAAAGTGCCCGGCGATGAGACGAGCCCATCAGATCACCATCATCTGAGAATGGGCAAGTGACGCCGGGACAGCGCATGCTAGAGGGAACGCTGGCGCTCCGGATCAAGGAGTTCGTGATCCGCCAGGGCCTTCTCTGCCTCGTTGATGTCCGGCGGATCGAACGGCCGAAGGGAACGCCCAGGTCCTGAGAGCACCTCGATCGCCGCGATCAGCGACCGCCGCTCGGACACGATGGCAGAGACCTGCTTCGGCGACGTGCCAAGATGCTCGGCCAGCAGCCTCGCCCGAAAGCTCCGGATCACATGGGCGACGTGCGTGTCTTCATCCGCCTCCAGGGCGAGGTCGCACTCCGTGTCGTAGCCCATCGAGCGGTTGTTCAGGTTGGAGGACCCCACCCGCAGCAGCCGGTCGTCCACGATCATGATCTTGGCGTGAACATAGATCGGCTGCTCTCCCGCCGTTACGGGCGTATAGACCCGCAGGCGCCCGAAGCGGTCGCGGCGCCGGAGCATGGCCAGGAGACGGGCCCGGGCCGAGCCCATCGCCTCCTCCTCAAGCCAGCCTTCAGCCGATTCAGGGTTGATGATCACGAACTCGGGTCCGTCCGGCTCCTCGAGGCGCCGGGCAATGGCTTCCGCGATGGCACGCGAGGCGAAGTACTGGCTCTCCAGGTAAACGCTCCTGCGAGCGGCTGCGATCGCGGTAACGTACAGCGCTTCGATCTCGCGCACCTCGGTCTGGTTGTCGTAGGCTGGGATGGTCCGGGCGATCGCGACCGCCACGTCGGCCATGTCGACGGGCAGGCCGTCGGGCCAGGGGTCCGAGCCGGCAGGCGGTGGTGCCAGAACCTCTCCCGATGCCTGCTGCCAGCGCTCACGGGCGTGATCGCCCAGGCCTTTGGCCGCCGGTCCGCTGACGGCCGTGGTGGCATCATGCCAAGGCCCGTAGGCACGCCGCGTGAACGGGCGGCGACGGCGGGGATCGGCATCGCGGTGCTCCGACGTGTCCCAACGATCGCCTGTCATGTCGATGCCGCCGCAGAAGGCAACGGCGTCATCGATCACGACGATCTTGTGGTGGTGCGCCGCGCCAGGAGGATGGGCGCCATCCAGCTTGAAGGTAATGCGCTCATACAAAGCCCATTGGACCACCCGGAAGAGGGTTGTGCCCCGCCACAGGGCCTTCACCATGCCGAGGTCCCACTTCAGGATGTTGACGTGAAGGCCCGGCTTGGTTTCGACAAGCCACGTCAGGAACGCTCCCAGCCGACCGGGATACTCGCTCGTCCCGTCGGTCGGGTCGAGTGCGATGCGGGTATCGAAATCCCATCCAATCATGAGGATGGAATGCTGCGCCTTGAGCATGGCCGACTGCGCGGCCCGAAAGTAGTCAGCGGCATCGACGATGAGGGCAACGCGGTCGGCCTGCTCGATACGCCAGCATGTATGCCCGGGCCGTAAGACACGCACTGCTACTCCCTCTCCGTCGTCCTACACCCTGCATCTTCCGTCCGTCTGGACGAGCGTGGCGTTATCATGGGTGCCTTGGCTGTAAACTGGGTGCGATCGTCCGCGGTTCCGCCGAAAAGCGGTGAGCGCAACATAGGTCCGGATGGGTTACGGACAGCCATTCAGCTTGGCCGTGGGAAGCTCCCCTCGTCCCGCCTGACCTGCCCTCCCCTCTCCTGCTGTCGTGAATGCCGTCAGCCGACGCCATCCACCTCATCTGCCATTGTCGCACAGGTTGACCGAGACTCTGACTTGGCTATGGATCCAGCCTAAGCTTGTGCGTTATTGCCTTAGAACCAGCGCACCAGGAGCCATCGTGTCGGACGCCAGCCTCGCGGAAACCATCGCCCAAGTTCCCATCACCTTCTCCGATTGGCGACCGCGCCGGCATTTGGAGGATCCGCTCCACAAGGATCTCTCCGCCGTCACGCGGATCGGAGACTGCCTGTTTCTCGCCTGTGACGAGACCGCGAGCGTCGAACGCCTCCGGCGCCTCGACGACGGCAGCTTTGGAGACCATCAGCATTTCGCCCTGGATGCTCTGGTCGACCTGCCTGCCGGAGTGGACGGTGAAATGGACATCGAGGGGCTCTGCACGGATGACAGCTTCCTCTGGATTGTCGGATCCCACGCACGCAAGCGCTCCAAGCCCAAACGGGATGAGAACGGCCGCGCCGAGGCGCTTCAGAACATGGAGGCGATCGAACGTGAGCCTAACCGCTACTTCCTCGGCTGCATCCCTCTTGTTGAGGAGGCGGTAGGGCTCTTCACCCCTGCTCGATCGGAGGGAGAGCGACAGGCAAGCTGGCTCAAGCTGGGCACGAGGCAGAGCGCCCTTGAGCGCTGGCTTACAGCTGACCCGCACCTCGCTCCGTTTCTGAGCATCCCGTCCAAGGAGAACGGCTTCGACGTCGAAGGGTTGGCAGTTCGCGGAAGCCGGGTTTGGCTTGGATTGCGCGGGCCTGTGCTGCGCGGCCATGCCGTGGTTCTCGATTTGGAGCTGAAGCAAAAGGCGCCAGACCGGCTGAAGGCGGGTCGGATCGATGGCGAGCGGCGCTATCGCAAGCACCTGCTTGACACCCGAGGTCTGGGGGTCCGCGATATGCGGTTTGAGGGAGACGATCTTCTTCTGCTGGTGGGGCCGACCATGTCCCTGGAAGGACCAGCGTTTGTCTTGCGGTGGCGGGACGCGGCACATGATGACGGGTCCGGCGTCATCACTCCTGACCGCATCGAGACTGTTGCTGAACTGCCCTACCAGCTGCATGTGGATCACCCGGAGGGGCTTGAGCTCTGGCCCGAGGCTGGTGAAGGCGCCCTGCTGATCATTTACGACGCCCCTGCCCCGGAGCGAACCGACCCTGACACGTTCACCGTGCAGGCTGACGTGATTTGTCCACGGCGGGCAGAACGAGGACGGAGCTGAATGGAGCGTCTGGCTACCTCAATGCCCCGGCAGGACTAGGATCTTCGGGCTCTTCGGCAGTGTCGCGCGCGACAGGGTGACGGCTGCCGTGTTGCTAAACTCCACCGGAAAGTGCTCCCGGGCTGAGGCGAGAAAGCGGTTGAGCGTCGGCGGGCCGAAGAAGTGCATCGGGATCATCAGCGGTGCGTTGATCGCGCGCAGCACCTCCATCATGTCGAAGGTCTCCAGCGTGTAGCCACCATCCACCGGCACCAGCAGAATATCGATACGCCCCAGCTTCTTCAGATGCTCGGGCGTGAGCGTGTGATGCAGATGGCCCAGATGCGCGATGCACAACTGGGCGGCCTCGAACACGAAGATGGAGTTGCCGTCGTATTCCGTCGCTCCTCCAGAGCTGCGTATGTTGGTCGAGACGTTGTGGATGCGCACATCCTGTACCGTCAGGTCATGGATGGCAGGACCTCCGGCTGGGTTCCAGCCCCTGAGCACATGCTTGATGGCTGAATCAGGCCTGGAGCTGAAGTGCGTGGAATGCGCTTTGTTCATGGTGGCCACGTCGGGCGTGACAGGCGGATGAGTGCCGTCATTGTAGTCGGTGGCAATCCGCACGCCTTGTGGTGTCTCGATCAGGAAGGTGGCATGGCCGACAAACGTCAGACCAACCTCATCCTGGTGCAAGGCCGCCCTTGAGAAGAGAGTGTCGCGCGAGGCGACCAATCCCGGGCAGGCCTCCTCCTCCGCCCCGGCCGGTAGGCCCAGGCACACGCCGACGAACGCAGCGGCCATTGTAAGGCATTGTGCCAACCTTCTCATGAGCACCTCCACGTCGATATTCCGCCCTCTGATCCAGACCCGTTGTGGCATCCGCCGGCAGGCTCTGCGGCTCTATCGGCATTCCCCGCTGCACAAGATCCTGGGAACACCCACAGGAAGCTTACGTTGATGCGGCATCATGGGAAATCCTTGTATGACCACGGCCTCATCCAGTCTGAAATCCATCGCGATCCTATCCTGCGCCATCATCTCCCTGACCTGTAGCTCTGCTCAGGCTTCCGAGGCTGACTTTCTTGAGCGCTTCCGGGGCACCTGGCCCGGCTCCGGCAAAGTTCAGCGCGAAGGCGGCTCTCAGCCGCGGCAGGTAACCTGCTCCGTCACGGGAAGCCTCACGGAGAATCGGATCAGTGCGCAGGGCCAGTGCCGCGCTGTCGTGATCTTCAGCCGGCAGATCGGGGTCGATCTCGTCTACGATCCCCGGTCAGGCATCTACCGCGGCACCTACACCGGATCCCGGATTGGCCCCGCTCGGCTCACCGGTACGCGCAACGGCGATGTCGTGAACCTCAGGATTGAGTGGCCGCACCCGGTCAACGGCGACACACAAGCCACTATGGCGATCCAGAATGGCGGCCGCGGGACGCTTCGCATCACGGTGGCGGACAACCTCACTCCCGGCGGCCCTATTCAGCAGACCTCCGAGATCATCCTGGCACGTCGGTGATCGATACCCGGCGAACTGGCCGCACCCGGTGATTGCCAGGGCTCAACGTCCGGGAGAGGCCCTGCCCATCCCAATGGCCCCAGAAGGTGCGGTCCTGCCAATTGGGTCAGGATTAATCGACATGCCCCACCCGCTCAATGATAATTCTTTTGTGCGGCCCAATGATCCAGGAGTGCCTGCCCCTTCTCAGCGAGCTGGACTGGATTCATGGCCAAGTGTTCCACGAGGAGCCAGCGCTCCCAGTCCGGCATGATGCTCCAGGCCGGATCGCTCAGATGGGCCTGCGGCAGCCGGTAGTGAAACACCGGCCGGGACCCGATCTTCTCATGCGGCAGAACAGAGCGCACCCGCTCCTCATCGAAGTGAGTGAGCAGCGGCAGGAGATCGAGCGCCCGCTTCCGGGTCGGGTTCGCCGCCAGATAGTCCTCTGTCAGTTGTGTCAGGTCGGGCCAGTAGTCCGGATCGAGCACGCGTCGCTTGTAGGCCTGCGGGTAATCCGGCGGAAGGACGAGAACACGCCGAGCGCTCCCACATGCGATCTCCTGCCGGAGCTGATCGCCGACAAGGAGAAAGGCCTTAAGGAAGGCCGTCACCGTTGCCGCATCAAGACGCGGTGGATCGATGTTGAAGTGAAGCCCGAGCGAGTCCCACAACACGGCCCCGCGGCCGCGGGCTCCTGCCGCGCGCAAGCTAGCCACGACCCCGTCCATCTCCGGGAGCCGGGCGATGGGTATGGGGGCGGTGATCAGCTCCCGCGGGACGAAAGGCGAGACCGCGGTCCCGAGCCATGCGGCTACCCGGCGGTTCAGCCACAGGCCGAGCTCCGGGTGTCGGTCAGGGTGGACGTGCCGCAGGTCGGTTTCGATCAGCAGATTGCCGAGACGCGTGCCGCTGACCTTAAAGGCGTGCGGATCTTCAACCTCACAGCTTCCGCCGAGATCATCGGCAAGAGCTTGGGCGGCAGCCCGGGCATGCGGCCCCAGGAACTCGATCTCGATCCCTACTCGCCGCAACGAGCCGTCAGTGGCAATCAGAATGGTCGGGCTGGGAGCGTCAGCCTCGATGGCAATGTCGTTCATCACCTCCAGACATGGGGACGATGGCACCTGACCTCAATGAACGATCCTGGAACGCTCCACACCCTGCGAGATGCTGGTGCAGGCGGGATGAAGCCTCACTCGGATGCATCGTTTCTCACCTCGTATACCTCGGGTCGGAACAAGATTTGCTCCCAAACACACGCTAACGCAGTACGTAGCAAGAACGTGGGTCGGTAAATGGATCGAACGAGCCGCGCAGTGGTTGAATACAGCTTGGATCTTGGTGTTTGAGCTGTCATCCAGGGCTGAACCCCTGGATGGGAACGCGGACTGCTCCGCAAAAGGATCGTCTGTGAAAGAGTGCCATTGTCGGGATAGGTTCGCTGAAGCAGATTAGCGCAAGAGCTTCAAATGGGTACCAGAGCGACGTGAGTACCACCGGGCTTTAAATTGCGGGTCTGCCCTGAAGCCTCGTCGCGAAGGGTTGCCGATCCGTTCTACCTAATCGTGTCATTGAGAGCAGATCTTGTTCTGGCCCCAAGAACGCCGTCAGGGCAGCCGCTGCCATGGGTCTCCTCACCGTTCAGGAGAGGCGCCGGGATGGCCAGAAGAACCTGCCCAACGTGGTTCGGATCGTCAGCCGGGAATGGCAACTCTGGATCAAGCGGGGAGGGCAGAGGAACGGTCCTCCAGGCTCCAAGGGTATAGGGGTCAAAAATCACCCCCACGGCAAAGGATTCAAGAGAAGAGAGGAAAACGGCATTCCCCCAGCAGCCTCTGAGGCCAAATTCCAGCCCCGATCCGCCTGGGAGAACCGAAGACAGGCTATCGGCAAAGCCGGGGGCGTTTAGAGGGAAGGGCGGAGTTAGATTCGTGAACCGGGAAAGAGCCATCATGCACGACTGGTATCCGGTCCGACTGGCCCCACGCGACGGCACGCCTGTGATCATCTGGATCGAGGATGCGGAGGCGCCGCCCACCTACCCGGTGACGGTCGGGGTCTGGGAAACCGACGACATCACCACGAGGAGCCACTGGCGCGTCTTTGGAGCCCGCTTTGGCACCCACACCTACTTCGACCAGCACATTGTCGGCTGGCGCCCGCTGCCGCGCATTCGGCAAAGCCGAGGCGGGTGAGGGTAGGGCCGAGCCAGATTCCGGAGGTGTCCATGCAAGAAGAGTTTCCCGATCCAAGTGGGGCGCAGACACAGCCCGAGATTGAGCGTTACTACCGCAACGTCGGGCCCGGTGATCCGGCAGCGATCCGCGAGACCCAAGGCCATTCGCTCCGGTTCATCCTGACCACGGTCGATGCGGTTAATCCGAAGCACGGACGCGTTTACCTGAAAAAGCCCGCATCCTGGGGCGGGTCAACGTTCTAGATGAAGAGCGGCAAAAACTACGGAAGTCCGGCAGGGCAATCCCGGCTGGTCATTCCGACCTCCGAGGTTCGCGCGTTTGCGGAGGAACACCCCCGCGGCCGGATATGGTGGTCCAAAGGCTGAGTCTTCGTGCCTGACGAGCTGCGCTCCCCGATCAAACACCACCTGGTGCTGCATCGGATCGACCCGGAGCAGGGCATCCGGCGTTTCTATTCCCTCATGATCGAGCGGGACCTTTTCGGGACCGTGCGCCTGGTGCGCAACTGGGGCAGGAGTTGGTCGAGATCCACGCCAGCGAGGTCGAGGCTGGGAAGGCGATGGTTCGAGACTGAACATGAGGTGTAGCCATGAGCCTAGTTGATGATGTAAGCCGGGCGCTGAAGCCGCTGTATGACCGGGGAGTCGTGCATATGGTTCACCCAGGTTTTTTCGGTGTGAGCGAGGGCGTAGGCAACTCTCAAGGTGAGAGGAGCGTCACGGTTCTGGTCAACGGCGATGATCCTGAAGCGTACCGTGCGGAGGTCGAAAGGTTGGTGCGGGAGGCCGGGCTGAACGTCACACTCAGTGTAAAGCCCAATCCCGCCCGCGCCAGGTGATGCGGTACGAACTGGTGGAGGAGTTCACCCACGAGGTCGAGGCAGGCGAGACCTGGAAGGGCTGGCTTAGCCAGTAACCGGTGAAGGGCGTCAGGCGGGGACGATATCTTCCTCACGCACAAGGCGCAGAATAGGTCCGTTTACCGCCTTGACCCGGTACATAGGCTCGTCCTCCGGACCCGACGGAAGCAGGCGGATAATCTCGTAGATCCCGCCGTTATCGAGCAGCCTTTCCTTAAGCCGGACAAGCTGTCCGACGTGAAAT
Source organism: Microvirga ossetica (assembly GCF_002741015.1). Taxonomy (NCBI): domain Bacteria; kingdom Pseudomonadati; phylum Pseudomonadota; class Alphaproteobacteria; order Hyphomicrobiales; family Methylobacteriaceae; genus Microvirga; species Microvirga ossetica. The sequence goes on along the minus strand of NZ_CP016619.1, from coordinate 412,752 downwards.
GCGTGGCCCATGACTGCCGCCCTGCTGACGAGGAAGTTTTTGCGGGCCATGAGAGAGGCCAGGAACTGAGCCCTTCCCAGCCTCTCCCCGCCTGGTCCCGAATACCAATGGGATCGCCGCATCTCCAGGCAGACGAAGCATAGCCAACCTCGCGTTGTCCTACATCAGGATCGTTCCCCTGCCTCAGCGGAAGGAAATCGTAGGCTGCGGAGAACAAAAAAGCCCCTCACGGCAGGTGCATGAGGGGCGCGAAGGGATAGAGGGGACGAGCCAGCTTCGGGCCGCTCATCCTCTCCCTGCCTGACTCTGGAGGGGGCAACCTCTTCCAGCCAAGCTCGAGCATCATAACCAGCTTCGAAGCCCTGTGCTGCAGGGCAGAGCCGTACCTCGGATGGATCAGTTTATTCCTAAATTGTCCTCGAAGACCTACGGCTTTTGCCAGTCGGATTGGCGTGAGCAGGGCCGTCGCTCGCCAATGGGACCAGCCCAGGTGCTGCTGGACCGCAATCCGAGGATCGTTGAGGAGACCCGACGAGGCTAACCGTCCAAGTATCAACCAGGCACTTACGGGAGATCAGAAAGGAAAACGGCCTTGCGCCAACAGCCTTAGAGCCAAATCCTGGACTGGAAGCGGCTCTGGACCGACTGTAGCAGGGCATTCGGCAGAGCCTGGGCGGATGAGGGAAGATCGCAACCAACGAGATGGGCCACAGGAGGGTTCAATGGGAGGCTGGAAGCCCATCGCCACCGCGCCACGCGAACCGGGCAGACCACTGTTGCTCTACCCTCGCCCGCAGCTCCCGGAAGGACGGAAGGCGAGAGTATTCGACCGGAACCAAGATGCGGGAGCATTCAACTGGGGCCAAGACGACAGGCCTCGGCTGGATCTGACCGATGTTGCCGTCCGGCAGATGATCAGGCTCGCCAAGAAGCGGGGCTCTATCACCTATGACGAGCTGGATCGGATCTTGCCTCCCGACGAGTTCTCCCCGGAGCAGATCGAGGACGTCCTCAACCAGCTTGCCGAGATGGGCATCGACTTGGTGGAGGACGATGAGCCGGAGGAAAGCCAACCTGTGCCATCCATGGACAGGGGGAGAGCGGAGGACGCCCAGGCTGGGCCTCCAGCCATCTATGCCAGCATTTTTGAAGGCCATTGGGATGGAAGCCGCTGGCGAACCTCAACTGGACTACCTTGCGAGCCAACGCACTGGATGCCCATGCCCTCGCCACCCCTGACCCTCGTCCACCAGTAGCGAACAGAGACCCAATGCCCGACGAGCTCCGCTCCCCGATCAAGCACCACCTGGTCCTGCACCGGATCGACCCGGAGCAGGGCATCCGGCGTTTCTATTCCCTCATGATCGAGCGGGACCTTTTCGGGACCGTGCGCCTGGTGCGCAACTGGGGCAGGATCGGCACCAAGGGGCAGGAGCTGGTGGAGATCCATGATGACGAGATCGCGGCGGGGCAGGCGCTGGAGGCTGTCTCCCGGGTGAAGCAGCGGCGGGGATATCGGGATCTGTGAAGTAGCAGTTCGCCTCGTAGCCGATGCTGGCTCTCTGCTCTCCGGTGTAGGTGTTGGTCCAAGCTGCCCTGGCGCGCCAATCCCCAGATCAGATGCTGGCGGGTTGGCCAGTGAGCTGCGAGATGGCGGTGGCATCGCGGGAGTAGGTGCTCATGTGCTGCGGTTCGTTGATTTTAGGGAGGTCAATAAACCCGCTAGATACCTCTTAGCGGCCCATCTGAAAGCTGCAAAAATGGCAGGGAGGAGTACGGCTCCGACCAACGCGCATATCGCAATCTCGCCTTTCCCATTCAGATAGGGACTACCTTCGACAGGCTCCGAACCAAAGAGATGCTGAAGGTACAGCAGGAACCCAATTAATGTGCCAATAACGGCCCCGGCTGCTGCGTTGGTTGCGACCCTGAGGCGTTTTTTCGATTTAGTGCTTTCGAATGAATACTTCATATCGGCTGCATCTTAGGTGGTTTCGCGAGAGTAGGTCATGCCGAGAGTATGGCATGAAGGGGTGAAGAGAGGGTTGAGGGGCCTGGGATTAGGGCAGAAAAGGTGGACAGGGAGCTTACGCAGCAGTCCCTGCATGAGGACTTGCTCATTAGCTGAGACGGCTAACCTGCGACAACACTATCCTGCACGTTTCCGCATGGCTGGCCTGCCTACCTAGCATTAGAATAATTTCATCTTTGTAGGTATGAAGCCGCCCCGGATTATTGCCCCAATTCAATCTGGCAACTTCAGAGCGCCCCAGCCCTGCTGCGGGCGCTCCTTTTCTTTCATGCAGTCCGTCCTCTATCGGCTGTTCAGCAGCGGATACGCGACAGTGAGCAGTGATAACAGGGACGTGGCCGTCATCACCCACAAGGGCCGTGCAGTGGTAGCCGCACAAGGCCCTGTTTAGAAGGCTCGATCCATCCGCGGTAACTGTCCTGTAACGTAAGCGCTGTTCTCAGGCCACGGCCTTGAGGTCCGGCGCGGTGGCATAGGCCCACGGCGGTAGATCATCGATCTGGGTGTTGAGATGGCCGGTGACGATGCGGCTCAGCACGTCGGCGAGATAAGCCTGCGGATCCACCCCGCACAATTTGCAGGTCTCGACCAATGAGGCGATGATCGCCCAGTGTTCGCCACCGCGATCCGAGCCGGCAAACAGTGCATTCTTGCGCGTCAATACCATCGCCCGTTCATTCTGCCCATGTCGGCGAAGAGCGTGAGGTTCATTATCGTTGGCATCCCTACTTTGGCCGAAAGGTCAGCGTGCGGCGGGTCGAGGAGCGGGCGACTGGCCGGTTTCTCCAGGTGGAAGGCCCATCTGGCATTGTCGTCTCGATTCCGGGCTGGATGTTAGATCCCATCGCTTGCGCCAAGATGAGAATTGGCCCGCCACAGATTGATCTCGCAGCGTTGTCCGATCTGAAGAGACTGGTCATGCCGACCGCTGCTTCCCCAAACTCCCCGAGCGCAATCAGATTCGCATGGGAGGAAGTCGATGAAACAGAACAACGTGTCAGCTCCGATCGCGGGCAGGCAGATGAGCCTGATATTCGAACCCCGCAGATTGGACGGGATGCGCGACGCGGAGCGGGCGAAGACAGTACTGCTTCTTGCCCAAATCCTGATGCAGGCCGCCGGCCTCGTCGTCGAGGAGTTGGGCGATGACGAAGTCTGATCTGATCCCGACGGTGCTGCTGAGGCGCAAGGCCGTCGTCTATGTGCGCCAGTCGACGCAATCCCAGGTCATGACCAATCTGGAGAGCCAGCGGCGCCAATATGATCTCGTCGATCTTGCACGCCAGCACGGCTTCGCCGACATTGAGGTCATCGACGATGATCTGGGCCGATCGGCGAGCGGGACGGTGGCGCGCCCGGGCTTCGATCGCCTGGTTGCATGGTTGTGCGCGGGCAAGGTCGGCGCTGTGTTGTGCCTGGATGCATCGCGGCTCGCGCGCAATGGCCGTGACTGGCATCATCTGCTGGAGTTGTGCGGACTTGTCGAAGCCCGCGTCATCGACCATGACGGCGTGTACAACCCCTGCCAGCCCAACGATCGCCTGGTTTTGGGTATGAAAGGCAGCATCAGCGAGTTTGAGCTCGGCGTGCTCAGGACACGGATGCTCGAGGCCGCCAAGTCGAAAGCGCGTCGGGGCGAGCTGCGCTTGTCAGTACCGTTCGGTTACATCTGGCACCGCGAAGCAGGTCTGGGGCTCGACCCTGATCTGCGCTTGCAGGAGGTGATCCGGCTCATCTTCGCCCGCTTCCGCGAACTCGGCAGCGCGCGACAGGTGTTATTGTCGATGACGGCTGATCAGATCCACTTCCCACGGCCTTCGGATGAGGGCCGCATGACCAGCTTTACCTGGTTGCCGATCCGCTATCGCAACGTGATCGGCGTGCTCAAGAACCCCTTTTACGCGGGCGTGTACGTTTACGGGAAAAGCGAAAAGCGGACCTCTATTGTCGATGGGAGGGCCCGCCGGAGCTACGGCCACGGCAAGCCGGTCGGGACCTGGGAAGTGTTCATCAAGGATCATCACGAAGGGTACGTCAGCTGGGAGGAATACGAGCGAAACCAGAAGCAGTTGGCGCTCAACAACTATGGTCGCGCCGACGGGGTAAAATCCGGCCGTGGCGGCAAGGCACTGCTGTCAGGCGTTATGACGTGTGGACGGTGCGGGCGGCGACTGAGCGTGGCCTATACCGGTAATCCGCAAAGTCGACCTGTCTATCGCTGCGACAAGCCCAACCTGATGATGGGCTTGCCCCGGTGCATGACCTTCGGTGGCCCCAGGGTGGACGCGGCTGTTGCGCGTGAACTGTTGCGCGCGGTAGAACCCTTGGCGATTGAGGCCGCGTTCGAGGCGGAGCGAATGCACCGGGAACGACAAGATGATCAACGCCAGATCCTCGATCTGGAGCTTAAGCAGGCCCGCTACGAGGCCGGTCTTGCTGAGCGCCGCTATGCTGCCTGTGATCCCGACAATCGTTTGATCGCTGCGCAGTTGGAGAGAAACTGGGAAATTGCCTTACGCCGCGTGCAAGATCTGGAGGCGCGCCAGCCCGCCGGAACCCCATCGACCATTGAGGTTGATCAAGGCGCTTTCGCCAACATGGCGGAAAACCTGTCAGCGGCCTGGAACACTCCTGATGTGACGATGCGTGCCCGTCAGCAACTGCTCCGGACGTTGATCGCAGACATCATTGTCGATGTCGACGATACGGTTCGTGATGTCGTGCTCACGATCCATTGGCGGGGCGGCCAGCACTCAGAACTGCGTGTTCGCAAGCCGCGAACCGGCGAACACGGCTGCGCGACAGCGGAAGATGCGCTGGCAGTCATGCGCAGCATGGCCGGCCGCTGGTCTGACGAGCATATTGCCGCGTCGCTCAATCGGATGGGCTTGCCTACCGGCCAAGGTAAAACCTGGACGGCGCACCGCGTCTCTTCCGTTCGGCGCGTTCGCGGAATCCACGCCTATCGATCCGCGGAGAAAGACGGCGAATGGCTGACCATGACCGAGGCGGCAATGGCGTTAGGCGTTACAAACCACGCGATACGTCGCCTCATCAAAACGGGCGTGCTTCCGGCTGTTCAGGTTGTCCCCGGTGCACCGTATCAAATCCGAGCCGACGATCTGGCGTCAGAGCCGATCAAAGCTGCGATGGCCCGGAAGGGCCGCCCGTGTCGCGCTGCTGATGCGGGTACGCTTCCAATGTTTACAGACACTTGAATATGGAGTGCACAATGAAACCTGCTTCGCCAAGGGCCGGATCGCCCGTTCGACTACATTGCTGTCGATCTCAATCCGCCCGTCGTCGACAAACCGCGTTAGCCCGTCCCAGCGCGAGAGCGCGTAGCGGATCGCCTCGGCCAGCTTGCTCTTCTGGCTGATCAGACCGAGCTTGGCGCGCAACCACGGCTCGAGAGCTTCCAGCACTGGACGGCTCTTGGCCTGACGAATCCGGGCCCGCTCCGCAGCACTCATGCCACGGATGTCGCTCTCAATCCGATACAGCTCCGCGATGGTCTTGCTTCGAAAAAATGGAGAGCTTCTGATGAAGCAGGAGGATCGCCATGCCGAAGACCCGTTTTACGAGAGAGTTTCAGGATGAGGCCGTCCGCCTCGTTTTGACGAGTGGGCGCTCGCAACGCGCGATCGCTGACGATCTTGGGGTGAACCGTTCGACGCTCGCGCGCTGGATGGCGGAGCACCAGGATATGCGGCCTTCGTCGGCCGCGCCGCCCAATGAGGACATCGTGGACGAGCTCAAGCGCCTCCGCCGCGAGAACGAGGTGCTGCGCCAAGAGCGCGACATCCTCAAGAAGGCCACCGCTAATGGCATGGACCGGCCGTGCTCCCGGAGGGAGCATGGGAGGGCGGGATTGTCGCGCAGGCAAGGAGCTATGCCATGTCACACCAAACCACGACCGAGGCCATCACCACGATCGGCATCGACCTGGGCAAGAATACTTTCCACCTCATTGGTATGGATGCCCGCGGCAGGATCCTGCTGCGCCGCAAGATCGCGCGCGGGCAGCTGCAATCCTGCCTGGCTAACGTGCCGGTCTGTCTGATCGGAATGGAGGCCTGCGCGGGCGCCCATCATGTTGGGCGTCAGCTCGCAGCTCTTGGCCATGACGTGCGCCTGCTGCCGGCCCAGTACGTCAAACCGTTTCTCAAGGGTCACAAGAATGACTACCGCGATGCCGAGGCCATTGCCGAGGCGGTCCAGCGCCCGACCATGCGGCCGGTGCCGCTGAAGTCGGCCGAACAACTTGATCTCCAAGCGCTTCATCGGGTGCGCCGCCGCCGGATCAGCCAGCGCACGGCGGTGATCAACCAGATCCGCGCCTTCCTGCTCGAATGCGGCCTTCCGGTGCGTCAGGGGCTTGCGGGCTTGCGCGAGGCCCTGCCCACGCTGCTGTCTCAACGCACGGACGTGCTCTCGCCGCGGATGATCCACCTGATCGAGGATCTATCAGACGATTGGCGGCAGTTGGACGAACGCATCGAGACGCTGACCCGGGACATCACGGCCCTGGCGCGAGAGGACGCGGGCTGCCGGCGGTTGATGGATGTCCCGGGGGTCGGGGTGATCACCGCCAGCGCCATGGTGGCGGCGATTGGAACCGGAGCCGCCTTCGCCAAGGGCCGCGACTTCGCCGCTTGGCTCGGGCTGGTGCCCAAGCAGATCTCGACCGGCAATCGCACCATCCTGGGCGGCCTCTCCAAGCGTGGAAACCGCTACTTGCGCACCCTGTTCGTGGGCGGCGCGCAGGCTATTCTGCAGCACCCACGCAACTGGCCGAGATATCGCTTCGGCCGCTGGCTGATGACAGCGGCCCCTCGGCTGCGTCGGAATGTGCTGGCTGCCGCGTTGGCCAACAAGCTGGCGCGCATCGCCTGGAGCGTGTTGTACCGCGAAAGAGGCTATGACGCGGGGATTGCCGCCCAGGTGCCGTAAGACCGCTTGAGCAGCAGGCGTTTCGGCGATCGAGTTCCCACCGAGGTTTGCGGGAAGGATGTGACAGGATGGACGAACGGTTGCCCGGCGCACGGGAAGCCTGAGCGAAAAAATGGCCGGTTGAGGTCTCACTGCTAAAAAGGCCCAGTGCGCGCGGATTTCCATGATGGCCCGGAGCAGGTGCTCCACCCAGAGGCCGGATAGATTGATGCAAACCGTCTCTCATCCAATCTGAAGCAGCCCTCTTGCAACGCACGGCCGGTCCATAGATTGCAACGCACGGCCGGTCCATAGATTTTTTCGCCAAGGAGGGAAGTCGATGAGGTTCACGTTCATCGATGCGGCGAAAGCGGAATTCCCCATCCTGCGCCTGTGCCAGGTTCTTGAGGTGAGCCAGAGCGGCTACTTTGCCTGGCGAAGTCGTCCGGCCTGCCAGCGTCAGCGCGACGATCTGGTGCTGCTCGCCCATGTCCGATCCGCCTTTAGAGCATCGAATGGCACCTATGGCAGCCCGCGGATGACGCGCGAACTCCAGGATCAGGGCCTGCCAATCGGGCGCCGTCGGACGGCCCGACTGATGCGCGAGAATGGGCTCAAGGCCCGGCAGAAACGTCGCTTCAAGCGCACCACCGACAGCCACCACGCCTTTCCGATTGCTCCCAACCTGCTTGAGCAGGACTTCTCGGCCGAGCGCCCGAACCAGAAATGGGCCGCGGATATCTCCTAGATACTGTCGGCGAATTCCCTGTTGGCTATTCAGCAGGAGGAGGAATCCATGAGCCTTCATCCCGAGCCGATTGGTGAGATCCCGGCCGAGACCGTGCGAGTTGCCCGGGCAGCTTTCCTAAGGGCAACACTGTAACCCGGCTCTGGGACGAGTTCAGCATCCTCTACCAGGATGAGGACTTCCGACGGTTCTACCCGAGCCGGGGTCAACCTGCCCTTGCGCCGTGGCGGCTGGCTTTGATCACGATCTTCCAGTTCCTCGAGCACCTCAGCGATCGACAAGCCGCTGACGCTGTCCGGGCCCGGATCGACTGGAAGTACGCCCTGGGGCTCGAGCTGACTGATCCCGGGTTCCACTTCAGCGTGCTCACCGAATTTCGGGCCCGCCTTGTCGCCGGCCAGGCCGAGCACCTGCTGCTGGACACCATGCTCGAGCGGTTCAAGGCCCGCGGTCTGATCAAAGCGCGAGGCAAGCAACGCACCGACAGCACGCATGTGTTGGGTGCTGTGCATGACCTGCACCTTCTGGAACTTGTTGCCGAAACGCTCCGTGCCACTCTCGATGATCTGGCTGCGGTCGTGCCGGACTGGATCCGCACCATCGCGCAGGGCACTGTCAACTTAACTGTGTAAAGGCCGTCTTACGGTGTTTTCAGCGATCTCCAAGCGGGGCTAAGCTATTGAAAATGCGTGACCCGCTCTGGACCTAAACACCTGCAAGAGCAAGTAAAAGCGTTAAGTTGACAGTGCCATATCAGCCGAGTCCGCTAGGATCGCTTCGTGAAGAGTTGATGCGGTCACTAACCTCGCTCATCCGGCTTCCAATACCCGACTGCAGTAGATCAAGCTGCTCTTGCAGCGAGCACTTGCGTTCGAGCGGAGCTATAGTCAGCAAGTCCTCGAGCGCCGCGCGCAGACGACGTGCAACTTGCGGCGACCCCGCACCGGCCATTCGGATCTCATCGAACGCAAGGTGGACATAGTCCTCCCAAGCCATCGACGGCGTTATCAAGCGCACCTCGCCTCTCTTGTCCCGGTAGCGACCGTCGGGAAAGGGGCGCGGTGCGAGTTGACGGAGGCAATCATGCAGCCGGTCAATTGCCTGTACCGCCGTCGTCGGATCGAGGAACGGTCCGTCGGACAGCGACCGCTCGGCAATGTCGACGAGCAGTCGCAGACCGTAGGCCATATCTTGATCAAGGGTCCGCTCAAGGCCGAGTTCGATGGAGCGTATTGCGGCGCTCACGTTGAGTCGCTCGGGCGCACCTGTAATCTCGAGGAGTGTTGCACCTGCCGGCACAAACTCGCCCAATGCTGGCCGGAGCGTCAGGACGCAGTCGCCCGCCTCGGCAGTCAGTATTAGCGCTTCGTGGTCTATCTGAGTGATCACACCGGAGTGGCGCGCGCAGATCGCCGGTCCCTGCAACTTTGATGTCGCCCCAACATCTGCATAGAGCTTATCGAGCAGCTTGCGTGTATCGTTGCCAACAAGCTCAATCAGTGCCGACACCCTTAGTGCGCGTCCGATATGATTTACATACCAGACCAGCACTATGATGCTGATGACGATCAGCACGAACGCGACGACAACCGCGACTCCCGGAACTACGCCTTGGCCTTCAGTTTGCACCTCACGGAGCGCCAGCATAGCGTGCGCGAAAGTACCGACGAAGATTCCAATTGCGAACTGGCTAGGCTTGTCCTGCAGGATGCGTTGGACAATCCGTGGGGAGAATTGACCCATAGCGAGCTGCACGACGACCATGGTGATCGTCAGTACAAGTGCTGCGAGACTGACCATTGACGCCGCTATAGTGCCCAAGATCTCGATGGCAGCGTCCGGCCCGCCACTGATCGATTGCGGCACGAGCCCAAACTCGTATGCCTGGTCAATCGCGATCGTGCCAAAAGAGAGGGCAACCCCAGCCAGCACACACATAAGTGGAATAAACCAGAGGCCCTTATGTAAGCGAAGAAACGGTCTGACGAGGCTCAAGGTGCGCTCCTTCGTGACATCGTGCCGGCTCTTCTTCGCGATGTGGAGTGGCCACGATGATCGCCGACTTGCGATCTCGTCCCGCACGATGAAAATCCGGTCTGCCTGTGTTCGAGACCAGTGTCCAGAACGGCCTGGTCCTCGTTCTCAAAGGGTGCCCGCTCCTGCGTTTGCACCGTCATTCTTGATGACCCGGCTCACCGGATTTCCACGAGTGGGTTGCCGGCAGTTCCGGTGCCCTCATTCCGCAGCGGCCCGTCAGGCGAACTAGAACAAACCAAGAACATAATGGCGAATGAACCTGAGTCAAGCATGGGAATAGTAGATCCGAACCCTCACAGGATGGACCGGCACGACCACGGGAGAAAATAAATGGAAACCTCAGGCCTGGGTTTGGTCGGATGCCCTAGAGCACGGGGCGAAGCGAGACTGCAGCCCTTACGGCCTACGCGCCATGGTCATGGCTAAATCGTGGGGGGCGTTATCAGGCTGTGACCGCTGAGGCCATCAAGGTGAGAGATGAAAGACCCCACCCTCGCCGGTTGATCGCCATTGAATAAGACGCCGCCACGTACCTGATCCGGACTTTCGGACTGGACCTTCAACCTGGATCGGCATGGCACGCGATTGGGCTTCCGGCCGCACACATTGCTGATCGTGGTCAGCCCGGCGCGATGCAAATGCCCCGAGGTTTCAAGCCCGGGGCATGGTCTCATGGAAACAAAACGTCAGAGTGTGTCCGATCAAGCGGCCCGACTGACACGCTGAAGCGAGTCCTCCGCTTGAACCGTCACGGTCCGGCTTGCCTCATCGGCGAGCTGTTGCGTGAGTTCCGCCATGCGCCGGCTGTTGTCGAGGGTCTGTTCCAGGTTGTCGCGGATGAGCGAGGTCTGGACCGCCATAAAGTCCGGAACCGACCGGCACTGTGCCAGACTGCTCAAGCCGTCAAGGTTCTTCAGAAGACGCTTCTGGCTCAACTCAAACCATTCGCGGGAAACATCCTGGACACCGCGGGCCAGAACCGTTCCGGATTGCGTAAGGGCTTGCAGGTTCCGCGAGGTCTCGTCGCCAAGGCTGCGGGCGTCCCCTTTACGGGTATTGAAGAGCTGCATCGCCTGGTCTGTGGAGAGGCGGGCGAGCTCCGATGCCGTGCTGAGACTGGTCTGCACCGCTTCCTGCATGGTCCGCGCCATCACTTGGGCTCCTTCCGCTCCAGCCTGCACCGTGCTGGTCACATCGTCCCCGACCTGCTGGACGATTTCGATCTGCTCGCGGGCCCGCTTGGCCTCGGCCCGTTTGGCCTCTTCGACACTCGCCATCTCATCCTGCACTTGCTCGGCCACCGCTTCAGCCTCCTCGTCGCTCAAGACCTTGAGCACCGCCGGAAGCAGCTCCTTCTTGTCGTCGCGAATATGCTGCTGGAACACTTTCCTCAACTCGGTCACCTTCTTGAGGAACTCACCATTATTTTTCGGCGTGCGGTCCAATTCCGCCAGGAGCGCAGTCGTTTCCTGGTTGTCCTGGATGGCCTCTTGAACCAGGTCCTGCATCCCGTGCTTGTTCAAGACGGGAAAGAGGTGCTGTTCCTGGAGATTAGCCAGGAGGTCGAGCTCCTCTGTCAGGTCAGAAAGCAGCCGCTCACGGGTTTTGGCTGCGTTATCGGAGGTGGCGAGGAGCTTCTCGAACAGTTCGTTTGCCTTATCCGGCGGCGTTTGGCTGAAGGTTCTGGTGGTCATTTTTTGCCTCATAGGATGATAAACATAGGATAGAGAAAGATGTGGCTCGACGCTTTGAAGCGTAAACCACGCGCTGTGACGAAAATATGTCGAGCTGAATAAATAATATATAGTATTTTCATCTCATTGTTCAAGGATGAGATCCAATTTTATTATGGCATTGTCCATCAGACCCTCTCAGCACGGCGGGTGTGCCATGTGACAGAACACTAGGATGAGTCATTACTGCTACCCAATTGCAGAAATTGGCTCTCTGACCTTTGTCGTGCTGATCATTGCCGGTCTTTGTGGGGGGTAAAAGTAAACCCCGCTTATGAGATCTGCCACGATTGTACATTGCGTGGAGTTAGAGCGTAGGCAGATTTGAACGCTCGGCCCAGCATGCGCTTTGGGAGAGCATGAGGTTTTGTGGGGCAGGCTGGTAACGGTTCGGCCGTACAAGGTTTCCGGCCAGACGAAACAAGGCTGCGGGACACCTTACATTTGCCAAAGCGCACCCTATCCAAACCCGAGCCGCCTGATCCTTCTCCAGCTCCGGAGATTCTGCGGTTCAAGACTTGACTGCTCGGCATCAGCCCCCATGATCCCGGGGCGGGCCGGCATCCACTACCATCAGCTCGGGCGTCCGGCCAAGCCGCTCCTCGATCTGCGCCACAGCCGGGACAAGATATTCGTCATCAGAAGCAGCTTGCCCGACATGCAAGCCGATGGCGATGCCATGAGCGGCATCGGTGGAGATCTGGACATTGTAGCTCAAGCCATAATGCCCATCCCGATGGCGCCTGATCCGCGCCTGCGGATCCGTCGTGCTCACGCCGATCTGTCGCGTGCTCGCGCGAGCATAGCCGGGGCGTTTGGCGACACTGATCTGCTGAACGTTGACGAGGGCTTGTTCGAGCCGCTCCACGCGCTCGCGTCGCGCCCGCTCGCGAGCTGCGGCTTGCCGCGGGGTCTGGTTCTCACTGCGGGGATCTCCCATAGCCGTAACATGCTCGCGAGCCGCAGTCAGATGCTTGCTGATCTGCTCTTCCTGCTTGAACGAGCCCGGACCCGCCTGGGCGGTGATCTTTGTGCCGTCATGCATGACGGTCTGCAGGGTGATGAGCCCCTCCGCACTCAAGATCCTACGCACCTGCGTGAAGACCTCGTCCAACGCGTCATGGTGGACCAGGCGAAAGTCGGACAGGGTGTGATGATTGACGGTGAGCAGCCCTGTCAGCCAGCGGAAGCCGGGATCGTGCTCGCATCCAGCATGGTCCAGCAGAGTTGGCGGCGATCGACCTGCACCAGCCGAACGCGCTTCAGCCGCGATAGGTCTGAGCAGGATGCTTGAACCGTCTCACTTGAGACCTGCGGATCGACAGGGTCCATTACCTGATCTCCCTACGAAGGCTCCGGCTATTGTAGTACGTCGGAGCTCCCAGAGGATTTTCTCACAGGACGAAGATCGTGGAGGGATCGACCTCGACAATGCGTTCCTGCAGCATCTCGGCGAGATCGCGATAGCTGAGGAACGGCAGCCCTCTCGCAGGACTTTTCCTCTCAGCGCCTATTCCGGCGCCGGAGCAAAGGAGGGAAGAATGTCGATCGTGAAAATGGTCGAGCTATCATCCCAGTCGTCCGACAGTTGGGAGGATGCCACCCGTCAGGCGGTCGAGCGAGCCTCGCGCACGGTGCGGAACATACGCTCCGTCTGGGTCAAGGAGCTCGAGGCCGTCGTGGAGAACGATCAGGTCACCCAGTTCAGGGTCATCCTGAAGATTGCGTTCCAGCTCGATGAGGGCGCCAACGCCCGAAGCACAAGGAGCATGGGAAGCGAGGAGATCTTGGGGCTGGAATAACGTTCCTCGGTCAGCTTGGCTCCGTCACGTCAGATCCTCACTCCTTCGGCCCAAGCGACGCCGTGCCAGAGCGCAGCGTCCGGTCGCCTGTGCCATGTGGCAAGGGTATCCAGCAGAGCCTGTACGGTCTCGCGCGGGGTGCCGGTCTCGACAATCTCGTCGATGGCTTCCTCGATGATCTTGATCAGGTTGTTGACATAACCCTCGAAGTCCGACTGCCCGGAGCAGCCGCCAAAGAACACCCAGGTGTTCCGCCGGGGCTGCGCGCCAGCCTCATGCAGAAGCTGCACGAGGCGGCGGCCGACAATAGGATCGTTGCCGTGGCGGTCGTACGTGCGCTGGTAAGCGTGCCACACCGGGGCCAGCCCCGGCGGCTCCGGCCAGAGCTGCATCACGTCGTAGTCATCATCCGCCAGGATGATCCGTCCGCCCGGGCGCACAGCGCGAACCATGGTTCGCACGATGAACAGCGGATTGGAGACGTGCTCGAGTAGAAACCGGGCATGCGCCAAGTCGAAAGCGCCCCACTCGCCGTCGGTCAAAGGTGCGATCTCTGCATTTCCCTGCCGCATATCGATGAGATGGGCTTCGCCGTCAGCGTCGGCCTGCCTCTTCGCTTCGAGGATCTGCTCATTGCTGCGTTCGATCCCCACAACCGGCACGCCTGTTACCTTGGCCATGGCTCGCGAGAACTGGCCCAGACCAGCGCCGAAATCAACGATGCGTTCTCCGGGGGCGAGAGCGGCTTGTGCGAGGAACCGCTCGTTGAGGAGATGGTTCATCGCCGTGAGCCGTTGCTGCTCCTCGGGGCTGGTTCCATGGGTGTAGTGAGACGAGGACATGCAGCGCTCCCCGGACGGTCTGGTGAGACGTCCCAAGCCATAGCGACTCGCGTGCACAGCCCGGTTCCTCAGCCTGCATGAGGCCGCAGCGCTGCCCGATCATGATACCACCGAGGCATCGTACTGGCGACGTTGCTGGATCAGCAGTCGTGGGGTCAGCGAGGCGCAGTGGGCCGGGCTGCGCAGGCAGCGCGGATCGCGCAGTAGACCCTTCGCCTTGCGACGAGCGATGATTCCACACAAGTGGAAACAACTCCAACACAGATCCTTGCTTCTATGCGGTCTCGTCGGGCTTCAACCCGAGCTGCTCTTCCACCGCCTGACGCATGATGAACTTCTGGACCTTGCCGGTGACAGTCATGGGGAACTCGTCTACGAACTGGACGTAGCGTGGGATCTTCTGGTGGGCGATTTGTCCCCGGCAGAAGGCCCGCACCTCCTCCTCCGCCATCGTCTCACCCTCGCGTATCTTGATCCAGGCGCAGAGTTCTTCGCCGTACTTCGAGTCGGGGACGCCAAAGACCTGGACCTGCTGGATTTTTGGGTGGCGGAAGAGGAATTCCTCAATTTCGCGCGGGTAGAGGTTCTCGCCCCCACGGATCACCATGTCCTTGATGCGGCCGACGATGTTGCAGTAGCCTTCGTCGTCTAAGGTGGCGAGGTCACCGGTATGCATCCAGCGCGCGGCATCGAGCACCTCGGCCGTCTTCTCGGCATCGCCCCAGTAACCGAGCATGACGGAGTAGCCCCGCGTGCAGAGCTCGCCCGGCTGGCCGCGCGCCACTACGCGTCCCTCTGTGTCTACAATCTTCACCTCGAGGTGCGGGTGGATCCGGCCGACTGTGGAGACGCGCCGCTCCGTCGGATCATCAACGGCGCTCTGAAAGCTTACCGGGCTGGTTTCCGTCATGCCGTAGGCGATGGTGACCTCGCGCATGTTCATCTGCTCTACCACCCGTCGCATCACCTCAATTGGGCAGGGCGCACCTGCCATAATTCCAGTGCGTAGGGCGCTGAAATCGAAGCGTGCGAACTCCGGATGGTCCAGCTCAGCGATGAACATGGTGGGTACGCCGTAGAGCGCAGTGCAACCCTCAGCCTGCACCGCCTCCAGGGTCGCCAGCGGGTCGAAGCCCTCGCCTGGATAAACCATGGCGCAGCCGTGGGTCAGCGCCGCGAGGTTGCCCATGACCATGCCGAAGCAGTGATAGAGCGGCACCGGGATGCAGATCCGGTCCGCCGCAGTCAGCCGCATGGCACGGCCGACGAAGTAACCGTTGTTGAGGATGTTGTGATGGGTCAGCGTGACGCCTTTCGGCGAGCCGGTGGTGCCACTGGTGAACTGGATGTTCACCGCGTCGTCGAACTGGAGCTCGCGTAGCTCGGCACGCTCGGCCTCGCCGCCCCGGGCGGCGACCTCGTCAAAGGGGATCGCGCCTGGCACGGGCGGTCCGCCGATCTGGATCACAGCACGCAGCTGCGGCAGCCGCGCTGCGGAGAGGTGGCCCGGCACCGAAGCGGCGAGCTCCGGCGCAAGGGCATTGACCATCCCGATGTAGTCGCTGTTCTTGAACGCGCTCGCTGTCACCAGGGACGCGCAGCCGACATTGTTGAGGGCGAACTCCAGCTCGGACAGCCGATAGGCCGGGTTGATCGTCACCAGGATCAGCCCTGCCCGCGCGGCGGCGAACTGGGTTAGCGCCCATTCCGCGCGGTTGAGAGACCAGATGCCGATCCGGTTGCCGCGCCGGAGGCCGAGTGCGAGCAGGCCAGCTGCAAAGGCATCTGCTTGGTCCCTCAGCTCGCGCCAGGTCCATCGAATATCTTGGGCGCGTGCAATCAGGGCGGGTTGGTCTGCCCAGGTAGCAGCGGTACGGTCCAGCGCTTGCCCGATGGTCAGGCCGAGCAGCGGTTCGTTGTTGGCACCATGGACATAGCTAGGGATAAAGCCAGGCAGTAAGTTGTCCATTTTGTCCTCCCTCTTCACCGTGAATGGCCTGCGGTCAGCCGAGGCTGGCTAAGCCAGCTGCCGGACAAGATTAGATGGCATTTCGGCTCGGTAAGCCTGCAAGACCTGCACCTACGACAGCATTGTCGAATTCCGTCGATTCACGGGCGGGCCAATCGGACGTCTCGTCCTCCATCCAATCTGAAGCAATTTGTCCGGATGAGCCTTTGTTAACTCCCTTTGGGCTCCAGAAGTGTCGATTTGCACTTCTTGAAAGGACTGGGCAATTTGGACGGTAATTCGCGCACTTCATGTGAGCCTGAGGAGGCTGTCAGTCCCGCATGAACTGCAAACAAAAATTCGCCCATTGTTAACTGCGAGCTGCCACGTCTCGCTGAGCCGCTCAGGAGTGGCCTCCAGCGAATGGAGGCTTCCGAGCCCGCCATGCAAGTTTCGCCACCCCGCGTGAACCGGTTGGCCAGTCTCAAATGAAACGCAAAAAGTCTCACCTGAAATACAAAGCTTTGCACTTCAGTCTTGGCTAAGTCCTTGATTTGTCACTGGCTGCCAGTCC
The DNA here is from genome assembly GCF_002741015.1 of Microvirga ossetica. Taxonomy (NCBI): domain Bacteria; kingdom Pseudomonadati; phylum Pseudomonadota; class Alphaproteobacteria; order Hyphomicrobiales; family Methylobacteriaceae; genus Microvirga; species Microvirga ossetica. Next base: position 396,104 of record NZ_CP016619.1, on the reverse strand, counting down.
AATCATGAGGTGCAAATCGACACCGGCGATAGGAGTTGGGTTACCCCCGTGCCTACCGCGCATCGGACTTACCCGGCAGGTGTTCCCGCAACAAGATCCTATCGAGGCTGACCTCTGCGCATATTGTGCATTGCACAATAAAGGATCAGCCGAGGACTTGAACGGCGAGACCCACCAGCGGGCGCCGCGCCCAGCTTCGGAGAACCATCATGAACCAGCAGTTTGAGACCATCCAGAAGCTCGGCAAAGACAGCTTCGGCACCACCCTGAAGACTTTTGAGGTTGCCTCCACCGGCACGAAGGCGATCGCTGTTGAAACAGCCGATTATGCCAGAAAGTCGTTCGAGCAGAGCGCGGCCATGTTCGAGAAGCTCGTCGGCGTCAGGTCGCTCGAGAAGGCGATCGAGATTCAGACTGAGTACGTCCAGAGCACCCACAAGGGCTTTGTCGCTCAAGCCACCAAGACCCGTGAACTCTATACCAAGCTGGCTCAGGACAGCTTCGCGCCCTTCAATGCTCTTCGCTCGACCGCGATGGCCGCAATGGTCCCGGCCAAGGCTTCAGCTCACACTAAGTAACGCGTTCTTCATCCGCCTGTTCAAAACGCCCGGCCCCTATGCCGGGCGTTTTTGTCTGTTGGGTTGGCATCAGATTGATCCAGCTTCCGGATCGGTCTCGTTCCCGACGCCTCATACCGCATTTTCCGGGTTTGGCCACCTGATCTGGCAGAACTCTAGTAGACCCAGCGCTGCGCCTTCGTGACGAGGAAGTCGCGAAACACCTGAACCCGCGCGACCGAGCGCATTTCTTCCGGATACACCAGGTAGCTGTCGAGCGCTGGCATGTCGACCTCCTCCAGAACCCGTCGCACCTTCGGGTTGTCGCCCATGGCATAATCCGGCGCCATGCCGATCCCGGCGCCTGTCTCGATCGCATGCCGGAGAGCCAGGCTGTCATTGACCACAAACCGACTCGCGCGTGGGGACTTGGGGTCTCGCCCGAGGGTTGGCAGCCGGTGCAGGTCGAGGATGAAGGCAGGCTGGTTGCCGCCCAGGCAAACAATGCGGTGGTGGTCGAGATCCTCCAGGCACTTGGGCTCGCCGAAGTGATCGAGATACGCGTGCGCGGCATAGGCATGGTAGTGGATGGTGAACAGGCGCCGCTGGATCAAATCCGGCTGAACCGGACGCCGGAGCCGGATCGCAAGATCGGCCTCGCGCATGGCAAGGTCGAGATCGTCGTTGGTCAGGATCAGCTGCACGTTGACCTCCGGGTAGAGGTCGAGGAATTCCGCGATGCGGTTGGTGAGCCAGATGCCACCAATCCCGACGGTTGCCGTGACCTTGAGATCGCCGACGGGCCGTTCACTGGTTTCGGCGAACCGCTGACGCGTCACCTCCACGGACCGGCGCATGTCGAGCGCTGCCCGGAACAGGGCATCACCATGCTCGGTCAGGATGAGCCCACGGGCGTGACGATGGAAGAGCGGAACGTTCAGATCCCGCTCCAGGGCACTGATGCTGCGGCTGAGAGAGGACTGGTTCAGGTCGAGCTTTTCACCAGCCCGGGTAAAGCTCCCGGCTTCCGCCACCTCATAGAAGAGTTTGATCTTGTCCCAATCCAAGGCAGTCCCTCGCGATGACAGCGGAATACGGGGACGGGAGACGTGGCGTCCCCGTTGACGTCAGCCTGTGAGACGTTGGGCGTTCGCCTGCACGTGCCGGCGGTAGCCCCGCACGACATCATGGGCCGACCCACCGGTGGCCAGCGTCGTCGCGGCCTCGCCAAGCGCAAAGACCTTCTCGGACACCATCCGCTCGGCCTCTGCCATGGCGGCCGGTCCGCCGAGGGTCAGACGGGCCAGCCTGATCCCGATGATGGTTTGGCTTTCCAGTGCCAACAGTGCCATGTCCGCAGCAAGGTTTAGAAGAAGGATCATCGGACACCTGCTTGACAAAAGGGGCCGCTCCGGAGAGCGGCCAAGTTCAGGGAGGAAACGCCCCGAAGGGCTGCAACATCAAAGACGCATGATGCTGCAACGCACAATACATGTTGCAATGCACAATAGACAAGGTCAGCATTGCCGCAGGGCGTGGTGTCCTGAACGCCACCAGTGGAACAGTCCTATCCTTCGGCCTCATGGCGAAGTTCCGTGCCGGTTGCGCATAGGTCATATGCTCTGACCTGTATGCCGCAACGCAGCAAACACGCGCATGCTCTTCACAAGAACACTCACGGAAGCGCTCGGGATCATCGGTGTTTGACACCACAGGAGATGGCCCATGCCAGTTCAAACGGTTCCGCCCGGGTCCCTCAGGGCCGACCTGCACCCCAGGCTTGAGACCCAATGTCGTTCTGCAGAGCCTCCATGCACTGTGCTCCTGCCCACCATTCATGCGAATCAGACCACGACGGTGTCCGCCTCGTTTCCATCGGCGGTTGATCACCGACAATCTGGCGCGAGTCCGCACCAGGTGCTTGGTCGAACCCGCGCTCGGAGACTTGCCGTGATCGTCCTCACCTCGCTCCGCATGGCCACCAGCGTCTGGACCGAAGCCCGGGCGATGCAAGCTGAAATGATGCGGCGCTACCCGCACCTCAGGGACTAGAGGCTGTCGGCGCTGAGCCCCATTCGAACTCTCACAGAGGTAGCCTGCCCATGTTGATGTCGCTTGTTCTCACACAGGTTCAACGATGGCTCACATACCACAAGACCATCCGAGAGCTTGAAAGCCTCAGCGAACGCGAGTTGTCGGACCTTGGCATCGGCCGCGCTGACATCAGACACATCGCGCGTCAGGCCGCCCGATCGCGTCCCACCGCCATTGATGGTGTTCCCACCCATTGAGGCGAACCACACCTGAAGGATGCAGCATGAACCACGCAGTTCAGAAGCGAGATATCGTCGACGAGCCGCGGGGCGCCTTGGCGTCCCGCACCCTTGCCATGCCGGCCAACACCAATCCCCGCGGCGACATCTTTGGGGGCTGGATCATGGCTCTGATGGATGCTGCCGCCTCGATGACGGCAGCCTCGCACGCACAGGATTCGGTCGTCACGGTTGCGGTGTCCAACATCGCGTTCCTCCAACCGGTACAAGCCGGTGACGCAGTCTGCTGCTATACCGATCCGATCCGGATCGGACGGACATCCATCACCCTCAACGTCGAGGTGTGGGTGCTGCGGCAGGGCCGAGGAACCCGTCTCAAGGTGACTGAGGCGGAGTTTGTCTTTGTGGCCGTGAACGAGAACGGGCGGCCCTGCCCTTTGGGGGGAACAGGCGAGCGCCCCTCATGACATTCTGCTGTGCATTCGATTACGCCCGAACGGTCCGATCGATCAGGCCCGAAGGTGGGATGATCAGGAGAGTAGGATTGAGGATCTCTCGGCGGCACGAAAGCGCGCCTGCCCTGTCGCGTATCAGCAGGACCCGATAGCCGTTCTCGTGACGTCCAATACAGAGAGCGCACGTCTTGTATCTGCGCGGGCATCCCGCTGTTGTGTCTCACGCAGCTTGGCGGAATGCTGCATTCGGATGCTCGTTCAGGAGGTGCCGCAGCGTCGAGACAAGTTGCCGGGCATGAGCAACATCGTGCTGCCGAACGGCCGCGCGAATCTCATCCATCACCATGTCGCGGATCGTTTCGCACCTGCGCGGGCTTTGGAGCAGGTAATTGCCAAGCACAGCAGCCGCGGCCTGTGAGACATGCTCGTGCTCGGCCACGACCTGGACCTCCTCGGGCGTGAGATCACAGAAGCCGATCAAATCTTCAAGGGAGATCATGTGCGCCTCCGCTACCACCGAAGGATCACTCAGTTGTACCTGATTATCCGTGGTCTTCAATCTCCGGCCTGCGGCACAGCTGCATGTTTTGGGGCCTTCCTGCTGGTTCTCCAAGCCTCCGTCTGGCGCCCCATCCGCGCGCAAAGTCGCGGACCAGCCCTCCGGCCGTGATGGGTTGCGCACCTGTGAGTCAGCCGCGGTTTGAGGCTCATCGCGGGTATCTGGGAGGCTGCTTGCGGCGGATGGCACTTTCACAAGTGCCTCGCCATCGAAGACGATCTCCTCATCCACGTGGCGCGTACCAGCATGGCGAGTGCGAAGCCGCTCAGGGATAATGCCGATGCCCTCCACCTGAACGTGCACCGGATCCCCTATCGTCACCGGAGCGCGGAAGGTCAGCGTCTGAAACGGGTCAACATAGGCGGTCATGCCTCATAGCCGTGGAGCGGTGCGCCAGGGGCACAAAGCTTGGCGGCATGGCCAAGCCCAAAGCAATTGATCATTGGGCCGGGATGAACTCGCTCGGACACGGTCCGTTAAGTCAAGTTTAATATTTTACAGCAGGACTCGTGGTATGATTGACTGGGATCTCGTCCTGCGGTGGGCAGTGACAGCCTGTACTTGAGGCTTCAGAATGGGCCAGGAACAATATGAGGCAGCACGAACCCTCGGCTTCGAAATCAGGAACCCGCAGCGTTTTGCGCACAACATGGCACGGCTGAGTGAGGAAGCAGGCAAGGCCGCCGCAGTCTTTCTGCACCCCCATGCGATCAATCTGACGCATTTCACCCTGCACGATGATCTCGCTCCAGCTCTCAAGACACTGTCTCAACTCCAACAAGCCTGGCTGCAACAGCCCCACAAGGTGTTGGAAGCCCAAGTTGTACTCTGGAATAACTGTTTGGAGTTGTGGCATTCCTCGATGTGCCGGCTCATGGGACTGGAGAACGGCGACGTAAGGCCCCTTGCCGTCTCGCTGCCCGAAGATCCCCGGTTTCAGCATCCGGCTTGGTCAGAAAACCCCTATTTCGATCTGCTGCGGCAATCGTACCTGATCACCTCGCACTGGGCCGAATCCCTGGTCGATACGGCCGAAGATCTCGAACCCCGCACCCGGAACAAGGCTCGCTTCTACCTGACGCAGATCATTAATGCGATTGCGCCCTCAAACTGGGTGTTCACGAACCCGGAGCTGCTGCACGAGACCTTCGCGTCCGATGGTGAGAACCTGGTGCGGGGCATGCAGCTCCTGGCCGAAGACATCGAGCGCGGGAGCGGCCACCTCAAGATTCGGCAGACCGACACGACTAAGTTCGAAATCGGCAAGAACCTGGCGATCACCCCCGGCAAGGTCATTTTCCGTAACGAATTGATGGAGCTGATCCAGTACGCTCCGACGACCGAGAAAGTCCTGAAACGGCCCCTTCTGGTCGTGCCACCGTGGATTAACAAGTTCTACATCCTCGACCTCAGCCCGGAGAAGTCGTTTGTCAAATGGGCGGTGGACCAGGGCCAGACGGTGTTCATGATCTCCTGGGTCAACCCCACCAAGGAACTCGCCCACAAGTCCTTTGAGGACTACATGCATGATGGCATTCTGGAGGCGCTGGGCGCGGTCGAGCAGGCCACCGGCGAGCGGGCGATCCATGCGCTCGGCTACTGCGTCGGTGGAACCCTGCTTGCCGCCACGTTGGCCTATCTGGCAGCGACACGGGACACCCGCGTCCAGAGTGCCACCTTCCTCACCACTCAGGTCGACTTCAGCCAGGCCGGCGATTTAAGGATCTTCATGGACGAAGAACAGGTCGCCGCGATCGAGAGGGACATGGCCCGGCACGGGTATCTAGACGGTCACAAGATGGCGGCAGCCTTCAACCTGTTGCGCTCCAACGATCTGATCTGGCCCTACGTCGTCGACGTGTACCTGAAGGGTCAGACGCCGCTGCCTTTGGACCTGCTGTACTGGAACTCCGATTCGACCCGCATTCCCGCAGCGAACCACCGCTTTTATCTGCGGCGTTGCTACATCAACAATGATCTCTCGCAGGGACGCATGAAGATCGGCGGCGTCACCCTCGCCCTTTCGAAGGTGAAGATCCCGATCTTCCACTTGGCGGCGCGGGAGGACCATATCGCACCGGCGCGGTCGGTGTTCTTAGGGGCACGGTTCCTTGGTGGTTCCGTCCGATTTGTCGTTACCGGCTCGGGCCATATTGCCGGGGTTGTGAACCCGCCGACACGGAACCGGTACCAATACTGGACCGACGGGCCGCCCGTGGGAGAGCTCGAGACTTGGCTCGAAGCCGCAGAGGAGCATCCGGGCTCGTGGTGGCCGGACTGGCAGGCCTGGAGCGAGGCACAGGACAGGAGGCAGGTCCTGGCCCGGGAGATCGGCGGCGGTAAGCTCACGCCCATCGAGGATGCGCCCGGCAGTTATGTTCGGGTGAAGAGCTGAGCACCGAGGCACCTGCCGTTGCCACTCATACGATCAGCTTCGTCGTTCAGACGGCTGTCGGCCCGTCTCGATCGCCACAGCTTCCTTCAAACACTCGATCCGCATGCCCCTGGGGCGTCGTCCAAGAGCTTCAAATGGGCGATGCCATAGGGTCGAACGCCCGTGAAGAAGCGAAACGACGACCAGAGAATGTCGTATGGCCAACCCAGCCGCTCCATCACCGGGTGGGTGTCGATTACACACCAGTGCGGCTCGCCGAGCGACAGCTCCTCCGGGCCCGCCAGACCCCATTTGAACTCGGCCCCGAGCCGGCGCATGGACGAGTTCAGCCACGCCTGTCCCACCATCTGGGCACAGTAGTAGTCGTAGGCGAACTCCACCGGGCCGCCATTTTGCACCTCGGCGAGGTCTCGCGCCAACTGAAAAACCTGCGCGCGCTCAAGATACATCAAGAGACCTTCGGCCACCACGAAAGTCGGGCCTTGCAGATCTCCGAGGATGGAGGTCCAGCCTGCCTCTGCGACTGAGGCGCTCACGAGGCGCCTGCGCGGGTGGGGCGGGAACAGGGTGCGTCGCAACTCCGCGACCGCGGGGAGATCGACATCCAGCCACTGGAGCTGGCCGTTATCAAGGCGCTCGAACTGGGTCGATAGGCCGGACCCGAGGCTGAGCACTTGAGCGTCAGGGTGGTGGTTGAGGAAGTCGCGTAAGAGCTGATCCAAGATCAGACTGCGCTCGACCAAGCCCCGCAGCATCTCGCGATCGGCTTCGAACGGGGTGAGGTCGCAAGCAAGGCGCGCGGCGATCGCTTCGGCAGCCGGGTCAGCAAAGCCCTGGTTGGGAAAAAGGCGGCGAGCGAGCACGCGTGCGGCCAGGGGAATGAGTAAGGTCTGCTCGACGCAGTCCAGATCCGCAGTAGAGCGGCCGGTTTTCGGGCGGATGGTCAACGCCGTGCTCGCTCTCTCGATGGCGGTAGGGGCCGCCTCAGAGAGAACCTTGCTGCCCTGGCGAGCTGCCGCCGGGCATTCGCGCGATCCCGGATATTTAGATCCTGCACTGGCATAGCTTTAGCCTCTGCGGAGGCGAGGCGGGCACGCGTATCGTCCTGTCCCCCTTGAAGGTGAGTTCCTGGACCATCAGGGACGAGGGCCACCAGGCTGAGAGTGCGGCCCGCCCGGTTCGGAGATGCCTCTCAGAGCAGTCTCGGCATAATGGCCGTCCTATATCACCGCGACGTCACCCAGCGAGATGATGCAACGGGGCGCTTGTCCCTGTTCAGGACCGGCAAGCGCCGATCGGAATATATCGCGCCGACGCGGATGCACGGCCGCATGCTCATGGGTCATAGTACGCCTATCGCCCTGCCCCTACAATCTGCCGATGACTGCCCACTGGTCTGCCCCCTGGAGAGTGGTCCTCCATGACGTATGGCTTTTAAGCCGATGGTCCAATCCCCCGATGTAGTGGAAAGAAGACGGTGGTTCTGACCGAGTGGAGGCTGGACGACGAGGATGCGCCAGGGACTTGCCGATTGAGCTGACCCATTCCTGAATCTAGACCTCGGAAGGTCTGTAACGGGTGTGCGCCGTGACAAGGCGGCGCTTTCCAGTGGGTGCAAGTCCCACCCGGCCACCGCTCCAGCCGGAAGCAACCGGAGCAGTCATGGAGGTAACGAAATGGCTGAAGCCTTCGGATAGCGGGTCACGAATTGGTGACCGCGCGAGTGTGCAGGCCGCAACGTGAGTGAACGCTGAGCAAGCCTCGAAAAGGACGATGTGCAGGCCGACCCGACAACCCTTTCGGGGAAGGCTGATACGGCTGGGTGAATGAGCAAAGAGTACGCCCAGGCGCTGCACCGGGGTAGTGGCGGCAGCATGGACACAAGGAAAGCGCACGCAACACGGGAAGCCCCAGGACGTGGTCAGGGATGACCAACCGGAGGCCCGCGAGGGACAGGCCGGGCGCCCTGGGGTGGCGGAGAGGTCCGTAGTACCGCTGAAGCCAGTCAACGCTGGTCGAGGAAAGGGACCTCAGTTCAAGACAGACGCACGACGTGGTGAGGGATCTGGAGATTGGGCAACCTATCAACTCCGAAGAGTGTTCAGAAACTGCAGACGGCGTTGCACGCGAAAGCGAAGGCAGAAGCCGGTTATCGCTTCTACGCCCTGTACGACAAGATCAGCCGCGAGGACATTCTGGCGCATGCCTATGCCCAGTGCCGCTCCAATAAGGGCGCACCGGGTGGCGACGGTCAGGACTTTGCGGACATCGAGGCGTATGGGGTCGAGCGGTGGCTGGGTGAACTGGCGCTTGCGCTCAGGCAGGAGACTTACCGACCGGACCCGATCAGACGCGTGTTCATCCCGAAGGCCAACGGCAAACTCAGGCCGCTGGGCATCTCGACCGTGCGGGATCGGGTCTGCATGACAGCAGCGATGCTGGTGCTGGACCCGATCTTCGAGGCCGACCTTCCACCAGAACTCTACGCCTACCGGACTGGGCGCAATGCCCAGCAGGCGGTGATCGAGGTGGAAGAGCTGCTGTTCCGAGGCCATCCGGACGTCGTGGACGCCGACCTCGCGGACTACTTCGGGAGCATTCCCCATGCCGAGCTGATGACGTCAGTGGCGCGCCGCATCGTTGATCGGCGCGTGCTGCACCTGATCAGAGGGTGGCTGGACTGCCCCGTGGAAGAAACCGACACACGAGGACAGACGACACGGACAACGGAGGCGCGCGATCAACGGCGCGGCATCCCGCAGGGTTCACCCCTCTCACCCTTGCTGGCCAATCTGTACATGCGCCGGTTTGTGCTGGGATGGAAGAAGCTCGGGCTGGAGCACAGCCTCGGCAGTCGCATCGTGACCTATGCGGATGACCTCGTGATCCTGTGCAGGAAGGGCAAAGCCGAAGAGGCCTTGCACCGGCTGCGCGAGATCATGGGCAAGCTGAAGCTGACGGTGAACGAGGAGAAGACACGCATCTGCAAGGTTCCGGAAGGTGAGTTCGACTTCCTGGGATACACGTTCGGACGGATGTATTCGGCGAGAACCGGCCAGGCCCGCCTGGCGCAACGGCCCTCGAAGAAGAGCATCCGGCGCATGGTCGAGAAGATCCACGCGCTGACCGCCCGAGCGGGAACATGGCAAGAGACCACAGTGCTGGTGGGCAAGTTGAACCGCACGCTGCGCGGGTGGGCGAACTACTTCTCAGTAGGCACCGTCAACCCGGCGTATCGGGCGCTCGACACCTACACAGCGGTGCGGTTGCGCCGGTGGTTGCGCTCCAAGCATAAGCTCAGGCGACGCAAGGGCGGGGCTTATCCCCTCTCGCATCTTTACGGGCACTTCGGGCTCGTCCGCCTGAGCCGGCTTGGGCACGACGTGCCGTGGGTGAAGGCGTGAGGTCTTGTCCGAGAGCCGGATGCGGGAGATCTGCATGTCCGGTTCGATGAGCGGGGTGTGGAAACGGAGCAACGGCTCGGCTAGTGAGGCACCGCTCGGCGAAAGCGGCGGAAACAGATAGGCTGATCCTACCGCCACCGCGCCACACCTCGACTCTACCGAGAGTGTGTCAAAACGCGAACGGGCCGCTCCATGGAGCAATTTAATTTCTTGCAAGCCCTTATAGACCGGGAAATCCCCGGTACATGAGCGTGAACTTGTACGAATAGTTCGTCGAGGCGGGGCATGTAAGAGTTTTGACACACCCTCGGTCAGGCTGAGAAATTACCTGCCCTTCCAGGAGGTCCGGTGTTCCTGTCCTAGGCGGACCCTTGGCTTACTTCCGTCCCGTGCCGATAAGCGCTCGTTTGGGACCAGCCCCTGATGCCGCGCTGCCATCATCGCCCTCCCTGCCCATGAGCGATACTTGTAGACGCGCCCTGTCCGAAAGCGCACAGTCGCCTGCGCGATCCGGGGCAATCGTCTGTGTCATTCGCAGAAACGCTTAACGGAGGACCGAGCCATGCACGCCGTGATCAGAACCTATTCCGGTGAAGGCGCCAAGGAACTCTTCGATCTGCTGGAGACGCGTAAGTCCGATGTCGAGAGCCTGATACGATCGGTCAAGGGATTTGTCGGTTACTCCCTGATCCGCACCGGCGATGGCGGCGTCTCCGTCACGGTCTGTCAGGACAAGGCGGGCACGGATGAGAGTGTGCAAAGAGCGAAGGACTGGATCGGACAGAATGGGTCAAACATCGGCGCGAGTCCGCCGAAAGTGTCGGAAGGTCCGGTCATTCTTCAATTGAAGTAGTCGGGGGCGGCCACGCGATCCCATCACGTCGCGTCACCACATCCGGGGAGCCGGATGTGAAGGTTGGCACGAGGGGTGCTAATTCGCCGTTGGTTGCGGGCATTCGGGCAGAATGATGCGCTTGGCAATCGTCGCAATCCCCTCGGGCGGCGCGCATGCAGGAAAGCCGGCCGTGCGCATCGTCTCGATGAGGCGCTGGCGCTTGGCTTCGCTCCAGTCCGGCGTGCTGACATAGCCCTGGATCGTGATGCCCGGAAAGCGCTTGAGCGTCTCCGCGACGGCAGCTTTCGCTTCGTCCATCCGTCCGAGGGCAGCGAACACCGCAGCCCGCCGCACCGCAAAGCCGCGACTCCACTGATCCGGCGTCCGCCGCTCGATCATGTGCAACGCATCGTCATATCGCCCCGCATTCACCCCAAGGACCTTTTTTCATCAGCGAAGCAGCCCCGGAAATGCGAGCAGAAGCCCCGCACAGGCGACAAAAGACCCGAAGGCGATCAGAGCAACAGCGACGACAAATCCGCCCTGGCTCATGCCCCGGCGGCGTCTCATTGCCCGCTCGTATTCATGCCATATCGCCGCAAACCGCCGCTTCAAGCGGCGGGCCTCGTAATCGGGATCGCGGGCCCGGAAAAAACGAATGAACGGGACGTGGCTCATGATTGCCAAGCTTAGTGAGCGCTGGCAGGTCTCGCAAGTAATTGCCCCCGCGCCGGGTCCGCCTTCGAGGCCGTTTTTACTGAATAGGCGACGGCGCGCCCGCAAAACCCGCCCGAAGACTTCCCGAAACCTTCAAATCGCGTTCCATACTGCGGCTTACGCGCAAAATGACCTGACGCGCAATTCGCGGATAATCTTCTCACGCGCACGAGGCTGATATTGGCTGCGCTTGCCATGAGCAGGATACCAAACGCTATCCAGCCGATCTATTGTTGCATCAAAGAATTTGACATTCTGGTAGGCGGGGTTTCGACTCCTCTGGTGTGGATTTCGCACACGAGCTGTAGGAGGAAATCATGACAGAGCTCATGAGCCGCAGATCGGCAGTAGCACTTGGTTTGACAACAGCCGCCGCTCCCCTATTCGCTTTCGTAACCCCCGCAGGCGCTGCGGGGGTCCCAGCTTATGGTCCCAACGATGGCAAGGAGCTCAGCCCAGGGCGTCGGTTGGTGGAAGTCGGCACAGCACCCTCTGAGATGGCCGCCTACAAGAGCTTAAAAATCATCGACATTATTTTCCAGCCTGGAGCCGCCGATCCCACGGAGGCGATGATGGACATGGATATGATGTGCTATATTCTTGCAGGCGAGTTCAGCATCAAGAAGATGGGGAAGGAACCCTACACCGTGAAAGAAGGTGACTTCTACACGTGCGGGAAAGGCAGGACCGATCATGCCACTAACATCGGTAATGGGGTCGGAATCCATCGGATTGCCATTTTGATCCCCGCCTAACCAGACTGCAGCCCTGGCTTAGCTACTGGTGTGCAACGGGTCACAGCCGAGCCAGGGCAGTTCTACGCCGCACGATTGCGTAGGAAACGCGCGCAGTGCCATTCCATAAACGGCCTTCTCGGAAATTCACGTGTAGAACCCCGTTAGAAAGGTCACTCCTCTCCCCGTTACAAATGTCACTCTCCCTGGGTGATGGTGCTGGGGAGATTGGGTCTGATGACGGTGATCGGGATGAGCCGGCCGGAGATCGATCGGGTTCACATTCTGCGGGACGTCGTGGCGGAGCGAATTACGGTGCGCGAAGCTGCCCAACTGCTGCGGATCACACGGCGCCAAGTGTTCCGATTACTCAAGGCCTATCAGACCGGTGGTCCCACGGCCTTGGTGTCGCGCCGGCGCGGCAAGCCCAGCAACCGCTCCTACCCGGCGGCGCTGCGGACCGAGGTGCTGGCGCTGATCACAGCCAACTATGCCGATTTCGGCCCGACGCTCGCCTGCGAGAAGCTCGCCGAGCGGCACGGCATCGATCTGGGTGTCGAGACGATCCGGCGCTGGATGATCGCGGCGGGTCTCTGGCAGGAGCGCCGGCAGAAGCTCAAAGGGGTGCACCAGCCGCGCTATCGGCGCGACTGCGTCGGCGAACTCGTCCAGATCGACGGCTCCGAGCACTACTGGTTCGAGGATCGCGGCCCACCCTGCACGCTTCTGGTCTACATTGACGATGCCACCAGCCGGCTGATGCACCTGAAGTTCGTCGAGACCGAGTCGACCTTTGATTATTTCCGATCGACCCGGGAGTACCTGGAGGCCTACGGCAAGCCGGTGGCGTTCTACTCCGACAAGCATGCCGTCTTCCGCGTCAACGGCAAAGGAGCGGTGGGCGGTGACGGCATGACCCAGTTCGGGCGGGCGCTGCATCAGCTCAACATCGACATCATCTGCGCCAACTCGCCCCAAGCCAAAGGCCGCGTCGAGCGCGCCAACGGCACCTTGCAGGACCGCCTGGTCAAGGAGATGCGACTGGCTGGGATCTCGACCCTTGAGGCGGGCAATGCCTTCCTGCCGGCATTCATGGCGGACTTCAACCGCCGCTTTGCCAAGGCGCCCTACAGCGACAAGGACCTGCATCGCCCGCTCAGCGAAGACGATGAGCTGGATGACGTGTTCGCCTGGCGCGAGGAGCGGACGGTCTCGCGCAGTCTGACCCTGCAGTACGACCAGGTGCTGTTCATTCTCGAGCCGAACGCGATCACGCTGTCCCTCGCCCGCCAGCGGGTGACCGTCTACGACTATCCGGATGGGCGCTTTGCCATCAAGCACAAGGGCCTGGAGCTGCCGTACAGGCCCTTTGACCGCCGTCAGCAGGTGGATCAGGCGGCAGTTGTCGAGAACAAGCGGCTGGGCCCGGTTCTGGCCTACATTGCCGAGCGGCAGAAGGAGCTCGACATGAGCCGGAGCAACAGCGCCCCGCGGCGGCGCGGCCAAGGCAAGAGCCTGTTCAAGGTGGGTTGAGCTCTCAGCAGTCACTCCCCGGAGGTGACATCTCTAATGAGGACAATCAGAGACTTGTCTAACGAGTTCTGACACTGTAGACGCAATATAGAGATGACACCCCTCTGCAAAGTTCAAATGGCACTCTCCTGCTTTTCGGGGCTGCAGGAGGACGTGCCGTATGACGGTGGTGTCGATGAGCGCCAAGGAGTTTTCCCGGCTGGATGTGCTGATGGATTTAGAAGCCCGTCGGGTGACCGTTCGGGACGCTTGCGGCCTGCTCCGGCTCAAACGCCGACAGGTCTTCCGGCTGTTGAAGGGCTTCCGGCAGCATGGAGCTGTCTGCCTCGTGTCGAAGCGGCGCGGCCAGCCCGGCAACAACCGGCTTCCCGCGTCAGTCCGCGACTTGGTCATGACGATCATCAAGGAGCGCTATCCAGACTTCGGTCCGACGCTGGCTACTGAGAAGCTGCGGGAGACCCATGGTTGTCCCGTGTCCCGAGAGACGGTCCGCAAATGGATGATCGAGGAAGGTCTGTGGCTGGATCGCCGCCGACGGCTTCCTTCCGTGCACCAACCACGCAATCGCCGGGAGCGCATGGGCGAACTGATCCAGATCGACGGCTCCAAGCACTGGTGGTTCGAGAACCGCGGCCCGCAATGCACCTTGCTGGCCTATATCGATGATGCCACCAGCCAGCTGGTGCATGCGGCTTTCGTGCCCTCGGAGTCCACCTTCGATTATCTGCGTGAGACCCATCGATACGTCGCAGCCCATGGCCGTCCGATCGCCTTCTACTCGGACAAGCACGCCATCTTCCGGGTCAGCAACACAGAGGCTGAAAGCGGCGACGGCATGACCCAGTTCGGACGCGCCCTGCATGAACTCAACATCGACATCCTCTGCGCCAACACACCGGCTGCCAAGGGCCGCGTCGAGCGCTCGTTCGGCACCTTGCAGGATCGCCTGGTCAAGGAGATGCGGCTTGCCGGCATATCGACGATCGAGGCAGCAAACGCCTTCCTGCCGGGGTTCCTGGCCGATCATAACCGGCGTTTCGCCAAGGAGCCCATCAGCCCCTCGGATGCGCACCGTCCGGTGCCGCAGGACATGGTGCTGGAGGATATCTTCGCCTGGAAAGAGGAGCGCACCGTCACCCGCAATCTGACGCTCCAGTACGACAAGGTGCTGTTCCTGCTCGAGCCCACTGAGCTGACGCGCCCTCTCGCCCGCCAGCGTGTGACGGTGATCGACTATCCGGACGGACGGCTGGCGATCCGGCACAACGGGGTCGACCTGCCATACCGCACCTATGACAAGCTGCGGCGGGTGACGCATGCGGCGATTGTCGAGAACAAGCGCCTGAGTGAGGTGCTGGCCTATGTGGCGCAGCGTCAGCAGGAGCGGGACGAGCAGCGCTCGGCCAAGGCGCCGCGCCGGCGGGGGCAGGGCGAGCGTCACATGTTCAAGACACCGTAAGGCGCCCCGGCGGAGCAACCCCGACCAGCTCCGCCGGGGCGCCCTCCCCAACCGGTTTTAGACCCAGGGTGTCATGTCAACTTTGCACGCTAAGTGCCATTTCTGGATTGCGCCGAGACGGCTCTCGCGCGACAGGAACTCGGATCGGGAGTAGGATCACCACAGCCAAGCCCGACAACCGGCAGATCATCACATGCCCCACCATGAGCCGTGGCAACTCGAAGGCACCGCCGCAGAACCGTACGAGCGGTATCTCGTCCCGGCGATCACCGCCCTCTGGGCCGCTGATCTGGTCGAGCGGGTCGCTCCTGCGCCCGTATGCTGCGCGAGGTGCAAGGAAAGCTCATGAGAAGGCGGGAATTCATTGGGTTTGCCAGTGGCGCGCTGGCTTTGGCCGCTCCATGGCGCGCGGCTGGACAGGCGGCATCTCGCACTTATCGGATCGGTTTCCTCTCCCCCGGCGAGCTTGCGCCAGTCAATCCGGTGTTCGACGAACTGCGCCGGCACGGGTTCGTCGAAGGTCGAAATCTCACCATCGATCGGCGTGACCGGAATGCCGGATACCAGCAGCTTGCGGCCGCCGCCCTGGAGCTGGTCCGAACCAGCCCCGACGCCATCGTTACCGCCGGTCCCGAGGCAACCCGTGCAGCCCAAGCAGCGACGACGAGCGTCCCGATTGTTGCCATCACCGACGACATGGTCGGTGAAGGCCTGGCCCGCTCCCTGGCGCAACCGGGAGGCAATACGACGGGCATCAGCCTGCTCGCATCGGACCTCGACGGCAAACGTCAGGAGCTGCTGATCGAATTCACTTCAGGCGCGCCTCGAATCTCGGTGCTGGCCGATACACGGACCACGGGTCCTCAACGGCTTCAAGTCCTCGCCGAAGCCGCGCGAAGCCGGGGCGTCATCCTTCTGGTCCACCGCGTCGAAAAGGGCGAAGAGATCGGACCCGCGATCGACATGGCGAAAGCCGAGGCAGCTGCCGCGCTCAACGTCCTCGCCTCTCCGCTGCTGCACGCCTACCGCCACGTCATCATCCGGAAGACCGCCGCACTGCACATCCCCGACATTTACCAGTGGCCGGAGACTGCGCACGAGGGTGGATTGCTGGGATATGGACCGCGTCTCGACGACGTCATGCGGCAACTGGGACGCCAGATCGGCGAAATACTGGGCGGAGCCAGTCCAGCCAATCACCCGATTTATCAGCCCATGAAACTTGCGCTGGCGATTAACCTGAAGACCGCAAAGGAGATCGGCCTCACTATCACGTCATCGCTGGTTGTTAGCGCCGACGATGTGATCGAGTGAGACGGCGTGAGTTCATTGGGGGAGTTGTCGCAGCGACCGAATTTCCGGCTGCTTATACCAGGGGCGCTGGCATCTGACTCTCTGGGCGATTCCCCTCGCTCGTGAAGCGTGATTCCTTGGGCGAAGGAGGTCGACGTACCCGGTTTCGCTCAAGCCCTTGCGGTAGGCACGCATACGGTCCCCATCCGCGTCAGGCGAACCGCTGTCGAGGATCCCAATCACCGGCGGTGGTGCCTGCTGCCCTCGGGCGGCCAACGGCCACGCCACGGCGCCCCGAGCATCCTGATGAACTGCCGCCGCCTCATGCGATCACCTCGGATCGGAGTGGCCCAAGACCAATTCTATTCCAATACCTATGTACATTGAAGAGAACCGTTCCATAAACGGCCTTCCGCGAAATTCATGGCCGGCAAATAAAACGCCACAGCCGAGAAGGGTAGAATTCCCATACCAGTCGCCGATCATTGAGTTTCCGGACGCTCGATAGTCGGATGGATCTTGTGGGGCCTCTGCGACGTTTGTTTGTCCCCTGTGGATTTAGCTTGTAGGCAAACGCATGCACGACTCCAACTTCGACTCTCGCATGCAACTCAGCGACATCGATGCGAGGCTTGAGCGGTTTGAGAGGCAGGACGTGGTCGCGCTAACCTCCCTGTCTGGTCTGTTCGTGATGCTTGCCGTGACGGGCTATGCAATGGTGATGGGGACGCCGCTATAGGTGTTCTCACAAATCCCAGTAGCCCTGCTGCCGCTTCGCCTGGGCGATAGCCTCTGGCGTCGGTCCGTGTTCCATAAAGGCCCTTCGGAATTACGCAGCCCCACGGTGCTGTTGAGGATTAGGAGGCTGCTCTTCGAGGAGTGCGACACGAGCAAGCTCTGCTCTGATCACTTGTGCCGTCTTTACCCCAACGCTCGTGAACTGCTCGATCCGGTGAGCAACAGCCTTCAATCGGTTGAGCGTCATGATGTTCTCTCTGCGCAGCACGGCCCAGGCTCTTAAAGGCAGGCGGAGACCTTCAATGGGCCCGGAGCAGTTTTCATAAGCATGATGCACTTGCTTCACCTTCGGGAGAGGACGGTGCGAACTTGGGTGGCGACCAGGGCTGCTTGCTGGTCCCGCTGCGCCGCGCGCTTTCTCAGTCAGGGTTTCGGCAAAGAGCAGAAGATGGGGTCGTATGCCATCAGCCATTGTTCGCTCCGCACGAAAGGCGGGAGCATACAACTCTCTCCATCACCAATGCCTGTGAAGCACAAGTCGGCGATCGCTCACATATGGCTATCCCGGTTCACCATCGCCAGCGCAGATCCCTTAATGGCCTTCCAGACGCGGAGCCTTTTTGAGGAACCGTTCGAGCTTCAGGCTGTTGCTATAATGCGCTGCAGCAAAGTTTTCGCTGTTGCGAGATAGTGTTCCTAACGTCTGCGTTACGCCCACCAAAATCACATCCCTCTTAAACGCCTCTGGCTCAACCGAGGTTACTTAAACACGCGCTCGTGGCTCGCAAGCAACACCGGGCCGAGGGGCATCATCACCACTTTCGTATTGCGTCGGGTGATCACCTTTTCCAGATCTCATGAGGATATCATGACCACCATCAGACAACTTATTCAAACGGGTCCCGCTAAGGCCAATGAGCTTCTGGCCAAGCTCGTTGACACCTCCAGCGAATTTGAGCGGCCAATAAACCTACTTGGGCGCGGTTACCACAATCACTAAGCATTCGGAGGTGCCCTCTCCCCGATAGCTGTGCGGCGCACCCGAATCGAAATACATGGCATCGCCTTCCTCCAGAACGATATCATCTCCAGCAATGCCGACAGCAAGCCGTCCCTTGAGCACATAGATCAGTTCCGCTCCAGCGTGCTGGTGCGGCTCAGACGCGTCTGATCGCGAGGGGAACTCTGCATAGAATGCCTGAAGTTTGCGGTCGGTGACCGGAAAGTCGAGGCTCTCAAAGAAGTAAGACGGGATAGCGTCCCCAGCCCGATCTGGCAGGCGGAGCCGATCCTTCTTCCGGACGACTGCAATGGTTGGCCGCTCCGAGGCCTCAACAAAGAAGTGCTCCAGCCCGACGCCGAACACCATGGCAATGCGCAGCAGCGTCGGCAGCGTAGGAAAAAGCTGACCACGCTCAATCTTTGAGAGCATGGCGGGTGAGAGGCCGGTGTGCTCCCCAAGCTGCACAAGGCCGAGCTTCTTCTTCAAGCGGAGCGTTCGGATTTTTGGGCCGATCCGATACTGCTCCAGCCCAGAGGTGAGGGTATCCGACAGCATGACGGCACTCCGTTTTCTTCAGGATCAACTAAATGACCCTATCTTATACCATGATGAAAACAGATGTTCTCCACACGAAATAGTGAGTTGTAAGAAAATCAATTTGATCCACATTCAACTCCTGAGAGCCAGCGTGGTGGTCTCATCGGTTGCCGCAAGGGACCGTCCAAACCCACGCACAGGAGCACGAGCTATGAAATTCGAGATTGCAAATCTGGCTTTCGCCGCAATAGCTACGCTTGGTGTGGTGGCTGGCGGGGCAACCGCTGCCCACGCAGCCGAACAGGACATCGTTGATACAGCCGTCGCGGCGGGCCAGTTCAAGACTCTGGCGGCTGCGCTGGGTGGAGCCGGTCTCGTGAGCACCCTCAAAGGTGCAGGGCCTTTCACCGTCTTCGCTCCGACTGACGCGGCATTCGCCAAGTTGCCTGCCGGAACGGTTGACAACCTGCTGAAGCCGGAGAACAAGGACAAGCTGACCGCCATCCTGACCTATCACGTGGTCCCCGGACGCGTGATGGCGGCTGACGTTGGCAAGGTGCAAGAGGCCAAGACGGTCAACGGTAAGATGCTGATGGTGAGCACCAAGGGCGGCGGGGTCATGATCAACGACGCCAAGGTCACTGCCACCGACATCACCGCAACGAACGGCGTAATCCACGTCATCGACAGCGTGATCCTTCCGTAAACCAACTAATAGGATTGGCTGGAGCGCCGGAGTGGCGCTCCGGCCATGGCATCGCGCTACGACTGCCCTCCGGCCCTACGAGCCGTCAGAATGGCCAACGCACCAGTGGAACCCATGTCCACCATGATTGCACACACATCTGTTCAGCCCTTCTGCGTGATCATCGAGGATCAGGCCCTCATTGCCATGTCCTTAGAGGCTTATTTTGAGGATGTCGGCTTTGCGGTGCATACCTTGACCTCAATTGCGCAAGCGCAAGCATGGCTGAAGAACAACACACCCGAACTCGCCATCTTGGATTTCATGCTCAGGGATGGCCCAGCAACACAGCTTGCAGGCGAGCTTCATAGTCGCGGCGTTCCGTTCATCGTCTACTCGGGATACGCCCGGCATCTTGGGGTGCCAACCCAACTGCAAGAGGTGCCGTGGCTTGAAAAGCCCACCCGCCGTGAAGACTTGTTGAACGCGCTTGTTGCGTTACCACCCAGGAGCACATCTATTGCTGCTCTAAGCCCTCCGCCATCGGCACAGAACTGACCGAACTGGTACTGAGTCTTGGGGAGTGTCCGGGGCTCGAGATACGAAGCATCATGTGAAACGCTCTGCTTTTGATCGGAGCTGTTCTCCGCAGCAGGATCATCCCACGGAAGAAGTGAAGGGCCGTTCCTGTGGTTTCGAATGTGATCTGGCGCCGACGAGAAACATACAAGGATGGTTCAGATGAAACCTAAAGCTAGTCCAGAATACCGCAGCAACTCCGCACCGATTTCACCAGAAGGCGCCACACTCATGATCGCAAGCACCAGAAACTATGTCGCATATGCGTGGAACTTCTTATTCAACCACGAAGTTAGCCCGCTTCGCAACATTCCCGACGTCGGCATTCGGCATTATGTTTTGCAGGTGTTGGGATTCATGTGGGCGGTTAGTTCTTCCATCGCGATCGGAAGCTATACGTTTCTTGCTGCTAGCGTAATTGGGCATACTGTTTTGATAGGAGCCGCAGCGATTACGGTCGCAACCCTTACGGCCGCTGCGAACAGTCCGAAGCTGTTCATACGTGGTTCGAGTCGCCGCAATGATGGCGAACACGAGTAAGCATTGATGTCGGCGGTTAAACAAATGGTGGATAGACGGCCGGCCGTTGCATTGCTCTGATGCAGATCCACCAGGATTGCTGCGCATCTCTTGACGCAAACCCTATGGATTTTTCAGATCAGCGTATCACTCGCTAGACTGAAGTGGGGGGTGGGATCGTGCGGGCACTGATTATTGGCGCCAGCACGGGTATAGGTTTGGAACCGTACCGTCAGGCGCTTGCAGCTGGTCACTTGATGACCCAATAATTAGGAGAGATAGGTGGAAGCTGGGCCCTCAAGATCAACAGTTTATTTTGACGGCTCTTGTCCGTTATGTCGGGCAGAGATCGGCTATTATCGTCGCATTGATCGTTCCGACACGCTCTGTTTTGTCGATGTATCGGATCCGCATGTTTTAGTTCCTTTCGGTCTCACCCAGCGGCGGGCCATGGAACGATTTCATGTTCGCACTGGAGCTGGAGTGCTTCATTCCGGAGCAGCTGCTTTCGTTGAAGTATGGGCGCGATTGCCACGGTGGCGCTGGGCGGCGCGTGCTGCGGCGCTTCCTGGACTGATGGCGTTCCTTGAACTCAGCTACCGACTTTTCCTGCCGGCCCGGCCGGCGCTGGCCGTGATCCTTGGAAGGATAAAACGTCCGAGACGAGACACGCACTGACCATCTAAGAAGCCTGACGTCACTTAACGCTCAACAAGATTTCGAAATACCGCCGACAATGACTGTCTCTGAACTCCCTCAGCACGAGTTGACCCATGAAGCTTAACAAGACCCGAAACGATCTGAATTCCAACACCAAGACCACTGTAGCGGCGCTGCTCAACGCACGCCTGGCTGATGCGATCGATCTCGCCTTAATGACGAAGCAGGCACATTGGAATTTGAGGGGCCGCCAATTCATCGCCGTGCACGAAATGCTTGATGGCTTCCGGACCGAGATTGATGGGCATGCCGACCTTATGGCAGAGCGCATTGTGCAGCTCGGTGGAGTCGCACTTGGTACGACCCAGGCAGTTGCGCAAGGCTCCAAACTCAAGGCCTATCCGGCCGATCTCATCAGCGTGGATGACCATGTCGCTGCGTTGGCAGAGCGTTACGGCGATCTTGCCAATGCGACACGCGGAGCGATTGACACATCGGAAGAAGCCGGAGATGCCGGCACGGCTGACATCTTCACCGCGTTCTCGCGTTCGCTCGACAAGGCACTCTGGTTCCTGGAAGCCCATGAGGCAGACAGAGCTTGAATGCCTGACTGCCAAAACGTTGCCAGATGAGTTTTTTGGACAGCAACGAATGGACATGTCAGGCAGGTTGCGTCGCAAATTTGCAGCAGGGGCGCGAAGATAGCCGAGATCTCCTCTCAGGCTCAGGCGGCGAGCAGATTGAACTGCTCGGCCAATGACGGCTGCGGATTGCAGGCGTACTTCGCCTGCTGTTTGCGCATCATGTGCACCATCTCGATACCGCCGAGGATCACACAGGTCGTGGTCATGGACTTGAACCCGAGCATGGATCGGACCCGCCGCTTGATGGCTCGATGATCCTGCTCAATCTGGTTATTCAAGTAGCGGCTCTGCCGGATCTGGA
Source organism: Microvirga ossetica (assembly GCF_002741015.1). Taxonomy (NCBI): domain Bacteria; kingdom Pseudomonadati; phylum Pseudomonadota; class Alphaproteobacteria; order Hyphomicrobiales; family Methylobacteriaceae; genus Microvirga; species Microvirga ossetica. The sequence continues at coordinate 374,224 of NZ_CP016619.1, read as the reverse complement.
TTGGCTCGAGCCGGCGCCTTGAGCGATCCTGTAGATGGCTCTCTACATCACACAACAGGATGGCTTCCCGATTGGTCTGGCTGCCGTCGATGACGATCCGCTCGGGCCGGCCGTGCCGCTTGAGTGCTTTGCGCCAGAAGCGCTTGGCCGCAGTCAAGTTGCGCCGTTCACTGAACCAGAATTCCACCGTGGTGCCGTGGATGCGATAGCCCGTGTCCCCGCCGTCTGCAAAGAGGTACATCGCCCTCGCCCCGAGTGGGCTTGTCAGACCTCCTGGAACGCCCCGCCCGCGTGAGGTCGCCACGAGTTGTGAGCGGATCTGCGGATCGCGGGCCACCATCTCCTTCGGCGGCACCCAATCCGGCCAGCTGCGCCGCATGTTGATCTTTGCGGTTCCCGACCAGCCGAAGCCCTCGCGACCAACGCCAACGCGGGTCGCTTGTCCTGGGGCTTCGACAAAGAAGAGGTGACGCGAGGCCGGATCCACGACCACAGTGCCGGGGTCCTCCGTCCCGAGGTATTCCACCTCTTGGCGCAAGTAGGCTAGGTCGACCTGGGCGTAGTCAAATGCCCTCACCGGCGCGGGCTTGCCGGAACGGCTGGCGTACACAGCCGTGTAGTTCGGCTTGCTGATTGTACGGCCACTGAGCCCTCGGCGGGTTGATGTCTCGAGCAAGCCGGCGAGTGATGACCGGTCAGTTGAGCAGGCGGCTAGCGCCGCGGCCGTAGAGATAAGCCCAGTCGAAACAAACAGGCGACGTGACATCGTAGTCATGATCGGACTCCGTCCGAACAGATTCGGTTGGACTTACTGCTCAGTGAAGAAAGTCAGCACGACCTTGCCCTTCTCGCCGACGAGGCAGACGAAGCGGTTGGGCTTGTCGGTCTTCTCTCGCTGCAGGTAGGCATCGCCCATGATGACCATCTTGATCGGCGTGTCGCCGACCTTGGTGTCCGCCTTGGAGATAGCGAGCGAGTCCATGTCAAACGTGATCTGGTCGAGCGAGGGCGAACGTTCCTTGATCGCGACCAGACCCGACAGGCGGCAAGCTTCAACCTCTGCCGGCACCTGGGCGATGGCTGAAGCAGACATGACGAGACAGCCGGCAAGAACAGCAAGTGTATACCGCATAATAAACCCTCGTTGTGAGCTCTGAACCGCAGGAAGCCAATGCAGCGGCACCTTGACAAATCTTGCGCGCAGCGCCCGTTCCGCCCGGTGGATGCGAGAAGCAGAAAAGGCAGGCCCTTCTTGCCGGTATGGTTTCCGCTTCCCTAACGGAGCGGATCACCTGCCCACCACGGGGCCGACGAGGTCAAAACGAACCGACGGCCACGAGGCTGCGTTCTGGCCGAAAAGAGTTCACGACTAAGTCGAGTACTCGACGGACAAACGTGACGTTTTCTGACACTGTGCCATCCTGCACCCTGTGGGTCCGAGAAGGGCAGCCTTGAGACTGCTCCGGCAGCAGGACGGGGACACCGATGAAGCAACCTTTGATCCGCCCTAAAGAAGTTGATGCCTCTGCGGCTCGACATCTCATCAGCAATCGCCTGTTGGCCTCCCTTCAGCCCAGCGACCGTTCGCTCCTCGACCAGCACCTTGAAGCTGTGACGCTGTATCAAGGAGAGGTGCTCTTCGAGCCGGGCGACGACGTCACGCGCACGTACTTTCCATGCGCCAGCACAATGGCATCCCTCGTCGTGATGATGCAGACGGGGCGAGCTGCCGAGGCCGCAACCATTGGGCGCGAGGGAGCACTCGGGGGCATCGTGTCCTCGGGCTATAAGCCAGCCTTCACCCGGGCGGAAGTCCAGATTCCAGGCCCGGCTCTCCGGATCGAAACCTCCCGGCTGGAAGAGGCCAAGGAACGCTCAGCCACCTTGCGCGACCTGTTCAGCCGTTACGCCGACGCTCTTCTGGCCCAGATCGTCCAGTCCGTGGCGTGCAACGCGCTTCATCCTCTGGAGGCCCGCTGCTGCTGCTGGCTGCTCACGACCCAGGATCGGGTCAACAGCGCCGAGATCCCGCTGACGCAAGAGGCTCTGGCCGAGATGCTCGGGGTCCAGCGCACGACCGTCACGTCAGTGGCGCGAGCCCTGCGGGCCCGCGGCTTGATCCGATATGCACGCGGCCAGATCACCGTCGTGGACCGCGCCCGCCTGGAAGAGGCGGCCTGTGAGTGTCACGCCGCCGTCAGGCAACATTTCGACCGGGTTCTGCCCGAGATCAAACCTCAGAGCATCATCCTAAAGCCCGACAGCTGATAGGTCCGCGACCATTCGCGGCCCCGCCAGTCCGATCAATCCCGAAGAACGCGCTCCAGGTGCCTCAAGCACGATGAACCATAATTCCGCCACTGCACGATCTCTTCAGCCGAGGGGCGGTGACGCTCCTCGCGCTGGAGATCTGCTCGCGCTCGCTGCAGACACTGCGGCTGTTGGCTTGTGGTGGTTCGACCCCACCGCCGATCGTCTCGACGGCAACGCGGCGTTCCGGGAGCTCCTGCTTGGCCGCGCTGACATTGAAGGTCACCGCTGGCCATTGGCTGGGTCCACCTTCGTCTCTCTTTTGCATCCTGATGATCGGGAGCGGATCCGTGATCAGGTCCGTGCTGCTTTCAGGAATGGTCAGGGGGCATGCCTCGACGGGACGTTTCGCCTGCAGCGCTCTGAATCTGGAGAACGGGTTCAACTGAGTGCTACCGGGAAGGTAGTGCGGCCAGAGCCGAGTTCCCCGGCTGACGGGCTGTCAAAACTCTACCTTCTGGGCACAGTCCAGTCTCACTCGCTGGATGATCATCGTCCGGCCGGGATGGAGACGGATCAGGCGCGCCTTGAGGCGATCCTGAACACCATGCCGCAGATGGTCTGGTCGACGCAGCCGGATGGCTATCATGACTATTACAACAACCGCTGGTATGAGTTCACCGGTGTGCCCTACGGCTCGACCGACGGCGCGGCCTGGAACGGCATGTTCCATGCCGACGATCAAGCTCGTGCCTGGGAGCGGTGGCGGAAGTCGCTTGCCACAGGCGAGCCTTACGAGATCGAGTACCGGCTTCGCCGGCATGACGGCGAATATCGCTGGACCTTCGGACGCGCGCTGCCGATCCGACGGGCCGATGGAACGATCGAGCGATGGTTCGGAACCTGCACGGATATCCACGATCTCAAATCATCGGAGGAGCAACGGGAACTGATCAGCCGCGAGCTGTCGCACCGGATCAAGAACATCTTTGCGGTCGTCTCCAGCCTTGTGACCCTCACCTCACGGAAAGACGAGGCGGCCAGGCCGTTTGCGACTGGTTTGGTGCAGCGCCTGAACAGCCTTGCCCAGGTCCACGAGTATATCCAGCCGCACAATCCATGGGATCAGGCCGATCCAGCGAGTCGGACCGTTCTGGGCCTGCTCCGCATTCTTGGTCGCCCCTATATGCACGACCAGGATCGCCGAGCCTCCTCGGGCAGCGGGGCGGATGATGCCCGGCTGGCGATTTCAGGGGATGATGCCCCTGTGGGCGCAGGAGCCGGCACTGCACTTGCGCTGATCATCCACGAACTCGCGACCAATGCGGTCAAGTACGGCAGTCTCTCGCGCCCGGACGGACACGTGGCTATCAGGCGAGACATTCTGCGAGAAGGTCAGTTCCAGCTCACTTGGCAGGAGCGTGGCGGCCCTGTGGTCCTGGGACCACCAAGCCACAAGGGATTCGGAACGATGCTCGCCTATCGCGGTGCGACAGGGCAGCTCGGAGCCCTCATCGAGCAGGACTGGGCACCAGAAGGGTTGACCGTGCGCTTGACCATACCGCTCGAGAACCTCAAGCAATAGCAAGAGCAAAGGTGCTGATTGATGCTGAAGGAGTGGCCCTGCCGGGCGTTCCTAATGTACGGCAGGCAAGATGGTCCGGTAAGCCTCGCTTAAGACGCCATAACATTCACATGACACAGCTTCGAGACCAGCTCGATCGAGCACCCTGATGCATCCCGGCTCCACCTGGACGATGCCGCGTGCTTGAAACGACTTGGTCACGGCACTCAAGGTTTGTCGCCGCACACCGAGTACGACTGCCAGACTTGCTTGGGAAACCTGAACAGCGTCTCCACGCCCGGCCCGGTCATGCGCATGGAGCAGGCAGCGGGCACAGCGGGCCTCGAGCCTATGGAGACCAGTGCACGCGGCCGACTGGATCGATTGCTTGAGAAGCACCTTGCTGAAACGCAGAAGCAGGTCGTTCAGTGGACGGTACGCTCGGCTGATCGCCAGAAGGCTGTCGAGCGAGAGGCGTGTTGCCGTTCCTGGAACTTGAACGACGGCGCGGCACAACGCTCGATCGTCATCCCCAAGCACAGCCCAAAAGCCAAGGTATCCTTCAGACCCAATGGCTGCGGTTTCGACGGCACGGCCGTCCTCCATCGGAGAGATGAGCCCGATGACGCTGCCGTGCGGGAACAATGCTTCCCGCACCGGCTCGCCCGCCTCCTGCAGGACGCGGCCACGGGCCAGGGAGACGATGCTCGCGTGCTCGGTCATCGCGGATAAAACATCTGGCGGGAGAGCGGCAAGGATGCAGTTCCTGCCGTGCTCCGTGGTGTCGGACCGGGAATGCCCCTGCATATTCACGGCAGCCGTTCGAGGTGAGCTTCGGTTTCGCGGATAACGCGATGGATCGGGGCTGGTTCACGCGAACGAGCGTGGCAGACCGTATGTTCGTTGCCGGCGGAGGTGGCTCGTCCACACTATGCGATGAGCGAGGGTTGCGCCGGATGGGCCGGCGCCGAGCCTCCCGCACAGGGGACGAGCCATGCAGCAGAATAGCAAAGTGTTTGTCGGTCTGGATACGTCCAAACTGAAGATCGCGGTCGCCGTGGCTGAAGACGGCCGTCAGGGTGAAGTCCGTTTTCTGGGCGAGATCGACAACACGCCCGAGGCAGTGCGGCGCCTCGTCAGTAAGCTCAGTGGCAAGCATCGCGAGTTGCTGTTCTGCTACGAGGCCGGCCCGACCGGCTATGGCCTGCAGCGGCAGATCAGTGCTCTGGGACATGAGTGTGCGGTCATTGCGCCTTCGCTGATCCCCAAGCGCCCGGGCGAGCGCGTCAAGACCAACCGCCGCGATGCCCTGACCCTGGCCCGGCTGCATCGGGCCGGGGAGCTGACCGCCATCTGGGTGCCGGATCCAGGCCATGAGGCCGTGCGCGAGCTGGTGCGGGCGCGCGAAGCGGCCATGGCGGACCTGCGCGAGAAGCGCCAGCACCTGCAATCGTTTCTGTTGCGCCATGGACGGATCTTCTCCGGCCACAAGCCCTGGACCCGAGCGCATGCGCGCTGGCTATCCGAACTCATCTTCGAGCATCCGGCCCAGTATCTCGTCCTACGCGAGTACCGGCAGGCGATCGAGGATGCCGAGGCGCGATTGGAGCGCCTGAACCAGCAAGTCGCTGAGGTGGTCAAGACCTGGTCGATGGCGCCCGTGGTCGAGGCTTATCAGGCCCTGCGTGGGGTGGCGCTTCTGACCGCGGTGACCTTTGTAGCCGAGATCGGCGATGTACGCCGCTTCGAGAGCCCGCGCCAGCTGATGGCCTATCTCGGTCTGGTGCCGTGCGAGAGCTCGACCGGCGAGCGGGTGCGGCGCGGCAGCATCACCAAGGCGGGCAACCCACGGGTTCGCCGGGTGCTGATCGAGGGCGCCTGGACCTATCGCTTTCCGGCCCGGATGAGCCGCGTGCTGCAGGAGCGCCAGGAGGGCTTGCCAGCGATCGTGCGGGCCATTGCCTGGAAGGCGCAGGTGCGGCTGTGCGCGCGGTATCGCCGGCTGATGGCGGCCTTCCTGTGGGCGATCGGGCGCGAGATCGAGCCGCGCTCGGCCGCATAAAGCCGAACGAGCTCACGGTCATTGCGGAGGACCTCCTCAGTTTGGACTGACATCTGCGGTTGCCCAGCGCCGGCGGCAGGGCCTCGGAGGGGAACCCTCGCGAGAATTGTGTGGCCGATGATGTGTCATCGACGCCCGCTGACAGATCGAGGCAGCCCCGGACGAACACACGGAAATGCGGTGATCAACCCGCGCATCAGAGTTTGCTCAACCGTCGTCTTGACGGCTCTGCCGCCGGCCCTGCGCAATCGCTCCATCCTGCCGCGCCCGGCTTCTGCCCTGGGATCGCACACCCACGTCCAAGCTCATTGACAACGAACATCAGAGTTCTCAATTTTCCTGACCCATCGGTCGGGCTCAAAGCTTCTGAGCTGGGAAGCGCCAAGCTGAACTCGGGCAGGCACAAGGCCACGTCAGTCTCCAGCGCGCGGTCGACCGACAACTTAAGGTCCGCCCGTCCTGATCGTGCATGAACATGAAAGGGGCCGGCCGTCTACGTCGCCCTGCTGCCTTATGCTCAGGTGAACCGCGTGTGTGACGGGAAACATCCCGGCCCTTCGGCTGTTGAACCGCGGTGAACGGCCCATGTGGAGGCTCCATGATCAACATCGGCAAGGGCATCATCGCAGGGCTCGTCGCCGCAGCGGTGGTCTCAGCCACCCTTTTCCTCGGCAGCTTGATTGGCGTCCTCCCGGCGCCCGATCCGGTCCGCGTCGCAAGCGGGATCATGCTCTCGCCGCCCGGGCTCGGTTGGGTGGTGCATTTCGCCGTGGGCACATTCCTGTGGGGGCCAGTTTTTGCGGTGGTGAGCCCGGTCCTGCCCTCGCCCTTCTGGTTCAAGGGCGTGACATTCGGCATGCTCGCTTGGCTCCTGATGCTCTTCGTGACGTGGGCCGCCGATCCGATTGCTCTCCCCCAGCCCAGCCTCGAACCCGTCCTGCTCCATCTTCTCTTCGGAGCCGTGCTCGGGTCCCTTTATGGGACATTGCTGGACAGGAGAGAGCGTCAAGTCCCAACCAGAGGCGCAACACTGACCGACCGGTGAGATCGTCCCGGCCCAGAGCGGGTTTGTCGCACCACGCGAGTTCCACGGCAACATCGTGCGTCCCGAATGTCGACAACCAAACGCTACTGGGAGACCGGGATCCCTCAAACACAACATGCTCCGATTGTATCTCATCTCGGGACAGGTGGCGCAAGGATTCCTACAGCCTGGCGCTCGCCTCGGGGAAAGGCAGCGGGCCCGTGCCTCCGGCGGGTCGGAGGCCGCACTCGCCATCTCCCGCAGTGAGGCGGATGCAATCTTGCGTGATGCCAGCCGCTGGGAGGCGGCCGATGGCATCCTCTGCATTGGTGTGGCGTTGGAAGAAGGTCGTCACGGGACTTCGGCTTGACGAACGCATCATCGTTCCGGAGCTCATGAACTTGTATCTCCGTCAGGCTTTGGCGCATCGGGAACAAGCCGCTCCACGATGGCGCGCTGCTTGCGCAGGGTAACCGGCACCTCGACGGCCTCTGATTCGACGCGACGCCGGATGTGCACTTCCTCCTTGAGCACAAGGCGCTTCTCGACCACGAGCACCTCCTCGAGAGCCGGCACGATCGTCACATCGCCTTCAGTTCTGATCTCAGGGGCGGTCTCGACGATCCTGTCGATAGGCACGCGCGTGACATCGACGGTTTCCCGCTGCACGTCGGCACGGGCGAGTTCCTCGATGACGTCGGTGACCGTCTGCACGCGCACGCGGCCGGTTATGACCTCCCGCTTTCCGACAATTGCGGTTTCCTCAACGAGAGGGATGACCTCCTCGGAAACAGCGCGTGCCCCGCTCCTCAATGAGTCATCGAGAACGGGAACGTGCTCCTCGTCGGCCGTGTGCATCCCGGAGGGTGATGTTGGTTCGCTCATCGCTACTCTCAGGTGAACCGAGGGCAACGGGCCCTGAGCATGGGAGTTCCCCGGCGGACCGGTGTGAGCACGATCGACCCCAGGGGCCAAGCCAAGGCAACGTCCGGCATCAAACATCTCACGCTCTCGGGTCGGACACTATCGACGAGCTGGAGCAACAGACTGGCATGCCACGGCAGCAACTGCTGTCGATCATTTCACACCCGACGGTCGACTGCCGACAGAGCAGGAACGCAGGCGTCTGGCCAACGTTGATCCGCAGCCCTAGTGGGCGAAAGGGAGACACGATGTTCGACAGGCTCTACGCTTTTACGATCGTGACGCTCGGCACGGCAAGCGAGGCCCTCGCCCAAGCCACGCCGCCTGCCACGTCCGGCTCACCTGCTGCACCCGCGGATGACGGCAGCGGCGCGTCCTGGCTCTGGATCATCATCGGTCTGGTGATCATTGCCGGGCTTGTCTGGTACTTCATGCGCGGCCGGTCACGGGCGACAACCGCCGGCACGACCGGCCCCTCGGCCACTTCCGGAACGCCCACGAGCCATCCCAAGGTGTTCGACAACGACAAACGCAAGTAGGCCGCGTTCCACCGCGCGACCGAGATCAGGTGGTCTGCCATGGCTTGTGTAACACGACTAATACTGGATAGGTGTTACACCCAGGGCAGGGATACGGCAGGCGATCGGATCCGATTGGGTTTCAACCGGTTGGCAGGGGCGCGCAGCGGGCGGAGGAGCGTGGTGAATACGAATGCAGTCTTTGTTTGCTCTATTCTTGTGACGTCATCAGCATTCGCTCAGCCGACGGAGCAGACCGTTGCGATTGGTCCTTGGGAAATCGCGACAACCTACAAGGCTGGAAAGTTCGATAGCTGCTCAATGTCGAGAACGGCGGGCGATCTCGCGGTAAGCTTCGTGCGTGCCGAAAGCGGCTTGCTGCTGCTGCTCGACTCGTCCAAGTGGAAGCTTGAGCGTGGCAGTGCCTATCCAGTTCGCTTGGCGGCGGCCGGTCAATCCGTGGAAGTCAAAGCGCTGGCGGAAACGAAGGGCGTCACGATCGCCCTCGCGGAGAGTTCGTTTAATGCCAAGCTCCGAACAGCGAATGCCCTGGAGGTGCAGGCAGAGGGCGCCGCACTTCGCGTGCCGTTGGACAAGAGCGCGCAAGCGCTTGAGCGACTTGAGATATGCTTCGACAAGAATTCGCGGGAGGGGCCGGAGACTAATCCGTTCGTCGCTCCAAGTCGGAGGCCCTGAGCGGGCAGCCCGAGAGACCCAGGCTCTGATCGACCTGAGAGGCTCGCGCGTGCTCTGAGAGAAATCGGTGCCGATCTGAACGAGGGGCGGCGTTCGCCCCTGTTCTGTGCGCGTTCGAGGGTGCCTGGGGAAGTTATGCCCCTCCGGGCACCCTCGTCCATTTCTAGATAAGGTGATGCTATCAGCCAGCAGGCTTCGCATCCATGGCTTCCACGAGTGCCGTTGCGCACGCGCTTGCGACGGCAGATCGATATTTTTCGTTCACGTTAGCGACCCAGCCGGCCTTGGTGACAAAGGCGTCACGACTCCAGGTGCTCTCTTTCTTCAAGAGCACAAGCTGTTCCGGTTGCTGCTCCCCCTTTGCAACGCAGAGTGGCGTAAGTGCTAGGACTGAAGCATCCTGGGCGCTGGCCGACGCCATTTGTCCGGCTGTTCCTCCCGTTACCCAGCCCCCCCAAACGAAGCCAATTATCATTGCAGCGACCGCGCCGCCGATTGCGCCCCATATTGCGGGCTTTACTGATGCTGGTACCTGCATTGTGAAACTCCCACTTCCAATTTTGACCCAGGATTAGGCGCTTTCTGAACAAACTATAACCCAATTGGCTCCCGCGACATATCAGAAAGCTGGCCCCGTCGGCGGAGCCTCCTTAGGAGGCGGTGACGGGGTTTGAGCATACCGCTTGCGGACACGAGGTCATCGCTGGCCCAGCTCAATGTGCTGGGCTGATCTGGCGCAAGCCCGGGATGGCGCGCAGCATCGCGGTGCTGGTGGCTCCAGAACATCTGCCCGTGCTACGCCCATCCCAACCGGTCAAAACCTCTGAGCCAAGAATCTAGTCCGATCAACCCATCGAGAAATTCGATCACGTCAGAGCTGTCCACGTAGGACATCGGCGTAATTCCGATAAGACCTGTGTGGACGGCGCCTGCGTGGCAAGGGGATTTTGGTGTTTTGACGGTCTGGTCGTGGGCAGCCATGTGTCCGGCCTTGTGATGCGGCCTACCTGACCGCGGGCCTTGATGAAGTTCGCGGATCAGATCCCCAACATTTATGCTGCGTCAGAGCGCAACGGCTTATCACGGGTTTGTCTGATCCCCGGCTCGACCGGTCCGTCATCACACCATCACCACCTCCACCAACCTTGCAAACCTCTCATCCGGCTCCCGCAGCAGCTTATGCGGTTGGAGCCCGATACCCCTGGTTACCCTGCAAAACGGCCCAAGCGACCCGGGCCAATTTGTTGGCGATTGCAATCTTGACGATGCCGGCTGGGCGACGGGCTAGGAGCGCGTTGATCCATCCCGCAGACACTGAAGCTTTGCCGCGGGCATGCCGCAAGAGTGTCGTGGCCCCGAGCACGAGAAGCCGGCGCAGATATCGATCTCCTTGTTTGGAGATGTGCCCCAGCCGCACCTTGCCGCCTGTCCCGCTCTGTCGTGGCACCAGCCCGATCCAGGCTGCCAAGTGCCGGCCCGAGCGGAAAGAGTTCGGATCAGTGATGGTGGCCGCAAGCGCGCTGGCCGTGATGATGCCGACGCCGGGGATCGTCTCGAGGCGCTGGCTCACCTCATTCGTGCGATGCCAGATCAGGATCTCCTGCTCGACGTCATGGATCCGGACATGGGCCTCCTCAAGTTGCGCGCAGCTCGCGAGTACGGTGGAGCATCAGCACGGCCTGCTGCTCTGGGCTTTTGATGGCCACATAGCGCATGGTTGGGCGGGTCACGGCCTCGCAAATACCCGCAGCATCAAGCGCGTCGCTTTTGCCGCGTTTAATGTAGGGCTTCACGTAGGCTGCGGGCATGAGCCGAACTTCGTGCCCGAGGGCCGCCAGCTCTCGCGCCCAGAAGTGGGCGGTGGAACATGCCTCCATGCCAATCAGGCAAGGCGGCAAGCGCCGGAAGAAGCCGATGAGCTCGCCTCGGCGGAGCTGACGGCGGATCAGTACCTGTCCATCCTGGTCAATACCGTGGACCTGGAAGACGTGCTTGGCGAGATCGAGACCAACAGTCGTGACATGCATCGGAGCGGCTCCCTGTCTGGCGCTGAAGCAATCACCCTACCTCATAGGGCGCTGCCGGGAGCAGGCGCCGTCCACTCCATCATTTATGGAATTGGCAGATCCAAATGTCAGCGGCGGCTGAATTCGAGGCAGAGGGCTGTTCCTTGCGATGACGACCAGTCCAGCTTAGCGTCAAGCTGGCGTGCGAACGCCTCGATCAGCTTCATTCCAGTGCCCGAGCCGGGCCGTGCGGGACGTGGTTCGGCGGGCAGCCCCTTGCCATTGTCGGACATGCGAACGCGGATTCCGTTGTCCTCCAGCACCTCGACCCTCACGGAAATGACACCTCCCTGCCCGCTCTGGCCATCGAAGGCATATTTCAGGCTGTTGGTGACGAACTCGTTCAGGATGAGACCGAGCGGCACCGCAATCTCAGGGGCGAGGTCCACCTCCTCGATGGCAAACTCCAGCCGCACCTTGCCGAACTGGCCTTCATCCAGATGGCACAGGCTCTCGACAAGCTGCATCACATACGGACGCAGTCGGAGAAGATCGGTCGTGCCGGCGACATAAAGCAGCTCGTTGACCAGGCGAAGCACCTCGATCCGTTCGCCGACCGTGGTCAATTCCCGGCGGGCCTCTTCCGAAGTGACGTCCCTGGCACGCATTCTCACGAGGCTGGTGACGATGCTGATATGGTTCTTGACCCGATGTTGCAGCTCCTTGAGCAGATGCTGGTTGGCTTCGATAGTCTGAATGCAAATGACAAAAGCGGGTAGCTTCGCCATTTGAGCTGGTTGGAATGGCATAGCGGATCTCGACCTCTCCGTCGGTGACGATCACCCGCACCACCAGCCACTCGATGAGCTGCCGTTTCTGCTCCCAGGTTGCCTGCTCGAGCCCTTTCTGCACCCTACGGCAGAACTCGTCGATGGTCAGGCTCACCCGTGCGATCTCGCCCTGACGGTCGACCTGCGCCTCCAGCTGCTGCCTCTGGGCCCCAAGGCTGTGCGCCTTCTGTTCCAGGTCGTGACGGCGACGGCGATATTCCTCCAGGCTCACAACCTCGCTCAAATAAGCCTCAGTCAGTCGCTCGATCTGCTGCTCCACACGGACTTGCCCCCGCTTCAAGGCATCGCGCCGGGCTTGCAGATCCTGAGGCAGCCAATGGCCGCCATGCGCCCGCTCCAACGCATAGCCGATGGCCTCCGGATGGGTCAGCAAACGGCATAGATCCTCCCAGACCAAGCTCTCAATCGGCTCGGCCGGAATAAAGCGCGAGCGGCACTTCGTCTCTCGGTAAGAGTGGAGGGCCGACAGTGGTCTTGCTTCGAAAAAATGGAGAGCTTCTGATGAAGCAGGAGGATCTCCATGCCGAAGACCCGTTTTAAGAGAGAGTTTCAGGATGAGGCCGTCCGCCTCGTTTTGACGAGTGGGCGCTCGCAACGCGCGATCGCCGACGATCTTGGGGTGAACCGTTCGACGCTCGCGCGCTGGATGGCGGAGCACCAGGATATGCGGCCTTCGTCGGCCCCGCCGCCCAATGAGGATGTCATGGACGAGCTCAAGCGCCTCCGTCGCGAGAACGAGGTGCTGCGGCAAGAGCGCGACATCCTCAAGAAGGCCACCGCTTTTTTCGTCAAGGAGGGAAGTCGATGAGGTTCACGTTCATCGATGCGGCGAAAGCGGAATTCCCCATCCAGCGCCTGTGCCAGGTTCTTGAGGTGAGCCAGAGCGGCTACTTTGCCTGGCGAAGTCGTCCGGCCTGCCAGCGTCAGCGCGACGATCTGGTGCTGCTCGCCCATGTCCGATCCGCCTTTCGAGAATCGAATGGCACCTATGGCAGCCCACGGATGACGCGCGAACTCCAGGATCAGGGCCTGCCGATCGGGCGCCGTCGGACGGCCCGACTGATGCGCGAGAATGGGCTCAAGGCCCGGCAGAAACGTCGCTTCAAGCGCACCACCGACAGCCACCACGCCTTTCCTATTGCTCCCAACCTGCTCGAGCAGGACTTCTCGGCCGAGCGCCCGAACCAGAAATGGAACGCGGATATCTCGTACGTGTGGACGAGCGAGGGCTGGCTCTACCTGGCCGTGGTCCTGGATCTCTTCGCGCGCCGGGTGGTTGGCTGGGCGGTGAGCGACCGGCTGCACAAGGAACTGGCGCTCGAGGCGCTGCGCAAGGCTCTGGCGATCCGAAGACCCGGTGAGGGGCTGACCCATCACGCGGACCGCGGCAGTCAATATTGTTCGATCGAGTATCAGGCCGAGTTGCGGAAGCACGGCATCCGGATCTCAATGTCCGGGACAGGCAATTGTTTCGACAATGCCGTGGTCGAGACTTTCTTCAAGACCTTGAAGTCCGAGCTGGTCTGGCGCACCGTCTTCCAGACGAGAGCCGAGGCCAGGAAGGCGATCGGTCGTTACATCGATGGCTTCTACAATCCCGTCCGGCGTCATTCGACACTGGACTATGTCAGTCCGGCTCAGTTCGAAAGGCTGGCCGGATAGCTACCAAACCGCTCTCCACTAAACCGAAGCAAATCCACCGCGTCCTGATGCAGCTTGTTGGCCAAGCCATACAGGCTGCGACCCTCATCAGCATACCAGGTGAACATCTCGGCCACCACAGCGGCCTCGGCTTCGTCCTGACGCACGCCGGCGGGATCGCGCGGGCGATCCGGATCGACGCGATAGCCATACGGCACCCGGATCCACGGCAACAGGACGCCGGCCTGCAGCTTGCGCAGCCGGCCGCGCCGCATCCGCTCGGCAATCAGGCTGCGCTCGTATTCGGCCACGGCCCCACGGATTTGCAGCAGAAGCTGGTCGTGGGGATCCTGGCTCATCGGCCGGTCGAGGAAGTGGACCTGGCATCCAGTGGCCGTGATCTCCTCGAGCAGCAACACCTGATGCACATAGTTGCGGGCGAGCCGGTCGGGAGCGGTGATCAGAATGCCATCCAACTCCCGCATGGCCACGCGGTCGCGCAGCCGCTCCAGCCCGGGCCGCTTGAGCGTGGCGCCACTGTAGCCGTCATCACGGAAGACGTTCTCGGGCGCGACGGCCCATCCTTGCTGGTATGCATGCGCCTGCAGACGCTCCAATTGCTGGGCGAGGCCATCCGCCTGGGCCTGGCGCTGAGTGGACACCCGTGCATAGATCCCGATCCTCATCCTTCACCTCCTGTGCGGGAGGCGCGGGGTCGGCCGGGAGCGCGGCGCATCGTGGTCCGGCGTGGGTCCAGGCCAACAGCTGCTGATAAGTCCGATCCCAGTGCCGCTGTCCGTCCGAGTGGGGCTGCAACACGCGACGCACCCGCCAATCCCGCATCGTTGCCTCCTGCTGCAGATATGCTCTGCGACACAGGGCAACGCCCTAGCTCCGGCTGGCGCAAGCGCAATGGCAATCGCCACCAGTTCAGCTTAAGCTGCCCGAAGCGGCTCAGGCAGAATTTGTCATTTGTGATTAGACCATCTCAAGGGCTTCCTTCAGGCTATAGGCCTTGTGCAATCGGTCAATCACCGGCCCCAGGATCGTGGCGTAGGTTCGCAGGAACGCGATGTCCTCCTCCCCGAACTCGCGCGGTTCGCGGCTGTCCACCTGGAGCAGTCCGTAGGGCTTTCCGCCGGGCAGGAAGATCGGCACGTTGACGATGGCAACGGCCCCGTGTTCCTTCAGGAAGGCCGGCAACTCGAAGCGGTCTTCCTTGTCGATGTCGTTCGTGACGACCGGCTTGGCAACCTTGATCGAGTAGGTCTCGGAGGACCGCTCGTTCATGGGCAAGTGCACTTTTCCGACATATCCCGGCTTCCAGCCGACCCCTGCCCGCATGAACACGGACCTTCCATTCTGCTCGATTTCCAGAACTTTCGCGAGATCCGTCCCAAGGGCATCGCCAACAAGGCGGCAGGCTTCCGTCAAAATCTCGTCGAGATCCTCGTTGCGCAGGGCGAACTCACCGAAGTCGGCGAGCACCTTCTGCCGCTTAATTATCTGTTCGCGATCTGGCATGGTGCCCTTCTTGACTAAGACCTGCGATTTAACTTTGCCGTATAGAGGTATGTTCCGAGGACCTGCGTTAAGCCAGGATGTAATCAGACCAGAAGACTGGCGTTTTATCCCGCTCTCATTGCTACAAGCCTTTCAACCCGAGTGGGAACACGGCGCAGATAATGGTGTCCTGGCGCTGTATCCTTTCTGAGTTTGAGGCTATACAGTGTTTTCAGTCGCCGGATTCTCCCGGCAGGCTTTGGCATGACGCCACACAGCCCGAGCGCCCCAGCACTCTTGACTGAGTGCAGAGAGAAAATGGGCGCATTTCATGAACACCACCGAGAACAGGCCTCCCGTCATCCTCGTCGTTGAGGATGAAACATTGCTACGAATGCTTGCAGGGGACATCCTGACCGACGACGCGGGCTACAGGGTCATTGAAGCTGTCAACGCGGACGAGGCCCTGATCATGCTCGAAAGCCGGCACGACGTGCGCCTGGTCTTCACGGATGTCAACATGCCGGGGTCGCTGAACGGCTTTGCGCTGGCTCGCATCGTGGACATGCGGTTCCCGGGGATCAAGGTCATTGTCACATCAGGACTGGCCCGGCCCGGTGTGGGAGACCTCCCGAAGGGCAAGCGGTTCCTGCCCAAGCCCTATGCGCCTTCTGCTCTGATCACCATGGTGCAGGAGATGCTAGGCGAGACGGCAAAGCCTGCCATGGTCCCGCTCGATACGGTCACGGTTGAGCAAGGTTCTCCGGTTCTCCCGACGGCCATAAAGATCAGACGGATGCACAGCGGCATTGGTGCTGTGGGCGGCCTCGCACAGCCCCTCCCCGGGCCGGAAGAATAAACCTTTGTCGGTGCGGATTCCCGAACAGGAAAGTGAAGATTAGCGCGATCAGGCTCAATGGGCGAGGCGCTGGCCGATCCAGTCCTGGGCTGCGTCCAGCGTGGCAAAAGGTGGGGTGGTTGGGACCATCCAGCCGACCATAGCCTGCTTTCAGATACAAGTGACCTAATATGCTGTCATGCCGCTGGCCAAGGTGGGTCAGTACCGCCACCAGCCGTTGCTTGCCATCGAGGACCAGCATGCCCTCTTCATCGCTGCCAGTGGCAACACGCATGGGCTGAAGGGTGAAGGTCATGCGGCAGTCTGATTGCTCTCAAGGTGCAGGTAGCGCGGGGTGAACGCGCCCACTTCCTTCGACTTGTCCGATTCAGGAACGGTCAGCCGGTCGCCGCTCAACTCGATCAGACCGTCAGCCCGCATCTGCTGGAGAACCCGGTTGACGTGCACCGGCGTGATACCCATTGCATCCGCGAACTCGCCTTGGATGATGGGCAGGGCACAGCTATAGTCCTCTGCCAGACCAACGGCTCTGAGGCGCACCAGCACCCCGCACAGCACATGCGCTATGCGCTGGTAGGCTTCGCGGCGTCCGATATTCATCACTCGTTCCGGAAAGATCGATGCATCCATCGATGAGGGTCTCGCGCCAGAAGGCTGCGGCGAGGCGTGGATGGCGCTCGCAGAGGTCGTGCAGGTCCTCATGGGTAATGAACCCCACCCGGCATTGGGTGAGGGTACTGACGCTGCTGTCCAGCACCTTCAGGTGCAGACCTGTTTGTGGCACCAGGTTGAAAGTCATCTTACATTGCACAAGGGCAGGATTCTACTGGACCGGGCCGCACTCAGTCAGAGTTTGGTGTTGCCACATGCCAGGGATTTTTCGCGGTTGTCACAAGGCTCAAGGTAGAGTTTGCCGCAGAAGCGGCACTCTTTGAGTTCAGCTCGGGCTTCGGCAGGTCTCACCTTGTGAGCCGCCGCTCTGGCGGCAATCCCATCAAGGATAGCCTGAGCGGCATCGTTTGGTTTCTTCATGGGTTCGTCCTCCAACCGCGAGAGGCCCGCGGGCTACAAGTCAGAAGGTCACCCGCTGCCGCCGCGCAGGGATGCTGGAAAACCGGCTCCGTGGCGCAGGCCGCTCTTGGTGCAGCCTAGGCCGCCAAGGTGCTCTGGGCCTCGACGCGGGCCGCCTCGACCCCCATCGCATTCGATCCCGTGTGATCCTCCGAGGGCGTCTCGCTGTCATGCGAGTCAAAGAAGCAGCGAGGCATGGGGTGCTCCTTTGCCTAAAGGCGGGAGCACTCGCATCTCTCAGTCGGCAACAGCCTGAACGCTTGGCTGCCGATGACCTTTATGTAGGCTCTTCAACCCTGATTGCGAGCGGGGCCATGGATGACCACACAGCGCCATGGTCGCGGAAGGCCGTTCATGGATGGGTCGCAACGCAGCCTGGCCAAGCATCGTCGAGATGACCCGCGTGTTTCCGGTGAACCCCTTGATCCCGATCAGAGGGCCTCGTGCTTGACCAGGTGCAGGTAGGTCGGATCGAACTCGCCCACCGTCGTCAGCCCCTTCCAGTTCAGCACCCTCAGGGTTTGCCGTGCAGAGCGATTAAGCCTGCACTCCGAACATCCTGGAGCACCCGGTTGACGTGCACGTTTGTAGGTGACTGGCTGTGCGGTTGCTGCTGGCACCGCCCAGTCGAGCATCGTACGACCAGCGTCGTCCATCACGCGCAGAGCATCGGTGCGGGTTGGCCAGTATCTCATCCCGGCAAGGCGCCTGGCGAATGCCAAAGCCGCGGCACCGTCAGCAGCGGCAATAGGCAGTGTTCCGATGATCTCGGGAACACCGCGTCGAAACCTCTTGAACTGGACCAGGAATGTCATGGCAACCTCCTCAATGCGGAACTTCTCCAAGGAACGCCTCAGAGGCTGACTGAAAACTCTTGGAACGCATCCTGTGGCTGCATCCTGGCAGGAAAAGGAAGCTCAATCAGGTCCAACCGGGACTGATTTTCACCGTTTCACGTGTGGGGAGCGCCAGGAAAACACCTCGGATGCAGCGGATAGCTGCATTTTGAGTCAGACTCTCAGCTCGACTTTGGCCAATTTCGCGGGCCAGTAGGCCACCTGCGGGTCAGTCCGGATCGGCAAATCTCACAAGGCTCATGAGCGCGTCCATTACGGCAATCCGATAGATTGCGGTAGCAAACCGGCGATCATTGGCAATTGCGTCGGCATCGCCATGCACGCGCTCCAGCATGGTGTCGAACACCTCCTCCATCATCTCCACATCCACCGGCACGACAACCCCACACGTCATCGCA
The DNA here is from genome assembly GCF_002741015.1 of Microvirga ossetica. NCBI lineage: Bacteria > Pseudomonadati > Pseudomonadota > Alphaproteobacteria > Hyphomicrobiales > Methylobacteriaceae > Microvirga > Microvirga ossetica. The sequence goes on along the minus strand of NZ_CP016619.1, from coordinate 356,000 downwards.
AAGGCCTCCGGAGTACTCAGCCGCATCGCCAGCGATGTGCCAGGATGAGCCGTCTGCTCCAGATGCTCATCGACCAGCCAAACCTCTTCCTGGCGCATGAGATCCAGCACCACCAAGCCGGCCGTCTCGTGGCGACGCTCAACCCGCCAGACCGAGAAGCGGGCCCGCAGCAGAGCCTGCAGCATCACGTCCTCATCCGAGCCGGGCACCACGACAGCGTTGCGGGTATAGCGGTCCATCCCGCGCGAGCGGCCCGGCGGGGCGGTGTAGAGAGCCAGGTCGTAGGCCAACGTCACCTCGTCCAGGCTCTCGGCCACCAGCATCTTGCCAGCCGTGAGCCCCAGCCGGCGCGCCTGCTCCATCAGGGCCGAATCCGGTACGCAGCGAAGAGCCTCGTTGTGATGGTGGGTGCTGATCGCGCGGAGATGACGATAGCGCGTCAGGATCTCGGTCCGACCCATTTCGGCCATGGCGACCTCCCAGGCTCTTGAGCCTGATTGTGGGAGATCGTGGCCATGCCCGTCCAGCCCCATGTTCCTGACCTCCTGTCCACCTGGCTGGCTCCGTTCCGGTCCGGCCTGACCGGACCAACCTTCCGCCATGCCCTTGTGCTCGTCCTGGGGGCTCTTCTCACCCCGGGCCGTCGCACCGTCACGGCCATGCTCACCGTTGTTGGCCTCGCCCGCACCCGCAGCTTCACGAACTATCACCGTGTGCTCAACCGCAACCAGTGGTCCAGCCGCGAGGTGGCGCGCCGTCTGCTCGGCCTGCTGGTGGCAGCTTTTGTGCCGACCGGGCCAGTGGTGATTGGCCTGGATGACACCCTTGAGCGTCGCTGGGGTGCCCGGATCAGGGCCCGTGGCATCTACCGGGATCCGGTCCGCTCCTCCCATGGCCACTTCGTCAAAGCCTCGGGATTGCGCTGGCTGTCCATCATGATGCTCGCTCCCATCCCGTGGGCCGGTCGCGTGTGGGCCTTGCCCTTCCTGACGGTGCTGGCGCCCTCCGAGCGCTTCTCGCGTGAGCATCGCCAGCGTCACAAGGCGCTCACGGACTGGGCCCGACAAGCCCTTCTCCAGGTCGCCCGCTGGCTGCCGGACCGGCGCCTCGTGGCAGTGGCTGATCAGAGCTACGCGGCGATTGAGCTGCTGAACGCGGTTCGGCATCGCCTGTGCATGATCACGCGCCTGCGCCTGGATGCGCGCCTGTTCACGCCGGCTCCGCGCCGTCGGCCCGGAACCCGAGGACGCCCTCGCGTTGTTGGTCAACGTCTTCCGAGCCTGGCCGAACGCCTGGCCCATCCCAAGACGGCGTGGCGGCAGGTTTGGGTCGACGGCTGGTACGGCGGTGGCGAACGCCTGATTGAGTTCATCTCGGGCACGGCGATCTGGCACCATCCCGGCAAGCACGTGCCGATCCGCTATGTTCTGGTGCGGGACGTGGCCGGCCTCCTCAAGCCACAGGCGTTTCTGTGTACGGACCTGCAAGCCGATCCTCTTGAGATCGTGCGCTGGTTCGTGCGGCGCTGGAGCACCGAGGTGACCTTTGCCGAGGCTCGCAGACACCTGGGGATGGAGACGCAACGCCAATGGTCGGACAAGGCGATCGCCCGCACGACACCAGCCCTGCTGGGGCTGTTCTCGCTGGTCAGTCTCTGGACCGCTGACCCCGCCATTCGGCGCTTGGCTCGCCCGCAGTGTGCCGCTTGGTACAATAAGCGCACCATCACCTTCAGCGATGCTCTGGCGGCCGTCCGACGCTCGCTCTGGGCCGCCGCAGTTTCTGATGCGTCACGCCGGCCCGCCAACATGACAAAAGGCCAAATCGATGTTCTGAAGCGATTGACGGCGACACTCTGCTATCCAGCATAAATGGCCAAAGTCGAGCTCAGGCCTGAGGCAAACCAAGTTGCACTGCCTGAGCAGCGCTGACCTGATCCTGCAGGCAGAAGTTACATTAAATCTATTATAAGAATATGGGAACTCGCTACCTGAATAAAACAGCGCCTAATCTAAATATAGAACTTAGGTAATCTGTTTATCTGTGTTACGTTGACTTTGAGGATACAAAACTTTCTTCCGCTATCCCAAGGGAAACATCATGCAAACCCCTGAATGGCTGAAGCCTGGCCTCTAAGGCGCCGCCTGTGGCGCTGTCGCGCTTGCCGTCATCGGGTTCTCCTGGGGCGGTTGGGTCACCAGCGGCACGGCTCGCACAATGGCCGCCGATCAGTCGAAAGCCGAGGTAGTCACGGCTTTATCCCTGATCTGCGTTGATCAATCGAAGCGTGATCCACAGCTTGCCGAGCGTGTTGCTGCCATCAAGACCGCCTCGCCCTGGAACAGGGGCGACCTCGTGATGAAGAACGGGTGGGCGACAATGCCCGGCACCATGGAAGGCAACAGCCAGGTGGCCAAAGATTGCGCCGACAAGATCGCCGCTTAGGAGCAGCTCATGCGCACAACACGAGAGACTATGACCTTCGATCACCCCTTCTCACTGACGGCCGTGGACAAGGTACAACCCGCCGGCACATATACTGTCGACATTGACGAGGAACTGATTGAGGGTCTGTCGTTCCTCGCCTACCGGCGCGTTGCGACCACCATCTACCTGCCCCTCATCGAAGGGAACCACGGCTCGGTCCAGGCGGTCAGGGTCGATCCTCGAGAATTGACGGCAGCCCACCAGGAGACGCCGCCAGCCTGAGGCGGCATCAACCACCTTTGCGGACACCGGCATCGTCAACTGAACTCTCTCAGGAGCGACCATGAGCACCAACACGTCTGCTGGCTTGTGTCGGTGCTCATGCAAATGGTGTAGGCGAGCTGCAGGCACGTCTCGCGCGAAACAATGCTGATGTCGCGGCTCTGTGCGAGACAGAGCCTCTATAGTGTTTATCATCGAGTTTTTCGGTTTCGAGACACAGGCGAAGCTCCTGTGACCCTGGATCGGGTTGAACATGACGCAACGGATCTGGAGGACGCCAAAGTGAGAGCCCTGTCCCTCTTTGAGACGTTGGATATGCCGCAGACGCCGGATGCCATGCGGATCCTGGATCACAATGGCGATGAGGTGTTTGCCTGGGGTCCAGAGCGCCCCAGCGCCTAAGCAGCGATTCGGTGGTTGGCCAACGGATGGCGACTTCGCTCGCAATTGAGCATCGCGACCGCCTCGTGGATGGCATCATCGAGGGTCTCTGGACCCGCGAAAGTCTGGTGAGCAAGATGATGCTGCTTCAGATCGCGCCAGAGCTCTTCGATGGCGTTGAGTTCGGGAGCGTACTTTGGCAGCCATTCGACCGTGAGCCAGGGCGCCCGCTCGGCGAGGGCGGCGCGCGTCGCCTTGCTGGTGTGGATCGGGCCATTATCGAGGACGAGCACGATCGGCTTCGTCGCACGAGCGGACGTTGGGCCATACTGCGTGTCGATCTGGTCCAGCAGCGCGATGAAATCGGCACTGCGCTTGCTCCGGCTGGTGCGCACGATCAGGTCCCGCGGGGCCCAGTCGAGCAGACCGAGCATCGCCACCTTGGCGGCTTGGCCGGGCGCTGGAATGCGCAGATCCGCGCCCTTCTTGGCCCAAGCATGGGCGAGATAGGGGTGGGTGAGCGCTTCGGATTCATCCCCGAACAAGAGCACGATATCGCCCGCCTCGGCCTGCGCCTTCAGGAGCTTGCGGCGCAGGCCAGCGCGGTCCACGGCGTCTGCATCCTGGCGGCCCTTCAGGGTATGGCGCGGCCGGCGCCAGCGGAAATCCCCTTTTGGCGCAACACGACCGAGAGCCGTGAGCGCGAGATGCGCACGCCGGAGCGCTTCTCGATCTCGTCGGCCAGCCGCGGCAAGGTCCAATTGGGGCGATTTGCGACCGATCCCGCCAGAACCGCCTCGGCCACCGCGAGCGCCCGCTCGGCCTTGACCGGTGCCGGTCCCGGGGCAACGGATCGCCGCAGCGCGTCGACCCCACCCGTCATGAAAGCGCTGCGCCAGAGCCGCACGGTATCCTCGCGCACGCCGAAGGCCTCGGCGATCCGCGGGCTCGTCCAGCCCGCCAGGGTCAGCAGGAGCGCCCGCGCCCGATCCGCCTCGCCCCGATCGCGCGAGTGGCTGAGAGCCATGAGCTCACGCCGCTGCGCGGCGCTTGCGACAACAGGGGATTTGCCCGCCATGATCCGCATCCCGAACCAAACTATGAGATGGAATCACAGACAGCATCCGTTGGCCACCCCGCTGAAACCTGCTTAGATCCGGAACTGCCTCTCCTCGCAGGTTGTTCGCCCGCATTGAGGCCCCCAGGAGAATAGCTATGGTCAATGTTCATTACAGGATCGTCGAGCACGAAGACGGATGGGCCTACAAAGCCGGGGATGTTTTCTCGGAACGCTACGCCACCCATGAGGAAGCACGCGAGGCAGCGGAGCGAGCTGCCGCCGAACAGAGGCTGCCGGGCGCGACTGAAGACATCGAGTACCAGGACGAAGCGGGTGACTGGCACGAAGAAGTCTCTCAGGGAAAGGATCGGCCGGAGACCGACGTCACCGGATAAGCGGAGAGGCACCCCTCGAAGCGCGGGATCTTGAGCAATGGCTTGGCCCGCCGCGTCGCGGCCCACAATGGCCTCTCCCTGCTTGATCTGACTAAGCCCCAGTGCGCGGTATTTGCCACGGTGTTTGTCCTTGGGCTACCCTTCACCATGTGACAAGAGGGAAGATGCTTTGCGACGGCTCGTTGTCATCTCCAACCGCGTGGCTATCCCGGACGCTACCGGAAAAGCCGCTGCAGGAGGCTTAGCCGTGGTCCTCGGGGTTGACCGGCTGGATTACTCAAAAGGCATTCCTGAGCGGATGGAGGCTTTCGAGCGCTTTCTGGTCAGCCATCCGGATCAGCGGGGACGGGTGACCTATCTGCAGATCGCCCCAACAAGCCGCAGCGAAGTGCCCGAGTACGCAACCCTCAGCCGAGACGTGAATGAGACGCTGGGGCGGATCAACGGCTCCTTGGGAGAGCCTGGCTGGGTGCCGATCCACTATGTGACCAGCACCTATTCTCGCGCGGTCCTTGCTCGCCTTTATCGGCTGGCCCGGGTCGGGCTCGTGACCCCCATGCGGGATGGGATGAATCTCGTGGCCAAAGAATACGTGGCGGCTCAGGACCCGCAGGACCCCGGTGTTCTCATTCTGTCGAAATTTGCCGGGGCTGCTGAGGAGTTCACCGATGCACTCATCGTCAACCCGAACGACAAGGTCGAAGTCGCGGAGGCGATTCAGCACGCGCTGCACATGAGCCAAGAGGAGCGGATCGCTCGCTGGCAGGCGATGCTGAAGATTCTTTGGAATTCCGATGTCTCACGGTGGGCGGCGGCATTTATCAAGGATCTGGCCGCCAACAAGGCAAGCAGAGCCCGCAGCAGAACGGGGCTGGCGAAAAAAGAGAATGATGATCACTAAGGGCTGAACAAAGAGCACCGTCGGATCTGTTGCAACGCAACCTCTGCGTAGAGGCCAATGCGGCCGGATCGATCGCATAACGATCGATATCGTGTAGGTGAGCAGCCCGACCGATCGTCATTCAGCGCCTCCTGCTGCGACCCGCAGCGGCACTGCCGCCACGTGGCCCGCTGCGGCTCGATGGGTTGCTGCTGCTTTCCTCAACCAGCTTGCGCCAACGGGTGAGACGCTCCGGGTCCAGCACACCTGCGGCGACGGCACCCTGGACGGCGCAGCCTGGCTCGTGGGCGTGGGTGCAGTCGCCGAACCGGCACAGAGGGGCAAGCTCGGTAATTTCAGCGAACAGGGTCCCGATGCCAAAAGCCGCATCGCTGACACGGAGCGTGCGCATGCCCGGCGTGTCGATCACCCATCCGCCACCGGCAATGGCATGAAGCGAGCGCGAGGTTGTGGTGTGGCGTCCTTTGGCATCGTGTTCGCGGATTCCTCCGGTTTGCTGGGCCAGCTCCTGCGTCGGGCCTGCCAGTGTGTTCACCAGCGTCGATTTGCCGACACCGGAGGAACCGACCAGCGCCACTGTCTGCCCGATACCGCACCATGGGGCTAAGGTGCGTGTTTCGCGTGATCGTGAGCAGCGATTTCGCGGCACCGTGAGCAACGATTTCAGAGGATCGTGAGCACCTTTTCGGAGGTGCCGGGAGCTTCGGCCGACAACTCAACCGGCTACGGGTGCCTCGTTCAACCCACGAGGAGGCCCGATGCCAACCCAGAGATTGTCGATGCGCCGGATCCGAGAAGTACTTCGTTTAAGACATGTCCAAGGCCTGACCGAGCGCGTCATCGCGCGCACGCTGGGGATCAGCAATGGCGTCGTTCATGGCTACCTGCGCCGCGCCCGTCTGGCAGGGCTGAGCTGGCCGCTGCCGGACGGGCTCGATGACGACGCGCTCGAACTCCTGCTGTTTCCGGCACCATCCTCGGCTCAGACCGATCGGCGCCCGGTCCCCGACTGGGTTTATGTCGAGAAGGAGCTGCGCCGGCGTGGCGTGACGCGCGTGCTGCTCTGGGAGGAATATCGCGCCGCCCATCCCGATGGCTTCGGCTACACCTGGTTCTGCACCACCTACGAGGCCTGGAAGGGGCGCGTTCGCCCAACAATGCGCCAGACCCACAGGGGCGGCGAGAAGGTGTTTGTCGATTTTGCCGGCGACACCATCGACGTCTTCGATCCGCTGACCGGCCAAGCCCATCCCATGAAGCTGTTCGTCGCCGCCATGGGCGCCTCCAACTACACCTATGCCGAGGCCTGCGCGAGCGAGAGCCTGCCGGACTGGATTGCCGTGCACGCCAACCTGTTTGCCTTCCTGGGCGGGGTTCCGAAGTTCGTGATCTGCGACAACCTCAAGGCGGCGGTGACCAATCCCGACCGCTACGATCCCGGCCTCAACCGCACCTATGCCGAGATGGCCGGCCATTACGGCACCGCCATTCTCGCGGCGCGGCCGAGACGCCCGAAGGATAAGGCCAAAGTTGAGGTCGCGGTCCAAATCGCCCAGCGCTGGATCCTGGCCCGGCTGCGCAACCATCGCTTCTTCGCGCTCGCCGAGCTCAATCGCGCCATTCGCAGCCTGGTCGTCGAACTCAACGCCCGCCAGATGCGCGGCTTCGGCTCCAGCCGGGCCGAACTCTTTGCCGAGATCGACCGGCCCCGGCTGGGAGCGCTGCCAGACGAGCCCTACGTCTTCGCCCGCTGGAAGCGCTGCCGCGTCGCGCCGGACTACCATGTCGAGGTCGACGGCCACTGGTACTCCGTGCCCTACCGCCTGATCCGGGAACTCGTCGATGTGCGCCTTGCCGGTGCGACGGTCGAGATCTTCCACAAGGGCCAGCGGGTCGCCAGCCATGCCCGGGCGCCGAACCGGCGCGGCCACACCACCGTTGCCGAGCATATGCCGAGCGCCCATCGCCGCCACGGCCAGTGGACCCCACGAGGCCTGATCGCCGCCGGTGAACGGATTGGGCCCTCCGTCGCGGCTTTCTTCGAGGCGGTGATCGCCGACCGTCCACATCCCGAGCAGGGCTTCCGCACCTGCCTCGGCATCCTGTCGCTGGCCAGGAGCTATGGCGACACCCGCGTCGAGGCCGCCTGCCGGCGCGGCCTCCTCATCAAGGCACGCTCCGTCGCCTCGATCCGGTCGATTCTCAAGAATGGCCTCGACCGCGCCGTCGTTGACGAGACGCCCGACCACGAACCCCTGCGCCACGGCAACATCCGCGGCCAGGGTTACTTCCACTGAACCCAGGAGACCCAACCGATGCTGACCCATCCCACCCATGAGCGCCTGATCGCGCTTGGCCTGACCGGCATGGCCAAAGCCTTCGAGGAGCAGCGACGATTGCCCGATCTCGACGCTCTGTCCTTTGAGGAGCGCATCGGGCTGTTGGTCGACCGCGAAGCGGCCGAGCGCGACACCAAGCGTCTCACCGCGCGGCTCAAGTTCGCGGCGCTGCGCCAGAACGCCTGCGTCGAGGACGTCGATTGGCGAACCCCGCGCGGCATCGATCGCGCGGTCTTTGCCCGGCTGGTTGTTGGCGACTGGATCGACCGGCATGAGAATGTGCTGATTACAGGGGCGGCCGGCCTCGGCAAGAGCTGGATCGCCTGCGCGCTCGGCCACAAGGCCTGCCGGGATAACCGCTCGGTGCTCTACCACCGCGTGCCGCGCCTGTTCGAGGCATTGGCGCTCGCGCGCGGCGACGGGCGCTATGGCCGCCTGCTCAAGGCCCTCGGTCGCGTACAGGTGCTGATCCTCGATGATTGGGGCTTGTCAGTGCTCACCGGGTCCGAGCGGCGCGATCTCCTGGAAATCCTCGACGATCGTCACGGCCGCTCATCGACCATCGTCACGAGCCAGGTTCCCGTGGACGCATGGCATGACCTGATTGGGGATCCCACTCTTGGAGACGCAATCTTGGATCGTCTTGTTCACAATGCCCACCGCCTTCAACTCGCCGGAGAAAGCATGAGAAAGCAGAACGCCAGAGCCCGCCCTCTTGACGGCGACCAAATCTCCTGACTCCATCACCCCATCGGTCGACGCGACCGCTCATGATCGCGTGAAATGCCTGCTCACGATCCCACGAAATGAGCGCTCACGATCCGCGAGATGCGCAGCTAAGGCAGTCGCGGCATCCCGGGAGCGGGGGTTCAGCGTCACGACGGCCAGCCCGCGTTGCAGCGCCATGGCCTGCTGTTCATACGCCCGCGCATCCGTCACGGTGTCAGCTTTGGTCAGCAGGATCACCGGGGTGGTCCCGGCCTCGTTCGCCAGCGCCAGATAGCGTTCCAGCCGAGCGGGGTTGAAATCAGCATTGCATGAGGTGACGATGAACAGCGTGTCGACATTGGCGCCAGCGAGCTGCGGTGTCTTGCTGCCTTCGGTGCGACGCTCCAGCACTGTCTTGCGGATCAGTCGGCGCTGCAGCAATCGGGTTTGAGGGTTGGCAAGCACCCAATCCCCCACGGCAAAGTCGCCGGTCTGGCTGTGAACCGGAAGTGTCAGCTCGACTGGCCCGGTTGGAGAGATGGCGGTCAGGCGGGCGCGGTGGACCGTGGCAACACGGTGCGGGGCGAGATCTGCCTCGGACGCGAGGCCATCACACCCACGGCTATCCCGGCGCGCGGCTGGAAGGATATTCTCTGGCGCGTGTTCTGGTCGATTCCGGACGACCGCATCCTGTCGACCTCAGGTGGGGTCGCATTCTTCGCCCTGCTCGCCATCTTCCCGGCAATTGCCACAGTCGTGTCGCTCTACGGGCTGTTTGCCGATACCGGCACGATCAGGGGCCATCTGTCGCTTCTCGCCGGGGTTCTGCCCGGGGGCGTGCTGGAGCTCATCGGAGAGCAGGTCACCTTGATCATCACCCAAGACAGCGACGCACTCAGCCTTGCCTTCGTTGTTGGTTTTCTGGTGGCACTCTGGAGTGCGAACTCCGGGGTTGCAGCCCTCTTCGATGCCCTCAACGTGGTCTATGGCGAGAAGGAGAAGCGGAGCCTGGTTCGGTTCTATTCCACGACGTTCCTGTTCACCCTCGGCATGATCAGTGTCGTCATGGCGGCCATCGGCGCCGTGGTGGTTGCGCCCATCATCTTTACCTTCATGGGCTTTGCGACACCGGCCGAACAGTTCCTGGCCGTCCTGCGCTGGCCTGTCCTTCTTGTCGTCGTTTGTGCGTGGCTGGCTATGATCTACCGCTACGGCCCGAGCCGCGAGGACACCAAGTGGCGCTGGGTGACCTGGGGCAGCGTCATGGCGGCGATGCTCTGGCTCGGGGCGTCGATGCTGTTCTCCTGGTACGTCGCCAACTTCGACAGCTACAACAAGACCTATGGCTCACTCGGCGCCGGCGTCGGCTTCATGATGTGGATCTGGCTGTCGGTGGTGATTGTCCTGCTCGGCGCCGCGCTCAATGCCGAGATGGAGCACCAGACGGCTACGGACAGTACGCAGGGCGCTGCCCTTCCGCTCGGGTCTCGGGGCGCCAACATGGCGGATCACGTCGGCGCGTCGCACGCCTGAGGCCGGCACACAGACAACGCACGAGTTCATGGGAGACAGGCAGACTGCTGACGTCGACCATGCGGCCGACATCCACGACTATGTCGTTTGGATGCTTGGGCCGTTCTCGCCGAACCAGAACTTGACGCTGTCTGCAGCGCGATCGACGCTTGATATCGATACTTCCACCTCACAATACGCTTGCGCGAGTTGACGCGCTTGAGCAGTTCAGCAGGCGGCGGACGACTCACGGATGGATCGTCGCGTGGCAACGGGAGATCCGCTCGCCCATCATCTCTTTGAGTTTGCCTTTGGCCGTGACAATGACGTCGCGGCTGTTCTGAGCGTGGAAAAGGCAATAGACGAACGCGGAGCCGACGTAGATAAGGGCGGCCGTTCGGCCGCCCTTATCTATGCGTCACGGTCAATGATTACTGAATGATCTGCACGATCTGACGTGTGCGAGGATCCACGAGAACCGGGGTCTGGTTCACATAAGTGTAGCGATAACCAGGCACGTTATATTCCGCCGGAACTTCATAATAAGTCACGCCGGTCTCAGGCAGCACTGCGCCAACGCGGATATCCGACTCGTAGCGATAGGACTGCGGTACTTGCCTCACCACATACTGACGGAATTGCGGCTGCTGGTCTCCGACGATCCCTCCAACGATAGCGCCCCCCACTGCGCCAACAGCCGCACCAACCGGGCCACCCACGATTGCGCCACCGATTGCGCCAGTTGCCGCACCCGATGCGGCACCGCCAGGAGCGTTCGTCTGCGCAAATGCTGCGGCCGGTGTGAGTATTACGAGAACCGCACCAGCGAAAATGATTTTATTAAACATGATTAAACTCCAGAAAGCCAAATTGCAACATCAGGTCACAACATCCATTCTAAAGCTTAACCGATACGCAGAGCAATTGTTCCTCTTGAGGGCATCTTAAAAAAAATTATAATTACTTTGAGCTGGGACGTGCCGACAAAGCCAAAAATCATTTTCCTGAAATAAGCTTCAAGATAGCCAGGATTGTCCAACGATAAGCTGCCGGAGCTGACATGGCGCTCGAAAGTTTGGTGGCGCAGCACAAACTGCGGATGACTGCGAAGCGTAGCCGGCACAGCTTCAGGCGGCGATCACCCACGGCTGGGGTGGCATGGAGCGGACGCGCCCGTTCCGAGGTGCCGCGCCAACGTGGCGGGAGCGCCGGCACGAGCAAAATAAAGACATCAAGGTATTGGCGTCACGGGAAGGGTTTGCCTAAACTCCTGCACGTGTCCGACCAGGCTTGCCCTTGTGCGGGGATCGACAATGGCAATCGGTGCCGCAACTACGACCCCTGCTGCCCTTCCGACCGAAGACGCCAGGCCAGTGGTGGCACCGATAATCACATCGCCCGCACCAACCCGGGAGTCGGTGAGGACCTGTCCCCCCGCAAGCTGCCGACCAATGATCTGAACGACCTCAGGGCTTTCTGCAAACTTGCCATGGTTCAGGATGTCGCCGGAGTTCAGCTTGGTGAGGTTGAGAACCGTGATGTTCGATCGGTGCAGATCAGTTCGGTACGGCTCCTGATCCGGATCGATGGCTCCCAGCCTGACTGAACCGCCCCACACACGGCTCGATATGGCGAGAGCTCGGTCGTCCTGGGACACCAGCAGCGTGACATTCGGGCGATTAGGACCCATGTTGCTCACGGCTTCCCGTGCAAGATCGACATCGACATCGGGCGCGGCGAGCACGACATTGCGGATCTTGGGAGTGACCCTGCCGTCCCGGATCGCCATCTGGCGCAAGGCTTCGAGGGTCACGACGTTGCCCATCGAGTGGGCCAGAATCGAGATCTCACCCACGGCTGGATCCTTGGCCAAGGCCTTCAGCACGTCCTCGAGCGCGTTGCGGGAATAGGTGCTGCTTTCACGATCATATCCGTAGGCCAGGACACTGCCGCGGGACGGCCAGGTGAAGAGCACCGGAACGACCGGCGCTTGCGAGTCATGGATGATCTGGGCGAAGCGGAAGACCGCGTCATCAAACCGGTTGTTGAAGCCATGGATAAAGACGAGAACGCGGCGCTTCGGGATCTTGGTGACAGCCCGATTGAACCAGGCCATCGCCTGCTTCTGATTGATAACGTCTGCCTTGAGCGTCACGAACTCGGTCGCAGGACTGCCTGGAACGCGGCTTGGCCACTGCACTTCCCCGACCGTGCGGGCGCTTTCGGGCGGGATCGAAACCGTGATGTTGGCGAAGGACAGGCCTGGTCCACGGGCGCCGGAGAACATCTCGGAGGGCTCGGTAGGACTGCGCGTGGTCGCAACCAGCATGTCGACCTGGCTCGTCCCCGGAGCGGCGGCAGGAACCGGGACAAGAACACCCCTGAGGGTCGAGCAACCGCTGAGAGTGAGTGCAAAAGCAAGGCATATGCAGAACTTGAGGGAGGCTGAGGTCATGAACGGGTCCAGCGCCGGTGATGGCGATCATTTCGATATCACATGCAGCAGCTTTCAGGACCGTCTCCTCGCGCGAGACCATTGGGCGTGCCGCGAACTGTTCCAATCGCCTGACCCTGAAAACAAAAGGCCCCAAAACGGGGCCTTTCTCATTGACTCTCCAAAGTGCCTCAATCGAATAGTTCTTCAAGAAAGGACTTCTTCCGCTTGGGATGGCCGTGCTGATGGCCGTGCCCGTACGGCTGAGCGTAGCCTCGATCATGGCCCTGATCGTACTGCGGCTTTGAAAAGGAAGGCTGTTGTACTGGAGCGGCGGCTGGTGCGTCTTGGGCGCTTCGCTCGAGGATCTTGTCGAGTTCCCCGCGGTCGAGCCAAACACCACGGCATTGGGGGCAATAGTCGATCTCGACACCCTGTCGCTCACTCATCACAAGGGAAACCTGACAGACAGGGCATGGCATACCGGCGGCGCTGGTCATAGGCGGACCTCCAAGGCTGGTAATTGGATAATGAGCCTAGCCCACCAATCAGTCTTACACTGACGAGCACCAGGCGTTCTCGCTGCGGTCCGACATCACAGCCACACGACCGTGGTTGTCAGAGGGGCCCGGCCCGCAAAGAACACATGGGGCATGGAGAGGAGCCTTCAAGCCTGACCACACAGGGCAACTTCATGAGGAGCCCGATGGAGGGCCAATATCGTCGCCAGGCGTTTTCTGCTGTTTCACCGGGGACAGGACGCGGAAGGTGAAGATCGTGAACAGGGTGACCACAATGGCGACGTCGTAGCTGCCAAGGCCAACTGCAGCTCCGACCGCCCCCGTTGCCCATAGGCCTGCCGCTGTGGCCGTTCCCTGCACGGCACCGGATTGCTTGATGATGGCGCCACCGCCGATGAAGCCGATGCCGGTAATCAGGCCTTCGATGATCCGCGCCTGCGCCTCTGGTGAGTTCCCGGTAATGCCTTCGGTGGCCTGAACGAAGCCGCAACTTGCAACAGCCACGAGCGGGAAGGTGCGCAAGCCGGCGCTTCGTTCGTTGCGCTCGCGATCCCATCCGATGGGCAAGGCAAGCATATAGGCAAAGGCAAGGGCGGCGACGTGAGGCAACACCCGCAGAGACTCGAACAAGTGCTCAATCTGTTCCATTCAACCTCTTTCCACGGCATCAAACCTGATCCCGGGAAAGACTGAGGACCTAAAGCCTTGGTTCCATGAATGGCGACCCATGAGGACGGGATTATCAACCCCAGCCTGCCACTCTCCAGAAATCACACCTTTCCTGGGCCGTCCGATCCGGAACCGCTCCTCGCCGAAGCTGCATTCGCGCTCACGCCTCTGCTGGTGTCGCTACTGCTCGCCTCGCCCCTCAGCTCACGCTCGGCTTGGTGCCAAAACTCTGCCTCATGGCCCTCGCGACTGCCGTGTTGCTCCCAGAGCTCGTAGGCGCGCTGTCTTACCCGGTCCTGTGTCTCATCGGCATGCTGTTCCATATCATTGTCCTTCCTGCGTTTCCTTCCAGAAGAATACCATCCGCACGATGGCTTATTGAGGGCAGACAGGACGTATTACCAATAAACTTATAGTGGTTTTAGATACCATCCTTATTGAAAATCTGTATGATGCATAGACAAAGCTTCTTAAGAATATGACCTCCTTGAGCAGTTGCTTGCATTAGCGCAGCATCACTTTTGGATTTACCATATAAATCGTACTGGCATCGCGCTGCGGCTTACGGCTCCAGACACGTATGGCCGGCGGCAGAAGGCGGCTTTTGTCTGGCAATCTGCCTTCCTACAGATCGGACCAATGATGAAACCGGCTCGAATTCTCCTTATGGTTACTCTCCTCAGCATGCTCGGCGCCACGCAAGCGGTGGCCGACTGCCAGATCGCTGATGCCAAACTCGAAGAAGCCATCCTGCAAAAGCCCGAACTTCGCGGGAAGGCCAATCGCCAGACGGTTCGCGATCTGCGCAACTTGCGCGACGCCGCGATCACGCTGTGGTCCTACGGGCGTCATGACGATTGCGAGCGCCTCCTGGGCAACATCCGCGAACTGCTCGCCGGCCCGCCGATAAACTCCTTGGGCGGCAACGACGGGGAGGATGCGGAGACGCAGATGAGCGCGCGCACGCCCAAGGTCCAGCGCGGCGCAGTGCAAGGTCGCCGTGCTGACAAGGACGCCAAGCCGCTCGTCCACATTGACGAGCTCGCCCCGGGCCTGAGAGCGGACCAGATCATTGGTGCCGAGGTGCGCAGCGCCGACGACAAGATCGTCGGCGAAGTGCGGAACGTCGTGTTTGGCACCAAAGACCGCCGCGATTATGCGATTGTGGCGTCAGGAGGGTTCTTCACTCCCGGCAAGGACAGCATCGTCGTGCCGATCCGGTCCCTCAAGGTCTCGCAGGAGCGGGACAGCTTCTTTCTTCCTATGCCCGAGGCGCAGGTAAGGATGGTCCCGCACATGCCCGATCAGGATTACAAGTGGCTGTCGGATGACGCATGGCGCACCCGGAACGACGCGCTCTTTGCACGTCGCCCGTAACCGAGTAGAGCCTGCGCCCACGCTTCAGTGCCACGAGCGCTCGCCCGTGGCGCTCTCAGCCCTCACGGAGCAACGCTCGGATCAGCTCGAGCAGTCTTTCAGGACGAACAGGCTTCCCCACGAAATAGGCTCCCGGCGGCAACTCCCCGGGTGCGGGGGCAATGCGCCCCGATGCGATCACGACACCAATATCCTGTCGATCCTCCCGCACTCTGCGGGCCAGCTCGAAGCCATTGATGCTCCCGCGTGGCATTTCCACGTCCGTGACGACCACTTGGACGTCGGGAGCGGCCGCGAGAATATGGAGCGCCTCGTCCGCATGAGCTGCCTCCATGACCTTGAAACCAGCATCTTCCAGCACGTCGACTAGCATCATGCGGACAAGAGCTTCGTCCTCGACAACGAGAATGAGCGCGCGAATGTCAGGTTTCTCCTCAAGCATGTCGAGTGGAATCGCGATCAATCCTCTTCGTTCCTAAGGCCACGATTATATTCGGCGTGTGCGACGCACGGCTTCAATCCGCGTCACCATCTGTTGCGATACCTGGATTGTGTTCTGGCGCCCATTGGGACGCCTCCGGAAACAAGATCGTCACCGTCAACCCAGCATCGCTGCGCACGTCGATCTCACCCCTGATCTGCTGAATGAGCGACCGAACCAAGCCATAGCCGAGCGACCCTTCCCGCAGGCTGGACATGCCGATCCCATCGTCCCGGACGACCAGTTCAACCCAGCCCGGCCGGCTGCGGCGCGCCTGAACGAGGATCGTCCCTGAGCGCGGTGCCGGGAAAGCATACTTGACGGCGTTGGTGATGAGTTCGGTGAGCACAATGCCAAGCGGAACCGCCGTATCGGCGTCCACCAGGACCGCATCCTTCATCTTCGCCTCGAGTTGGATGCGATCATCGTTTTCCGTGATCGGCCTCAAGGCCTGGCACAGGTCTGCCACGTACACGGACACGTCGACGCGTTGCGCTTTCTCCGACTTGCTGAGAAGGTCGTGCACCCGTGCCATGGCGTTGAGGCGATCGTGAGCCTCTTCGAACAGAGCCCTGACCGCCGGGTCCCGCTGCCGTCGGCCCTGGATGGCCAGCAGGGAGGCTGCAATAGCAAGGCTGTTCTTGGCACGGTGGTTGACCTCGACCAGCAGCATCTCCCGCTCGGTGACCAGAGCCGAGAGCCTGCTGTTGACGGCTTCCAACTCCCGGGTTCGGGCCGCCACTCGGGCTTCCAGTTCAGAAGCAAGGGTCCGAAGGTCCTCTTCAGCGACGTAGCGTCGGGTGATGTCGAGGTAGGAGAGGAAGTGATTGGTGACGGTACCCTGGCCATCATCCACCGGACTGGCGAACAGCATGGCCCGAAATGGAGTGCCGTCCTTGCGGTACTGAAGGATCTCCAGGTTCTCGTCCCGTCTCTCCAGGATCGCAGCCTCATAACGCCGGATGGCCTCAGGGTCGGTGCCTTGGCCGTTCATGAAGTGCGGGTCTTGCCCGAGCAACTCGTCCATGCTGTAGCCGGACAGCTTGACGAACGATTGGTTGGCAAAAACGATTGGGTTGCCGGACAGGGTGGCGTCGGTCACGAGCATCGGCATACGGGTCCGGCGAACGGCCTCGACGAACATCCCGCCTTGCTGCCGAACGGCTTCGATGTGGCGTTCAGAGACAGTTCGTTCGGCGGTGTCCGCCTTGTTCTCTTGAAACTCGTTCATGGCCAATCCGGTAGTATGTGAATGCGATAACAGAAATTCGGGTCTTCGGCTGATATTCGGCTCAGCTCACCTGCGCGCCTTGCGGGCGGCATAGCGGGCATCCCGGGCTGCCTTCTGCTCGGCCTCCAGAGCAACCTGGCGCTCGGCTCTCTGGGCTCTCTCGAGAGCCTCGTTCGCTTCCTGAGCCAGGCGCTGCTCCTGTTCGGCCGCCTGCCGCGCCTCCCGCTCTGCGGCCTCGCGGACCTGCTCGGCAGTCTTGGCGGCCTCGCGTTCGGCCAGCCGCGCCTCACGGGCGGTGCTGACAGCCTGCCGTGCTGCCCTGCGCTCGGCCACAGCCGGATCGTCGGCGCCCGGCTTTGCTCGGACGCGTTCCAGCATGGCCTTGCGGGCGTTCTCGGCGGTGCTCAGCCGATCGCCAAAACCTTGTCCCGGAAGCCACTCATGCTCTGATCTCGTGCTCCCGAACGGCACGTTCCGTCGCACCTGATCTGATCCGGTACGAGACTTCACCGGTCTCGTCAGCCGGCATGAGGCGCGTCACCTCGTAGATGCCGCTGCCAGTGGCGCGGCTGTCAGATATCGGCGCACGCACGAGACGCACCATCTGTCGAATCTTGTATTTATGAAGCATGTTGGTTCTCCAGTGTGGGAGAGCGCCGAGGCAGCGCCACGCGTGCAAACAAAAAGCCGCTCCCCATGGGGAGCGGCCTCGATGGCTCAGTGCAGATCAGTCTGCACCGAAGAGACTGGCTTTATGCCATCTCGATGTTGTTGACGGCAATCTTGCCGGAGCGGCGGTCTTCCGCCGTGTCAAAGGCAACCTTCTGGCCTTCGACCAGGCCGCGCATGCCGGCGCGCTCGAGGGCGGTGGCATGGACGAACACGTCCTTGCTGCCGTTGCTCGGTGCGATGAAGCCGAAGCCCTTTTGATCGTTGTAGAATTTTACGGTGCCCGTGTTCATGGGAATATCCTTGGGTATGCGTGAGTGCACGTGAGCTTGAGGTCGCGCAGCAGCGCGGTCCCGTGCTCGGTTCGTCGATGTTTTGGGAGAGTGTCTGAACGTGCGCCCGGCATGCCAAGGCGGAACGGCCCGATTGTTCGGCCAAAGTCGATAAAGTGAATATAGAGGTTTCTCGCCCGATTGCAAGCTTGGATGGAAAAGATACCCTCCGCAGATTCTGTGGCGACGCGGTTTCCTCTCAGAGATGGGGCATGAGCGTGAGCACGTCGGCTGATGAGCACCTCAGCTCATAGAGCTGTTCCGCAATTGGGAACCGTACCTACTCCCGATTGCGCCCGCGTGAAAAGTACCAGACCGCAGCTGCGATAATGACCACCAGCAGGATAACCCACCAGTAATCCATGATGCCCCCGCCGGTGACCCCGGCTGGGGGAGATCCGGGAGTCGCTCCAGGCGCAGGTGCCGAGGTCTGTGCCCATGCAGACGAGACAGCCAGGAAGATGAAGCCAATCAGTGCTGTGAGGTGGCTCATGCAAGTGTCTCCGATTGCGAGGTTCAGGAACCGCCTTGCCGCCAAATGGCTAAGCTTGCGCTCAACCAACGCCTTACCAGGCAACACGTTCCCTGCGAAGCGGCTTCATCAGGGTTGGATCCCGAGGAGGAGGCGGTGGAACTCGCCCGGGGGATGCTGCCGCCCGTCCGCATCTGCGATGAGGACGTCGAGCACTCCGTCAGCGATCAAAGCCCGGGCCTTCTCGACTGCTGCGGCTGCCGTCTCGCAGGTCACCGCCACCAGCCCATTCAGTCCTTGTCCCGTGACGACGAAGAACATGCTCTCTCCCCTTGGCTGGTCATGTCTGCACGAGATGGCCTCGTGAGCCGATCATCAGTCAGTTCGGATGAAGCTGATGTCAACGTCCACGTTGAAGGCTCCAGGAGCCGCCCGATGAGGCGTGAGGAAAGTGTATTGGCTCTTGGCCATTCACCGCCAGCTGGGGGGATCCCCTGAAGCTCAAGAGCCACTCGCTGGAACGGGAGTCCTCAATGTAGTCGACGACGGTCCGGAACATCCCTTTCTGGCCAGCAGCCGCCTCCTTCATGCAAGGTGGAGATGGCCGCTCGGCCCTATGTCTAGATGATGCCCAACGGTCAATAACGTCTCCTCTCTATGGGCTTCCGCAGCAAGGCCCGGAGACTTCGTGGTAATCGAGGATTGGGAGGGCTCCGCCCGGTTTTGCCCCGGCCTTCCTCAACTTGGTGAAGGAGCTACATTGATCATCGTGCACCCGGCCGGGCCCGCCTTGCGAAGAAATGCTACGTTCCGCATCAGCAAGGTCCAGGAGGTCCGTGTTACCCGGCCAATGGAGCATCGACCAAGCATTGGACCCCCGCTGAAGCGAACTCGATCCGCACGTCACCATTAAGGTCGTGAGCCAAGCTGCGTTCGATGAGCCGCGTTCCGAAACCCCGTCGAGCAGGTTTATGAACAGGTGGCCCATCGGTCTCCTTCCACATCAGGTGCAAGCGATCAGGGGTACTGGCGCCATTCAGTTTCCAGTGAACTCTGATTTGTCCGGTGCCATTCGACAGGGCCCCGTACTTCACCGCGTTGGTCGCCAGTTCCTGTAGTGCCATTGCAAGGGCAAGGGCCATGCGTGGCGGTATCTGGATGGGTGGTCCCTGCACGTGGATACGATCTTCCCCGCGACTGCGGTACGGCTCGACTGCTTGCGCGACGATGTCGTGGAGGCCCACGTCAGCCCAGCTTTGGTCCGTGAGGACGTTGTGGACTTGCGACAGGGCAATGAGGCGGCTCTCGATAGCACTGGAGGCGTGGTCCAAGTCTGGCGCGTTGCGCAGGGTCTGCGAGGCAATGGACTGCACCGTCGTCAGGGTGTTCTTCACCCGATGGTTCAACTCGTCGATGAGCAGGTCCCTGTCCTTCACCGCCGCCCGCAACTGATCCACGACCCGCAGGCGCTCAATGGCGGCTCCAAGGAGATTGGCGTAGCTCCTGAGGAACTCGACGTCGGCTTGCGTGAAGCCCCGCGGCCTTTTGCTATCCACCTGGAGAACACCGAATGGTGGGCGTCCGCTGCTGCTCAAGATCAGCACATTCGCGAAAGCCTTCACCCCATGCTCTTTCATGAAGTCGTGGTACTCGAATCGCTCCTCCTTCGCGATGTCGTTCGAGATGACTGCCCCGTCCTTGAGGGTCAGACCCTCGGGTGAGTTTTCAGCAGCGGTGACAATCACATGACCGATGACACCGGGCTCCCAACCGTAGCCTGCGCGGGCCTTGAAGGTCTTGCCATCGGGCAGGAGTTCCATGACCTTGGCCAGAGCAGTATTGAGAGCACGGCCGACGAGTTCGCAGCCTTTGTTGAGGATGTCGTCCAAGGCTTCGGTCTTGAGCGCGAGTTCGCCGAACTCTGCCAAAACCCGCTGCTGTTCCAGCACACCGTCTTGGTTTGTGTCGTATTGGTCAGCCATCTCGCGTCTTGCCAAGGTTGATACAGCAAGGTTTCCAATCCTGTTGATCGCATTATGGTTCCAAGCACGGCGATGACCGTCTCAGTCCTGAGGCTTTGGCTCGTCTGCGAGGGCAAGCCCGTGCCGGTGCTCCTTCTGGCATCGTCAAGTTAACCACTTGAGTCAGGTTCGCCCGTTCAGGAGCATCGGATCAGGCACACGCGGTGTTGCTCACCTCACTCCAGACTCGGAAGGCCTGCGCGAGGGACGTGCGATGATCAGCGGCATTGGCTCTTGCAGGACGGCGGAAGAGGTTGGCCACCTGATCATGCACTGACAGAAAGCGTTGCGCCTGACCGGCTGATTTGAAGCGCTTCATGATGCGCTCGCGTCGCCGCGTCGGCTGATGGCTGTTCTCGGCTCGATTGTTCAAGCCTTTATGCTGGCGATGCTTGACACCCGGCATGATCTCTCGCCTGGCCGCGCCGTAGCTGGCGAGTTTGTCCGTGATCATCACGCGCGGTGCGACGCCCTGCTTCTTGAGCAGCTTGCGCAACAGCCGCTCGGCGGCTTTTGCATTGCGGCGGCTCTGGAGCAGAATATCGAGCACGATGCCGTGCTGGTCGACGGCGCGCCAGAGCCAGTGCTTCCGGCCCGCGATATTGATCGCGACCTCATCCAAGTGCCACTTGTCACCGGGGGTCGGACGACGGCGGCGGATCCGGTTCGCAAAGCTCTGGCCGAACTTCAGCGCCCACTGCCGGACCGTCTCATGGCTGACCAGGATGCCCCGGGCGGCGAGCATCTCCTCGACCATCCGGAGGCTGAGTGGGAACCGAAAATAGAGCCAGACGGCATAGCTGATCACCTCAGCCGGAAAGCGGTGACGGGCATAGCGAGGATGACGGGTCTTCTTCATCCCTCATATATGCCTCAATCCGGTCACCCGCCGGTTAACCTGACGGTGCCTCTTGTCTGCAGGCGCTGTGCATTGATCAGCGGCATCGCCGAACGTTGCGAACGATGACATTTCCATTCGGAAGCCTTGTCCGCTCCCGAACCATTCGGCAATCGGGTGCACAGTTCTGGACATTCCGAACGACGACCGTTCCATTGGGGCGGACCGTCCTGACCCGGTCGGTGGTGCAAGCCATCGATGAATGGATCGTCACGAGCTGACCGGTTCTTGGATCTAGGATCGTCATGGCCGCCTCCTACGCACACTGCACGGGATGAACGCCTCAAGGCGACGATTGGCTCCATCGGGCATCAAACGTGGTTAGGGCTTCGTTACTGCCCAACCAGTTCTCTCAACCAATCCGACGGGCCGAGAATTATTGCTCAGCTGGCCTGTTTCACATCGTCCAGGACAGCCCGTATTTTCGACGCCAGCTCGGCGTAAGTGAACGGCTTGCCGATCAACTGCACGCCGGGGTCAAGCCTGCCGTGGTGGACGATCGCGTTACGGGTATAGCCTGTTGTGAACAGCACCTTCAGCTCTGGTCGAAGGCAACTTGCCTGATCGGCCAACTGGCGCCCGTTCATTCCATCCGGAAGGACAACGTCGGTAAACAACAGCTCAATCTCCGGCCGGCTCGCCAGGATTTTCAAGGCTGTGGGCCCAGTCGCAGCCTCGAAGACCCGGTACCCCAGCTCCCGGAGACTTTCCGTGCTGTAGGTCCGCAACTCCGTGTTGTCTTCGACCACCAGGATGGTCTCGCAGCCCGTTGGCACAACATCCTGCCGGATGTCCTCTTCTGGCTGCTCGGCGGCCGCTACATGGAGACGCGGCAGATAGATCTTGACCGTCGTGCCCTCGCTAGGCTCGCTGTAGATCCTGATATGCCCACCGGACTGGCGCACGAATCCATAGACCTGACTCAGGCCGAGGCCTGTTCCCTTGCCTACCTCCTTGGTGGTGAAGAAGGGCTCGAATACCTTTTCGAGCGTCGCGGCGTCCATGCCGGAGCCGGTGTCCGTGACGGCGATGAGAACGTACTGGCCTGGAGATACACCTTCGACCACCTGGGCGGCGTAAGCCTCGTCCAAGAAGGCATTCGCCGTCTCGATCGTCAGCTTGCCGCCGTTCGGCATGGCATCCCGGGCATTGACAGCTAGGTTCAGAAGCGCGTTCTCCAACTGATTGCCGTCAGCGTGCGTGCGCCACAAGCCACCGGCCAACACGGCTTCCAAGGCAACAGGTTCGCCCAAGGTCCGCCGGAAGAGCTCCGACATGCCCGCCACCAGCTTGTTGACGTCGACCGGCTTCGGATCAAGCGGCTGCCGGCGGGAAAAGGCGAGCAGCCGGTGCGTCAGCGTCGCGGCGCGGCGAGATCCCTCGAGAGCCATGTCCTTCGCCCGCTCAATCCGGTGCGTTGCCGGCGTTGGCGGAAGGGAGGCAAGATGGCGCCCGATGGTATCCAGGCCTCCGATCACAATCGTCAGCAGATTGTTGAAGTCGTGCGCCACACCGCCGGTCAACTGGCCCACGGCCTCCATCTTCTGGGCCTGGACCAGGGCGGCCTCAGCCTTGCGGCGCTCCGCCATCTCGATCTCCAGCTCGTGGGTGCGCTCCGCAACGCGTTGCTCAAGCGTCTCGTTCAGATGGCGCAGCTCGTCATTGAGGCGCGCAGCCTCAGCTAAGGCTCGCTGGAGGTCCCCCGCCTTCAGCTCGATTTCCGCCCGCGCCCCATCGAGCGCCTTGGCGAGAGCAGTCGCACGTCGCGTTGCATCACTGGCTGCGACGGCTAGTCCAGAGGCGACAGCGCAGGTACTTTCGGCTTTCAACAGAGCTGTGAGGAGAGGAAAGGCAGCGGGATCGAGATCCGAGGAGGACAGAGCTGGGTTGCCACCAATCAGGGCGAGGACCGTTCCATCAGCACTGACGAAGGCGCGGACCGATGTGAGGGTCCCTGCATCGGGGAACGCGACTTCGCCGCCGACTTCGCCGGGAGAGCCACAGCGGGCCAGGAATGTTCGCCAACTCGGCCCCCCTGGTAGTGTCTGTGGGAACCCGGGCGCTGGCTTCAGGACCCCGAGTGCGTGATCCCGGACGAGAACAAGGAGTGCGTCCGCTCCCCAATGGCAAGCGAGCTCGGCCGCGCCGGCCAGGCGGCGCTGCGGATCGGCCAGTGCGTTGACCAGCTGAATGGTTGAATGGTCCGCCAGGGTCTCTACTCCGGAAAGATACAGACCACTGCCGTGCAATTGTGGAAACCATCGAACTGTCCGCTGGCCCGAGCGATCTGCCCATGCGTGTTGCACCCGGCCAGGTCGATATCGCCAAGTCTGTCCTTGACCGCGCCCAGCTCGAATCCGAACTGGTCACCCAGCCGAAGCCGGGTTGCAACGCAATCGAAGAAGAGCGCCGCTTTGGGACGATGGCTCCGCAAGCCTTGCAGGGCGGCCTCGGTGGCTTTCTCGGCCGCATCGATCGCGGAGTGTTCCGAGCTGCGCATGATGCGCACGAGACTGCCAACCGGTACTTCTGACGCGCAGAGCACCGAGCCGTCTTCATGCACCGCCAGCGGCACTCGCAGGCGGTGACCGGCACCGACGTCGATCCCCAGGATGTTGTGCAAGAAAAAGGGAATGGGGGAGGCGGTATCGATGGTCTGCCCTGTGGCTCCAGCATGCTGCTGAAAGGCTTCAACGGCGGGAAAGCCATTCAGGCTGATGAGCCGTTTGCCCTCCGCCTCGGTGACCCGGAAGGCTTCACTTGCGGGTTGCCATCCGTGACTGACGCCGATTCCAATCGGCTTCTCGGAGAGGATCTCGAGCGCGACTGCGGCGTCGCTGAACACCTCTGTGCCGCAGAAAACCACGGTGTGCTGAAACTGCGCGTTGTCCCCGGCACCTCCTCCGAAGAACTGATACTGCCCTGCGGTGGCCACTGTGAGCTCATCGACAAGGGCCTCCGCGTGCCCGGCAAGGGCGTCGGCCATGACAAGAGCCGAGCGATAGCCATGCGGATGGTCCGCATGTCCCGCGAACCCGGATGCGATCTGTCGGGCAGCAGCCACGGCATCGCGCTGGAGGTCACGGCCAACGCTGGCAGCAAAGCGGGCATCGGCCCCTTTGAGGGCCAAGGCGCAGGCCATTCCCTCGCCCTGGACGTCGCGTGTGAATTCTCCGGCGGAGGATGCCCCGACCATCACCTTTGGACGGCAGGTATCTGCAAGAGCTTGGAGTAACGCACGATGGTCGTACTTCGGCGACGCGAAGATGATCACCGCATCCGGCGTATCGACCAAGGTCTCCCGGATTTTTGTCCCCAGATCGCGGCCGGCCTCGGACCCGTTCTCCAGGCTGGTATAAACAACGGCTGACTGCATCGCGCTCGCTTCCAAATGATTGCAGGCCAAAGCATCCCCGGGCCCTGAGATATAGTTCTCGGGACGCACAGAGTTTGAATGGCCTGTAGAACCTAGATCAACGCCAAGCTTGGCTAGGAGTTCCGAATACAGCGGTCCAGTTTCCAACCCACATCTCCTATGAGTGTCCCTGATACAGGTGAGGCTTGCGTCCCGAAAGCCCGCTGCGCATTCGCCGCCACGCCGGCCGCTCCTGTGACAGAACCCGTCCAACTTATGTCCGATCAGCCAAGCCCGTGGCAGGCGTGGCAGGAGATACGACTGCATCGCGCCCGTTCACCCCAAAGCCTGGGCATTTCTTCGAGGACTGCGCCGCATCACCAAAAAGGGCATGGAAGGTGGCAAGAGCGCCGACAAGGGTGGCCTTGTCATGGTTTAGTCTCAATGTCATCGAAGAGACTGCATAAGCAAGATTTGCCCTGCGCATGTCTCCTCGCCTGATTTCTTCCCATCCTTCTCCGGAATTTGTGGCCCGATGTCCTCTGTGCGTCTGCATCGCCTGCTGCTGGTGGCCTCGCTCCTGGTGCCTGCTATCGTGTTCGTCGCCGCAGCGGCCTGGAACCGGACGGAGGTCCTGCGCGACAACCAGGAGACGATCACCCGGACGACGGCCATCCTGCACGAGCACGCGCGCAAGGTCTTCGACACAGTGGATCTCGC
This sequence comes from Microvirga ossetica, assembly GCF_002741015.1. Lineage (NCBI taxonomy): Bacteria > Pseudomonadati > Pseudomonadota > Alphaproteobacteria > Hyphomicrobiales > Methylobacteriaceae > Microvirga > Microvirga ossetica. Next base: position 330,815 of record NZ_CP016619.1, on the reverse strand, counting down.
CATCGGCCGGGTCGACGACCGCATCCATGCCATGTCGTGGGACGAGATCGCAGCGCCGGAGACCAGCGCGTTCCTCCAGCGGCTCAAGGCTCCCCTAGAGCAGGCGGTGTCGATCTGGATCACGGATGCCAACGGCCATGTTCGCGCCGGCAGCCAAGCCTGGGATCCTGCTGTCAGCATCGCTGAGCGTGAGTGGTTTCAGGTTCAGCGCGAGCGAGATACCGGAACCTACATCAGCGCCGCCTTCGAGGGCAAGGCAACCCGCACCCTATCGTTTGCGGTCAGCCGCCGTCGATCTTCCCTGGATGGTCGGTTCGACGGCATCATCCACATCGCGCTCAGCCCCGCATACTTCGTCCGCTTCTTCCAGGAGGCGGCTCCGCCCGGATCCCATGTCGCGACCCTGATCCGTCAGGACGGCGCCGTCCTGGCGCGATCCCCGGTCCAATCCGCCAATGCCCGTCTGGGACCGGAGAGCCCTCTGATGCAGAGCATCGCCGCCCGTCCGGACGCAGGCGGGCTGTCGGGCATTTCCTCCACCGATCAACGTGAGCGCTACTACGCCTACCGCCATGTCGCTCCCTATCCTGCCTATGTTGCCTTCGGCATCGCTACGGAGGCCGTCCTTCAGCCCTGGTACCGCAATCTAAAGGTTTACGGGGCGGTAGCAGCCCTGTCCGCCCTGACCCTCTTCCTCGTCTCCTGGCTCGCCTTGGGCCGGGCCCAGGCTGAACAGGCGGCGCTGGTCCGGCTGCGCCATGAGAGCGAGCAGCGCCTGGCCGCCGAGCAACGTCTGCTGCAGTCGCAGAAGCTGGAGAGCATCGGCCAGCTCACCGGCGGCATCGCGCACGACTTTAACAACCTGCTGGCGGTGATCCTTGGCAACCTCGATCTCTTGCGCAAGCGCATCAAAGACGATGACCGTGGTCAGCGGCTTCTGGAGGGAGCGATCCAGGGAGCACAGCGGGGTGCAGCCCTGACCCAGCGGCTGCTGGCGTTCTCCCGTCGCCAGGACCTCACCCCGCAGGCTGTTGACGTGCCGCAGCTCGTGGCGGGCATGACCGACCTGCTGTCTCGTTCGTTGGGACCGAGCATCCAGATCGTGACGCGGTATCCTCCTGCCCTGCCGCCGGTTAGGGTCGACCCGAACCAGTTGGAAATGGCGCTGTTGAACCTGGCGGTGAACGCCCGCGACGCCATGCCGGTCAGCGGCACAATCACGATCTCGGCGCGGGCCGAGGAGGTTGCCCACAGCAACGACCATGGCCTGAGCCCGGGATCGTATGTCTGCGTCTGTGTCAGCGACACCGGAATGGGCATGGATGCAGCGACGCTGGCTCGCGCCGTCGAGCCCTTCTTCACCACAAAGGGGCTCGGCAAGGGCACCGGCCTCGGGCTCTCGATGATCCACGGCCTGGCGGTCCAGTCCGGCGGGACGCTACGGCTAAAGAGCGAGGCGGGCATTGGGACGACCGCCGAGATCTGGCTGCCGCAAGGCGAGGCGGTAGCAGCCGGTGCATCTGTTGGCGAGGCGATAACGCGTCCGGCCCATCGGACCTGCACCGTGCTGCTTGTCGAGGACGATCCCCTGGTTCTGACCAGCACGGCCGCGATGCTGGAGGATCTGGACCACACGGTCGTGGAGGCCTCATCCGGCGAGGCGGCCCTTCGGATCCTGCGGGAGACCCCATCCATCGACCTTGTGGTGACCGACCATGCCATGCCGGGAATAACCGGGCTGGAGCTGGTGGAGCAGATCCGGGCGACCTGGCCTGCCATGCCGATCCTGCTGGCCAGCGGACATGCGGAGCTGCCGGAACGGACCGGGCTTGCCATCCCGCGGCTGACCAAGCCGTTCCGGCGTGACGAGCTGGAGAACGCCATCGCATCCGTGGTCACGCCGGCCTGTGAACCCGTCAACGTGGTGCCATTTCGCAGGATCTAACCAAAACAGCGGGCAGTGCACGGATCAACCCTGGGTTCTGGCAGTAAGCCGCTCAAGACCGATCTGAGCAGGGCTTCTGTTCAATGGCATGATGCGCTACGCAATCTGCTCTCCTTGTGCCCTTCAGAAGGTTCAGAATGGCTTACAAACTCTCCCGGCTTGCCTCCGGCAGCTATGACGTACTGCTCCATGGGGTGATTATTGCCAGCCTGGTGCGCAGCGGAGAAACCCATCATGCAACCTGGACTGCAGAGCTTTTGGTGAACCTGCCTCCTGGAGAGAGGCCCGCTCCGTTCACCGAGCTTGAGCATGCGTTTGGCAGCCTTGAAGAAGCCCAAAGCTGGCTCGGAGATGCTGAGGTCCATGGAGCCGGTGGAGAGGACTAGGTATGGCAGAAGTCAATGCGTTCCCCAACGTGCGGAGACGAAGACACTCCACTTTGTTGAGAAGCATGCCTTCAGGGAGATCGGCAGCCCCATGCTCTCCCTCGCGCAGGAGCAGTGCCATCCAGACGGACCCCTCACGCTCGTCCTGCTCAGAGGCGTTGACGGGTTCCTGCCGCTGGAGTCATTCGAGCGAACACCGGAAGGGTTCGAGACTGCCCAAACAGCCGGGAGGTGACGTTGCGGGCTCTTGCAGCAGGTCATCTCAACTGGGTGGAGTAGCCGCACGGTGCACCGCTGATGTCCAAAATCAGCACGGGCGGAAACCGAAATGAGAACGCCCCGGCGGGAAGCTCTTCCTTCCTCCAGCCAGGGCGCGTGCGGACCTTGAGGAAACCCGCAGGCCTGAAACTCGGCCCGTTCATCGGAGCGTCAACGCGGTGCATCCGGATCTCGCGCGACTTCCAATCTGATCGCCACGTCCAGATCAGGATTTCTCAAAGGCGATACGAGGGGTGCCTTACCGAGGGTGAACAGGGCAATGACGCTGAAGACCACATGAAGTTTTGACCGAACCATAAAGCACTTGGGTACACGACAACAGGCGCGGGATTTGCCGCCCAGACTGGCTGTGTTGCACCGATCGGTTGGTGGACGTACTAAGCCCACCCCAAGCCTTTGCTTAAGCGATGCGGACGGACTTCGGACGTCCAAGCTCAAGCATGCGGTTCAGGGCCTGAATGGCGATAGCGACCTCCGTCGTGCGACGCCGGTCCGTCCGCGAACGCAGTGCATCTCCGATCACTCGTTTAAGCCGGCCGATAGCTGACTCCACGAGGGCACGACGCGTGTACCCGGATGCCTTCTGCCAGCCGATGTGTCCATGCTCGGCGATGCTTTGGAGATGTCGGTCGCGCTGGGTCGGATCGGACTCCCCATTCTCGCTCAGCACCGCCGTTGATCGGGGTGGAACGATGACTTCAGCATCAGGATAATGCTTGCCGACGGTGCCGTAGACACCCGCTTGATCGTAGGCGCCATCACCGGTGAAGGACGCAAGTGGACCTGCGATCTGGTCGAGCAAGGGCTCAACCTGCGAGCCATCATCAACATCGCTGGTCGTCAGCTCTGAGGCGAGGATCTGCCCGGTCTCAGCATCGATGCCGATGTGCAGCTTGCGCCAGGACCGGCGCCTTCGGGTGCCGGGTTTCTCGATCAGCCACTCGCCGGGTCCGCAGAGCCGCAGGCCTGTGCTGTCGATCAGCAGGTGAATAGGTCCTTTGGAGGTTGGACGGGGCTGTGGGACCTCCAGGGTTTCGGCCCGCCGGCTCAGGGTCGAGTGATCCGGCACCGCCAAATCTAGGCCGAGGAGCCGCAGAATCGAACCGATCAGGCCTTCGGTCTGACGGAGTGCCAGCCGGAACACCGCCCGCAGCGTCAAGGCGGTTCGGATCGCCAGACCTGAGTAATGCGGCTGACCACCGCGTGTGGTGCGAGGTGCGGCCCGCCAGGCTGCGATTGCTTCCTCGGTGAACCATACTGTGAGGCAGCCCCGCTGGCGCAGGGCTGCGTCGTACGCCGCCCAATTCGTCACCCGGTGCCGCTGCTTGGGGATATGGTGACGGCGAGCGGCATTGGACTTGAAGGGCACGGCAGATGTCCGAGATCAGGAAGGGAGTGCTTCTCCTACGGCACCTGCCTCCAGGCGCCAAATGGCTCATTCCTGCAACAAAGCGCTGAAGCGTGCTTCGGCTTGGGCCTCGTACCGGTCGTACCACCGCTCAATGGCGGCCGGGATGGCGGGGACCTTGGACACGCGGTTGTCCCATCAGCCGCCGTCGCAGTCGATGCCGCCGTACACGATGGCAACTTTGCCGCCTTCCTGCAGCTCCGCGAGCTACTTCTTGAGATCAGCGCGTTGGTCAAAGAGATCAAACTTGTCGCGATTGATAAAGCGGCAAATACGGCGACTAGCGCTGCGGTTCTTGGGCGTGACCTGCATTGGATCTCCCTTCCCTTTCGTGGATTTGACGGACTGTCGGGTTCACCCAATGCTCGACTCGGAAATGGCCTTACCGTTTGCGCGTAACGGCTGGAAAATACTGACCAGGCACAGCGCCCCCTCCCCTCGCGCTGCGACGATCTAATACTGAACAGAACAGGGAACTTCGGTTCAGACGACATTCAGCGTGCGGGTGATGTAATCATCCTCACTTCGAGTTTGCGTTAAAGGCTTGGATCGACTCTGGAGACTTCACATGCGTAAGGTCGCAATTCTTGCCGCAGCCGGCATCGTGGCACTTGGGAGCCTCTCGGCATCGGACGCTGAGGCTCGTTCCAGGCGAGGAGCAGGGGCTGCAGTCGCGGCTGGTGTCGTCGGACTAGCTGCCGGAGCCATCATCGCCGGCGCGGCGTCTCAGGCCTATGCGGCTCCATCCCCATATGGTTATGCCGCGCCAGTCACATCGTATCGCTACAGCTATGATGACGGCTATTACGCCAGACCGGTTTATCGGGAACGGCGAGTGGTTCGGTATTATGAAGAGCCCCGTCCCGTGTATCGTCCCCGCGTCGTCCGGTCGTATGACTATGATTATGACCGACCCTATTATGGGCCGGGTTATTATGGCGCCTGGTAGGTACCCACCCACATCGGCATAGAAAAAGGGCGGTCGTCATGACCGCTCTTTTGTTCTTCGCACTGTGCAAGAATCTTTCAGGGGTTTGAAAATTCCTGACTGGCAAGATGACTGATCCAGAAAAAGGCTGGCCTGAACTCAATCAGGGCCAGCCTCGTGAACGGCTAAGGGTGGGAAGCGTCAGGCGGCCGCGGGAATCTGGCCGAGGAAACCCACGACCTCCTTCAGGCGCCCATTGTCCAGAGTGGCGAAGTCAGTACCTTTGATCGGTCCATCTGCGCCTTCAGGTCCGAGTTGCCACGAGAATCGGACATTGCTGCCATAGCTGTCAGGCTGGCCAATCAGGGCGAACCGGAAGGCGGGGAACCGCTGCTGCACCGCGCTGATAAGCCCATCAATCTGGTTATGGCCGCTGCCCTGCATGAGTGGGTCAATGTAAGTACCATCCTCCGCCCAGAGATCGACCAACAGAGCCTGTCGGTGGTCGGCATTCGTCTCATTTCAGAGAGCGATGTAGCGGTTGGCGATCGAGGCGGCGTCGGTCATGAGATGTCTCCTGATGGTGGGCTGGGGCAATCCCGGCATGAGGACCATGGAGGAGATGCAGCATCGGGTCGATTGCGACTGAGGTAATGCTTTACGCAGTAGTAGCGACGACATCGTCTGCCTCAGTTTCCGAGGAATGGCGGATCTCGTAGTAATTCCGAGCGTCGCCATAGCGGGCCTCGGGCATGTTTTGCTTGGCCAACTCTCCGTTCAGGGCCAGCCACTACGGCGAGAACTCTGTGTTTGCCTTTGTAGATGCAGCCTCGAGAAGGCGAAGGATGGTGTTGATGTAGTACGTCACTGATCCTCCTTGGAGAGTTGACAACGAAGGGTGTGAAACATGCCGATGCGCCGCTCAAGCTGCGAGCGGGACACACAAGGGGACGCATCGGGTGAAGTTGGGAGCGGAGCGTACGCTCGGAAGGCTGCCAAACGCAGAAGGAAAAACGCCTTGGCAGAGGTGCTGTCTTAAAACCTCAACCAAGGCGTTCGTGGTCCAAGGGAATGACACCACATTTAGGGAGATAGGCAGCGGACCGTACCCAGTCAACGCTCTCAGAACGAAACGCCCTGACAGAGTTAACCGTGCGGAGCTCACTGTCAGGGCGCATTTTGTGTGATGCCGGTTGCAACACCACATTGCCATAATACTGCAGCTGCTCCGGAGGTTCAACACAAGGCTGTGTATAAGCGAGAGTGCCCCGGCAGGAGGCTGAGCACCAGACCTCCCACCAGGGCGCCTGTGATGTGTTCCGGCATCGCACAATCTATGTCGATGCGCCGACGTCGTGCCGATGTGTGATGACGCACACCATCAGCTCCGAACGAGATCGTCGGATCGCACTGCAACCGAACCGTCAGTCAGTTTGGCTGCGGTCGACGCCAACATCGCGAAGCAAATGCGGGCTGAGTTCGTGACGCAGCGCCTGCTCAAGTTCGTGACGCAATGGTTGCTCGAGTTCGGTACCGCCAGTCTCGGAGAAGCGAGGTGGATGGCATCGCTCACAGCCCATCAAGGTCGCGATCCAGCCACCCGCGCACAGGTCTCACTTAGTCAAGGCTGGCATGAGCTTTTGGGTATCACGTGTGCGATATCGCACAGCCTCGCGAATGCTACTATGATTATATTCCCAGGTATAGCACGCTCTCAGTCGCGGGCGATCTGGAAAGAAACCATGCCCCAAGAGCGTGAAAAAGAACGCAAGCTCAATGGTTCTGTTGCAGCTTTGAACCTTGCTCAGCGCGAGCTACGACAGGAGCGGGCTGAGAGGGGTTGGCGGTGAAGCGAAATAACAAGAACCCGTTCAAGGGTCGGCAATTTACAGCGGAGGTCATCCTGTGGGCGGTGCGTTGGTACTTACAATTCCCGATCAGCTATCGCGACCTTGAGTGCATGCTTGCGGATCGCGGGGTCCGAGTTGATCACACAACCTTGTTTCGCTGGATCCAGGCCTATGCACCCGAGCTGAACAAGCGCATCCGTTCGCATCTGCGCATGACCAACGGTTCCTGGCGCGTGGATGAGACATATATCCGGGTGAAGGGTGAATGGGTCTACCTGTACCGGGCCGTCGATGCTTTTGGGCAGACGATCGACTTTCTGCTCTCGCCCAAGCGGGATGCAGCAGCCGCCCGACGCTTCTTCCGCAAGGCTCTGGGACAACCGCATACGGTCAATCCGCGGACCATCACGGTCGACAAGAATGCCGCCTATCTAATCGCGGCTGAAGCTATGAAGCAGAGTGAAGAACTCTGGCGCTTTGCCAAGCTCCGGCAGGTGAAATTTCTGAATAACATCGTCGAGCAGGATCACCGACGCATCAAGCGGCTGGTCCGGCCCGGGCTGGGCTTCAAGAGCTTCATGACGGCCTCCCGAACAATTGCGGGCTACGAAATCATGGCGATGGTCCGCAAGGGTCAAGTGGCGAGCGCACCAGCGAACGACATGAGGGCCCAGAGCGACTTCATTGCTGCTCTGTTCAGCGCTGCTGCCTGATTTGAGGCATCATTCGGCTTCCGATCAACCTACCTCGCGGCGTGCAACAGAACCGCCCGAGGCGCGTTGCCAATTGGGCATCAGACAAGCTGGCAGGCTCTGACGACTGAGCCGGGGACGACACGGCCTCTGACAGCGGTGTCGGGACGGTGAGTGTGACCTCGAACAGGTCGAGGGTTCTGGGGGAAGATCCCTTGTGCGGCATAGGCTTTATATGGGGATGCGGCAGCCCTCCTCAAAGCCAAGCGGGCCTCCACACCGGCAACTGAGGCTGCAAAAGCGCGCCTTCCTTACCTATACGCACCGCGACCGCCACAAACCGACCAGCCGTGCTCTGTGACTTTGGATCGGACGGTCACGCCTTGGAGGGCCAGGTCGACAGCTCACCCATGGTTGTTTCGTCAGCAGGCTTCCGGTTAGGGTTTCGCACCCCAAAAAGAGTCCGCGCCGCCTCTGCTCAACCCTTAACGCCAAGCTCCTTTCCAAAGCCTCTTCCTTTGGTGATCAGCGCGACCGATCCTCCCAAGCTCAGGCCTCGGTTGGGCTTGGTCGATATGCCTGGATCAAGCCGCCTGCCGATTGATTGCCGCTTCAGCCAACTGGGTCAGCAACTCGTCGGTTTTCTTCTCCTCTTGCAACGTCTGCTCAAGCAGCCTGGCCGCATCGCTCATGCCAAGCTGCGTGGCCCAGGTTCTGAGTGTGCCATAGCGGGAGATCTCGTAGTGTTCGACAGCTTGGGCGGCTGCGATCAATCCGGCATCGAGCGCGTCGGTCCCCTTGAAGTCCTCCATGACCTCTTTGCCCTCCTCGACAATGCCCTGGATCGCTTCGCAGGGTTTGCCGCGGGCCGCTTTGCCCAGCATCTCGAACACCTGCTCCAGGCGTTCCACTTGGCCCTCGGTCTCCTCGCGATGCTGCTCAAAGGCTTGCCGAAGCTGATCCGACTCCGCGGCCTTCGCCATCTTCGGCAAGGCTTTCAGGATCTGCTTCTCGGCGTGGTACATGTCCTTGAGGGTTTCCAGAAAGAGATCGTTGAGGGTCTTCTGCTTGGCAGCCACGGCAGTCCTCCTGTGTGCGTGTCTTAAACTCAACCAACCGGAGGCACGGCAGTTCCTGCCTTTGAAGCGGGGTGAATCGATCACGATAGGGTCTCTGGCGAACGACGGGACCGACCGGCGCCGATGGACGCCGCCTCCCAACGATTGGCGGAGAGACGGAAGATCAAACGTCGGCTTCGGCAGAGGAAGCCGGATGGTCATGGGTCTCGGCGACACCAAACCGTCACCGCTTTAGGATCACTGTGGGCGGTGAAGCGATTATGTGAGGGTCAGGTTTTCGTCAGTCCGGAGCATGGTGCTCCGGACTGCACAATACGGCCTTAAAACTCACTTGCGCTCTGTCGTGCCGGTCCCACTGACCCTGTTGCCGCGCTCGTCTTCGAGCTCGACCTTGGTTTCACGAACAGTGTCGGACACGGTTTCGGTGCGCTGCTCGGCCTCCTTGCGGACGACAATCTCTTCCGCGATTCGTGCCTCCTTGGAGACCACCGCCTCCTCGACCCACTCCTCGGCCTCGATGGTCCGCTCCTGGAAGGCCTGATCGGCGTCGCTCAGGGCGCGGTCGGCCGGGCGGCGCTCAATAGCAACCCGCTCCACGCACAGGCTCACCTGCGCCTCAATCGGGGTTTCCACCACATAGGTGCGGACCCGCACCCGCCCGTGGCTGACATCACGCTTGCCGATCCACAGCCTCTCTTCCACGACTGGAAGGATTTGCTCGCCGCGCTCCGACAGACTGGTTTCGGCACCGGCCAAGCTCGTTTTACCGGGGCGGGCGACCGCGTCGGCATCGCGGTCCTCCGCGCGGACGCTGGCGACAACCGGTGAGACCGAGGTGGCGGAGCCCACCCCCGTTGACGTGCCCACCCAGCCTGCCCAACCCTCCGCGCGCCAACTCTCAGCCCGCTCGTCAATGTCGATGGCGTCCTCGCTGTCCAGGATCGCCATCACGCGAGCATAGTGTTCATCGCCGGTGGTGACCGAGATCAGGTACCCTCCCCGGCTCAGGCCCTCCGCATAGACATGCCGGTCCTCGTCGGGCAGGAGCCAATCCCCGAGAGAGCCCCAGAAGCCGCGCGGCTCTGGGCGGGAGGATGCACCGGCATCATCAGAGGCATCGCCCGGCATCAAGCAAATGCGGTCGTGGGGAACGCCCGCATTGACCAGACGCCCGATAGCGTTCTCCGCAGCGCTGCGACGGTCGAAGAGAGCGGTCACCATCCTTCGAGGAGATGACGAGGTTGGGCCCGTAGCGGAAGTCATGGGTCTGTCCCTGCTGTGTGGTCCTCTGTCCAAATGCATGCGCGCGAGGCTCGCCCCTTGCTCCAGTGGCCCCGCTGCCGATCCCTCGCGCGCAGCAGCACCGCCAGCGCTGGTGCCCCGGCGCAGTCGGGCCTGGCCATGCGGAACCGCCACCTCGTCAAGCCGGTCTTCCAGCATGGCTGGGAGAACTCTACACCCCTCATCGTGGCCACATAGCGGCAAAGGTGATCCACAATGGGGAGTCGTCCGCCAGTGGGCTGTCGGGTTGTCAGAGCAAGCCCCCTGATCGAGGTCTTGCCTACTGCTCAGTGAAGAAGGTCAGCAGGACCTTGCCCTTCTCGCCGATCAGGCAGACGAAGCGGTTCGGCTTGTCGGTGTTCTCGCGCTGCAGATAGGCGTCGCCCATGATCACCATTTTCACGGGGGTGTCTTCGACCTTGGTGTTCGCCTTCGAGATCGCCAGGCCATCGATGTCAAAGGTCAGGTCCTTGATCGCCGGCGACCGCTCCTTCAGCGCCACCAGGCCGGCCAGCCGGCAGGACTCCACCTCCTCCGGCACTTGGGCCTGAGCCGGAACGGTCATGATCGTGGTAGCGAGGAACGCCGACAGGGTGATGGACCGCATGAACCGCTCTCCTCTTGGTCTTTTCGCTCCTGGGAGGCACAACCGGTCTATGGCCGCGCCGGGAGCGGTGGTTGCTCCATCTCGGCCTGCGCAAAGGTCGTCAGGGCTTTTGCCTTCGGGTTAAGGACTGCAGCAACCCAGCCGCCCGGGAACCCGCGCAATTCCTCATTGTGGGTGCGAACCGCGCTGATGAGATCGCTGCGGGCCACCACCAGCCGGTCTTCCTGACGCTGGAATTCGTGCAGGCGGTTCTGCAAGGCCGTGTCACCTGTGAGCTCGGGATAGCGCTTGATGGTCGCGTACAGCTTCTCCAGGGCATCCGAGAGGCGCTGCTGCGCCTCCTCGTAGTGCCGGAAGCGCTCCGGCTCGGACAGGAACCCATCCGCATTCCGAATGGCCACCACCTCCTCATGGGCGGCCATGACCTCGTCGAGCACCTCGCGCTCGCCTGGCGCCTTTTTGCGCACGGCCTCGACCAGCGGCGGCACCTGGTCGGCCCGTTGGCTGTATTGGGTCTGCACCTCGCTCCAAGCCTGATGGGCCCGCTCCCGCAAGGCCGAAACATCGCCAGGGTCACACGCCGCAACGCCCAAGGCGAGGCCGATAGCGAGGCTCCATGGTCTCAGACGGATGATCAACGTCACCTCCTGCCGTGCTGGCGCCGGTTACTCGCTGCTGTCGTCCGGCACGGAGCGGCCGCTCATTTTGTCGGGCCGTGGCACCTTCTGGCTCCCGACCTGCGCCATTCCCGGAGAGGCCTCGCCGGGTGCTGGGGCTTCTTCCTTCGGCTCGGGCTGCTCCTGTTGTGTCGCAGCCAGCTCACCCTCCGCTCTGTACCAATGCTCCTGGGGATCGCCTGAGCGACCCCCCTCTCCCACATCTCGTGGGCCCGCCGGCGGATCCTCTCCTCAGAGGGGCCCGTGTGCTGGTCGCTCCCGTTCGGCTCGGCATCGATCTGATGACCGGGATCGAGGCCAATGCGCGGGTTGCATCCGGACCGGATTTTTCCTGGGTCATGATGGCTCCTGTCGTGCGGTTCGCACATCAATGCCTGGCTGCGGGAATATGTTTCCTCCCAAACCTCAGAGAACTGTGCCCAGCTCGCGCAGGATCGGAATCCCTCGGATGATCGGCAAAAGGGGCCAGTTTCCGACTTCCTGTCCCAGGATCCCTTCTATCGCGTCTCCAGCACCTGGGCCGCGGCCTCCGCTAGCCGCCGGTGGGCCTGGGTGGTGGGATGAACATCATCCCAGAACAGGTGCCCCTCGCAGCGCCGGTGCTGACCACAGGGAGTGGTGATGTCGGTAAAGCCCGCTGCGGCTGGGTTGGCGCGTACCCGCTCCGCCAACTGCCAGACGTCAAGGCGATAAAGCCGCAGGCCACCTTGACTGGCGAAACCGGAGAGCGCCTGATCGAGGGCACGGTTGAAACGCTCAGCGAGCCTGTTCGCCGCCTCAACAGCCTGGCGGCCCTGGGCCCGCACGACCGGCGTGATGCCGATCGCCGGAAGATTGGGGACGAGAATGTCGGTCGCGCCTTGGTGGGCCAGATCGGCCACGATGCTCCTCATGGAGGCAACGGCGGCATCCACCATCGCAAGGGCCTGAGGCTGGCCCACAGCCGCCAGCAGATCGTTGCCTCCCCCATAGACGATGTGAAGGATGCGTCCATGGGGGCGGGACCGTCGCAAATAGGCGCTCGCCTGCGCCCGCAGGCTGGTGGTGCCGGAGCGGGGATCAAGACGAGCCCCACCAACCGCAAAGTTGGATCCGCCCGTCCGGCTCGGCTCGAGCATGAAGCCGAACCGGGTGGCCAGATGCTCGACCCAGACCGGTCCGTTCGAGGCGCGCCCCGAGTTGCCGTTGTCAGACAGGCTGTCTCCGAAGACCACGATCTGATCGAAGGTTGGTAGGGCTTGGGCGGATGAGTTCATGACGGCAGATGCTGCAACGATGAGGAGACAACGGATCAGACGAGGCAGGTTGCTATCCCAGGGAAGTCGTGACGTCACATTGCCAAACTCCTTGCGACGCAGCAAACAAGCGCGGTGATCCAATGTTCCTGTCTGCGAGGCTTTGACACCCCTCGTGACCGCTCATCCTGACAGCATTGGGACAATGACGTGGAGCGCTGTTGCGTGGGCCTAAAGCGGGAACCGTGCTCGACAGGCGCTGTTTCTAGCCATAGCGGGCTTCACACCGTGATGCTGCACCAGTCACGTGGATCGAGCGATGGGCACAGGGAGCGAGAAACATCGCAGCAACGCGAAAAGAACAAGCTGCACCAGAAGGCCAAAGGCTGATCAGCGAAGGCAAAAAGCTGCAAGGAAAGCTTGTGCGATCTGACCATCGCGGGAAGACGGCTGCTTGACGATGCTCCGGCTCGGAGACGCGCCTCTCTGATGCGGCTCTGCCGCACCATCCCGTACGGACCAGAGCATCAGCAGCGGATTGAGGCTGTCGAGACTGCGGCCAAGCGCATCCGAAGCAGCCGGTCTTGTTTCGTGCGGGTTGTCCCGACCGAGGGTGGCGTGTTCTGCGACCTGTACTTGCACGGAACTGATCCACCGGGCCCTGGAGAGATTTTCGTGCTGCGAACAACGGGTGAAGACTTTACGCGCCAAGTGGTGCCCTAGTCTGGCTGCCTCTGTGTTCTGTCAAGTCAGAACCTGCTTTAGAAACCCAGCATTCGCTTTGGTCCCCCACAAAACGGCGCCCAGCATCACTCCGCTCGGCGTCCCGAGGGCTCGCTTCAAACCATTTTGCTCCTAGCCGCTCTTATTCATGATGCGGCTGATGAGGGCTGGCGAGCGTAGCTTAAGCACTTGAAGCAGCGTAGGATTTGGTTGCTGAAGCCGATCCTGCACCCTCTTCAAAGGCTGCCACACCCGCCATGCCGGACGATACATCCGCCACCTTCCCGTTTCCAGCCGTTGGCCGCAAGAAGATCACCGCCGCTTTCGATGGCGGGCGCCTGTCGTCCGACGGCGGCGTCATGCTCCTGGCCCAGGCCGAGCGCCGGCTCGGGATCGCCGGGCGGCTGGCGCGCGTCATCCCGGATCGGCGCGCTCCAGGCCGCGTGACGCACGCGATCACCGACATGATCCGCGCCCGCATCTTCGCCATCGCGTGCGGCTATGAGGACTGCAACGACTTCGGTCCGCTGCGCGCCGATCCGGCGTTCAAGCTCGCCTGCGGGCACTTGCCGGAGACGGGCACTGATCTGGCGTCCCAGCCGACCCTCTCGCGCCTGGAGAACGCCCCGAGCCTGCGCGATGCCATCCGTCTGACCTATGCTCTGGTGGATCAGTGGATGGAAAGCTACGCCACTCCGCCCGACGGCGTGGTGCTGGACATCGACGACACCTGCAACGTCGTGCATGGCCATCAGCAACTGTCCTTGTTCAACGCGCACTATGATGAGCGCTGCTTTCTCCCCATTCATGTCTACGACAGCGCCACCGGCCGTCCGGTTGCCATCGTGCTGCGGCCCGGCAAGACGCCCTCGGGCCTGGAGGTGCGGGCGCATCTACGACGCCTCGTGCGCCGCATTCGCACGCGCTGGCCTCTCACCCACATCACGATCCGCGGCGACAGTCACTATGCCCGTCCCGAAGCTATGGACTTCTGCGAGCAGAACGGCGTCAGCTATATCTTCGGTCTGGCCGGCACGAGGCCGCTGACAACCAAGGTGCAGGATGTCGCCGATACGGTGCGCACCCAACGGGCGCTGGAAGATCGTGACGTCGTCCGTGGCTTTGCCGAGACGACGCACCGGGCCAAAAGCTGGTCGTGCGAGCGTCGCGCCGTTGCCCGCATCGAGGCCACGCGCCTGGGGCTCGACATCCGCTTTGTCGTCACCAACCTGACCGGCACCAGCCCGCGCGTCGTCTACGAGAGCCTGTACTGCGCGCGAGGCCAGGCGGAGAACTGGATCAAGTTCCACAAGGCGCAGCTTGCCTCCGACCGGACCTCGTGCCGGCGGGCCGTGGCCAACCAGGTTCGGCTCGTGCTGCACACGGCAGCCTACTGGCTGATGCTGTCATTGCGCGAGGCCATTCCGGCGATGCGTGATCTCGCCCGGGCCGAGTTCGCGACGCTGCGGCTTCGCCTGCTCAAGATCGCCGTGCGGGTGCAGGAAACCACCAGCCGCGTCCGGCTGGCCTTTGCCTCATGCTGCCCGGACGCGGATCTCGTCCGCCGCCTTGCGGGCGCTCTTGCACCCCAGCCCCGGGCAGCCTCGCCATAAGCGACGGGGCCGCCATCGCCCCGATCAACTCATCTCGTCTCTGCAACGCGTTCCCCATGTTCCAAACCTCGCCGCGGTGGAAGAAACGCAGCGGATCCGCACGCCGGGGCTGCAGATCAAATCATCCCGACCAACTCTGGTGAATACGATGGGCTAGTCATCAATGTGCAGGGTTCTTGGGCTCCCGTTGGTGTTGCTGGTCACTCCTTCCAGGACGGAATGCCCGAGCACGCTTGAGACCCCTACTGCCATGCTTACCCGTGAGCCCGAGACGGTGAGCCTTTCCGATCACGGCATTGCGCGTGACGCCTCCACCAAGCTTCTCCGCAATCATGCGGGCCGTCTCGCCTGAAAGCCAAAGGCGCGTCAGCACCGCCATTCGCCGTTTGTCCCAATGCGCGTTCATGCCGAATCCCGAATCTCACCGCCTCAGCACGCACTCGTTGAGCGCTCAGCCAGCAGACGCCGTCTCTTTCATTCCGAACCAAGTCTTGATCTTCGCAAAGAGAGGTGTGTCGGGAACTAACGTGGGAACGGTCGCTCTGGCCTGGACAGATTCCATCCTGGTCCTCACCTCGTCTGGTGTGGACACGCCTGCCTGCCGCCCAATCGCCAGTGCCCCCTCAAGAACTTTCAGGCCCTCTTGGAACGGCAGCCGCCAGCGCATGCGTACGGCGATGTACGTCTCCCGCTCCTGCTCCACCTGTGGCGTATCGGCACAGGCTAAGCGGGCGACAAACGGCAGCAGATGCTGGCGCTCCTCATCGGAGGCCTCATCGTTCAGCTGCATCGCCAAGGCGCAAATCGGACGCGAGAAACACTTCGGCATGTCGTGAACGGAACGCACAGGCTGGTAGGGGAAGCCGGCTGCCACGATGGCCGCTTCGTTGATGCAGGTGCCGCCGTCCTTTCCCGGGAACGTGTGCGAGCCTTGCTTCAGCTTCCAGTGCAGGATGTGATCGAATTTATCCATGGCGGCCATCCTTATGGCGCACCCCCACTAGGGCATGGTGATCCTCCAGGGTCCCCCCTGTCAATTGCGGGCCGCACGCGTTCTTCGACAAGACGGAGACGGTTGATCACTACGTGGCGTGGCGGTCCTTGCGGCGGGCATGCGGCGTTGTCCCGTCATTGAGTTCTGCGTGTCTTAATCGTCCGCTGCTGGAGAATCTTCAGCAGCCTCGATGGCGGTTCGACAGCGGCATAGCAGCAGTCCACCTGCCCAGTTTCTCCGCCAGGGAGAACACCACAGGTCAGCATCGGTCGCAAATGCTCTTGGTCGCCTTGTCACTCTGCTCCTGAGCGCGCTGCTCCTTCTCGGTTTCCGGTCCGATATTGCCAAGACCAGTCTGGTTCCCAGTGGAACCGGCAGCCCCTGGGCTTTGCCGGGGAACACCAGAACTGGAGCTGACCGGATTGCCACCAGAGCCGGTCGTGCCCGGCGGTATGATGGGGGGCGTCAGCGCTCCGCCCACGGCACTGTTCGGGTTCATCCCGCCGGTTGGCTGCTGGGGTGAGCCTGCGCCACCGGTTGCTGTGCTGGACGGGGTGCTGGTTGGTCCGCCGGTTCCCGCGCTTGGCGCGCCACTGCTCGTGGCTCCGCCACCACTCATGCCAGAGCCGCTTGCACCGCCGCTGGATCCCCCGCCGGAGCCGCCGCCACCTCCGCCTCCGGACTGAGCGACAGCTACAGGTACCGCAGCGAACATCAGTGCAGCCGCAATCGCCAAACTTTGCAATGAACGGGAGATCATCGGCTCCTCCGGAGATTGCTGACACCAGTCAGCATTGTCTAAACGCGATGTGACGTGTGAGGTTTCAGCTTGGTGCTCAGGATCGTGGCCAATCATCTCTGACCCTCACACTCGAGCGATGACAAAACGATGGTGCCGATCATAACAAAATCGGCTCTGCAGAGTTGGTATCCGGCCGTACACAGGCTCGTTGCCTTTGTTGGGTGCCGTAACCACAGAAGGAGACAGACCATGGATCGCCGCATCGTCCTGGCAGGCTTGGCCGCCGCAATCACCGCCCCGGCGCTGGCGCAGACCAGCGGAGCCCCCAGCACCAGACAACCAGGTGCCGCCGCCGGTTCAACCGGGGGAGCCTCTGGGGCAAGCCGCATGGGCGGGCAGCAGATGACACAGGCTGACATGCAGCACATGCAGCAGACGATGCAGCTGGGCCTGGTGGCTCTCGAGATCAGCCGGATCGCGCAGCAGAAGGCGCAGAATGCCGACCTGAAGCGGTTTGCTACCTTCGAGGTGCAGGAGCAGACCACACTGTCCGAGGTCCTTCACTCCATGATGGAGCCTGCCGCGACATCGGCCACGGGCGCTGCGTCAGGGACGAGCGCCCCAGCCATGCAGATGGATGTCCAAAGCCGGGAGATGATCCAGAGGCTTCAGAACACGCAACCCGGCGAGGCCTTCGACCGTCAGTACCTTCAGGGCCAGATGGAAGGGCACAGCGCCCTGCTGCAGGTGCAGACGCAGTATCTGCAAAGCAATCCGCAGAACCGCGAACACGTGAACGTCGCGAAAATGGCCCGCGGGGTGATCACCGAGCATATCGCCTTGTTGGAAGAGATCCAAACCAAGATGAAGTGAGCCTTTTGGCACGCGCGGCGAGCAAGGTGTATCTCGCCGCGTGTGCCGAAGCATTACAAGGGCGATTCCTACAAGGCCTGACATGACCCTGAGCACGGCATTGGCCCGCTCTATTCCTGAAACATGGATCTAATGCCTGCAAATAGAGTGTATCGAGGCTTAGACTTGAATTGATTTGAACGTCACTCTCGGCTCTTGGGTGTGTCAGAGCGATTTGGCAGGAGCCTGAATCGCTGCCTCCAACGAGCCCCGCATCGCGCGGTCGGCACCGCAGGTCCGGCATGATCCGTACGGGTTCATGGAACCGGAATCCGGACGGCACATTGGTAGGTTCACCGGATATGGCACGTACCTGTATGGCTGTGTCCCTCCACTGACGATCCATCACCGACACTCGGGATGGCATTTGCCAGTGAGGATCACCGGCTCCACCACGCGTCACAAGCCGGTTCGATCACGAAAACCTTTCAGGAGCCAACCTCATGTCCAAGACCGTCACGTGCCTCTACCAAGATCAACAGAAAGCCGGCGAGATCGTCAGCCGCCTGGAACAGGCGGGCATTTCGCGCGGAGATATCAGCTTCTACTCGACGCCTTCCGACAACCTCATCGACGATCTGGAAAATGACGGCGTGCCGCGCACTGATGCCTATGCCTATGCGGAGGGGGTGCGCCGCGGTGGGTCTCTGGTCGCGGTCGAGTGCGACGATGACGAGATTGATCAGGTTATCGACATCCTGGACGATGACGGAATTCTCGACCTGGACGAGCAGGAAACCTCGTGGCGCTCGGAGGGATGGCAGGGCTACGATGCCTCGACCTCCGGCGGCACGACCGGAAGGCTCGGCGCTGCGGCGGCCGGACTGGCCGGCAGCCTGACGGATTCGCCCGCTTCAATCCGGACCGACAAGGCGGGCGCGAGTGGACGCGACGAGGTCATCCCGATCGCCGAGGAGGAGCTGCATGTCGGCAAGCGCGAGGTCGGACACGGCCGCGTGCGCATCCAGTCCCGCGTGGTCGAGCGGCCGGTGAGCGAGCAGGTCAACCTGCGCCAAGAGCATGTCGAGGTGGAGCGCCGCCCGGTGTCCGGCACGGCACAGGCCGGTACCCTCGGCGCTGATCCCTTCCAAGAGCGCACCATCGAGGTGGAGGAGCGCGGCGAGGAGGCGGTGGTGTCCAAGGAGGCGCGTGTGGTCGAGGAAGTAGTGGTGCGCAAGGACGTAGAGCAGCGTACCGAGACCGTGTCCGACACCGTGCGCAAGACCGAAGTCGATGTCGAGGACGACCGGAATATCCGCGGCACCGGCACCACAGACTCGGCAGACGGCAAGCGCTGATTTCGCTTCCGTCGAAGCCCGGCACGACGCTGGGCTTCGACACCCTCAGCGAACCTCGCAAGGAACTGCCCGCCCTACCTGTCAGGGACAGGATCATCCGGAGCCTCACGCTCCACGATGGCACGCTGCTTGCGCAAGGTGACCGGCACCTCGACAGATTCGGTGGCGATGCGGCGCCAGATGTGCAGCTCCTCCTTGAGCACCAGGCGCTTCTCGACGACGAGCACTTCCTCGACGATCGGTAGGATCGTCACATCGCCGTCGGTTCTGATCGCGGGTGCGGTCTCGACCACCTTGTCGATGGGCACGCGGGTGACCTCGACGCTCTCGCGCTGCACCTCCGCATGAGCGAGCTCCTCGACGGTGTCGGTGATCGTCTGCACGCGCACGCGTCCAGTCACGACCTGCCGCTTCGCGATGGTCGCGATCTCCTCGGCGAGCGGAACGACCTCCTCGGACGTCGTGTGGGCGCCGCTTCTCGGCGCATCGTCCAGACTCGGCACAGGCTCAGCATCGTGTGGCGGTACGCTCGAAGGGTGAGTTGGGTCGCCCATGGCTGCTCTCTGGTAAGCGAGGACCAACGGGCGCTCGCCCCAGGGGTTCCTTGCGCCTGAACTCCGCGCAATCTTGGCGGCAAGCGCGACAAATCCTTCACCCGCAAGGCAATTCGTTGGTCTGCGCTGAACCATTTCCACACCGGGGGGTTGGCCCGCGAACAGGAGCACCGCCATGACCGACACCCATCATCCCGACACCCCGCGCAATCGCGGCGACACTGATGCCCCGCACATGAGCCCGGTCACCCCGGCTGAGGACGCCCGCACCATCATGCTCAACAAGATCGCCTGGGGGGCGGTGCTCGCCGGCGTCGTGGTCATGCTCGTCACGCAGCTTATCCTCAACCTGCTTGGCATCGGCATCGGGGCCGCCACCCTGGATCCTGCCGCCGGCGCAGGCGAGAACCCATCCGCCTCCAGCTTCTCCATCGGAGCCGGCATCTGGTTCGTGCTCGCCGGGGTGCTGGCTTCGCTCGCCGGCGGCTACGCCGCAGGTCGGCTGGCCGGCAAGCCGAAGGAGTCCACCGCAAGCTGGCATGGCCTCACCGCCTGGGCGCTGGCCACGCTGGTGATCTTCTATCTGCTCACCACCACGGTGGGCGGCCTTGTGGGCGGCGCCTATCGCACGGTGACGAGCGCCTTGGGCAACGTCACCCAGGCGGTCGGCTCGACCGCGCAGACCGCCGCCCAGGTGGCGGCTCCCAACCTGGCCGGCGCGGCGAACCCGTTCTCCGGGATCGAGCAGCAGATCCGGGGCGCCACCGGCGGCAACGATCCCGCGGCCTTGCGCGATGCGGCCGTCGCTTCCGTGCGAGCCGCGCTGACCGGCAACGAGCAGCAGGCCGCAGACGCCCGCAATCGTGCGGCGGATGCTCTGGCTCGGGCCCAGAACATCCCGGTCGACCAAGCCCGCACCCAGGTGCAGCAGTACGAGCAGCAGTACCGTCAGTCCGTCGACCAGGCCCGGCAGCAGGCCACCGAGGCGGCCGATGCCGCCGCGAGCGCCGTCTCGACGGGTGCCTTGCTGGCTGCTCTCGGCCTGATCCTCGGCGCTGTGGCTGCGTGGTTCGGCGGGCGTATGGGCACAGTCGAGCCGACGATCACGGCCCGGCTGGGCTTGAGCCGCTCCGCCGCGACAGAGCCGGTGGTCCCCAGCGGCACCACGAGCACCGTCGTCGAGACGGAACGCACGCCCCGAGCCACGACATCGAAGACAACCGGCAGCACGCGCTCGACCTGACATCACAGCCGGAGGCTGATATTCGCAGGTCCCGCAGATGCTGGAGAGGAATCGTTCGATGCCAGCATCGAGGCCGCGGGAGGATGCCACCTGCGATGCGGATCACCCAGGCGACATCTCCAGCCGGGGCTGGTTCGACATCATCACCAGACTGGTTGGGTCCCTGCGCCAGGATGGCATGTGGCTCAGGTCGGCGGGCGTGGCCTTCTGCGCCATCTTCGCGGCCATTCCGGGCATCTCCGTTCCGGTTGCCCTGTTCGGCCTTCTGGTCGACCCGGAGGCGGTGCATCGCCCCATCGAGATGCTTGGCGGTCTCGTGCCCGGGATCGCCACCACGTTCCTCGCCGATCAGATGCAGGCGATTGCCCGCACCTCCCGAACTCAGCTTGGGACTGGGCTCGGCGGCGGCTTTCTTGCCGCGCTGTGGGGCGCCTGGTCGGGGGCCTCGGGTCTGATCGCGGCCCTGAACGTTGCCTATCGCGAGGAAGAAACCCGCAGCTTCCTGCGCCGGGCACGGGATGCCTTGGTCGTCACGGTCGCCGCCGGGTTGTTCATGCTGCTGGCGTTTGCCGTCGTTGCACTGGTCCCCATTATCCTGGCCCGGCTGCCGCTCGGTCCGATATTGCACTCGGTGGTCTCCTTGGCCCGATGGCTTGCACTGGCGCTACTCTGCGTCGCAGCCCTTGCGATGCTCTACCGCTTTGCCCCGTGCCGGCGCGCTGCCAAGTGGCGCTGGGTCAGTCCAGGAGCGGCAGCTGCAACGGCCCTGTGGCTGGTCAGCTCGACCGGATTCTCGTTCTACGTCGCGCACTTTCCCTCGTACAACCAGACCCTGGGACTGCTTGGGACCATCATGATGCTGCTGACCTGGTCCTATCTGACCGCCTTTGCGGTGCTCCTCGGCGCCGAGCTGAATGCGGAGCTGGAACGGCAGACTTCGCGCGACACCACCACGGGCTCGGACCGGAGCATCGGATTGCGCGGCGCCGCCGTGGCCGACACCAAGGTACAGGCCTCGGAAATGGCTTCGTGACCAACCTTGCAGAGGATCTCGATGGCACGGATGCGGCTCGACCGTAAATCGGCATCGAATACAGACCCTTGAGCCGGCTGCCGTTACGCACATGACGTTGCTAACAAATTCGTAGTATCGGCGGAGTCATCATCGGCGCCGATCGTGACCCCACGGATTCCCATTTTGTGTCGCTAAATCCCGGCGTTGCGCTTCCCTTGGGAGGGGTCAAAGCTTCGGTGCCGTTTCACACCCATTAGAGAACAGCATCGGTCAATCCCTGCTGGTCCTCTACCTTTCGGGAACGTCTGCTCTGGCTGAGATGGCAACGCCCGTGGACCGGCGACAGTCATCACCGTCAACGATAGTGGATTGATTTTCCGCTTCAGATCGCGATCCACTCCGCTATCTTTGGCGCGGAGGCCAGCCCTGACGGAGCGGAGGAATTCGATGCGAGTGCCGGCAATCCTGCTGATGGGCCTTGTCCTGTCAGACTGCGTTTCGTCAAGCGAGCCGCCATCCCAGCCCGTTCCGCCAGCCAATCTCGGGTCGACACAGGCAGCACCTCCCGTGCCCCCGGCCGCCATCCCGGTGGCCCTTCCGCCAGGATACACCCGGCACATCACCTACAGCGATGGCAGGTTCACTCTGCCGGACGGCTCAACGGTGCCGGCCGATCCCAATGGCGGGTTCACGATCTCCACCGGGGCCTATATTCCACCCGACGGAGCAGGCGGAATCACTCTCCCGAACGGGGCGCGCTGCATTTCGGACAATGCGCGGGGCTACTTCTGCCCCTAAGGCCTCCCTCCTCGGCGATTGTTGCCTTCAAGCCGGATGTTCGACCGACAGCCCGCCACCCGCATGATCTGCTGAGGTGCTATCCGCTGTCTCGCTGGAGTTCGCACGGGGACTCCACGCCCACCTCGTCGGGAAAGGCAAAGAACGGGATCACTGCCGTCCAGTTGCGCCGCCAGGAAGCTGCGATCGCCTCGTACTTGCGGCCCCAGACAGAGGTCGCAAACGCCTCCAGGGCCGCCTGGCAGGCTTCGGCACCCTTGGCCCGGTAGATCTCTTTCAAGGCTGCCGCCACGGCTTTGTGATCCTTGTAGGACACGAAGGCCAGCGACGCGCGGATCAGATGCACGATGCAGGTCTGAACCTGGGTCTCGGGGAACACCGCCGTGATCGCCTCGGGAAAGCCCTTCAGGCCATCGACGATGGCAATCAGCACGTCCTCAACGCCACGGGTCCTGAACTCGTTCATCACCCGCAGCCAGAACTTGGCACCCTCGCTCTGCTCGATCCATAAGCCCAGGATCTCCTTGGCCCCGTCCGGCCGCACGCCCAGAGCGAGATAAACCGCCTTGTTGCGCACCGTGCCCTCGTCGCGCACCTTGACCCGAATGGCATCGAAGAACACCAGGGCGTAGAGCGCCTCCAGAGGGCGGTTCTGCCACTCGGCGATCTCCTCGAGCACCGCGTCGGTGACGGCGCTGACCAGATCCGGCGAGACCTCGATGCCATAGAGATCGCGCAGGTGGCCCTGGATCTCGCGCACGCTCATGCCGCGGGCGTACATCGACACGAGCTTGTCATCGAAACCGGGAAAGCGTCGCTGGTATCTGGCGATCAGTTGCGGATCGAAGGTCGCCAGGCGATCGCGCGGGATCTCCAGGTCGATCTTGCCGGTGTCGGTGAGCACGCTCTTGCGGCCATAGCCGTTGCGGCTGTTGCCGGCTTCACTCTCCTGATCGAGATGATGGTCCATCTCGGCATTCAATGCCCGCTCGGCGAGCGCCTTCTTCAACTCGTCAAGCAGGCCATTCTTGGCAAAGGCGGATTGGGCGTCAGCCCCGGCCAGCTGCTGATCGAGCAGGTGGTCGGGAATGCAGGGTTCCTTGCGGCGTGCCATGCGACATCTCATTCCAGATCATCGTAATGGCCCCACACGAAATTCCTGATAGTCCCGACGTGCTCCGAGATATTCTCTCCCGGCGGCCGGTACGCGATCGACGAGGCCTCCTGCATGGCTGCGAGCGTCTTCTCGACAGTTAGCGAGGCAGTCGTCTCTAAGAAGCTCAGCGCTCTTCCTGCGCTGATCGCAATCGCCGTGGCTGCCATCGAGACGTTATCCGACGCCTCCCACGGGTTGTATGCCTCGTGATCGCTGCCCTGCGCCCCATCCGGAGATCATCATCCTGCGCAAAGGCAAGGTGCTCTACGAAGCCCGCGATCCGATCCGCTACACCTACTTCCCGCCTGACGCCATCGTGGGGCTAATCAATGTCCTGGAGAAGGGCCAGTTCGTCGAGGTGGCGCCTTTTGGGCGGGAGGGGCTGTTCGACCTGATCAGCGCAATTGTTTCCCGCGAGGCCTTCGGGCGCTACCAAGGTGCAGGTCCCCGACCCCGCTCTCGCATTGCCCTCGACCGGATCCAGCGGGCCATGTGCGCCCGCGCCCGCCGTCGTCCCCCTTCCCCGGATCCAGCGGCTGGTTCTCCGCTATTCCGAGGCCCTCTTGGCCCAGACCTTCCAGACCGTCTCCTGCAATGCCATGCATACGGTGGAGGCGCGTTGCTGCAACTGGATCCCGAGCACGCGGGCTGGTCCCGTTGGATCGACAGCACGGGGCCGGCGGGCCTATAATGAGAGTGGGGTTGTCATGGAGGCCGGCGATGATGCTGTCCCTCGCCCTTGGGATCCTCCTCGCAGCCGCTCCCGGCGCGGATGCTGCCCCGCAAGCCAAACCGGGGGAACCCGAGGTGCGGAAAACCGCCCAGATGGTCACGGTCTCTGGCAAGTGCACCAAACTGATTCATGCTGGGCTTGCGGTGGACGGCTGCAAACCCATCCTGATGAACCTGAACTACAGCACTGGGGTCAGCGCGTACTGGTTTATGACCGAAGGTACGATCTTGTCCTTCTCGGGCGATGGGTCCTACCAAGTCGAGCAAGACCCAGACGCGGTTGTGCAAGCCATCGAAAGAGTCATCCGGGCGGCGACGATCGGCGTCCTCAGGGAAGAGGACACTAAGGAGGAGACCGCCGTCGGGTTCTGTCGCTTTGGCAACCCAACCATCAAGGGCTCAACGCTTGAGTGCCTGGCCCATACGCAGGCGGGCCGCTACGAAGGGGTTTTCGTGACCGATGGCAGCCCACCCAAACTTGAAGCCTTTCACGTTGATCAGTGATCATTGCGCATTCCAGCACGCGCCGCACCTGCTCACGGGTCCAGGAGCCACCGCGGGCAGCCGTGATGCCCTTGGCGTTCAGCCCAGCCGCAATCTGCCGAAGGGAGAATGCTGAACCACCTCTCCTGGTATGTTGTTTGCGGTCATCGAGGCCAACGGGAGAATAGTTATGGCCAGTGTACATTACCGGATCGTCGAGCACGAAGGTGGATGGGCCTACAAAGTCGGAGACGTGTTCTCGGAACGCTACGCCACCCATGACGAAGCCCGCGAGGCTGCGGAGCGGGCCGCCGCTGAACAGAGGCTGCCGGGCGCGACCGAAGACATCGAGTTCCAGGACGAGGCAGGCGATTGGCACGAAGAAGTGTCTCTGGGACAGGACCGGCCGGAGACAGACGTCACCGGAGGAGCGGCTGGACACCCGCCTAAGCGTGGCAGCCTTAGCCCCAAAGGTATGAATTCTTTTTGAGGCCGCTGGTGGAAGCGCGCTCGAAACCTGCGGAAGCAGCTGCAG
The DNA here is from genome assembly GCF_002741015.1 of Microvirga ossetica. Classification (NCBI taxonomy): domain Bacteria; kingdom Pseudomonadati; phylum Pseudomonadota; class Alphaproteobacteria; order Hyphomicrobiales; family Methylobacteriaceae; genus Microvirga; species Microvirga ossetica. The sequence continues at coordinate 305,650 of NZ_CP016619.1, read as the reverse complement.
TATTCAAAGGGGAGCGAACGTACGCCCAGGAGGCCTCTCCGCCACACAGGGAGCAGGAGATGACGAAGGCGCGAACGCTGTACTCTTGAGAGGAACAGGGGCTTGGGGCCAACGTTGATCCGCAGCCCTTGTGGGCTAAAGGGAAACATGATGCTCAACAGGCTCTACACTTTCACGGTCGTATCGCTGGCTACGGTGAACGTGGCCCTCGCCCAGGCCACGCCACCTGCTGCGCCCGGCTCTCCCGCCGCTCCCGCGACAACGGACGGCGGCACCCCTTGGTTGTGGATCATCATCGGCCTGGCTATCATTGCCGGCCTTGTCTGGTACTTCATGCGCGGACGGTCACGGGCGACAACCACCGGCACGACCGGCCCCTCCGCCACTTCCGGAACGCCCACGAGCCACCCCAAGGTGTTCGACAACGACAAGCGCAAGTAGGCAGCGGTCCACCGCGATCATGCCCCTGTGGCAGCCGGACCGCACAGGGCATGGCTGAAGCCGTCCGTCCTGAGCGGTCCTACCCAGGAACGTTGATGACGATGTGCGGTTGATTTCCTGCGGAGGCAACCTGCGCTCGCGCAGGTCTCCTTGACCGGCTTCCGTAGACTGAGCCCCGTTCACTGCCCGAACGGGGCTCCTTGTCCCTGCAACATCTGGAATGCCTATGAGGCGCAGCCCCTGCCTGGAGGTAGGAAAAGGGAGCGGTGCGGCAAGAACGCCTGTTCTGGGAACCTCGCCACCCTCGACGTGTTCATGACGTTCACACGATAGGAGAGCGGACCATGCAGACATGGTGGCTAACGGCCTTGGGTCTGGCAGCGGGATTGTGCACCAGCCTCAGCTTCGTGCCGCAGGTGCTCAAGGCTTGGCGCGAGGGAGACACAGAAGCGATCTCGAAGCGCATGTACGTGGCGTCGCTGATCGCCTACGGGCTCTGGATCGTGCACGGGCTGATGATCACCAGCATGCCGGTCATCGTGTTCAATGCCGTCAATGTCGTTCTTGCGGGTTTCATCCTGGCGCTGAAGCTGCGCGGCCTGAAAGCGGCCGAGGAACGCTGAGCCATGGAGGTATCGCTTGCTACCCTGATCGGATTTGCGGCCGGCTGCATCGGCCTCTACAGCTTCGTGCCGCAGGTTGTGAAATGCTGCCGGACCGGTGACGTAGCGGCCATCTCTCTGCGCATGTTCGCATTACGTACCTTCGGGCTGCTGCTCTGGACAGTGTATGGCTATGCCCTCGGCAGCTTGCCTGTGCTGATCTTCAGCGCTCTCGGCCTAGTGTTGAGTATAGTCATCCTGGTCCTGAAGGTCCGCGGCGCCCGCACGCAGCCCACTGGCGAAAGCTGCCGTCAGGATCAGCCGGATCAAAAGGATTCAGGCACGGTTGAACCCGTCGCGGGTTGAGTCCCAGATCACCGTGCGGCCCCTCCCCGGCTCGTCGACCATTACCTGAACCGTCCGGTCGGAGTTCGCGGTCCGCGCAGCCACCCGGACCGCCACCCGGATGGCCTCAAGCACAGTGGGGCATTGGGCGAGAATGATCTCGCTGCTGACGGCGGCCCACAGGCCGCCGATTGGCTGAATTACGAAGTGTCGCTGCGTACCTAAGGGTGCCTCATGACGGGCAAGAAGCAAAAAATGATGTCATCCGACCGCGGGCGCCTGGCCCGGCTCGAGCGGAAGCTCCAGGCCGTCGAGGCGCAGATCTCCCGCCTGGAAAAGGACAGGAGCCTGGATTTCGCCAAGCAGGACCACTTCGTCCTCTGCAGGCGGCCGAGCCTGTTTGCTCCCTGGCCCTCGGATCTTCGGCACTAGGAGCCGTCCTTTATCACAGCACCCGTCTCTGTCCCTCATTGTGCGTTCACGTGCCGGCCTACGGACGGCCACCGGTCCTGGCCACTACCTCCATTAGACAGGATTGCATCCGATCGGGCGATCGATCAACGAGAACCAGAGGAAGCCCATGGCCGCGATGCCCGAACGTTCGTCCACCCCATCCACGCCAGGCATTTCCCGCATGTACGCGACAGAACTCCTGCCCCTTCTGCAATCGCTCCTGGCTGACCTCGCCGACCTTGACTTCGAGCATGAAAGCGATGTCGAGACGATTAGGACCAGCACGGCGGAGGAGTGGCTGAAGCAGGCCGCGATCCGCAGGCTGCAAGAGCGCCATCGCGAGCGGTGCACGTCTTACGTGCGGTAGCTCGAGGCCGTGCAGGAGCGCGTTCGGACGATGGCGGCCTGACAGAGCTAGGCTTGGAGGCTGTGCTTTCCGTCCAACTGATCATCCGACGGCTAGTCGCCGATCGCCGCTGATTTCTTCCGCGAGGAGGACCGTCGTCCATCCTTCCGGCGGTCGCTATTGCCGCGCTCTTCGCCCGGCGAACCGCCGAGGGCGCTCGTCACGACCTCCCCTGCGGCTCCGATGGCAGCCGCTGCGACCTCCATCCAGCGGAGCAGCGACGATCTCGACGCCCAGGGTTCCCGCGGCCGATAGAGCGTCCCGACCTTCCTGTGTTCCGCTGCCCTATCCCTGCTCGCCGCCCTGCGGCTTCTCCAGCACATTTGCAATCGCCCGAAGGGCCTCCGCCATCACCGCGCGTCCCTGCGGAGAGGTGAGCGTTGTCTCGAGGCTCGAGAGCCACGCCATCGGGTTCAGCAGGCTGCCCTGCGCCTGCGAGCGGGCCTGCGTCGTGGAACGCGATCGCGATGGGCCGGAGGACGAGCGTGCTGCCGCACGCGATCCTGCGGAGGACCGAGACTTCGCGGGAACAGCCTGGGACTTCGTTGCAGACCGGGAGCCAGCCAACGCTTTGGGCTGAGCACGCTCGGAAGCGCCAGTCTGCTTCTTCGTGGCAGGCCGGGAGGCGGATTTCGACGTCGACTTCACTGGCGCCTTTCGGCTCCTGCTGGGTGGGGAAGTGTCGTCCTTCTTGTTCGTAGCCATGGTCATTCCTTCGTTTGCTGCGGCCGCAAGCCGGCCATGCTGAGGAACAGCGTTCCTCCGCGATGACAATGACGGCGTCGCCGTTCGGTTCGTTCGCACAAATGAGCCGAAGGCAAATTAGCTTCGCCTCAAAAACTCCAGGCCAGCCGGAAGATCGTGCTCCTGCCGTGCCGGTCGCATGGCTTTGATGGACGATCTAGCTCTTGGTGGCGCCTCGTCAGCGATCCAGGCGGCTTTCCCATCGCGTGTCTCCAGCGGACATGCCGCTTCGACGTGGAGCATCGCTTCCTGCAGCCATTCGGCCAGTTGCGTCGCAGAAAACTGCGAAAGAAAGCGTCGGTCTCTCTCATCAAAAGCGATCTCGAGGTTCCCGTCGCCCTTGTCCATAACCTGGATCATGATGTGATCGAGGAGCCGCTCCTCGATGAGATACCCGTCCATCTGGGCGGCGGCTACAGGACCGGTGACTGTGACCAACCTCTTCATGCCATGACCCCTCTGAAAGGCTCAGGCGAGTGTAGGCAGCACCTGTGACGAAACTGTACGCAATTCTGTGAACATCCTTAATCGCACAAGAGCCGGCGCTGCACACAACGCTACAGCTTGTGGACTGAGTTCAGGGGCGATCGGCTTCGGCTGCATCATCCCACACTCATACGCCGATGGCTGCCTTCACCTTCTCGGCCCGGAACGGGATGTCGTAGAGCCGCTTTCCGGTGGCATGCCGGATGGCATTGGCAATCGCCGCCGGAGTGGGACCCTGGGCCGCTTCTCCCGTTCCGAGGAAAGGCTCGCCCGGCCGATCCATGATGCGCACGTCGATCTTCTCCGGCACCGAACCAAAGCGCATGATCGGATAGCTCGACCAGTCGATGCTGGTGATGCCGGTCTCCTCGAAGGTGACAGACTCATAAAGCGTCCAGCTCGCGGATTGAATGATCCCGCCCTCGGTCTGGTTACGGATGCCGTCAGGATTGACGACCTCGCCGCTGTCAATGGCCGCGGTCACGCGGATGATGCGGCTGCGTCCTGTCTCCCGCTCCACCTCCAGTTCGAGCGCCAGGGCCAGATAAGCCGCCAGGTTCTTGTAGCGGGCGAAGGCGAAGCCCCGTCCCCGCCCCTCTGGGAGCGGATCCCGGGACCAGCCAAAGCCAGCGGCAGTGGCTTCGATTACCGCCCGTGCGCGTGGATCCTCCATGTGGCGCAGGCGGAACTCGACCGGATCGGCATTCGCCATCAGGGCGAGCTCATCCATCGTGCTTTCAATCGCGAACACATTGGCATAGGCCCCGAGCGCCCGTAAGGCCGACACCCGCAGCGGCATCTCGGGCAGGAAATGCCAGATCACACGCATGTTCGGGATCGCATAGAGCGGCACCGCGTTACGGTCGCCGTTGCCCGAGGGAGTGATGCTGAGCTTGGCCGGTGGCGGCTGGAATGGCGTCGGCAGGGATTGGGCCGCGATGAGCGAGCCGGCTGGTCCCGGGCGCGTGCTGTGGGTGTTGCTCCACAAATCGTAGTTCCACTCGACGATCTTGCCTGATTGGTCGAGGGACGCGCGTACCTCGGTCAGCATGGCGGGCCCATAAGGCTCCCATGCATGCTCCTGCTCACGCATCCATTGCAGGCGGACCGGCCGGCCCGGCACCGCTTGGGCGATGAGCGCCGCATCAGCGGCCGCGTCGTCGGCCCCGTTGTGGCCATAGCAGCCCGAGCCCTCCACATGGATCACGCGCACCTGTTCCGGCTGGACGGCGAGCATTTCCGAGATGGCCGCGCGGTCAGGATAGACGCCTTGCGTGTGGCTCCAGACGGTGGTGGTGCCGTTCTCGAACTGCGCCACCGCGCACGAGGGGCCGATTGAGCCATGGATCTGATAGGGGCGCGTGAAGGCCGCCTGGAAGGTCTGCGCCGCAGCAGCGCCACCTTGGCTGCGCTCGGCCACTACGCCCTGTTGCGCGGGAAGGCTCGTCAGGGACTGGATGAAGGTGTCCGGCTTTGGAAGCCTTGCGCCGCCTGACCAGTGCGCGGTTGCTTCGAGCAAGCGCATGGCCTGGATCGCCTGGAACTCCCGCTCGGCCACCACGGCCAGGAAGCTGCCATTGCGCACCACGGCCACAACACCGGGCATCCGCTCCACCTCGGCTGAATCGAGAGACGCAAGCGTTGCACCTGGCCGCGGCGGGCGGACCACTCGGGCATGCACCATGTCCGGCAGGCGCAGGTCCTGCACGTAGATCGGCATGCCCGTCACCTTGGCCGGAATGTCGACGCGGGGCATAGGCTTGCCCATCACCCTGAAGCGATCTGTCGGCTTGAGGCGCGATTGCGAAGACGCTTCGACGTGGAGGATCTCGGCGGACACAAGCGAGCCGTAGTCGAACGCCTGTCCGTCGGCCCTGATCACCCTGCCGTTTTCAGCGCGCAGCTGATCCGCGGGGATCTGCCACCGCGCCGCCGCCTGACCGATCAGGATCTCGCGCACCTGGGCTGCCGCATGGCGAATGGCGGTGCCGCTGTTCTGGATCGACTGGCTGCCGGCGGTATAGCCCTCGTCGGGGGTCTGGCTTGTATCGGCTGTGATCAGGCGGATCGCGGCTGGATCGATCTCCAGCTCCTCTGCAGCAATCTGGAGGATGGCAGTCTTGACACCCTGACCCAGCTCCGCCTTGCCGGTGAAGACGGAGACCTCGCCCTTGGCATCGATCCGGATCCAGGCGTCGAGGAAAGGATCACCCGACAGGCTTCCCGGCAGCTTCGGCTTGGGCTGGGGAGGAGGCGCCGTCCCCTGCACCTCACCTTCCTGAGCGAGAGCCTGGGACAGAAGGGCGAAGCTGACGACCAGAGAGCCGGTTCCGGCGAGCACGCCGCGGCGTGTGGGCTTCTTCACATCAGAGCGGGTCATCAGGTGGCACCTCCGCCTTGGGGGTTCTGACGCATCAAGTCGCCGGCCCGCATCACGGCCTTGATGATGCGCATATGCGTGCCGCAGCGACAGAGATTGGGCTCGAGATGGGCGCGGATTGCCGCTTCGCTGACAGAGGGATCCACCTGCAGCAGGGCTTGGGCGCGCATCATCATGCCGGGAATGCAGTAACCACACTGAGCGGCCTGCTCCTCGATGAAGGCCTGCTGCATCGGTCCCGGCTTCGCCAGCGTTCCCAGCCCCTCTACCGTGGTGACGCGACGTCCCTCCAGCAGCAGCAGCGGCGTCACGCAGGAGAGCACGGCCTCGTCATCGACCATCACCGTACAGGCGCCGCACTGCCCGATGCCACAACCGTATTTGGCTCCGTTGAGCTCCAGGTTGTCGCGCAGCACGTAGAGCAGCGGGGTCTCGGGATCGGCATCGACCTGATGGGTCTTGCCGTTGACGGTGAGGTTCACGGCCATGGTGTGGTCCTCATACTGGCTTCCGGTGGAGCCTGCGTCGTGCCATCCATGCGGTAGATTGGCACCTCGCGTTCGCCGCTCATCGTCGCTGTGACCCGCTCTCGCGTGTCAGTCCAAGCCGGCTGGTCGCTGAAGCGGTCGCGCATGTAGTTGAGCAGGGCCACAAGCTGATCCGGATTCAGGACACCGTGATAGGCCGGCATGATGGCACTCGGCTCACCCTTGGCCGCGGGTAGGCCAAAGAGGGTCACATTGATGATGTTTTGAGCATTAGGCGCGCTGACGGCGGAGCTGAGATGAAGGTTGAGACCTCCGAACGGAACAGGGCGCCGGCCGTCATGGCACCCCTGGCAGGCGCTGAGGAAGATGGCCGCGCCAACTCCGTTGCCAGTCGAGTTCGCACGCATGGCGAAAGGCGCTTCGCTTTCCTTCCGAGCCGTCGCCAACGCAGCCTCGCCTCGGGCAATCCGCGCCTGACTCGGACGGCCCATGGCATCACTCACATAGGCCGCAATGGCTCGCACGTCGGCTTCGGGAATCGAGCCCAGATTGGCCGTCACCGGCGCCATCGAGCCGCGGGATGCACCATGGTGCTCATGCCAACCATGGCGCAAATAGAAGGTGAGGCTCTCGGCGTTCCAGGGCACCGGAGCCGGCGAATTCGCGTTGATCGCATAGACGGTCCAGTTCTCGACCTCGGCTCCAGCGAAATACTCATCCTTCTTCTCCGCGCCCAGCCGGTTACGCGGTGTATGGCAGGCGCCGCAATGGCTCAAGCCTTCCACAAGATAGCGCCCCCGGTTCCACTCCGCAGACCGATTAGAGTCGGGCTGGAGCGGCCCTTCGCGCAAATACAGCGCCTTCCAGCCCGCCAGGAGCATTCGGATGTTGAAGGGGAAGGGAAGCTCGTTCGCGGGAGACGCCGCTGACACGGCTTTGCGCGTCATCAGAAACGCGTAAAGAGCCCGGCTGTCCTCGTCGGTTACGAGAGTATAGTGGTCATACGGGAAGGCGGGATAGAGATGCCGGCCTTCCCGATTAACGCCCTCGCGCATGGACCGGATGAAAGCTGCCTCCGACCAGCGGCCAATGCCCGACTCGGGATCGGGCGTGATGTTGGTCGAATAGATTGTTCCGAAGGGTGTCGGAATGCCGAGGCCGCCGGCGAAAGGCGCTCCGCCCGGAGCCGTGTGGCAGACATTGCAGTTTCCGATAGCGGCGAGATCCGCACCGCGAGATACAAGCGCGGGGTCGAAGCTTGCCCGAGCAGGCGGATCAACAGGACCAATCGCCGAGTGCCATGCGTAAGCGACGAAGGCTCCTGCACCTAGGACGAGGAGGATTGCGAGACCTGCGAGAATCCGCCGGGCGCTCATCGCTGCCAACCCCACTCGAGGAGGCAACACAATGCCCATGGGTCGTAGAGAATGCGTCGCTCCAGTCTCATGCGATCCCTCTCATCGGCCGGGGGGGCACGACCAAGTTTGAAACTGGGACAGAATTGACGCTGAACAAGAAGAAATGTTCGCTCTGCCCTTCCCTGTGAGATCAAATGCTCGAAAAGCAGATGAGCCGGCCGCACCTGATCTCCAGCGGGGCAGCCACTGGTTGGAGATCAAACTCAGCCTTTAGGCATGGCCGTAAGAAGGTCAGCTCTTCACTGTGGATGCCTATCGGGCAGCGAACTGCCTCCTGCCCTCCCTGGTCATCGCTGCAGGAGCGGCATGGATCGTAGCAAGGCTACTCTCACGTAATGCATCCGAACCTGGCCTCTTCCGAATGCCACGCTTCGTTTTACTACTAAGCCATTGCAATCATTGAGAGCAAGCGTAACTGGGGAAGCTAATCCGGAAGCAGCTACAGTCTGGTGGTTGGATAAACGCCATATTGCTCGGCTGCATCGTGAGCTGCTCCATCAGAGATCTGATCACGGGCACCTATGTAGGCTTCTCGTTGCCAGTCGAGTCGTTAAAGCCTTTGTTTTTCAAGCACTTTCGCCGACTTTGGGAAAGCCCTCCCCTCGCCTGCTGATTAACAAAATGGCTTAAAAGACGTCTTCAAACGATCAATTGAACGCAGCATCTAACTATGTACAGAATATCGCCTGCGGATAGCAGTTCTTACCAGCTCATACCCTCCCCTACTCCGCCTTTGCTGGTATTTGGCGCTCTTGGACCGGCGTGCGTGAACCGAAGGCTGATCCCGTTGAAGGTGAACACCTGCTCTATTCGCTTCTCACGTCAGAGCCCAACGGCGTGGTCGGACCAATCCATCCGAAAGCGATGCCGGTAATCCTCACCACGCCTGAGGAGTATGACATCTGGCTCATTGCGCCGACTGAAGATGCTCTGAAGCTTCAGAGACCGCTTCCCGACGAGCTCCTTGAGATCGTTGCGGAAGGGAAAAATCTGACAAGCCGGCCGGGTTAGAGCATCTGGAGAAAATATCGTGAGGGCAGAACCATGAGCCCTGCCCTCTGCTACCATCATTCGTGAGTACTGTCTTGCTGGTGTTGAGCTCGGAAGCTGCCGTAGAGTTCGTCGAGCTTTGAGACGAGGTAATCACCAAACTCAGGGGCAAGCTTCCGATTAACCTTTAGAGTGACGCTCTTGTGATCCTTGACGATTCGAGCAATTTTTCGGCCGGTAGGGTCGTTCCAGTAAATTGGCGCGGACTTAGAAGCCGGTATCTGTGAGGCGGGAGCATCCTGGCTGTCCGTGGAAGGACCTGTCGCACCATTTGAGCTAGTGGATGCTGCACTCTCGGAGAGGTCTGTCAGTAAGCGCTGGAAACGGTCAGCGCTCTCTACGTTCCCAAATTCATCACGGCTGATGATTGATTGCGCCCGCTCCAGACTAGCCTGATCCTGAAGGAGATCTGTGAGTTCCAGCCATCGTCCCCGTCCGATACCGGGCGCATGGCCGATCGCCTCAATAACTGTATGAGGAACCTTGTTGGGAACACTGATCAGTTTGGCGAGATTGGATTTATCGATCGAGAGAGCTTCGGTGATTGTAGCGCGCGAGAACCCGCGTTGCTCAAGGCGGAAGGCGAACATTGCCTGCTCGATATAGGTCAAATCGAGGCGTGCGTTATTTTCTTGACCTTGGGCAACGACGAGTTCGTCGTCACTCATTTGCTTGACGACAGCCCGGACCTTAATTCCGAGTTGCGTAACTGCTCTCAGTCGGCGGTGACCATAGGCAACTTGGTAGTGACCAAGCCTGGTCGGATGAGGACGGACGAGGATAGGAACCTGCTGACCACGGGCTCTGATAGCCTCAACGAGGGAATCGTGGGCAGCATCAGACCCGTCCATTCGATCTCGAACGAAGGATCCTTCAATGATCTCAGGGTCGAGTTCGACGATCGCTTGGCCAGAGGCGAGCTGCGCACGTAGCTCACTTACGTCCCCTTGCGCGGACAGTACAGTCTCAAGGGCCTTGTTGATCGCGCCAACGGCGCTGTTCCCGCCGATGCTCCCTCCCTGTGCAAGGGGAGATCGCTTGCGAGGGGCCAGTGACGCGGGATGCGGCTGTACATTGTCAGCGGGGGTGGGCTTTTCGGTGGGGGCAGCAGGGTCAATCGCTCCCGAAAGCATGCTGGCGATGATTTTACGGGTCATTATGCTCTCCCCCAAGCTTTTGTGATGAGGCTCTCGATCTCAGAGTTTACGTTGTTCAGGGATTCAAACGCCCGGTCGTAAGTCGACTTCGTGAACTGCTCGCGCGAAACCTCGTAGAGGGTTTGCTTGGTGATCCCGGCATCCGAAATTGCTGTGCTCTTGAGTACCGGATAGTTCAGGACATGTTCCCCGAATCGCTCCCGCATGAACGAGACCATTTGGTTCTGTGGTCCATCGCCCGGCTCATAGCGGGTAACGAGGTACTTCAACCAGTCGTACTCGAGAGTGGCGCCGGCGTTTCTGACGACGCTCAGCAGGTCTGAGGTCATAGTTAGGAACTGGCACATAGACATGACGTCCAGCATTTGCGGATGCACTGTGACGAGCATCGCGGTGCTGGCGCATAGGGCTGATAGGGTGATGTATCCGAGCTGCGGAGGACAGTCGATGATCACGACGTCGTAATTTTCAGCGACAGGTCCAAGTGCAATACCCATCCGCGCAAAGAAGAGCGGTTGGTTCGGATCTCGGCTCGTTAGGGCCTTGGGTGTCTCGTGCTCAAATTCCATGAGCTCGAGGTTGCCTGGAATGATGTGCAGTCCAGGGAAGTATGTTTCCTGGATCACCTCGCTGATCTCCCTGACCTCGTCATCGTAACGGATTGCGCCGTAGAGGGTCTGGTTCTCACCAACGTCGAATTCTGGTTGGAAGCCATGGAGAGCGGATAGGCTTGCTTGCGGATCTAGGTCGATCGCCAGGACTCTGTATCCGCTGAGAGCCAAGTGCTGTGCCAGGTGAGCAGCCGTCGTCGTCTTGGCGCTTCCACCTTTAAAATTCACAACGGAGATGACCTGAAGGTGCTCGCTTCCTGAGCGATGCTTGACGTAGCCGCGTTCAGACTTGCCGCTTTCGTCGAGATAGGCCCGCAGTGCATTGATTTCCTCAAGACTGTAGAGTCTGCGGCCGTTAGGTGCCATTTCAGGCTCAGGCCCCTTCCCTTCCAAGGAAAGGCGCCGAAGATAGCTGTCGTTGATGCCGACGAGGCGAGCCACTTCTCCCGACGTAAATTTCCGCAATGTTTTACGCGCAGTTGGTGGATACAGCATTAGGCGCTGTTCATTCAGCTTCTCTGATAGACCGCTGGCATGCTCAGCGATCAGGTCTTCAAGAACGGTCTTCAGATCTGATTTCAATAACGCTTGGGCCACGGTTCGCCTCTCGTAGTAACGGTCTGCAGCGCGAAGAACTGCTTTCGTCCGTGAGTAGGCCGTAGAGACGTTAAAAACCTGTTAATGCGTTCGCGGGTACTCAGGTCGTGGTCAGCTGACCACTTAAACCTCCAGCTCGGCATCGTTCTCACAGGCACTACGAGCAAGGGAGGATATCTGGCCCGATAGTTTGGAAATGTCGCCGGCACCTGTGGATTTTGTGGTCAGCTGACCACAACAAGAGCATCTATGCCAGAGTTTGCATTGATATCGCGTTACGATTACCACTGCTGACTACCGGATCTGGAAGGCTATAGCGCGCCCAGCCCGCCGCTGGTGGATCGATCCGGGGTTTGTGGTCAGCTGACCACGGGCGGCAGCTCAACTTGGAGCTCTCAACTTGGAGCTATTAGGCCATGATGAGCACGAGACGAATTTGGTACGTGGACGGCTGTGCGACTGGAACCTGTGTGATCGAGCAAGGGGCCGCCGCATAGGCAACCGGCCTGCCTTCCGTGATTGTCCGCCAGCCTCTACGAGGTGCTTGGTTTGAAAGATCCGTTCTGTGGTCAGCTGACCACAGTGAGGGGCCATAGGGGCGCCCAAGATGTCCGGTGGTCAGCTGACCACCACATGGGTCCAGGGCCAAGCGACGCGGTGGTTGGCTGAGGTCAAAGTCCGACCCGGACCGACATGCTCTGAGCATGTTCCTGCTCGCCGTAGTGCCCAGCGGCCTGCTGGACTGACTTGTGGGCTGACTGGCGCATAGCATCTACCAGTGGGATGCCATCACGTCCCGCTTGGATCATGAAGCCGGAACGTGGTCCGTGGGCGCTGAAATCTGCTGGGTCCAGCCCGGCCATCCGGCAGCGCTTCTTAAGGATGAGATTGACCGATTGCGGGGTCAGCTGGTTCGACCTGATAGAACCATCCTTTCGGATTTCCCGGAAGATCGGGCCCGATGTGATCTCCGCAAAATGCATCCAGTCATGGAGGGCTACAGCAGCGCGGCCTGCGGCGAACATGAAAGCCCCCTGCCCTGCGGTGGTCATTTCCGTTCGTCCCAGTGCAATGCGAATGCAGGTCATGGTTGGAGACGCTGGATCGGCTGGTCGGAGCTTGATCGAATCAACCACCGGGATTTGGGAGTGCCTCAGCGTCGCAACCTCGCTGCGCCGCCGCCCCCCCCGGCCGCGAAGGCAACCAGAAGAATTGCCCGGTCGCGGATGTCGAGTGCCCTCGATCCGCCGCAGGAAGCAAGTAGCCGCTCGAGAACATCTCGGGTAACGGGCTTGCGACTCGTGCGCTGGGGTTCGCGATTTGAGGCCTTCATCGCCAGACGAACGGCCTTCTAGATGCCGGGATGATCAAACGGGGCGTCAACGCCTTTCCACTGGTGCAGGGTCGACCAGTTGGACAGCCGTCGGGATACAGTCTTGGCCGCGTGTGGTCGTTGACTTTCAGGATCTTGCGCTGCCTGAGTTCCTCAATCACGTCGCCGGGCATCCCGTGAGCCGGATCGACAGCCTTCTGATCCGGGTCCCACATGTGATGGGCAATGAACTTCAGGACGAGCTCCGGGTCGACTGGCCATGGGAGGGGGCCTCCGGTCGCGGCGCGGCACTAAGCCTCGAGGTAGGCGAGATCAGAGGCGAGGGCGCGCAGCGTGTTGGCGCCCATTCCCGTATCGGCTAAGTGCTTCAGAGTGGCGACGTCAGCATCGGTCAGGACCTCGGCATAGCGATCGGCCGAGGACATTGGGATGACGGCCGCCAACGCGTCGAGTTGTCTTGCCCCGCTTGAGCTGGTTTGCCGGACTGGACAACACTCTTTGCCCCCTCACCATAGTGCGCCGTCTTCGGATATGATTTGGCCGGACTATGGTCGAGCTCCTCTGATTTGTGAACTGTGACTGAGCAGCCGGGCAAGGGCCCGCCCAGCGTGGAGTCGCACTCCTGCTACATTCCCGTGGTCTGTGCTGCGCCGGCAGATAGGGAAGGAACGCCGCGTGAGCTGGATTACCGATGTCGCGCCAAAGATCAAAACCCTGTTCAAGCGGGATGCGCCTGACAACCTCTGGATCAAGTGCCCGGATTCCGGGCAAGTGGTGTTCCAAAAGGATGTTGAGGCCAACCGATGGGTGATCCCAGGCTCTGGCCACCACATGCGCCTGTCGGCGATCCAGCGCCTGACACTGACCTTCGACGAGGGCCAGTGGACGGACGTGCCAGTCCCAGACGGAGAATCCGATCCGCTGAAGTTCCGAGACACCAAGCGCTACACCGACCGCCTGAAAGAGGCCCGGACGAAAACCGGGTTAGCGGACGCGATCAAAGTCGGCACAGGAACCGTCGAAGGCCTGCCGATGACCGTGGCAGCCCACGACCCAGATTTCATCGGCGGCTCGCTCGGGGTGGCAGCCGGGGAGGCGTTCATCCAAGGTGCCGAAACGGCGATCGAGCGAGCCACTCCCTTTGTGGCGTTCACCGCCTCGGGTGGAGCCCGGATGCAGGAGGGCATCCTATCCCTCATGCAGATGGCACGAACCACGGTACTGATCCAGCGGCTGCGCGAGAGAAAGCTCCCGTATATCGTCGTTCTCACCAATCCGACCACGGGCGGGGTGACGGCCTCTTATGCGATGTTGGGTGATGTCCATATGGCCGAGCCAGGAGCCCTGATCGGGTTCGCCGGACCACGGGTGATCGAGCAGACGATCCGCGAGCACTTGCCCGACGGGTTCCAGAGGGCCGAGTTCCTGAAGGAACACGGCATGGTCGACATGGTGGTCCACCGCCATGATCTGCGCTCGACACTGGCGCGCCTGTGCAGCCTTCTTATGCGACTGCCTGCTAATGGGATCGGGACGACGTCCGATGCCCCGGCGGATGACGGGTCGCATCATCATGAAGCTGACCGTCCGGCACCTTCCATTGAACAGAGCAACCCTTTGTAGGGGAGGGGCCATTCTCTCGCGCAACCATCAGTACCGTCACCGTTTCGGTTGAAGGACGAAGGCGTGGCACCCACTATGGTTAACGAGAGGAAAACGGACTGGAGGGGGAATGGCGCGAAACCCGGTTCGCGATGAGCGTAAAGGAGACCTGTTCGGGGCACCTCCGTTACCTGCCAAGCCAGCCCGCCGGACCTCCCCGCCGAGGCCGGTGCGTGAAGAGACCCGGGCGCCGGAGCCAGTGTCGTTGGGCACGCTCGGCGCGAAGGCAACAAGGCCCGAGATTGACGAACTCCTGGATGGCATGCCGGATCGGGAACTGGCCTATCTCGCGGTAGAGGCTACGCGGCTCGTGAAGCGCAGGCTCGTCCGAAGGCAGGGGAGGGGGCTCTGGCCGATAGGCGCCGGCGGAGGCAAGTCGCCTCTTGATGATGCCCTCTTTCGGATTGGGGGCGAGCTGATGGAGTTTGAGAACCCGGGCGAGACGTGGTGAGCGAATGCGAGCAGCCAGCATCCGTAAGCGGCATGGGTCGGCGAGTAGGGCGGTATTGGGATGCCTCGCCACCAACGTGTAGAAATCTACGAACATCAGGGTATGACGCTCGAAGCTCTGGAGCACTGGCTCCAGCGGAAGCGCCGTCGCGGCTATCGAATCCGTGGCTTGTAGGTCAATTTGACCTACCGGCGACCTGTCCACGACCTGCTGGCAGGTCATCATGACTACCAAGGGTGGCACAAGCTATCCAAGTGTCGCACTTCGAACGCAAACTCTGGTGACAGCATCGCGATCACTGGATTTCGGGGACTGCGAGGCCAATTTTGCGGGCCCGATCGAGTTGGAATTTGACCGAGCTGGCCTTCCATTCTCTCCCGCCCCGTGGCGTCCGCTCTCGCATCCCTTCCAGCTGAGCGCCGATCTCACGCAAGGTAAGGGTCGGGTTAGAGATCGCGATGCCGGCAATCAGGGTCATGATGCGATCGTCCGGCGGACGTCTTCCGGCTTTCCGTAACAACTCCGGCTCAGCCATCCGCTCGGCAACCAATCGCTTGATCGCCCTCCGGAGGCTTTGATCCGTCCACCGCTGGCCTCGTGCATTCAGCACCTGCACGACATCTCGCCAGCTATGGTCCGGCCGCATCTGACGGACGACGGGAAGGAAGGCATCCGCTGCCGTCAAAAGGTCGCCCAGATAGACGCGGTCGCGGGCGAGGGCGGTCTTGCGGATTGCGTCCGGCCGTCCCTCACGCAAACCGGGGTTCCCCGGCCTCTTTCCCTTAGCCACTGCCGCCTTCACGCCAGCCTTCGTGCGCTCCGAGATGAGCGATCGCTCCAGCTGAGCGACGGCGCCCAGGACCTGCAGAGAGAACATGCCTTGCGGGGTCGACGTGTCGATTGGATCCCTGAGGGATTTGAAGTGGGCACCTTTCTCCTCAAGCGTCTCGATCACTTCGAGGAGATGGCTGACCGACCGGGCCAAGCGATCGAGCCGAACGACCACGAGGACTTCGCCCTTCGAGATCTCGCGGATGAGCCGGGAGAGAACCGGCCGAGTTCGGGAGGCGCCGGATCCGTGCTCCTGATGGATAACCTCGCAGCCGGCAGCCTTGAGCTCATCAAGCTGAGCGTCTGTTGCCTGCTCCTCGGTCGAGACGCGGGCGTAGCCAATCAGGCGCTGCCGAGTAGGGGAGGGAGCCATGTGTCAATTTCTGATGAGCTTTCAGCTCTTTGTACATACTTCGCGATCATGAGAAAAGGATCGTTTGAAGACGTTTCTCAAGCCATTTTGCTAACCGGCAGGGGAGGGGAGGGCCGTCGCAGATCAGCCAAAAATGGCTTAAAAAACAATAGCTTCGATCTTCATTTCGTGCCTGTATTAGCCGCTATGAAGTTCTGAGGGCTGCTGGTAGCAACGCGTTCACTCGCAACGAATGTCGCCGAGTAGAATGTCAAATTGCCTCACCCCGTGACGTAGCGAGGCCTTGCCTAGCTTCTCTTTGCCAAGCTACAACCTCTGAGATCAATCACTTAGCTTGAGGGCGCAAGCGTGGCTTTCGGCAGCAGGGCAAGGGAGTTCGACGACGAGGAACGGCTGATCCCCCGTACCTACGACCTCCCGGACCTGCCGTGGGAGACCATCGTCGGTCGGCTCGAGCAGATCACGATCGCCGTTCTCCGGTTCGACGCCCGGCTGGAGGCCTCCGGCTTGGCTGCCGGCTGGCAGTCACGCTGCGACATGACCGAAGCCGTGCGGGCGCTGATCCTCGACGGTCATCTCGTCGATGTCGGCGATCTGGTGCTGCACGATGCCGGCATGGACGTGCGCCACCCCACCCATGAACTGACCCGGGCCGCTGCGGCCCTGAAGTCCCGGCGCACGGCGATGGCGCGCAAGGCGCCCTGGCCCCTCTCGATCGATGGATTGGCGGCTCTGAGAGGCATTGGCGGCGTCGCAGACGAGGTGGCGCAGCGCTCAAAGGTGAAGCGGCCCGATCCAGACGATGACGAGGCCTATCCGCCTCATGCCAACGATGTCGATCCGTGGGCAGCGCACTTTGCCGAAATCGACGCCCTGCTCGACCGCACCAGCAAGGTGCTCGCCGGTGAGACCCCGTTGCGCAAGAACCGCTCGCATCTTGTCTATGATCCGGAACAGGATGAGACTGAGAGCGAGGACCTGTGGCTCGATCTGGTCAAACGGACGTCCCACTGGCCTGCTGTTGCAGCGGCGGCAGTCGCATGGAATGCCTGGCTCGATCTCAACCTCTATACCCGCCAGCCTTGGCTCGGTCTCACGATGGCTGCCTCCATCCTGCGGGCCCGCGGCCTGACGAGCCATCTGCTGCCGCTCGCGGCCGGGTTCAAGCAGTCGAAGTTCCGGCCGCAGGGCAGGGAAGGGGCGAAGGAGAAGCTTGATGGCTACTGCAGCGTCATCGAGGAGGCGCTGACGATCGCCAACAAGGACCTCGACCGGCTGATTCTGGCGCGCGAGCTGATGAACCGGGTCACATCCAAGACCCGCAGCAACTCGAAGCTGCCGGGTTTGGTCGGGCTGTTCCTGTCGCGCCCGCTGGTGACGGTGCCACTTGGGGCCAAGCTGCTCAAGGTCACGCCCAAGGCCATCGACCTGATGCTGGCCCAACTGGGCGGCGCGCTGCCGCGCGAGCTCACCGGCCGCACCCGTTACCGCGCCTGGGGCATCGTTTAGGGTCTCCCGCACAGGTGGCGCCTCCTTGTCGCCTTACTGCCATGCTTCAGGGCTTCCGGACAAACCTCAACTGGGGGAGATAGCTTGTTCGAGGATCATGGGAGCACGCGGATCGATCTAGCATGTCCGCGCTGCCATCAGCTGTTCAAGGTCCGGTTGCGGAAACTTCACTTTGGGGCTGATCTGACCTGTCGGCTGTGCCGGCACGAATTCGCCGCCAGGGAGATCTCGGATCGTCCTGAGGTTCAGGAGGCGCTGGATCGCATGCAACAGATTGTGAAGCAACGCGCGCGACCTATGCAGCCTCGCAGCACCAGGGGCGACGCCGAAGACCATGATGGCGAGATCCAGGACCACCACAGCGCTCGCACGACGAGGCCTGCCCGACATCAGAATGAGGACGGGGTAAGAGCATCACGCTTGATAGCAAGGCCTGCACGGCGCACGAGCTAGCGCCTGACGTGAACAGTCAGGATCGCTCAGGTGCAGCTCTCCCTATGGCCGGCCGAACCGTCGATGATGGCAGAGATCAACGACAGGCTGGAATCTCGGCTTTCTGACAAGCTGTAACGCAGCGGACGCAGCACAGAGCTTGACCGTAACAACATACCAGTTTCAGCCATAATCATCATGTTTGTTGGAGGCCTTGGCGCCGAATCGGTCGGCGCGTCATAGGGCCTGAAATGACCCGCGCTCTGGCTCTCGCCACTGCTCTCCTGTTCACCTGCCTCTCCCACGTACCCACAGCACAAGCCGCAGACCCGGTGCACTTCTGGGATCTCCAGCCGCGGTCGCTCCGTCTTCTCGTGGCATCGCCACAAGTGATGGTCACCCGCACCACAACCGGATGGGACGCCTATTGCCGCTGCCCCGTCGTGCTCGCACCATCAGAGATCCCCGAGGTGATGAAGAAGGCTATCGTGGCTGTTGAGGACAAACGTTACTTCGACCACGGCGGGGTCGATGTTGTTTCCCTGCTCTCCGTGCTCAAAGGAGGTCTCAGCCGGGGTGGCAGCACGATCCCGATGCAGCTCCTCAAGAACTTGGTCTTCCACGATCTCAGAGCGAGTGATGTGCTCAGCCGCCTCGAGCGCAAAGGCGCGGAGGTCTGGTACGCCGGGCTCTTCGATGAGGCGATTGGCAAAGAGGAACTTCTGGCCGCCTATCTCAACCAGATTGAGTTCGGCGGACGCGACATCGTCGGGCTCTACCGGGCGAGCCGGCACTACTTCCGCAAAGAGCCTCAGGATCTAACACTCTACGAGGCGGCACTTCTGGCCGGCATGGTCAAAGCCCCTGCACGCCTGAACCCGCTTCGGGAGAAGACCCGCGACCAGGCGCGCGAGCGTGCGCTTCTCGTCCTGAGGCTGATGGCGGAGCAGGGCTTGATCACCGACAAGGAACGCCGCCAGGCTGAGAAGGCAGGCATCCGCCCTGGCATGCTGCCGGAGTTCAAGATCCAGCCGCAGGCCTTCACTGAATGGGTCGTGGCGACCTGGGGGGACAAGTACGTGCAGCCGGGGGAGACGGTCCGGTTCTTCGTCACTTTGGACCCTCGCATCCAGCATATGGCGGAGCACCAGCTCAGCAGGCTCGTCAAGGACAAGGCTGTCCCACCCGCGTATGACGCCGGCGCGGTGATGATGGCTCCGAACGGACGGGTGCAGGCGATGGTCGGCTCTGTCGACTGGGCTGAGCGACAGTTCAACAATGCCGTGAAGGCCCGTGTGCAGACCGGCTCGACGGCGAAGCTGCCGCTGCTGATTGCCGCCTGCGAGGCCGGCAAAACCCCTGAAAGCCGCGTCCTCGACCAGCCCGTCACAGGAAATTGGCCTTCGAACGGCGAACTGGGCTACCGCGGTTGGACGACGCTGAAGGAGGCGATTGCCTCGTCACGCAATGCCGCGGCGGTGCGGCTGGCGCGAGAGATCGGAGCCGACACCCTCGCGGACGTCAGCCGACGCATCGGCATCGATCCTGGTCGGATGGATGATCCAAGCTTCATCCTCGGCTCTTACTCGAGCCACGTCATGACCATGACAGCAGCCTACGCGTCCGTGGCCAATGGCGGCTACCGGGTCACCCCGTCGGGAGTGCTTGCGGTGATTGACGGGCGGGGCCAGGTCAGAGCTGACTTTCTGACGACCATGCGCAAGAGGGTCATTCCGGAGGAGTGTGTCGAGCCGACACAGACGGTTCTCCGCGAGGTGGTTCAGAGCGGGACCGGGCGCGCGGCACGGTTGAGAGACTGGGCAACCTACGGCAAGACCGGGACATCAACCGGTAACACTGATGCCTGGTTTATCGGCTGGAGTGAGCAGCACGTGCTCGGGATCTGGATGGGCCGGCGGCACGGCGAGACCGGGCCCGCACTTGCCGGCGCTGGTGCCCCCGCGGCTTACTTCGGACGTGTTGCCAATGCGGTGAATGACTGGAGCGAGCGGCGACAGAAACGTGAGGAGCAACGACTGGCGAGCGCGCGGACCAAGCGGCATGCTGAACCGGGAAAGATGACTGATTGGCTCTCTGTGCTCTGGCCGTCCGTGGCCCTCCCGAAGGGGCCATCCGCTCACGATCCTGTTCCTGGAGGGAAAAGGACGTGAGCCCGTCAGGCCTGGAAAGGCGGTGCTCATGACAACGTTGACACAAAGCCTTCGTGCGGCGGCTGCGTTCGTTGGCTTGTGTCTGCTCTTACCAGCCGCCGCAGCCGAGCCAGAGAGCTGCCCAGGATTGATCGCCTTACGAGAGGCTCTGTTCTCCTGGGCTGCCATGCGCCAGGATGAGGTTGGCCTGACGTTTGTTGGCCACGCCACCTTCATGATCGAAACACCGCAAGGGGTGCGGATCGCCACCGACTACAACGACGGCACTCGTCCACCCATCACGCCCGATGTGGCCACGATGAACAAGGCCCATTCCACCCACTTCAGCTATCATCCGGATTCGGGGATCAAGCATGTGCTCCGAGGCTGGAACCCTGCCGGAGGTCCTGCCTACCATGACCTGACGGTGGAGGATGTGCGCATCCGGAATGTCTCAACCAACATCCGCAGCTTCGGTGGAGCAACGGAATACGACGGCAACTCGATCTTCGTGTTCGAGACCGCCCAGCTGTGCATCGCCCATCTCGGCCATCTGCATCACACCCTCACGCCCGAGCATCTGAAGAAACTGGGGCGCATTGACGTTCTGCTGGTGCCGGTGGATGGCGGCTACACGCTCGAGACCTTCGACATGATGGAGGTGCTGCGCGCGATCAACGCGCCGCTCATGATCCCGATGCACTTCTTCGGTCCGTCGACGCTCAACCGGTTTCTCGACTCGGCCCGGGAGCACTTTGCAGTGGAGTTCAGTAACACGGCGGCCATCACCCTGTCGCGCGCCACAATGCCGAAGAGCCCCAAAATCCTGGTGCTGCCGGGGCATTGAGTGGTGGCCGAGCCCGTGCATTAGGCGCTCTGACTTTTAATCAGAGGGTCCTGGGTTCGAGTCCCAGCGCGCTCTCCAAAAATATCAAAGGGTTACCGGCGTAGGCCCTTTGCGCTGTTTTCTCCCAGGTAGCCAATAGGTAGCCAGACGTTGGGGCAAGGGAGGCTCGCCCGTGTTCGAGCCAAGCCGAACCGGAGAGCAGGAACGACGAAGTGAGTCGTTCTAAGCCTATCCTCCGTCCACTCCCGGCTTATTCTTAAGTGTTGTCACGGAACGGTCCGTGATGAAGCCAGAATGGTCTGGTCTCGCGCGATGAGCAGACCTTCATCTGGCATGTCTGTACTTTCCAACTTGAACCGATGCAGACCTTCCGGAGCGAACTCGATTCAGCTCACGGATTCAGATGATCGGCTCCATCGCGCGGAATCGGTGCAAGCCTATCAAGTAGGATCTCTGCATCACGCAGAGCGGATATCTCAAAGCCATCCTTGAACAGGCTGCAGATCGGAGCGAGAAGGTCATGAGCCGCTTGCGTCCGGTGTTGATTGCTCCACAACCGAGCAAGGCTCATTGCCACCTGCAATTCCCAAAGCCTTGCGTTCTGACCCCTCGCTAAGGCGAGAGCTCGGTGGAAGCAGAGTTCTGCTTCCTGCTGATCAGGCTCGCTCCTTGCCAGCAGCAACTCACCCCGAACCCGATGAAGCTCTGCTTCAATCCATTGGCCTCCCGTGTGTCGGATCTGGGTCAGGGCGGCCTCCACGAGGCCAAGGCCTTCCTGCGCACTATCTTCTCGCCTGCTGGCGTCAGCCAGCAGGCCGAGGAAATAGGGCGACCACATTTCCGCGCCTGTCGCTCGGTAGTCGGCCAAACCTTGCCGCATCTCCGCAAGGCCGTCAGCCACTCGCCCGACTTCAGCCTGTGCCCAGCCATGGACGACTGAGCCCGCGGCTCGATAAAGAGGAAAGCCCTGTTCTGTCCCGAGTGCGATTGCCGCCTGCGCTTGAGTCTCGGCATTGTGTGGGTCCCGCAGAAGTTGGTCAAAGATGCACCCCCAAGCCAGGGCGACCGCCGCCGTCCCAGGATGCTCGAGCTCACCCACATGAGCCGGCACGCGGCGGCTAAGGGCCAGAGCCTGATCAGGATCTCCAAGAATGAGATACAGATGCGACAGCCAGGACAAGCACATCACCCGCGTGTCGATGGCATAAACGAGGCCCGAGCCGCGGTCCCGCACCGGATCGTAAAGGGCGAGCGCCGCCTCAAATGCGTCGCGGCTCTCGGCAAAGCGGCCGCACTGGCACAATGTCGAACCAACCATGCGATGACCAATCATCTGCGCAGCCGCGTTGAGCCGCTCCCGGCCTAAGCGCAGCAGTTCGCACGCGATCTCGTGCGCCTCCCTCAGCTCGCCGCGCTGGAAATAGAACACCGATTGCCCATAAAGGACTGGAAAGAGCTGCGGAACATCGCCGAGTTCAAGGCAGAGTTCGCGCGCCCGTGCGTAGGCCCGGCCGGTCTCGGGCGCGGCAAATCCCTTCCCGGCGATGGAGGCCTGACCAAGTGCCAGTTGCAGACGGAGCTCGTGCTGTTGACGCTCTTGCCCCAAAGCAAGACTCCGCAATACAGCCAGCCCTTCGGTCAGGTGCGTGACCGCTTCGGCCATCGCAGAGCGGGCAAGCGCCTGTTCTCCGGCCCGGCGCCAGTACTCGACCGCCTGTTCCGTGAGTCCAGCCTCGGTATAGTGTCGAGCAAGCAACTCCGGCTCCATATCCCAGGACTCGGGGAAGTGCTCCTCCAGCGCTTGCGCGATGCTGGCGTGCAACTGCTGCCGCCGATCCTTGAGCAGGCTCTCGTGAGCTGCATCCCGCACCAGAGCGTGCTTGAACGCGTAGTGGGTCTCGGGCGGCGTGCCACGCCGGAAGATGAGTTCGGCGGCGGTGAGCCGGTCGAGCGCGGACTGCAGGTCCGCTTCCGACACTGGAGAGACTGCCGCAACAAGCGAGTACGAAAACTCCCGCCCGACGCAGGCTGCTACCTGCGCCACTTCTCTCACGCCCGTCACCCGGTCGAGCCGGGCCAGGAGCGAGGCATAGAGCGAAACTGGCACGGCTCCTGGGGCTGTCATTCCGGCCTCCAGCACCGCCTTGGTCAACTCCTCGATGAAGAGCGGCACGCCGTCGGTTCGGGCTGCGATCTCCCTGAGCACGGCGGGCGGCAAGCTTTGGCTGCCGCTCAGGCGCGAGACGATCGCTTCTGTCGAGCCGCGGCCGAGGCGGTTAAGGGTGAGGCGCGTCACATGCGGGTGGCCCCCCAGGTTCGGCTGGTTATCGGGCCGGCTTGTCAGCACCATCAGGACCCGGGCATTCGCAATCCGATCCAGGACCTGGCTAAAGAGCTCAAGGGTCGTGGGATCGATCCAATGGACGTCCTCAATCACGATCAGAACAGGGTGCCGACGCTCGAGCCCGAGGAGCTGCTGGATCAACGCAGCCTGTGTGCGGGCACGCCGTTGCTGGGAACTCAGCTCCTGAAAGGGATAGGGCGATTCCGCCTCGATACCGAGCAGGGAGGCGATCAACGGAGCGGCCTCGGAAACATCATCCGTTCCTCGGCGCAACAGTGCCTCGGTCTTCTGCCATTTCTGCTCGTCACCGTCCTCGGGTACGAACCCGGCTGCAAAGCCGAGCTGTTGCACGACCGGCCATAGCGGCGTACCGGTGTATTGAGGTGAGCACTGATAGCGCAGGACGATGTGAGGGTCCTCGGCAGTCTCATCCAGCAAGGCCTGCACCAGGCGGGACTTGCCGATGCCTGCCTCACCGACCACCAGCACTGCTTGGCCTTCGCCGGCAACGGATTGGCGCCACCGCTCCAGAACCAGCGCCAGCTCCTGATCGCGTCCGAACATGGGTAACGAGCGATCTGGGTGACGCGCCTCGAACCGGCTCTCGGCCAAACGGGGGCGAAGAACCTCGAAGCTGTTGACCGGTCGATCGAACCCCTTGAGATAGACGGGACCGAGATCGCGCAAATCAAATGTGTCACCGAGAAGCCGGCGTGTGCCGGCGGCAATTACTACGGCGCCTGCGGGGGCGGCTTCCTGCAGCCGCGCAGCCAGGTTCGGCGTTTCACCAACCACAGCTTCCTCGCGAGCCGCGCCCTCACCAATGAGGTCGCCGACGATGACGAGGCCCGTGGCAATACCCACCCGCGCCGCAATCGGCTCCCCGAACGGAGTGGAAAGCCGCCCGACAGCCTGAACGATGGTCAAGCCGGCCTGTACGGCACGCTCAGGATCGTCCTCGTCCGCGCTAGGCCAGCCGAAATAGGCCAGCACCCCATCGCCCATCAGCTTGGCAAGGTTTCCTCCCAGGCGAGCGATCTCACCGGTCACGGCGTTCTGATAGGCATGCAGGACCTTCCGCATATCCTCCGGGTCGAGGCGAGACGAGAGAGCGGTTGAACCGACCAAGTCGACGAACATGACGGTCAATTGTCGCCGCTCGGCTTGAGGCGTACGATCCAGCACAACCTTGGGTTTCTCTTCATCTGGCTTGGTCAGCTCTGGGATAGCGGCCAGAAGCCGCTTGCGGTGACCGAGCGACAGAATGCCGAGTTCGCGCAGGTCACCGTCGGTCAACGTCGGAAGCAGGCTCGCGTCGATGTCGTTGTCGCGGAACGCCTGCTCGTACTGACCAAGCCCCAAGCCTTGCAGCCACGCTTTGATGCCTACCGCATCCCCATATCAGGACCTCTCGCCTCGCTTCGAATACAGTCTACACAAAAATGACCGACCCCGCATGGCTTGCAGCAGCGAGAAATCCAACCAGCTCTCCTGTCACTTCTCGGAACGAGCAGCTTGGTCAGATTGCGCCAGGAGGACGGTACCTTGCCGACGCCGGGAAGCGGCCAAGCCAGCTCCCTCTTCCGATGTGATTGCCCGCCTACTTTCTTGCCCCACAACTGCAGTTCGGCTGCAGCTGTGGGCTACAATAATTGGCAACCTGGAGCCTACAGGGAGAAGCGCCCATGAAACGCCGTCAGTTCTTGGCCACCGCAACCGGCGGCATTGCCGCCAGCATCCTGCCGGCCCCCGCGATTGCTCAAGCCATGCCCGACGTTCGCTGGCGCTTGCAATCCGCCTTTCCGAAGTCGCTTGATACACTCTGGGGAGGTGCCGAGCTGTTCTGTCGTGTCGTCTCCGACCTGACAGATGGCCGTTTCCAGATCCAGCCCTTTGCTGCGGGCGAGATCGTCGGTACCTTCCAGGTTGCTGATGCTGTGGGGGATGGCACGGTCGAGGCCGGCCATGCCACCACATACTACTATGTGGGCAAAGACCCCACATTCGCACTTCCCTGTGACTTTCCGTTCGGGCCAAATGCTCGCCAGAAGAACGCATGGATGTACCATGGCGGTGGCCTGGACCTGTGCAACGAGTTCTTCGCCAAATACAGAATGTACGCGGTTCCGGCCGGCAACACCGGTGCCCAGATGGGCGGATGGTTTCGGAAGGAGATCAAGACTGTTGCAGACCTGCAGGGTCTCAAGATACGCATTGGGGGCCTCGGCGGCCAGGTGCTACAGCGGCTTGGGGCTGTTCCACAGCAGATCGCCGCTGGCGATATCTATCCGGCTCTTGAGCGTGGTACGATCGATGCGGCGGAGTTCGTTGGACCCTACGATGATGAGAAGCTTGGGTTCAGCAAGGTTGCCCCCTTCTATTACTACCCGGGCTGGTGGGACGGCGGTCCGGTCATTCACGTGATGATCAACATCGATCGATGGAACGCGCTCCCCAAGCTATACAAAGCGGCGGTCAACGCCGCCGCGGCACAGACGAATGTGGATACGTTAAGTAAGTACGACGCTCGTAACCCAGCGGCCATACGCCGGCTGTTAGGGGCTGGGGCGCAACTGCGCCCGTTCAGCCCTGAGGTTTTGGAAGCTGCCTTCAAGGCTTCCAACGACCTCTATGACGAGATCTCGGCCAAGAATCCTGATTTTAAGAAGATCTATGATACCGTCCGCGCGTTCCGGAATGAGGAGTATCTCTGGTTCCAGATTGCCGAGTACGCCTATGACAGCTTCCTGATCCGTTCCCGAGGAAAGTGATCTGCGCGGGGCCGGCAGCGAGGCCATCTCACCTCGGCATTCTCTGAGGGGCTAAAATACCGTGTTAGCGCACTCTGGCGCAGCAGAAGGTCCACGTGTGAAGCAACTTGGGTCCTACAGGGGAGACCTTACCTCGAGTTCCGGATTTTGTGCACTGCCTCCAGCAATTATTCTCATTGCTGGCGGATTGAAACTGTCACGCAGCTGTCGCCGCCCCGCAAACCGCACTGTCGCGACGACATTGCGAATATTGCATAATGGCACTCCTCGGACGAAAGCATTTGGCCAGCTCAAGGCATGTCAGCCGACCTTCATTTCACTTGCCGTTCGTTACACTTTGACCCAAACCAGACAGTCGCTAGAGCGTAATTTCGACAGCTTGATTTCGGTTGTGGTGGAGTTGACTGCTCCGAACCGTCGCGCGCTCCCAGTCCAAAGCGTCACGCGCAATCCCTCGCCTGTGAGCTATCTTCTGGTATCCTTTCGTGAAGACGGAGGCCAGCCATGCGGATCGCAGTGATTGGGGCAGGCGGGATCGGTGGATATGTGGGCGCGCTGCTTGCAGCCGCTGGCGAGGACGTGGCCTTTGTGGCTCGCGGTGCTCACCTCGATGCCATGCGTCGCGACGGTCTGCGTCTTGAGAGCCCCACCGGTGACCTGCATCTACCGGGCGTGATGGCCACGGATGACCCCGCTGAGATCGGCCCAGCGGACCTCGTGCTGTTTACTGTCAAGCTCTATGACAGCGAGGCAGCCGCAGCGGCACTTGCGCCTCTGGTCGGCCCACACACCCGCGTAGTGACGCTGCAAAACGGGATCGACAGCCTCGACATCCTCTCGCGCTTTGTTCCCCCTGAGTAACTTATTGGCGGATCGATCTATGTCACAGCCGTGATTGCGCGGCCGGGGGTGATCAGTGTTCCAGGAGGAGCCAGGCGCCTGCTGGTCGGGAACGCTGCCGATCCCGTGATCGAGGCTCTTCAGGCGGCCTGTGAGCGGGCGGTCGGCATCGAGATGGAGGCGGTAGCCGAGATCACCCCCATGCTGTGGGAGAAGTTTGTGATGCTCTGCGCCTTTGCCGGAGCGACTGCCCTTATGCGGGCGGGCATTGGGGCGATCCTGGCTGATCCAGAGGCCAGGACCTTCCTTGAGCAGCTCCGCGATGAGGGTTTGGCAGTGGCGGTGACGTCCGGCCATCCCATCCCGGACGAGCACCAGCGGCGGTTCATGACGCTCTGGGAGAGCCTGCCGCCCGAGGCAAGATCCTCTATGGCCAACGACCTCGCCTGCGGCAAGCCGCTCGAATTGGAATGGCTATCCGGGCGCATGCATGCACTGGGCATGAGCCTTGGTGTGCCGACCCCAGCGCACACGGCCGTGTATCGTGGCCTGCACCTCTACGCGCGGCCCTCGATCAGGAAATCAACGGAGTAGGAGACAGCAAGCTGGCTCGCTGTTCCATGAAGAGCGTTCTCAAACGCACGTAGAAACCGGTCAGAAGTCAAACTGTGGTAGGTTGCGTACCAGCGCAAACGTCGCCTAGTGGCAATCGTGAGACATAAGCGCTTGGTCTGCTTCAGCGCTCAAGAGCCGATGTTCGTCGAGTGGCCGGAACGTGAGGGTTTGACCCACTGCGGACCATCCCGTGGTTGGAAGCTATGCCTGGAGGGAGGGCGGAATGCCATTGCTGTAAATCAGCTTCGAATGCTGCCCCCGAGCCGACTGCCAATAAATGCATGACTTTGCTGGCGAACTCATAGCGTCGGCGGGGTCATGATCGGCGCCGATCATGACCCCGTCGAATTCCATTTTGTGTCGCTAAGCCAAAGCACTGCGCTTCCCTTGCGAGGGGTCAACCTTCGGTGCCGCTTCACACCTGTGCTCGACCGTTACAGGCTTTGATTTTGCGCCTGGTGGCGAGCAGCGTCACTGGCAATCGCCCGAGGCTGAACTGCTTGTCATCAAGGTGCAGCGCTTCTGCGAATTATGCAGCTAAAGCAGGTGCACAGGCGTAAGCTATCCCTGATCCCGAGGAGGGCTTGCCATGCGGTGCCTGCTCCTGGCGGGGGTAATCCCGTGCTGTGTGTTCTCAGCCCTAGCCTCCGAGCGCATGGAGGGCGAAATCGCTTTGTCAGCCCCACAATGCACCTTGTTGGTGGTTCAGACCGGCCCCGGCTTCTCGTTGCTGCGGGAAGATAGCTATTACACCGTACGCGAAGGCGATCAGGTTCGGGGACCGCTCCATGTCCTCGGTTCACACGACGTCGAGATCGTCGGCGAAGTCACATTGGGTGTGACAATCGAAGACTGGGGCCTCAACCTCATTCAGGCAAAAGCGATCTTCTACGCTCGTTGCCAATAGTGACAGTTCTAAAAAGGAAATTCTGCGAAATTACGTCTCGGTACGGGCGATGCCGCTACTCAAGTAGATGATCGGCATGTTATCGGCTTCGGCCAATTTCAGAGCCCGTTCGCGCGCATCTTCGAGCGTGTGGCTGGAGAAACTGCCGGGCGCCTGGCGATCCGGATCAAGGCCCTTCCGGTCACTATGCACTGCTTCCCGATCGCCGGCTTGTGTATGCCTTCAATGAGAATAAACTTCTCTAGATCAGCAGGCTTCTTGCCCTCGGCCCGTTGCTTGAAGTCAGGCATGGATCCCTCCTCTGGCGCGCCTGACCGCGATTATCCACCGGTCTCAGAGATCCTGATAGCCCCGCCTCCGCTCGGCCTGGGCCTCCCACGCCTCTTGCAGAAGAACCGGCGCTATTCGGTTGCCGCTTCAGGCGGTGGATCCTCGGTGAAGCGATAGGCGTCCCACGCGGCTCTGCCCTTCGGGGTGATCCTGTAGCGAACAATCTCGTGGCCATTGGCAGCACGGGTGGCGGCGCGCTCCAGATAGCCCACCGGCACCAGCCTCTTGGCTTGTGCGTCGGTACAGCCATAGGGCAAATGGTCAATGCCGTTTGCAGCCTCCGCCAGCGTACCGAGCATGAAATAGTCTCGTGCCGTCAACTCAAACGCATTGTGGCCCAACCTGAGGTCCTCTTGCAGAACAACGATCACCTGTTCGTAAAGAGATGATATTCTGCATCAGGCCATGGTTGCTCTGGACCTTCGCGCTATGCCTCGGATGAAAAGCGGTAATCACGAAGCTTGGTGCAATTGGTGAGAGACTTGGTAGCCGCGCCGGCTGCGATCTCGTCGGCATGGAACTCGACCAGATCCTGCTCCTTTGTGCCGATCCAGCCGAAAAACGCGTTTCCATACTGACAATTACGCGAATTATTGTCACATCAGAAATTGGCGGCTTCTCCCGTAGTCCGATGCGCCGATATGCATTTGGCTGTATGCTTGGGTCTCATGCGCAACGCTTAATGGCCTGAGTTGAACGACAGCACGCCGCGCGGCCGAGCCGAGGTAAGGCAATGCAACGCCGTTATTTGATCACGTTGTTCGGTAGCGCGGCGATCGCGTGGGCACTGGCGGCACATGCGCAGCCGGCAACGAAGCTGCCTCGGATGACTTTGGTGCACAATTCCGATGTGGGCCGCATTCCGCCCCTGATGCTGGAGTTCAGGCGATGCGCTCGGACACCGGCATGCCCAGGTGGGTCATGATGTTGATGACCTTGCAGCCGATGGCCACCTCGGTCCTTTGCTTTGGCAGAGTCCGGGCGTGGAGGCTGCGGCCAATCACGGTCTTGTAGCGCATCATCGCAACCTCACCCAATGATCGACGGCCGTAGTTCACCGCCTTCTGCCAACCAAGCCGCCCGCGCTCGTGGATCATCTGGAGGTGCCGGTCCCGCTGTGTGGGCGCCGACGCGGCTGTGTTGCTCGGCACCGCCGTTGAGCGGGGCGGGATAATCACGGCAGCGGTAGGATCGCGCTCGGCAATGATGCGGTAGACGGGCTCCCCATCGTACGCGCCATCCGCCGTGACCGAAGCGATCGGGCCCGAGATCTGATCCAGCAAGGGCTCAACCTGCGAGGTATCACCGTCTTCGGTGGTCATCAGCTCTGAGGCGAGGATCTCGCCGGTACCTGGATCAACAGCAAGGTGTAACTTGCGCCAAGTTTGCCCCCATGCTTTTCACGCTGCCATTCGCCGGCGCCGAACACCTTCAGGCCAGTGGAGTCGATCACTACATTCACTGGCCCGCCTGCTGTGCTCAGTGCCTTGGCGACGCTCAGGTCGGCACTGCGGCGAGAGAAGGTGGTGTGATCGGGGACTGGAAGGTCCAGGCCGAGCAGACGCATGATCGAGGCCAGCATTCCCTCAGTCTGGCGCCAGGGCCGCCCAAAAGCCAGCCGCAGCATCAGCCCGGTCTCGACGGCGATTGCGGAGTATTGCTGCGGTCGGCCGCGCCTGCCATTGCGAGGCGGCGTCCATGCAGCAATCGCGGCGGGCGTCACCCACACCGTCAGGTCGCCCCGTTAGCGCAGGGCCGTATCATAGGCGGGCCAGTTCTGCACACGATAGCGAGCCTTTGGAATTTTGTGACGGCGCTTTTCATTGACCTTGTAGGGCATGCGGCTCTCGGCTTCCGGGCGATAAGCCTATACCTCACCGTCAGACGGGCGAAACCCCGAACCGATTTATGCGCCAACGTCGCGCCGAACCCGTCTTCAGTGGGAAGGGCAGCTATGGCACTCGTGGGACCTACGCCGGAGGACAGCCATCCTCGCAGAACCAGACGTTCCCCAAGGCTGGCCAATTTCACTGCCCGACCCGACCTCCAGCGACGTCCGTGACCCTCGATTCCGCTCGAATTCCACCCCCTGGTCAGGCGCCGGCCGAGGCTTGTCCAAGCTCGGTGGCTATGCCGCGCAACGCCTGCTCGAAGGCACCAGCCGGCTGACCGCCGGAGATCAGCCATTTCCCATTTATGATGATGGCGGGGACTGATCGTATGCCGCGGGAGATCCATGCCTGCTCAGCATCGCGGACCTCCTCGGCATAGCGCCCCGACGCCAGGACCTCGCGCGCCTCATCCCCGTCGAGTCCGGCGGCGGCTGCAGCCTCCACCAGCACCCCATGGTCCGACATGTTCGCGCCATCCGTGAAGTTCGCCTTGAACAGGGAGTGCTTCAGCTCCCGTTGGCGCCCGACGGTCCCGGCCCAGTGCAGCAGGCGGTGGGCATCGAACGTGTTGTAGATCCGGCTCTCCTCCGACATGTTGAACGTGAAGCCAACCTCGGCCCCGCGCGATCGGATCATCGCGCGACTGGCGGCCGACTGCTCCGCTGTGGAGCCATATTTCTCCGTGATATGCTCCCCGAGGTTCTGTCCCCCTGCGGGCATTCCGGGATTGAGCTCGAACGGTTGGAAGGTGATGTCGGCCTCCACCGCATCCGCAGCATTGGCCAGCGCCTGCTGGAGCCCCCGCAGGCCGATGACGCACCACGGGCAGGCCACGTCGGAAACAAAGTCGATCTTCAGGTGCTGAGTCATGGCGCTGCTCGTGGTCGTTCTTGGAAAGCGTAAGGTCACGGGATCGGTGAGATACCATAGTGTCGAGACGTCCAGGGATGAACCTTCAAGGCGCTCGTTCACTTTCAAGAGATCCCTACGGCGGGTTCGCGCCACCGGATGCGAAACCGAGGCTTCGCAACCTCACCGATTGAAGCGCAAGGCCTCATCGTGCGTTATAAGCGTCCGGCAACGGGGTTCGCCGATTCCAGATGCTCACCCCGCGGATGCCAGGAGCAGCAGGAATGACCGATACATCCGACTACGTGCCGCCGAAGGTCTGGACCTGGAACAAGGGTAGCGGCGGGAGCCCCGTCACAAGCCTCAACCGGCCGACCGCCGGAGCCACGCACGAGAAGGAACTGCCAGTCGGTTTTCACCCATTGCAGCTCTACTCGTTGGGAACGCCCAACGGCCAGAAGGTCACCATCCTGCTGGAGGAACTGCTGGCACTGGGTCATTCCGGCGCGGAGTACGACGCTTGGCTGATCAGGATTGGTGAGGGCGACCAGTTCGGTAGCGGCTTCGTGGCAGTGAACCCTAACTCCAAGATTCCTGCTCTGGTGGACCGCTCTGGTCCGGATCCAATCCGGGTCTTCGAGTCGGGCGCAATTCTGCTCTACCTCGCGGAGAAGTTTGGCGCCTTCCTGCCGAGGGAGGCCGGCCCGCATGCCGAATGCTTGTCCTGGCTGTTTTGGCAGATGGGAAGCGCACCCTATCTGGGAGGAGGCTTCGGGCATTTCTATGCCTACGCCCCAGTGAAGATCGAGTATGCGATCGATCGGTTCGCGATGGAAACGAAACGGCTGCTCGATGTGCTCGACAGGCGGCTCGCGGACAATGAATATGTGGCGGGATCTGAGTACACGATCGCCGACATGGCCATCTGGCCGTGGTACGGTGGCCTGGTTCAGGGGCGGCTATACGAGGCGGGTGAGTTTCTGTCCGTGCAGGACTACCGGCACGTCCGACGCTGGGCCGATGCGATCGGCGGACGCCCTGCCGTCAAGCGTGGCCGGATCGTAAACCGTGCCTTCGGCGAGCCCTCCGAGCAGTTGCACGAACGACATGATGCCAGCGACTTCGATACCCTGACCCAGGACAAGTTGGCCGGGCGGGGGTAACAACTCGGGAGGGATCATCGCTCTATTGGCAGAGGCAGAAAGCCGATCAGGTCAGCTCCCACAATCAGCAAAGGTGATCAGTCGCATTCCATCACTGCATTGGTTTTCGGTCGGCTGCGCTGATAGGGAACGGCTGAGCCCAATCAGCCTTCGGAGCCCGCCGTGCCCCGCTTTCCGTACGAGACTGTCGACGTCTTCACTGACCGCCCCTTCGGCGGCAATCCGCTCGCTGTCTTCACCGACGCGCGCGGGCTGTCCGACGCGCAGATGCAGGCGCTGGCGGCGGAGATGAACTACAGCGAGACAACGTTCGTCCTGCCAGCCGACGATCCGGCCAATGACGCCCGTGTGCGTATCTTCCATCGCACGGCCGAGATGCCCTTTGCCGGCCATCCCAATGTCGGCACGGCTTATGTGCTGGCGCGCCATGGCCGCGACCGCGACGGTGTGCTGCGGTTCGAGCAGAAGGCTGGCCTCGTCGAGATCGCTGTCGAGCGCGATCCGGCCGGAGCGGTGACAGGGGCCGGAGCGGTGACAGGGGCGGTTATCGCCGCGCCGCAGCCCTTGTCCCTCGGTATGGAGTTGCCTAATGACGAGATCGCCACCTGCGTCGGGCTTTCACGTGACGATATCGCTACAGCAGCCCACAAGCCGGTGCAGGCTTCGGTCGGCGTCAAGTTCGTGCTGACGCAGGTCGCGCCGGAAGCTCTTGCCAGAGCGACGCCTGATCTCGCCGCTTTTCGCAAGCTCGTGCGGCTGCATGGCGATCTGGCCGGACGCTTGTCGCTGTTCCTCTATGCGCGTGACGGCGGCTCGATCCGGGCCCGGATGTTCGCACCGCTCGCAGGCACCTGGGAAGACCCGGCCACGGGAAGCGCCAGCGCCACGCTCGGCGCTCTGCTGCTCTCGCTCGATGGTGGAGACAAGGCCGCCTTCACCATCACTCAGGGCGTCGAGATGGGCCGGCCAAGCCTGCTCAAGGTGACGTCGTGGCGCGCCGAGGATGGCTATCACTCGCGTGTCGGCGGCAATTGCACCCCGATGTTCCGGGGCGAAGCGCTGCTTTAGAGGACCGAGTGCGCGAGGAGCGTCTTTCCGGGACATAAAACGGAACCCGGGAAGAGCCGCCCCTGGCACGTTCCGGACAGGGGGCGAACTTCCGATTTGGACAGGAACATCGGACGTTCCTGTCAGTGAACGAATTTCACTACCTGACCCTAAAGAGACTTTAGCTCGAGTTCGATCGACAGCACTTGGTTGGCAGATCTATACTGAAACCCGAGCTATGATGGAGGCATGCTATGAAGCTGTCTCTGGCGATTGCCCTCTTCTTTGCGGCCACGACCAGCGTGGATGCCGCCCCTCAGGCGAAGTTGAAGAATCAGGCCGAAACCACCAAGATCGCCCAGATGGTCACCGTCTCCGGTGAGTGCACCAAGCTGGTTCACGCAGGTCTTGCGGTAGAGGGCTGCAAGAACCTCTTGGTGAACATGAATTATAGCACCGGGGTGAGTTCGTACTGGTTTATGACCGAGAGCACCATTCTGTCATTTTCTGGTGATGGCTCCCGGCGGATTGAACAAGGCCCGGACATCGTGGTCCAGGCGATCGAGAAAGTCATTCTGGCTGCGACGACTGCTGCCCCCAATAACGAGGAGGGCAAGGAGGATACCGCAGTGGGCTTCTGCCGCTTTGGCGACCCGAACCTCAAGGGATCGACGATTGAGTGCGTGGCTCACACCGAAATCGGCCGCTACGAGGGGGCCTTTTCCACCGATGGAAGTCCGCCAAAGCTCGAAGCATTCCAAATCGCGCAATGACTGTTGTCTGTTCCAGTGGATCTGTCGCAAATCCAGACTTGAGCCGAAGAAATGGGAACATTCCGCGCTGGCTATTATACGGCGAGCCGCTCGAACTGATCCGCAAGGGATAGCCGCTGATTGCGGGCGTACTTCGCCTGCTGTTTGCGCATCATGTGGATCATCTCGATCGCGCCCAGGATCGCGCGGGCACTGCCAACGGTCTGAAACCCGAACCTCGGCCGCATCCGCCGTTTGATGGCACGATGATCCTGCTCAATGCGATAGTTTAAGTAGCGGCACTGCCGGATCCGGATCGACTTCTTGCGCCTTGATCCGTGACGAAGTCGGTCCGTCATATCACAGGCCACGATCGCCACTCGGTCGGTGTGACTGCCGTCGATCACGATTCGCCCTGGTTGGCCATGGCTTAAGCGCCTTGCGCAGAAGCCGTTTGGCAGCGGTGAGGTTTCGCCGCTCGCTGAACCAGAACTCGACGGTGTCGCCATTGCGGTCGATGGCGCGGTACAAGTCTGGGAACTGGAGGAGCAACTCCTCCAAGAGTCATGTTAAGCGAAGTTTATGCGTTCTGGATTGGCTTGCATAGGAACCTGCCCTCCCACGCTGCGTTCCCTGAGGAGTTCAGCTTAGCAATACATGCAAAAGCTGTGCTGGACCTCCTCAACCGGAGACGCAGTCATGAACAAAGTCACGGCCTTCATGGGTTTTATCTTCCTGGTTGTATCGTCCGCATGGGCGCAGACCCCGCCCGCCACGCCCAGCCCTCCTCCGGCCGGCGATGCCGGAGCAGCCGGAGGCGGGATCATGGACTACTGGTGGGTGATCCTGCTGATCATCATCGTAGTTGCAGCGATCTGGTACTTCTCGCGGCGTGGCAGGAACGTGTAGGGATGTGTCGCTACAGGAACGGCAGCAGGGCATCGAGCGTTGATCAGAAGCCGTTTTGATGCTCCTGACTGCCCACCGATCCGAACCCGGCCCACAGGCCGGGTTCTTTATCTGCTTCGGCGGCCGATTGTTGCCAACATTCCCTCAAAACGCCTCTGTGAACTTACGTCTCTGTACGGTTAATGCCGCTGCTCAAGTAGATGATCGGCACGTTCACGGTCTTGGCCAATTCCAGAGCCCGTCCGCGTGCATCTTCGAGCGTGTGGCTTGAGAAACTGCCGGGCGGTTGGCGATCCCGATCAAGACCCTTTCCAGTCACGGTGTACTGCTTCCCGATGGCCGGCTCGTGAATGACCTCAATGAGAATATACCGGTCCGGATCGGCAGGCTTTTCGCCTTCGGCTAGTTGCTTGAAGATAGGCATGGATCCTCCTTTTGCGGCTCAATCCCGATTGTCCTCCGCTTTGGGATCTTGGTAGTCCCGCCCGCATGATAATCGGCGAGGCCTTGCCGACACAAGCGGAGCACTCGTGCCTAATCTCCTGCACCAAGGGGCATGATGTGATCGAGCGGGGCGAATTGATGCTCGTCTGCATCGATGTGTCAGCTGAGCTTAGCGCTGTTCTTAGGCACGCGCTCCAGCCCGCCCCAAAAGCGCGGCGGCTTCCACATTGTCATTGATGGCCTCCCGCAGGCGATCGTGCATCCCATGCAGCGTCAGCATAGGAAAGAGATGTTCGTCCTGAAGGGTAGCCAGCGGCTCAAGCTCCTCTTTCAGGTCCACAAACAGCCGCTCGCGCGTTTTGACCGCGTTGTTGGACGTGGCGAGAAGCTTGTCGAAGAGTTCGTTCGCCTTGTCCAGCGGGGCTTGGCTGAATCGTGTGATCGCCATTGTCCCTCACAAGCTATGAAAGAGAGGGCCTCAAGGGCTGCAGCTAGGACCCCTGGGTATGACACTGGCATGTCGGTTGCACTCCTCGTGGGATCTCGATCATGAGATGGATGTCAGGTCGAGCGTCGAAGGTGGACCTTCGTCTCCAATTGAACGGCCGCTCTCGCGCATCGCCCGGGCACATCTGGCGAGAAGCAAAGCAGGTCCGGGCAGCAGAAGGTAACAGATCGCCCCAATCCGAAGCGTCGTATCGATGCCGAACTCGATGCTTGTCAGCACGGCGACGCTGGCCGCGAGCACACCGGCTGCTCCGTTGATGCCCCAGAACCAAGGGGTTGGTTTCTTGTCGATCGCCGACACCAGCCGCATTCCGGTCGGAAACCCGAAGCCCATGAGGAAGCCGGCTGGCGAGAGAACCAGCACCGCCAGTCCGGCTCGGAGCAAGAGGCCTGCGCTCTCAAGCCGGAGCAGGATGTCGGGCAGCCAGAAAGGCAGGAGAAGGAGGTACAGACTGGTCAGAGCCGACCAGCTGACGAGCCTCGCGCTGCTGTCGAGTGGGGCACGCTCGGACACCAGGCTGCCGATGCCGGTCGACAGGATCAGGCTGAAGAGGACGACGCTGAGAGCATAAACCGGGTGGCCCAGAAACACGCTGATGCGCTGAAGCAGGCCAATCTCAACCATCATGAAGCCGATGCCAATTAGGCCGAAATAGAAGGTTCCGGCGCCGATCAGCCCGGATGGCCTCGAACTCACCATAGACCGCAGCGGAACGATGATCGTCGCTGCGACGAGAATGGCCGAGATGAGGATCAGCATGGCGAGTGTCAGGGTCGCGCTCAGATTGCCTCCATAGACGCCCACCCTCGAAGCCAGAGTGAAGACGTCCTGATCAAGCAGGCGACCGAGCCGCAACTGGTTGAAGAAGAACGGGCGTGCATCAGTCGGCGGGCTCAGGTCGAGGTAGGAGGCCTCGGTGGCCCGCGCGAGAGCGCTGCGATCGGGCGCCGCCACGATGCGCTCGAGCAGCGGCGAGGCGGCCGGTGCCTGCGGGCTCAGCAGGACGGAGAACGCGTAGGTGTGCGCAGCTTGCCGGAGCGCCGCCAAGGCTTGGGCCGACAGCGGCGAGCGCGACATGACCAAGGTCGCCACATTGTCTGACGCTGCCATGAAGAGGTGTCTCTTCGGGTCCGTCGCCCCAAGGGATTGGAGCGTTGCCACAGCCAGGCTCACCATGCGGCCGGTCTCGTTGACCTCGCCGGGGGCGTACCAACGGCTCACGGTGAAGACACCCGACGGCGTCAGGCGCTCGAGGAAGATCCGCCAGGCCTCGACCGTGTAGAGGCCGTTCTCCGACAGGGTGAAGGCGCCGGCGCCAGTGGCCGCCCAGGTGTCGATCAGGCTCATCTGGATGACGTCGAAGGAGCGTTCGGCGCGGGCGAACCAGCTTCTCGCCTCATCGACTTCGAAGGAGAGGCCGGGCTGCCGACCGATGGCGGTGTCGTTCGCGAAGCGCCGGGTCAACAGGTCGATGAAGATCGGGTTGATCTCGACGCCGACCACTTCTGAGACACCAAACACGCGCGCTGACAAGAGGTCCCGGCCGCCGCCGACGCCGATCACCGCCCCGGTCTGCAGGCCGGGAACAGCATAGGCGAGGTTGGTGACGTCGTAGCGGAGGAAGGCCAACTCGTTCAGATCGCCGGAGAAGCGATAGACCGCGGTCCCGGCACCGCCGTCGATGTTCATCCAGCGCTGCTCGATCGGATCTGCGACAAAGCGTGGGGACGGCCCCCAGAGCGCCGGTCGCGTCCTCTCAGGCTGGCCGACCGTGATGCGCGAGAACGAGTTCCATTTCTCATAGGCGATCGTCGCCGGATGCTCGATCTGGTCCTTCACCACCGTCGGCCGGACGCCCTCGATCAAGCTGTTAGCGAAGGCGAGGATCGCAAGGCCTGCAAGCACAGGGCCGCGATACCGGAAAAGCCAGCCGGCCACAGACCGGCCCAGTGGCACATCCCCGAGATCCGCCCGCGCGAAGAACTGGCCGCCGGCGGCAATAAGGACCGCAATCCAGAGCACTGCCGAGGGACCACTGACCAGATTGAGCAGACCGAGGGCCCCTAGGCAGCCGAGAGCCGCGCCGAGCAGGTCGATCCCATAGACCACGCCGACGGGGAAGGGGCTGCGGGTCAGGGCTAGGCTGACGACGATGCCGGAGAAGAAGAACGGGAGAGACAAGGCAACGGCGAACTCGGTCCAGACGACGAGTGACATGACCGATGCGGGCAGGCTCGTGACAATGGTCAACTGCACCAGGAGCGCCAGGATCGTCGCGAGGGCGAAGTTGAGTGAGGCGGCGCTCAGGTGATAGGACAGCTGCCCCGGGCGGTACCGCTCGGGCCGGAGATAGACCCAGACCGCTCCGGCCGTGAGGCCGAACATCGCGATGCTGATGACGAAAAATGCCAGGTGATACCAGGATGTGACGGAGATGATCCGGGTTTCGACGATCTGCAGCATCAGGGTTGCTGCGGTGATCAGGCCGAGGCCTGTATAGAACGACAGTCGCTGCGCAATCTTCTGCACTTGTCGTCCCCGTATCTTGGCGGATCGATCGCGGCTCTTGCCATTCAGTCAGCCGAACGGTCCCGGCAGGCTCATCGGCAGGAGATCCGACGCAAAAGAACTTTCCCACAAATCGCGAGCGATGTCAGCTTGGCAGCAAAGCCGTCCAGCTTCGGTTGCTCATGCAAGCTCAGGGCGCCAAATACCGCTTGACGGTGTCCTTCCGGAAAGCCGGAGAAAGGCGTCGTAGTCTTCAAGCGCGCAGACAATCGGCAAGCAGGTCCAATAGGTGAGCAGTCAAAAGGTCGGGGTTTTCGAGGCTCGGCAGATGGGCGACGCCGGGCAGGATCTCAAGCCGAGCATCCGGAAGCGCCACCGCCAGCTGGCGGCAGCGCTTCCGGATGTGGGGGACGTCGAGGTCACCGCAAAGGACGCGCACGGGACCGGCAATCTGGTCGAGCTGGTCCCAGGCCAAGGCGGGTTGCTGAACGCGACCGATCACCGGGGCTGCTAGCGCAATGCCATTCATGGCCAGGAACAGTTCGCGCGCCGGTTCTTTAACGCGACCCTGGTCCGCCAACGGTCCATCCAGCCAGAGCGCCGCTTCCAGCCGATTCACCTGATCGAGATCGCCTGACTTCTCGGCCCGATCAATCGCATCGAGCAGGCGGCGGACAGCCTCGTGGGGTGTTGCCGAGGGCGCTCCGCTGACCGACGGCGCGATTAGGACGAGCCCTGCGACGCGATCGGGCGACGCGAGGGCGGCATCGATCGCGATGTGGCCGCCCTGCGAGCGGCCAACCAGGACAACCGGCCGACCCCCCTCAACCAGGTGGTCGAGCACGGCAAACGAGTCGGCTGTTTGGCTGTAGGCCTCGTCGACAGCCGGCGCCTCACCGAAGCCTCGGCGGTCGAATGCGATCACGTGATAGCCCGAGGCTAGCGCAGCAAGCTGGTGATGCCACATCCGACGGTCCGCGACGGCGGCGTGCAGGAAGACAACCGGTTGGCCGCCGCCGGTCCACTCGGCCGCGATCTGGGCGGGCCGACAGGAACGATCCCCGATGTCGTCTGCATTTTGTCCAAAATTGGCTATGGTACGTTGGGCTAAGATGACCCTAATCTCGGGCCGCGGCCTAATCAGCCGATCATCCCTACAACATGACCCTGTGGGGTGGCCGAGCCGGGGATCGGGCTGGGTCGGCGTACTCGACGGGCGCCATCCAGACATGACGATGCCCCGAACCGCACCGGCTGTGGCACCGCTGGTCTCTGCGACGCGATGGCGGGAGCAATAGGGCCGCGGCAAAAAGGACTCCGTTGCAGCGACTGAGAATGGAGCACAATGAACGCACTCAAAGGCGTTAGATCCGCAAACGAGTGGCCCTAACTTTATCTCGCACGCCTTCGGGGAAGCCAGCGAAGCCAAGATCGGCTTCTCGCAGGAACCGGGAGCGCCAACAGAATGGCGCCTTCATCGGTCTTGCGGATATGCAGTGTACGGGCATGGAACTGATCCAAGCCGGGCCTATGGCCGATAGACAGTACCGATGCACGCGCGAGCTCTTGCGTAAATATGGCCAGCATCGAGGCCTGATTATCGTCGTCAAGAGCCGATGTGGCCTCATCCATGAAGACCCATTTCGGCTTGTGAAGAAGGACGCGCGCGAAGGCGACACGCTGTTGCTGGCCAAGCGAAAGCGATCTGTCCCAGCGCTCGGCGCGATCGAGCAGCCCAGCAAATTCATGCAAGCCGACCCGGTGCAGAGCCGCCTTGACTGTTGCATCGTCGAACGCATCAGGGCCCGCGGGATAGCATAT
This sequence comes from Microvirga ossetica, assembly GCF_002741015.1. Taxonomy (NCBI): domain Bacteria; kingdom Pseudomonadati; phylum Pseudomonadota; class Alphaproteobacteria; order Hyphomicrobiales; family Methylobacteriaceae; genus Microvirga; species Microvirga ossetica. The sequence goes on along the minus strand of NZ_CP016619.1, from coordinate 265,184 downwards.
CGCCGAGCGGAGACTGCCAAGCGGCAGATAGGGCCGCTGCGGCAGAAACATCATGTCACTGGCAGAAGGTGTGCGGATAACGCCAGATCCCCAGGGCCAAAGCCCGGCGATCGCGCGAAACAGCGTGCTCTTGCCCGATCCAGAGACTCCGATGATCAGAACGCGCTCTCCGGTTCGGACCTCGGCCGTCGCTTCCTCGATGAGGATGCTACCATCATTCAGTGCAATGGAAAGGTGTTCGAAGCTGAGCCACCCGTCGGGATGATTGCAAATCTCGATGCGTCGAGTGCCCATCGCGATACGATCGAGATCAAGCGCAGCCTGTCGAAATCCTGCCAGTCGCAACACGGCCGATCGCCAGTCTGCGATTTTGGGGTAGTTATCGACAAAGTATCGCAAGGCGGCCTGAACTTGGTTGAAGGCTCCGACGACCATCATCATCTCGCCGAAAGATAGCCGCCCGCTGAAGTAGCCTGGGGCGGCAGCAAGGATCGGTACAACGATGGCGAGCCAACCGTAACCCGACGTGATCCAGGTCAGTCGGGCCAGAGCGCCAGACAGTCGGCGGGTCGACAGGAGGACAGCGTCAAGGAAACTATTGAGATTGCGACGTTCGTCCGGTTCCCCGGAATAGAGGGAGATACTCTCGGCACTCTCACTCACTCGAACGATAGCAAAGCGCAGGTCCGCTTCTCGCGCATATCGCTCGGTGTTCAGGCGGATGAGAGGCCGGCCCACGAGCCACGTCAACCCTGACCCGATACCGGCATAAGCGACAGCGACCCACACCATGTAGCCCGGGATCACGATCTCACGCCCTTCAAACTCAAAACTGGCGTAGGAGGAGAGTGTCCACAAGACGCCGAGAAAGCTGACAAGCAGAAGAAGCGCCTGGAGCATACCCACGCCAAGCTCGGTGGTAAATTCCGAGAACAGCCGGCAGTCTTCCTGTAGACGTTGATCGGCTTGGGAGCCGGAAGGACCAACGTGGCCCAGCTGGTAGGCTCGGGCTGGCTGGAGCCAGCTATCGAAAAGGGTGTGGGTCAGTCGCTCCCTTAGGCGTATTTTGAGCCGTTGCTGAAGCCAAGTCTGGGCCACAACCAGTGCCAGCAAGGCGGCGATGATGATGAGAAAGACAAGGAGCTGGTTGAGGAACGCCACAGAGTTCCGCTTCTCAACAGCGTCGAAGAATGCGCCGTTCCACTCGTTCAGCCGAACCTGCCCGAACATATTGCCGATGAGCACCACGACAATGGCAAAGACGAGCCGGACGACCGGCCAGCCTGTCCGACCTTGCAACATGTCACGGAAGATACGGTAGAGATCCTCGGCAACGCCTTCTCCGCGTGGAGGTCCGTCAGCCTCCGCGTTCAGGACGTGCTGGGTCGCCTGCTCGACAGCTTCGACCGTCTCAATCGGCGGACTGAGATTGGCCTCTTGCTCAACCCCGGTAGCGGCGGCAGGAAGAGGGCTATGGCGGCCCGACAGGCTCTTTGGTTCATGCATGCATCTGTCGTGGCACAGCTTGTCGCCCGCTCCCCAGTCCGAGGCCCGCTTGCGCAGGCCGGAAATTGCGGGCGCCTGCGAATGCGCGACGATCGCGTGCGGCCACACACAGCACAACCTCGCCATCCACATGAGCTTTTTTAAGGTGACGGCGAGCTGTCTCATGGAAATCGGTAGGTTCCAGGAAACCTGAGATCACAATGTTGATGGCAACGGCCAATCGTAATAACGGCTATGCTTGTCAGACGAGAGAGCTGATGCGGTTTGCAGCGCGCAAGTATGATATCTATGGGATCTGCGGTCGCCGCAGCATAGGGGCCATTGCTTAGCGGATTGTATCTGTTGGCCGCCAAGTGCAGAATGATGCTGCGTCGAATGGAGAAGTACGCATGTACAAGCCTTACATGGGCGTCTGCCTTATGGTCTCTTGGATCGTGGCTGGACAGGCGACCGCGCAGGCTCCCTCGTCGCCGCCGCTCTCAGCGGGGGAGGGCACTTCGCCCACAGGCTCAGCGACTAAAGGCCCTGTCTTCCTTGAGTATCGCCAACCGGATCAATTTCGCTCAACCAACTTGCGTGGAACACGTGTGTACGGGGCAAACAATGAGAACATCGGGGAGATCAATGATGTTCTGATAAATCGCAATGGACAGGTGGTGGCGGTCATGATCGGCGTGGGTGGCTTCCTGGGGATTGGTGAGAAGGATGTCGCCATTCCAATGTCGATGTTGCTGTTTCAACCTGGGGCCGTTGCAGCAGATTCGCAGGACACCTCACTGATGGGCAAGACGGTGAGCCCATCTCCACCGGTCACTAATGCCCAACCAGGAGCGGCGACAGGCACATCTCCTCCAGCGACCAGCGCAGCTGCACGGCATGATAATGGGATTCCAGACCGCCTCATTCTGACGATGACCAAAGAGCAACTCCAGAGCGCTCCCGCCTTCCGGGACAATGTGAGTGACAGCTCCTCGAACATCGAGAGTTCAGGCGCCACCGCTCCTGCTCCACCGGCAACTCAAAGGCCCTGAATGAGGCTGAACAACAACCGATGGGCTTGATCGGTTTTGCGTTTCGGCCTCTTCCCGCATGCTTTAACTTGCTATGGTGCATCAATCGGCCGGAGCATATATTCATTTGCGGCGAGACAGCCTCCCAATCCTAGTCGGGTGCTTGACACGGTAGGGGCACCATCAGCTTAACTTGGAGGTGACGGGATGTTGGCATAGGTAGGGAATGAGATCGACCCCTCATCCTCACTACGCCCGTCACCGCTTCCCAGCTGAGGTGATCAGCTATGTCGTCTGGTTGTACTTCCGATTTCCGTTGAGCCTGCGCATGGTCGAGGAGGTGCCCGCTGCCCGAGGTAACTTGGTCAGCCACGAAACCGTCCGGCAGTGGGCGCTAGATGTTCAGTCCCACGAAGTGGTGATACGATCATCTCTTCTTGGAGGGACAGCTTATGGGACAGCTTCTCCACGGCAGCGCCACCACGACAGAGGCAGTTCGTCGCGCAATCCAAGTTGGTCAAGAAAGCGTAAGAGCTCTGGCCCGGCGCTACGGCATCAGCCCCACGACCGTGCAGAAATGGCGCAAGCGCGCGAGCCTCCGCGATGCGCCCATGGGCCCGAAGCAGGTTCGTTCGACCGTGCTGACGCTGGAGGAGGAAGCCGTCGTGGTGGCCTTCCGCCGTCACACGCTGCTGCCCCTGGACGATTGCCTTTATGCGCTCCAGCCCACCATCCCGCACCTGACCCGCTCATCCCTGCATCGCTGTCTGCAGCGCCATGGTATTAGCCGCTTGCCTGAGGTGACCGGTGACAAGCCGGCCAAGAAGAAGTTCAAGGCTTATCCCATCGGCTACTTCCACATCGACATCGCCGAGGTGCACACGGAGGAAGGGCGGCTGTACCTGTTCGTGGCCATTGATCGCACCAGCAAGTTCGCTTTCGCTCAACTGCATGAGAAAGCCACAAGACAAGTCGCTGCTGACTTTCTGCGCGCGCTGATCGTGGCGGCGCCGTACAAGGTGCACACCGTGCTCACCGACAATGGCACCCACTTCACCACGCCTGGCAACACCAGTTCGGCAGCCCCTCTGATCAAAGAAGCCATGGAACGAGGCGAGATCTTCCGCGCTCATGCCTTTGAGTACGCCTGTGCCCAGAATGACATCGATCACCGCCTGACCAAGCCGCGTCACCCCTGGACCAATGGTCAGGTCGAGAGGATGAACCGCACGATCAAGGACGCGACTGTCAGGCGCTACTACTACGACAGCCACGACCAGCTCCGGCATCACCTGCAGCTGTTCCTGGATGCCTACAACCATGCCAGGCGGCTCAAGACCTTACGGGGCCTCACCCCCTACGAGTACATCTGCAAAACCTGGACCGAGCAGCCAGATCGGTTCATCATTGATCCGACACACCACACCTTGGGACCGAACATCTAGGTTGGCCAATCTCCAGGTCCCTCACCACGTCTTGCGTCTGTCTTGAACTGAGGTCCCTTTCCTCGACCAGCGTTGACTGGCTTCAGCGGTACTACGGACCTCTCCGCCACCCCAGGGCGCCCGGCCTGTCCCTCGCGGGCCTCCGGTTGGTCATCCCTGACCACGTCCTGGGGCTTCCCGTGTTGCGTGCGCTTTCCTTGTGTCCATGCTGCCGCCACTACCCCGGTGCAGCGCCTGGGCGTACTCTTTGCTCATTCACCCAGCCGTATCAGCCTTCCCCGAAAGGGTTGTCGGGTCGGCCTGCACATCGTCCTTTTCGAGGCTTGCTCAGCGTTCACTCACGTTGCGGCCTGCACACTCGCGCGGTCACCAATTCGTGACCCGCTCTCCGAAGGCTTCAGCCATTTCGTTACCTCCATGACTGCTCCGGTTGCTTCCGGCTGGAGCGGTGGCCGGGTGGGACTTGCACCCACTGGAAAGCGTCGCCTTGTCACGGCGCACACCCTGAGCAGACTTTCAGATGTTAAAGGTGATTGGTTGGGCTTTTGCTGGAGGTTGCAGGGAAACGCCCGCAGGTCGATTAGGTCGGGTTCAGCTTCCGGGTGTGGCGGCCAAGAGGCAAACCCGCTAAGAAGTACGACACCACCTATCCGAGTGCGGAGGGGTTCGATGACGATCCCGCAATGGGCACTCCTCGGCTTTGCGGTCTGGACGCTGCTCGTGCTCTTCGGAACCGTTGGTGTCTACCGATGGTCGAGGATCCTAACAGGACGGGTGAGGATCTCTGAATGGCAAGCTGACCAGCCCCAAGGCAGCGACTGGTATCGGCGAGCCATGAGAGCGCACATGAACTGCGTCGAGAACCTGCCAGTCTTTGCCGCAATTGTCCTTTGCGCCACCGCTTCCGGGGAGAACAGCCGCTTCCTAGACCTGCTGGCCGGAGCCATTCTGGTCGCGCGGGTCTGCCAAACGACAGTCCATCTCGCTTGCACCCCCTCCGAGGTTGCCGCCTCGGTCCGGTTCGTATTCTTCTTCGTGCAGGCACTCGGCATGCTTGCAATGGCCGCAGCCGTCGCAGTCTCGGCGATTGGATAGCGGGCTCAGCGATCTCGTCCGTTCCCCAACGCATCCCGGATCGCTTGCTCGATCTCATCGATCCAAGCTGGATCGGGGGACGGGATCAATCGAGCAAGATTGCCTTCCGTGGCGGCGGATCGGACCTGTGATGCCGCGGAACGAGCCTGCTGTCGGTCGCCAAGTCGCGTGCAGCACAGAGCAACCATCTTGAGGGCGGGGATCCAGTGCGGGCGCACGGACAGGGCCCGGCATGCAGTGCTCAGCCCGGCCTCGGCATTTCCGGAGAAGGTGTAGGCTGCGGACAACAGGAACAGCCACGTGAAGTTCTGCGGATCGAAGGGCGAGAGGCGCAGCCCATGCTCCAGCGACTCGATCGCCTCCCGCAGGCGACCGGTACTCAGATAGGCAACCCCGAGGACCAGGTACCCAAGGGCGAAGCTGGGACTGAGGCCGATGGCGCGCCGAGCGGCTCGAATGGCGGTTTCGTACTCGCCGCCAAAGACATGGGTCACGGCCACGGCATAATGCGAGTAGGGGTTCTTCTCATCAAGCTGGACGGCCCTCAGGCCGGCTTCCATCCCGCTCCGCAGACCGGCCTCGGGATCGTTCCCCCATCCGTAAGCGGCAAGACCGGCTTCGATCCGCGCCAGCCAGATGTACCCATCGGCAGAGTTAGGCTCGGCCTCGATTGCCTTCAGGAACAGCTCACGGGCGCGGTGGTGCGAGTCGGGCCTGATCTTGTGGAACTCCCACATGCCCCGCCGGACGAGATCCCAGGCGGTCAGGCTCCGGGAGCGCTCGGCCCCGCGCTGCCCCTCGTTCCTGAGGAGTTCGGGCTCGATGGCTCCCGCGACCTCCTCTGCTATCTGATCTTGGAGCACCAGCACATCGCCGATGTCGCGGTCATATCGCTCAGCCCAGATGGAGCCGCCGGTCTCCGCCTCGGTGAGTTGGGCCGAGACGCGGACGTGGGAGCCGCTCCGGCGCACGCTGCCACTGAGGATGTAGCGAACGCCCAAGCGACGGGCGACCTGCTCTGTCTCGACGGCTTTGCCCTTGAACGCGAAGGAGGAGCTGCGGGATGTGACGAACAGCCAGCGGGTTTTCGTAAGGGCCGTGATGATGTCGTCCGTGATGCCATCAGCGAAGTACTCCTGGCTGGGGTCGCCGCTCAGGTTGGCGAACGGGAGAACGGCAATGGAAGGTTTATCGGTCTGGTTTTGGCTCGGCCGGGCGGCCGTCGGCTCGCGGGGCGAGATGTCCGCGGCTTTCAAGGCATAGACGTGGAGGGGCCGTGCGATGTTCTTGAGGCGCTGCTCCCCCAGGTCCTCGAACGGCAGGGACAGCTTGCCCTCAAGCTCGTCGAACACCTTGCCGGAGATGCAGATGCCGCCGGGATCGGCCACGCTCTCGAGGCGGACGGCGACGTTCACGCTGTCCCCGAGAATGTCGCCGTCCTCGTCCAGCACGACGTCGCCCAGGTTGATCCCCATCCGAAGCTGAACCGCGTCCTCGCCGTCAGGCCGCTGCCGGGCAAGGTCACCGACGGCCGCCTGGGCCTCTACTGCACACAGCACGGCCTCGACGGGGCTGGCGAACTCCAGAAGCGCCCCATCGCCCATGGTCTTCACCAAGCGCCCCTGATGCTGCGCCGCGGCGGGTTCGATGATGTCCGAGAAGACCGTGTGGATGGCCGCAAGTGTGCCTGGCTCGTCCTGCTCCATGAGACGGGAGGAGCCGACGACGTCAACGGCTACGACAACTGCGAGCCGCCGCTGTGACCTGAGCGTTGGATCGGCCATGGGCGTGTTCTCATGCCACTCAGAAGGAGCTTGTGCTGGTGTTCCGCCGATGTCCACTGGCTCGGCCTTATTGGGCGGGATTGTTTCCCTCTTCTCCTCCAAGGCAGGAAGTCCGGTGCCGATGATCACTCCAGCAGGCCCCCGTCCCGCAAGCCTTGAGCTTAATGGGATAGAAAACCCGGATCGCCCGGTGCCACTTCGATCGCCTTTGGCACCATCTACTCCTTGCCGGTCTCCCGGCGCACCTTGCGCTGACCCCATCATGGCGTTGCTGCGGGCGGACGCCCAAAGGGAGCCGAAGCATGCATAAGGGTTGTACGTCACGGGTTTAGCGTGACCTTAAATGGGCTGGTTAGAGGTAAGCAAAATCATTATCTGCCCGTAGCAATCTCTACTGCTTGGATACACAAAGCAGGGCTATCGGCAGAGCCGGTCATTTGATGAAATCGCATAGCGAAACGAGAACCGTGGAATGTCGATCTACTGGATGAAAACCGCCAACGTGTATCCGGATGCCAGATGGCACGACCAGGCCTTCATTGCCTTCGATCCGGACGTGCGTTTCCCGCGCTTTAACCCGACCGAAGGCGACGAGATTATCGGCACCGTCGCCCTGGTCGACGGCGGCCCCAATTCCGGTCGTTGGCAATGGTCCATGACAGTGTCGCTACCCGGCCCGGCCTATCGCTTGCCGGCTAACGGGACTGAGACGGACAGGAGCACAGCAACCGCGCGCATGATCGAGACATATCGGCACTATCTCTCGACACGGCCGAAGCAATACCCGCGCCATGCCTGACGAACTCCGGGCACATTATCGGCTGGTGCTCGCTGCCTCACAGTCGGCAGAGCCGAGGCGGTTGAGGGCAGGGCAGAGTTAGGTTCTGGAAGGATGGAGGAACAAGAGTGATCAGGTGGCTTGATGTGAGTGCCGCGCCGCGTAATGGCACACCCGTGATCCTATGGATTGAGGATAGCGACGCCCCACCAACCTATCCGGTCACAGTCGGCGTCTGGGAAACAGACGACATCAGTGAAGTAAGCTGCTGGCGCGTCTTTGCGGACCACGACGGCACCCATAACTACTTCGATCAGCACATCCGCGGCTGGATGCCACTGCCTCGACTACCGAATGCCTGACGCGTCGTCCCGAACGGGGCATTCGGCAAAGCCGAGGCGGGTGAGGGAAGGACGGAGTGAATTCTGAAACCGGGGAACAGCCTTATGAATCACTCTGATTTCAAGATCGGCTGCGAGTTTACGACTCTGGTGGGCCGCTGGCGCTGCACGGATATTGGCACCCGTACTATCGTGGCGATCAGGATCGACTTGGTTGAAACCAGGACCATTGTCGATGGACACCCAGTCAGACGGTATCTCACGCAGGACGAGGCCGAACTCGAAGGATGGTTCAACGGTCCACCCTATGTGCTCGCCAAGGTCGTTTTCGATGAGGATGGCATACTGGAGTGCGAACCTGTTCGATCAGGGGACTGATGCCTGACGACCTCCGGTCCCCAATCAGGCACCATCTGGTGCTGCACCGGATCGACCCGGAGCAGGGCATCCGGCGCTTCTACAGCCTGATGATCGAACGGGACCTGTTCGGGACCATCCGTCCGGTGCGCAACTGGGGCCGGATCGGCACGAACGGACAGGAGCTCGTCGCGACCTTCGCGAGCGAGAAGGAGGCCGGCCAGGCGCTCGAAGCGCTGGCCGGGGCGAAACGCCAGCGAGGGTATCACGACCTATGACGCTGGCCGATCCGGTCATTCCTGCCGGCGTGACAGGACGCAACTGAGATCGCCAGACCGGCCGACCGCTCCCATCGCAAAAGGTTTTTCCTGCGGGTGGGGCTCCTCGTCGGACTCGCTCGTCGGATTGCAGGCCTCACCTGGAGTCGGCCCATCGTACTCCGCCCTTCCGCCTTGGCGCATGAGCTGGCCGAAGGACTGCGTGCGCGAGGCTGTGGGATCCCCGAAATAGCCGTCGTTCAGGCCCGAGTAGCGGCAGGCCGACTGGCCAGTCGATTCGCGGTGCGCGATGGGGTCGCCGGTTCCCTTGATTTCACCGGCAGTGACCGGAGCTGAGGCGGCTACGCAAACAACAAAGACAGCTAGGATCCTTGTGTGCATGTCAAACCCTCCCTTGGAGGGATGAACGGCGCCTTTTGCGTTGTGGCGCAGCAAGAGCCTGCCATAGAGTCAAGGAACGGCAGGCGACGTGAAGGATAGACCACCGGGATCCGACAAGCTACCTCCAGAAGCGAAGTCCATTCCTCGGACGAGTTGTGACCGCCCGGCCAGCAACCGCGGCAGTTCACTGATGTCTGAGAAAGGGCGGTGTCGTAGATGCCCATTTATGGAACGGTGAATAAGGCACTTGGGCTAACGTGAGTGCCGTCCGAGCACAAAGCCGACGAGCAGTACCGCTACGACCAGCCCAACCATTGTGGTCGCCCAGGCGAACAAGGCCACATCACTCGGTGACAACATATTGCAGCCTGAATAGCCGATCAGTTCACAAGCCCATCTCGCCACCGTGTCCATGCTTACCCCCGATCCGGACCACAAGGCGCAACTTGGAATTTTAGCAGATCAGATCTGGGCGCCGAAAGGTCATACCTCACCGCACGCACGGTCTGCGTAATTTCGCGGAAGGCCGTGTGTGGACCAGCGAACGATGGCCTCTTTTGGCCGTTGGTAGGCGAGAAACCTCTGACCCGTGCGGGCAACAATTTCATTGAATCCATGGCTCGCGCCCTGTTGCGCGAGCGGATCGAGGCCACGCCGTGGTTTCGGATCAAGATGACCCAGGAACAGCGCCGGGCGGCCATTGAGCGGGAAGCCGATGCCTATTGGCACCTGTTCATTGCCGATGCCACAGAGCGGCTGCTCGCGCTTGGCGACGCGAGCCAGCACATAAAGCATTCGCTCGAGAAGCATTGTTCGAGCGAGGCGGCCAAAGAAAAAGCGTCCCGCAAGGGGCGCTTCGAAGGTGCCGACCCGTGGGGCAGAATTGGGCCGGTGATAGGCAGCGACGCGCTCGTGCCACCTCGGTTTCATCAAGGATTAACTTTTGCGACGAGGGATCTTGCGCCTGAACGCGCCTATCTAGGCCAAAGGGCTTAAGCCTAATTACTACCTTTTGGTTAACTCCGAATCGCCATACGATCACAAGCATTGATCAAGCAATTGCGGTAAGAAAACAAATATATTAAAAGATAAACTTCCTATTGAGCGGGGGCGGATGTAGGATCAAGGCCGTGAACTCGGGGGTAGACCCTAAGCGCGGCTTTTTCTTTCCTCCTAGGACCCTCCTAGTACATTGCGTGTATCGTTTTAAGAGCATTCAACAAAAACAATACTAGGCTAGGGGCAGTACGAATGACCATCAGTGAGGCGCAACTGCGCACGCTTAGGCTTCTCAACCAGCAAGCCGCTCACCGCGTTTACCGTTCACAGCGAGCCGATGACTATACCTGGACGCATGAGGATTCCCGCATCGCGCTCACCTCAACGCTGCATCGGTTATTCAGCAGCGGATACGCGACAGTGAGCAGTGATAACAGGGACGTGGCTGTGATCACTCAGAAGGGCCGTGCAGCGGTCGCCGCAAGGGGCTCTGTTTAGAAGGCTCCACCCGCCGCGGTAACTGTCCTGTAACCACACCTTCAATACAAGCTGACCGAAGTCGGGTATGCAGCGTTTGCTATATGCCTGAACGGGAGGGGGCTGCCCATGACCATTCTCGATCCGATCACCGGAAACCGCGTCACCATCGATACATCGAGCAGACCACGCCCTTGAGCCAGATCCGGGTGAAGCGGGAGCCGAGTTATCTGATCTGCGAGATGCGCGTAGGATTGAGATGCGCCAGCTCTTCACGCAGGTCGGCCTCGTAGAACTCGGCCCTCAGCTCATAAGCCCACCGGAAAGCCGGTTCCTCGTCAGCCTTCCGTTTCCACAGCGCAATCCTGAACTTCAGCCAGTCGATCTTGGCGAGCCGAAAACGATCCTCGAATGTCATTGGAGATCCTCCTGACCTCATTGTCTCAGAGGCAGGAGATGGAGCGGTAGAGGGAGTCTCGTGTGCGAGGCCTTTCCTCCTGCCCACGTTCCATACTGAGCATTTCGCGCAGAAAATCGGGGAGGTGGTAGAGGTGGTATAAGCCAAAGGATAGCTTTGGAGCGACCGCCTGAACGGCTAATATGAGGTCTGCGGCCTCTCATGGCTTGGTCTGTGAGACTGCTCTGATAGCGAGGCCCCGACGCCGGCCGATTGGGAGGTTCTTCAACCCCCATCGCGCCGGCGTTGCCTTTTCGGCTGGAGGGCCGAATTTCGCTGAAGGCCGTTTATGGAACTCGACAAAAAGTAACGCCCCAGTCGCGATTTGGGGCGTTTGAGTTGCTAGATAGGATGGTTTGAATCTAACCCTTCTCTGGCTCGAAAACTGTGAGCCAGCTCACACAGGCGCTTTATCCGCGAAAATCCTTGAGCACTGCGCGGGGCGCCCTTGCCCGAGGCTGAACCGTAGTGCGCTGCATCTTTACGCACACACGAGGGGTGACGCCCCCTTCTGGGGAATAGGCCTCCTCGCGTGGCAAGGCTCATGGACTGCGCAACAGCGGTCGCTTCCTCATGCGCGGCTCCACAAAAAATAAGAAGTTCGCCTGTGTGATCCAGTTCACAGTCCCAGTCTGCAAAGTAGTTCAAAGTCCAATCATCGCCGACAGAGAAACGCATCTCAGGCGGTATGAAGCGCAACACTTACTTGCAGAGGATTATCTCATGGACCTCAACGTTAATGCCAGCCCGATCACTCAAGTTGCTACCACGACTGCTGTTGGTGGACCCGGCATCTTCGGTGATGGTGGCGATGCCACCGCGGTGACGAGCCAGCACGCCGACAGCTCGAACATCCAGCTGGGCGACAACCACTTCCCGTGGGGTGGTGGTTATGACTACGGTCCTGACCTTAACGTGAATGCCAGCCCGATCACGCAGGTGGCCGACACCACTGCTGTGGGCGGCCCCGGCCTCTTCGGCGATGGTGGTGACGCCTTCGCGCTCACGCACCAGGACGCCGACATGTTTAACGTCCAGGGCTAACCATTACCTCTTGGAGCGCCATCGGCTGCGAGCCGTTGGCGCTCCGTTTCTTCTTGCGTCGCTTTCCCGCCTTCCTGATCTCTCGGGAGACTGGCGCGCCCATCAACAGGGAGCGTCCCATGCCTCGCTTCTACGACACCTGCGCAGGGCCCATCGGCGGTCTCTATCTGCCTCCCGTCGCCTGGGACGTGCTTCAGCGGGAGAAGATCCGGACCCTTGAGCAACTCGTGGATATTGCTGACCGGCTCGAGCAGGTCGAGGGGATCGAACCCAGGATGGCGGAAGTGATCCGGGAGGCCCTCGCCCGTGTCGCACCACCTGAAGAGCAGAAAGTAGGTGAGATGCTGCAGGCAACATGGTGCGCGTTCTCGGCGCAATCCAGAAATGGCACTCCGCGTGCAAAGTTGACATGACACCCTGGGTCTAAAACCGGTTGGGGAGGGCGCCCCGGCGGAGCTGGTCGGGGTTGCTCCGCCGGGGCGCCTTACGGTGTCTTGAACATGTGACGCTCACCCTGCCCCCGCCGGCGCGGCGCCTTGGCCGAGCGCTGCTCGTCCCGCTCCTGCTGACGCTGCGCCACATAGGCCAGCACCTCACTCAGGCGCTTGTTCTCGACAATCGCCGCCTGCGTCACCCGCCGCAGCTTGTCATAGGTGCGGTATGGCAGGTCGACCCCGTTGTGCCGGATCGCCAGCCGTCCGTCCGGATAGTCGATCACCGTCACACGCTGGCGGGCGAGAGGGCGCGTCAGCTCAGTGGGCTCGAGCAGGAACAGCACCTTGTCGTACTGGAGCGTCAGATTGCGGGTGACGGTGCGCTCCTCTTTCCAGGCGAAGATATCCTCCAGCACCATGTCCTGCGGCACCGGACGGTGCGCATCCGAGGGGCTGATGGGCTCCTTGGCGAAACGCCGGTTATGATCGGCCAGGAACCCCGGCAGGAAGGCGTTGGCTGCCTCGATCGTCGATATGCCGGCAAGCCGCATCTCCTTGACCAGGCGATCCTGGAGCGTGCCGAACGAGCGCTCGATGCGGCCCTTGGCAGCCGGCGTGTTGGCGCAGAGGATGTCGATGTTGAGCTCATGCAGGGCGCGTCCGAACTGGGTCATGCCGTCGCCGCCGTCCGCCGCTGTGTTGCTGACCCGGAAGATGGCGTGCTTGTCGGAATAGAAGGCGATCGGGCGGCCATGGGCTGCGACGTATCGATGGGTCTCACGCAGATAATCGAAGGTGGATTCCGAGGGCACGAAAGCCGCATGCATGAGCTGGCTGGTGGCATCATCGATATAAGCCAGAAGCGTGCATTGTGGGCCACGGTTCTCGAACCACCAATGCTTGGAGCCGTCGATCTGGATCAGTTCGCCCCTGCGCTCCCGGCGATTGCGTGGCTGATGAACCGAAGGAAGGCGTCGGCGGCGATCCAGCCACAGACCGTCTTCGATCATCCATTTGCGGACCGTCTCTCGGGACACGGGACAACCATGGGTCTCCCGCAGCTTCTCAGTAGCCAGCGTCGGACCGAAGTCTGGATAGCGCTCCTTGATGATCGTCATGACCAAGTCGCGGACTGACGCGGGAAGCCGGTTGTTGCCGGGCTGGCCGCGCCGCTTCGACACGAGGCAGACAGCTCCATGCTGCCGGAAGCCCTTCAACAGCCGGAAGACCTGTCGGCGTTTGAGCCGGAGCAGGCCGCAAGCGTCCCGAACGGTCACCCGACGGGCTTCTAAATCCATCAGCACATCCAGCCGGGAAAACTCCTTGGCGCTCATCGACACCACCGTCATACGGCACGTCCTCCTGCAGCCCCGAAAAGCAGGAGAGTGCCATTTGAACTTTGCAGAGGGGTGTCATCTCTATATTGCGTCTACACGCGTAATTCGCATAATGCCCAGTATGGAACCGGTGCACGTCGCTTCGTCGCGAGGCTGAACTCCTTTCTCATGTGCGGCTCCACAAAAATAAAGAATTTCGCCGGTGTGACGCAGTGCACAGTCCCCGTCTGCAACGTGGTTCAAAGTCCAATCATCGCCAACGGAGAAGGCCGATGATCAAGGCATACGGAATCGCACTTGCTGGGTTCTTGCTCGCTGGGCTCGGGCCTACGTTCGCGGCGCCTGGCCCTCAGGAAAGACAATGCATGGTGGGGGAGCAGCGTATCAACGGCGTGTGCCAGGCCTTATCGGAAGGCGCTACCACGCACGACGATTGAGGGCTGCAAGACCGAGCGCGGCCCTTTTTCGTTGGAGCTTTGGCTTGGTAGCGAGCGCGAAAACCGGCGAGTAATTTCGCATAATTGTCATTAGGGAATAGGCTGGATGCGGCGTTCACGAAGGGCGAACGCTGGTTCAAAAATCGCTGTAGCGTTTGGCGGTAGGATGGCACAGCGGGTTGCATAGCCCAGCCTGTAGCCATTCCCATCTTGGATACGCCCGCACCAATGCCGCCCGGCTGTTTCACCCGTGTCACCGAGCAGCGCTCGATACTGGATCGTAAAGTCTGGCACAACGATCCACTCGCCATCGACGAACATTTGCACCCTGGTCGCTGTCATCCGGTAAGGCGCCGGTCGACAATCCTTCTCATTGCAACAACTGCCCCGAACCTGTCCCTCAAATGCGAGTAGATGTCGTGGGCTTGGGTGGACGGATCGAGACCGACCAGGAAGACGACCGCAAGGAGGTCAAGCTTGAGAGACATAGGCCGCTCTCCCTCATGATGGGCAGGCGGCGCTCGTCAGAGCGTCAGGAAACGCTACTCCGGCCATTCTACTCCCGATTGAGACCTCTGTCGCGCACAGCCAAGGAAGTCTGCGAATTTCCGATAAGCCGTTTATGGAACTGGATGCGATTGGACGCCGATCCTCCTTGGGAGCCCACAAAGGCATCCCTATCGTGCTGCTCACGCCTTCTTTAGTCTGGCGGCTGTATTCGGTGGATGGCTTTCCCCGAAACCCAGAGTGAGCCCGCACCGTACCGAATGGCATCGCCCATGGGACCCCATCCAGTGAAATGGCGGACCAGCGTGTTTGTCTTGGGGTCGATCTGTGCAACGGGTGTTCCGAGGGCGCTAATCCAGACGTAACCGCCTCCGCAAACGATGTCGCCACCATCCAACGGCCCTATGATTTCAATTGTCGCCTGCACCTCGCCGGTCTTCCCGTCGATCCGCTGAACGGTGCCATCACCCTGGTTCAGCACCCAGATCGAACCTTCGCCAGACGTGATGAAGCGCGGCTGGTCATTGAGCTTGATGGTGGAAATCACGGCATTGCTGTTGGGGTCGATCCGGTAGAGTTCGTCGTTCTCGTACCCAGTGACCCAGACCGAGCCGAAATCGACCACGACACCAGTGCTATCTGAAGGGAGCGGGATATTTGCCTCAACAGCTCCAGTCCTGGGATTGTAGCGAGTCAGAACGGTGTCCCTGGTCGCACTGGACTCAGCGGCGGTCACGACCCAGACCCCGCCTTCACCCACACCGATGCTCCCCTCGCTTTTGACCATCCGGGCCGGTATTTCCTGAACCAGCTTGTTGGTGTTGGGGTCGATTTTGAGGATCAGTCCTCGTCCCGAGGCGGGCACCCACACCGCGCCTTCGCCGATGCCCATGGCGCGATACTTGCCGTAACTGTTGAGCTGGATGTCGGTGACGCTGTTGTCCGCGACGTTCACCCGGACCAGAGGTCCGCCGCCCAGGGTTGGATCGGCAGGCCGGGCCATCATCCAAAGGGAGTCGAACCCAAATCCCATGAAATCGCCGGCGCGAGGGACCTCCGCCTGAATGGTCAGGTTGGTAGTGGGCAGCTCTTCTGCCGCGAAGCTCAAGTCCAGCGAAACCAGGATTAGAAGCGGCAGCAAAATCAGCGTCTTGACTGTGCTCATTCTCTCCCTCCCGGAGGGAATGTTGTCCTGGAAGACATGCCCTGTTGGACCGATTATATCACTGTGGTCCCGTAATTCGCAGAATTGCCTTTATGGAACGCAGTTGCTATTAGGTTGCGTTAGCTCTCAATCCACTCCAAGGCGCCTCACCTGAGACGTCAACCATCTCAAGCCCTGCATCGCCGACAGACGGGCCAAAGATCGCCAGCACTCTTGCCTCATCGGCACCGATGGCGAACGAGGCATGCACGACCCCAGGCGGGATAAAGATGCTGTCACCCGGGCCAAGGGTGCGCCTCTCGCGCTCGAGCCACTGCTCGACTGTGCCGGAGACGACGTACAGGATCTCTTCCTGATTAGGATGGTAGTGGAAGTTATGGCCCTTACCGGGGGAAATATCGCCGTCGATGATGGTGAGTTGTTTCGCGCCGGTGGAGGGCGGATGGCTCAGCATGCGCAACTGACCCCAATCCAAGACGTCCGGTTGAACATCCGCGCGCAAGGTGAATTTGCCGGCCATAGCAACCTCCTTCGGGGTCTGCGGATCGGTAGAGGATGCGCCCAGTCCCAGGAAAATAAAAGCTCCGAAGGGATGACATTCGCGCGCGAGAAACCTGCCGCGCAATTTCGCATAAGCCCCAGTATGGAATGGGCACCACGTAAGTCTACCGTGATGGTTACGGCAGCGAGGTGTCCAAGGGGACGGACACGATGACATTGCCGAACGGATCCTCGACATCGATCCGCCAATCCTCCCAGTCCTTGGCGGTCTGGTCAGGCTCCTTTTGAACCTCGCGGATCAACCGGGGCACCATGTGTTGCACTGTTGCAGGATCTCTGATCTCGACCCCTGTAGTATCGAGGATGATCTGCTGGCTACTTACTAGGTGAAAGTAGTAGCGCATTGGTCGCTCGATCCACGGCAGGATGATGCTTGGCCTGGAGCGTGATGTCTCAAGTACTATGAAGCAATCTATCATAGGATTGATACGCCGTACGAACTGCTCGGCCCCGCGCGTGAAAACCGGCTCGCTGCCGACAATGAAACGCCCCGGCCAGGGGAGTCGTGGTCCCTCAGCCAGGGCGTCCTCCACGCTTGGAGGCAATGGAGCACGGTCGGGCTGATACGCAACGCGCCCGGTGCCCGCAGCCTGAAACGGTCAAGGGTGGCCGGAACTCTTCCGCCCCAAGGACTTTATTTCAGCAGTCTACCGGCTAGCTCTGGGGGACGCCATGTCTCGCTTCTACCTTCACATCCGCTGCAAAGATGGAGGTATGAGTTACGACGATTTCGGCCTCGATTACCCGGATGTGGAGACTGCCTGGAGAGCAGTGGCGTGGGCTGCCCAAGACCTCAAACATGTGTTCGCAGCCCGAGGCCACGATCCACGGGACTATGCCATTGAGGTTGAGGATGATACCGGCAAGATAGTTTTCCGCCTGCCGTTCTCCGAACATTTGAGATCATCTTTGCCGCAATCTCACGCCACTTACAAAATCGTCGGCAGCAATCTCGGCTGGCTGATTTATTGCAACGATGAGTTTGTTGGCGGCTTCGCACAACGGGTGCCGGCTGAGTTGCTTGTCTGGGGGATGGTTGAGACCCGATGCGCCGAGCACAAGGCGTCTCAAGTCCTGGTTGAAGACGAATTTTTCTGCGAGAAGCACCTTTGCCGCTGCTTCAAGGAAGCGCCTCCCGGAATACTGCTGTCTTAGGCAAAGTAGCAGCAAGCGCATTCTATCAAGCGCATTCTATACTGTGGCTTATGCGAAATCACGGCCTGTCCTGAGCGGACGCAGACTGAGGCGGCAGAACTGCACATTTCGTCAGGTACACGGCATTTGGATTGCCAAAGTCTGGTTTATAGGCTGAACCGCACCAATGGCCTCCGCCCGTCTCGCCGGTATCTCCCAGCAGGGCACGATATTGGATCCGGTCATCTGGCACGTCGATCCATCGCTGATCTACGAGCATCTGCACGCCACTTGAGCTCACTCGGTAAAGCGCAGGGCGGCAATCCCTGTTATCGCAGCAGCTTGCGCCCACCTCGTCCAAAAGATGCGAGTAGATGTCATGGGCCTGAAGCGGCAGCGATAGGCTGGCGGCGAGAACAACGGCTATCAGGGCAGTTCTTGAAGACATACGCCCCTCCCTTACGGGCCCGGTCCCTCATGGGCGGATTGGGGCGTGTATCAGAGCCCCAGGGGGCTGCGAGAGAGGCTAGGTCAACGACAGGCCTGAGAATACGCCTATTTTGCCAAGCCTACAATCAAACCGGGCCGAGGGAGCCTGCTTCCGGTTCTATACTGGAGGTTATGCGAAATTCGCGGTTTGTTTCGCACGAGGCGAATGTTCCTACCACTTTGGGTCAATGTTCTTGACCGTTTGGCTGACAGCTTGGGACACTTTCCGGTTTGTTCGTCAAAATGGGGCTTATGCGAAATTGGCGTTGCAGCCAGATAGGAGTAAGCTGCCTCTGATCTCAGGAAGGGCTGGCCATGCAGGGCCTGCTCCTGTCGGCGATAGTCTCGTGCTGTGTCGTCTCGGCGGTGGCTTCGGACCACATCGAAGGCGAGATCGCTTTGTCAGCCCCGCAATGTGACTTCTTCGTGGTACAGACGGGACCCGGCTTCTCGCTGCTGCACGAGGATGACTACTTCAGTGTCTTCGAAGGCGATCCAATCAGGGGATCGCTCCATACCTTAGGCTCACAGGAGATCGAGATCGTGGGCGAGGTCACATTGGGGGTGACGATCGAAGATTGGGGTCTCCCCCTCTATCAGGCAAAGACGAGTTTCTACTCTCGCTGTCGACAGTAACGCGTTCCATGCCGGACCTTATCGGAATTTCATATCATCATCGTCAGCGGCCCACATGGATCCGATTATTCGATCACCTCATCTGCTCGGACAAGGATGTCCCGCGGCACCTCAATACCGATAGCCCGAGCCGTCTTGAGATTGATGCCGAGGGCCGGCACGCTGATGTCCTCAATCGGTAGATCCCCTGGTCGGTCGCCGGCGAGGATTCGCTGGACGAATTTCGCCGCCAGACGTCCCAATTCACCATAGTTGAGCCCGTAGCCCGCAAGCGCGCCGCGGCGGACGATATCCAATTCAAGCGCCATCGTCGGGAGCCGGATGCGATTGGCCGCATCGGTGATGGTGTGCTGTTGTCCGATGATCGTGGCGTCACTGATGAAGTAGTAGCCATCAACCACGAGTCTGCTTAGCCCTTCAGCCTCTCGGCGAATCTCCTCGGGCGAAGTGACCTGACGCTCGACGAGGTCAAGCCCGAAGATCTGGGCGGCGTCCCGCGCCAAACCCATGGCAGATTGGGCAACCGGATTGCTGGGATTGTAGAAAATAGCGACCCGCCGAAGGGCTGGGACCAGTTCGCGGAAAAGCTCGAGGCGCTTGCCCGTCAGTTCAGCTTGGAGGTGGTGAACGCCCGTAACCCGCCCGCCGGGCTTCGCGACGCTGTTTGCGAGCCCCCCGGCTACCGGATCGGTTCCTCCCACATACACCATCGGCACGGTGGTTGTTGCGCGCTTGACGGCGAGGATCGGCGACATTCCGAATGAGACGATCACTGCAACGCCGTTGCGCTCCAATTCGGCGGCTGCTCCTTCGGCCGCCTTGAGATTACCCTGGGTATCACGGACGGCCAAGTTAAACTGCTTGCCCTCCGCCGCTCCAAGCTCCGCAAGGCCTTTCCGCAGTCCCGAGAGACCGACGAGGTGAGCGTCGCCCTGCACGATGACGCCAACACGTGGGACCTCATTGACCTGCTGCGCCCATACTCCCAAGGGCCAGAGGAGAGTTGCTCGCCCGAAGAGCGTGATGAACTGGCGACGCCTCATTCGCCACCCCGCTGGATCTGATCAGCTAGAGCTCAATCTTACCTGAACCGAAATGAGGGTGAAACCAAGGGCAGGAGCAATTCCGTACACGGCTCAGCGAAGTTCAACCTATGAGCGCGGAACGTCGCTTCCTGGCACGGGGCCGACCTTACCCTTATTTCAGCAGTGGGGCTGCAAGGCGACCTTCAAGTGACCTCAATTGACGACTCAGTTCGACATCGATCCACTTCGGACCATCCTGAGATACTGTCGGCGAATTCCCTGTTGGCTATTCAGCAAGAGGAGGAATCCATGAGCCTTCATCCCGAGCCGATTGGTGAGATCCCGGCCGAGACCGTGCGAGTCGCCCGGGCAGCTTTCCCTAAGGGCAACATTGTGACCCGGCTCCGGGATGAATTTAGCATCCTCTACCAGGATGAGGACTTCCGACGGTTCTACCCGAGCCGGGGGCAACCCGCCCTTGCGCCGTGGCGGCTGGCTTTGATCACGATCTTCCAGTTCCTCGAGCACCTCAGCGATCGACAAGCCGCTGACGCTGTCCGGGCCCGGATCGACTGGAAGTACGCCCTGGGGCTCGAGCTGACTGATCCCGGGTTCCACTTCAGCGTGCTCACCGAATTTCGGGCCCGCCTTGTCGCCGGCCAGGCCGAGCATCTGCTGTTGGACACCATGCTCGAGCGGTTCAAGGCCCGCGGTCTGATCAAAGCGCGCGGCAAGCAACGCACCGACAGCACGCATGTGTTGGGGGCCGTGCATGACCTCCATCTTCTGGAACTCGTCGCTGAGACGCTGCGCGCCACTCTCGATGATCTGGCCGCCGTTGTTCCGGACTGGGTTCGCGTGATCGCTCAGCCGGCTTGGTTCGAGCGCTATGCACATCGCATTGAGGACTATCGTCTGCCCAAGAGCCGGGAGAAGCGTGAAGCTCTCTCGCTGGAGATTGGCACGGACGGGTTCTTCCTGCTCGACGCCTTGGACGATGCGAGCGCACCGGCTGCGGCGCGAGCGGTGCCGATGGTGCAGACGCTGCGCGACGTGTGGCGGGTGCATTACGCACGGGACGATGGGCGGCCGCGCTGGCGGGCTGGAGCGGAACTGCCACCGGTCGGCGAACGGCTGCAGTCGCCCTATGATCCCGAGATGCATTACTGCACAAAGCGTCAGATGGAGTGGTCCGGCTACAAGGTCCATGTCACCGAGACCTGCGATGACGATGCCGCGCACCTGATCACGCACGTCAAGACCTGCCCGGCGATGGAGCAAGACATGACGAGCACGGCCGAGATCCATGCGTGCCTGGCCGCCAAAGGCCTCCTGCCTTCTGAGCATTACGTGGACTCGGCCTACATTGATGCGGCCCTGTTGGTCAGCAGCCGGCAAGACCACGGGATCTCGCTCGAGGGGCCGGTGCGGGGCGTATCGTCCTGGCAGGCCCGCACGGGACAGGGATATGATCTGCCCAACTTCGTGATCGACTGGGAGCGCGAACAAGTGACCTGCCCACAGGGTAAGGTCTCCGCGACTTGGCGCGTCGCGCGCAGAGAGGATGGGAGCCCGCGCATCAATGCCGTGTTCAGCCGCTCTGATTGTGGAGCCTGCGCCGTCAGAGCGCTGTGCACGCCCGCGAAGGAAGCCCGCCGCGCCGTCTACTTCCACACGCGCCAAGAGTACGAGGCATTGAATGCAGCCCGATCCCGGATGCACGATCCAACATGGAAGGAGCGGTATCATATCCGGGCTGGCGTCGAGGGCACGCTCTCACAGGGTGTGCGGGGATTCGGAATGCGCCGGAGCTGGTATATCGGGCTCCTGAAGACCGGCCTCCAGGAGGTGTGTTCGGCGGCTGCGATGAACGTCTTGCGGGTCGTACACTGGTTGGACGGATGGCCGCGCACCAAGACGCGCGTGACCCGCTTTGCTGCGTTGGCGCCAGCCCTCTGAATTCGCCGACAGTATCTCACCTATGTCGGGACACATGGCTATTAGAGCGATTGATCCAATTAGGCCAAATCCATAAGCCCCGCTCCGTGACACAATTCTCTCTTATCGACAGGGCACGACGAATCTGCGCCTGCACATGAGGAACGGCCATATTCGCCGACCGGCTTCGAGCAAAGAGATCTGGATCCATTCCACCTTTGTTGGCCGTGCATCGGCTGGCGCTCTCGGCAAAGACTACATATCGTGAGCCTATAGGTCAGAGCAGATTTGATGCTTAACTTCTCGATCTCAAATCAAGAGCAACCAAAGAGCTTTGAGCTCCCCGAGATCCCTTGGGAGAAAGTCGTCGGTCGTCTGGAGAAAGTCGCGCTCGAAATAAAATCCTTCGACGCCCGCCTTGAGGCGTCTGGATTAGCCGCTGGCTGGCAATCCCGGTGCGACATGAACGAAGCGGTGAGATCCCTTCTGCTGGACGGTTATCTGGTCGATATCGGCGACTTGGTGCTGCATGACGCCGGCATGGACGTGCGGAGTCCGACTCACGAGCTCACGCGAGCTGCATCAGCTTTAAGGGCGCGACGGGCTGCAATGGTCAGGAAGGCGCCCTGGCCAATTTCCTATGACGGTTTGGCGGCTCTGCGAGGAATTGGACCGCTGAAACCCGATGAGCCGAAGGCCAAGGGCAAAAGAAAGGTCGATCCGGACGATGAGGAGGCCTATCCAGCCTTCGCCAACGATGCCGATCCGTGGGAAGCGCACTTTGCGGAAATCGACGCGCTGCTTGATCGGACTGATAAGGTTCTGGCCGGCGAAACTCCGCTCCCGAAAAGCCGATCCCATCTGGTCTACGATCCGGATCGGGACGAGGCTGAGAATGAAGATGCCTGGCTTGATATGGTGAAGCGGGTTTCCCACTGGCCGGCAGTCGCCGCGGCCGCCGTCGCCTGGGACGCCTGGCTCGATCTGAACCTCTATACCCGGCAACCATGGCTCGGATTGATCATGGCCGCGTCGATCCTCCGGGCTCGAGGACTGACAAGCCACCTCCTGCCGCTCGCGGCCGGGTTCAAGCAATCGAAGTTCCGGCCGCAGGGCAGGGAAGGGATCCTCGAAAAACTGCAGGGCTTCTGCCAGGTGCTCGAAGAGGCCGTCGAGATCGCGAACAAGGATCTGGAGCGGCTAATCCTCGCCCGGGAGCTGATGAACCGGGTGGCCGATAAATGCCGCAGCAATTCCAGGCTGCGCGAGCTCGTGAACCTGTTCCTGTCACGCCCTCTTGTGACGGTGCCACTGGGCGCGAAACTGCTCAAAGTTACGCCCAAGGCCGTGGACCTGATGCTCCTGCAGCTGGGAGGGGCGCTGCCGAGGGAATTGACTGGCCGGCGGCGCTATCGGGCCTGGGGGATCGTGTAGCTCCTGCATGTCAGCCAAATTATCCAATCCTAACGTTTCGATAGCCTTGTTCTTGTCCATGCTCATCACGGCTCCGCTTCTGTAATTTCTGAGTATTGACTCTACCTGATATGAAATCCGAACACCAGAACAAAGCATGAACTAAGATAAGTTATGAGTCCTATTTGCGGTTAAGCTTACATCTACATCAGGAGGCCAATGGTTTCACATCCTGTACGCGGCGACTCCAGAGCCTCTCTCCGTTCGAAATCATCTGAGATGACGGCTTTTTGTTTTAGTCCTCATCAAGACTAATTCGTATCATGGAGGGTTGCCCCATATCCGAGGACAAGCATTCAAGCCGATCCCTTTGTGAACTGAGCGGTGTGCGGGATAGAACAGCCGTTCTGCTTCAGCCACGTGTTGGACAAATACCGCCATCCGTCCGGGCTCACGCCGCAAGGCCCCCTAAAAGTGCGGGAGCGAGCATCAGTGCGAGCTCCCTCAGTTGCTGTGACATCTGCACCACATGGGCAGCTCGTTCTGTGTTAAGCTCGGATTCTGGAGGAGGCGACGATGGTTGATGTCTTCCGAGTCCCGATGGATGTTACCTATGCGCTCGCAGGCGGCGAGCCCGCCCTAATGGCTTATCGCCGATGGAGGAACATCTCGCGCGATGACCTCGCCGAAAAGAGCGGCATTTCCAAGGAGGCCATCAAAGCAATTGAAGAAGGCAACAAGGATATCGAGGAGGAGATGCTCGAAATCCTCTCAATGGTCCTCAAAGTGCCTCAGGATCAGCTGATCTAAGGCCCCGCTATTCTGATTGGCGAGCTCTATGCAAGGTGCAGGAAAGCCGTTGCTGAATTCTCATAGGCGGATGCCGGCGTGCTTTGAGAACAGCAGAGCGAAGCCTTCCGGAACATCACTTGACAGCTGCTTTCTCAGCGTAAGACAAGTTGTATTATGCTGAGGCTCGCCGTGTCGGTCAACACGCCGTCAAGATCAAAGATCGCTGCATCGAACTGACGGTGCTGGATTGTGGCCGTTGGGCTCATGACATTCAATCGCGTCATACGCGCGGAGGGAAAGTTAATCTACCAAATGATCCGTGTCGCCAAGTCGATTTCAGCGAAGGTCGCCTGAAGAGCCCTATGCCACATCCAGCTGCGCACTGCCCAACCTCCATGCACCAGCGCCGTGCTGTGGCGCTCAAATCAGGGACTGCGCTACTTCGCAAGCAAAATGCGGGCATCGCCCGCGCGCTTTAAGACATTCAGCGACACATCCTGTCCATACCGATGTAGTCTCAGATCAAACGTTGAGGCATTCACGCGAAGCTCGTGGATCAAGACCTCGTCCAGGAAGCTTGGCAAGGTTGGATCGTTGAACCGAACCGCATTTCCCTCATGATTGAGTTCCAGCCCCAAGCTCGATCCAAGAAGCGCGAACGGTGTCGCCGCGGCCCACGCCTGCGGTGAGCAGGCAACCGGGTAGGCCGTTGGTCCCCGGTGGCGCCGGCGCGTAAACCCGCAGAACAGTTCGGGCAAACGGCGCAATTCCTGATAGCTTGCGACCTCGAACAAGGCCCGGAAAACCTGCGCCGCCTCATGCTTCAGGCCATACTGCGCCATACCGAGCGCAATCATCCCATTGTCATGCGGCCAGATTGAGCCGTTGTGGTACGACATTGGATTGTACCGCGCTTCGCCCCGCGCGAGCGTGCGGATGCCCCAGCCGCTGAAAAAGTCGGGGCTCATCAATGTCCTCGCAACCCGGCGGGCCCGCTCCGGTGCAGCAATGCCGGCAAACAAGGCATGCCCGGCGTTGGATGCCCGCACACGGCAGGGCCGCTTAGCTCCGTCGAGTGCCAAGGCGTAGGTGCTGATATCCTCACACCAGAATGCTGCCTCGAACCTCTCACGAAGGTTGATGGCTTCCTTGGCAAGCCGGTTGCTGATATCTGCTTGATTGAGTGTCGTCGCCAGCCGCGCGGCAGCCTGCTTGGCTGCGAAGACGTATGCCTGTACCTCGCAGAGTGCGATCGGACCTTCGGCTCCCGAGCCATCCGCGTGGAAGATGGAATCGTGGCTGTCCTTCCAGCCCTGGTTGGCTAGCCCCTGATCCGTTTCCCGGTGATACTCGACAAAGCCATCGCCGTCGCGATCACCGTACTCATCGCACCAGCGCAGGGCCGCTTCGATATTCGGCCAGATTGCCTTGATGGTCTCCTGGTCGCCCGTGCGCTCGTAGTATTGGCCTGCCAGCATAACGAAAAGGGGTGTTGCGTCCACTGTGCCGTAGTAGCGCCGGAACGGGACCTCGCCGAGGCGAGCCATCTCGCCCAAGCGACGCTCGTGCAAAATCTTGCCGGGCTGAGCATCGGCGGCAGGATCGACGTCGGTAGCCTGCATCTCAGCCAGGTAGCGCAGCACGCCTTTTGCAATGGATGGGTCTGCCCACAGAAGCATCATTGCGGTGATGATGCCGTCACGACCAAAAACCGTGCTGTACCAGGGAATGCCGGCATAAGGGTAGAGGCCGCACTCGGTGGGCGTGACCAGCATGTACATATCGGACGCGGAGCGGGAGATAACCTCGTTGAAGAGGTGGTTCGAAGTTTTGATCTTGGCGATCTCCCGCGTCGTCGCCCGCAAGGCTCGACGGGTGTCTCGGTAGGCCTTGAGGAAGTTAGGTACCTCGGGACTAAAGATCTCCCCAGTTTTCTGCTCCTCACATGCCACCGAGATCAGGATCGAGCGGCGCTCGTCTGGCTCCAACGCCATCTCGTAAATGGCTCGCTTAGCCTCAAGGCGTGTTGGCCACGGCTCGAAGTGCAGCATGGACTGACGGACGATCCCGTCGAGTCCCTCATAGCTGAACACGATCCGGTCGGGAGTCACGGTCTTGATTGAAAGGTGACCGCGATGATCCCGCTGCATACCGCGGACCTCGAACAGGTCGCAGAAATCGGCGTCGAACCGACATTCGAGGCGGAAGACCCGCCGGTGAGCGTCATAGTTGCGCAGGCCAATTCGCTCGTAGAGAACCCCCTTCCAAAGGAACTTGGTTCGATTGAGTGCGATGATGTCCCGCGGCAGCGCGGTGTCCTCCCCCGGCCTTATGTCGGGATTCGTCAGGTCAACCGTGAGCGCTGCATTATCGTCCTGAATGACTGAGCCCAGCAGCAGGGGGCGCTTGCCCTCAAACCGCATCTCAAACCGTGAAAGGTAACGAGTATCCTGGAAGAACAGGCCTTCTGGACTATCCGGCACGGTACCGCAGTCGCCATGGGTATCGAGCACCACGAAGGCGTCGCCCGTCTTCAGCGTTCGCAAACTCCGTTCGACCAAGGATGTTTGAGCCTCAATGTAGTGTTCCGAAAGCTGCTCCGAAGAAGGTTCTGGATGGTCCGAGGCCGGTCCCATGACGCGTTCGCTCATGCCAATTTCCTCGTTGTTGATGTTCTGTATAGGCTCAATGCTGCCATGGCCGGCTTAGCCATACGCTCATGGTGCTCGGAAGCGATCGATTGTTTACTCTGCCGCAACCAGATGGCGCTGATCAGTGCCGCCTTTTGTCAGCAGGGTGTCGTAAGCATGGACATAGTCTTTGGCCATGCGAGCCACCGTGAAGCGGCACTCGAAGACTTCCCGCACACCCGCTCGACCCAGGCTCTCAACCTGACGAGCGGCCGTGACCGCTTCATCCATTGTCTCGACGATGAAACCAGTGACGCCATCAGCAACAACCTCAGGGACTGAGCCGTTGCGGAAGGCGATCACAGGCGTCCCGGCCGACATGGCCTCAATCATCACCAGACCGAAAGGCTCGGGCCAATCAATCGGGAATAGCAGCGCCAAAGCACGCCCGAGAAAGTCGCCCTTGGCGCTCTCATCGATCTCGCCGATGAACTCAACCAGGGGATGGTCGAGCAGCGGCGCGATGGCCTCGTCATAGTAGGCCTGATCCGCCGGATCAACCTTGGCAGCGATCTTCAATGGAATACCGGCCTGTGTCGCGATCTGGATCGCACGGTCCGGTCGCTTCTCCGGTGCGATGCGGCCCAGGAAGGCGAGATACTCCCCACCCACTTCGTGGAAGGGACAGACGCTGGGCGGCAATCCGTGGTGAACCGTAGCAAGCCAGTTCACATGCGGCGGCATGGGGACCCGCTGACTGTTGGAGATGGAGACCAGCGGCATCTCGTTGAAGGTCCGGAACACCGGCATGTAGTCGGGCAGATCCAACCTGCCATGGAGGGTTGTGAGACACTTATGCGCCAAGTCTTGGAACAGGACGTGCTGCAGCAGGTCGACATGAAAGTGGATGACGTCGAACTGATCCGCCCGCGCCCGCACCTCGTTCAGCATGACGAGGTGACTGGCGATATGGTCCCGGATCCCTGCAAGGCGCAGCGCCTGGGGAACACAGGGGACGAGTTTTGCGGCTGTCTTGGAATCGCCGCTAGCAAACAGGGTCACATCATGACCCTGACGCACGAGCTCCTCAGTCAACCAGGACACCACCCGCTCGGTCCCTCCATAGAGTTTAGGCGGGACGGCCTCGGCCAAGGGGGCAACCTGTGCGATCCGCATCACAACATCTCCGGTGCTGCAGGTCTCAGATCCTGCCGAGCGGTCAACGGTCAACCGTCGTGACCGTTCCTGAGCTGCGACAGCGTGCACAAATGTTCCGTCCTGCGGCTGAAGAGACATTCACTTGTCGATCTGAGAGGACGACGATCTAGTGTTCGAATCTCCTCTCCTTGCGAACTGGCATTGTAGGGATAAGCAGTATTCTGCACCCTAAAGCCATCCGGTCCGGAGCCTGCCCTTAGTCATCGCCGAGCCCAAGTCACAGGCTATCGACCATCTTTTATTACCGTTTCCGGTTACCGGCGGTCTCGGTACGTTACCTGGCTTTGGATGCGGGCAACGTCCTCCATGACCGCCTTGAGCTCCCGGACGAGGTGTGCGGAGGACACCGGTTTCGCCACAAGGCCCAGGTCATGCTGATGCCGACCAACTTCCTCGGGCACGGCACCTCCTGTGTAAACCAAAGTTGGAATGTGGCGTGTTCTCAGAACGTCCAGAACGGGGGTAATCCTTCCATCTGCCAGGTGCACGTCGAGCAGGGCCGCATCGAACGACTACCCTGTCTTCAGTAACTGCTTGGCTTCGGCGATGCTCAAGGCGGGACCGAGAACCTCGGCCTCTGCCTCCATCAGGAACTGACTGACCTCCTCGGCGATCAGCGCGTTGTCCTCGACGATCAAGATCTGACAGGCCGTCAGCATGTGCGAGCTCCATCCCCAAACCGCGGCAAGGATCTGATCGGCCCGAGTTCCTCCATGGCACTTGGACCGCCGGCTCGCCCAGACACAGTCGTCATGCTTCGCTGGAACACAGATAGTGAGGTGCCGTTGATGTTGACTGAGTCGCTGTCTGGCCGAAAAGGTCTCAACGTTCGTGGTTGGCAGAAGGCAACCCTGACAGGAAGCAAGCGACGACCTAACTCGATCCCGGACCCTTGGGATCAACCGTGTCCCAGAATTCCTCCCGATCAGCGCGGTGCGTGCGCTCGACCTTCCCGTGTCAGATGGGGAGATCTGGGCGGGATCGGCCGAAACTTGATGGCCCAGTCCATCAGGCGCTGCTGAACCGTCTCGGCGAAGAATTCGCGCCCGCGATCGGTTTGGATTCGCTGGATCGGAAACGGCATCTCCTCGATGACCCGCTCCAGAAAGTCGAGGGTGTTGGCGCCCGTGGCGCGGTTGTAGATTCCGAGCACCTTGTAGCGGTTGCAATCGTCGATCGCGGTGTACTGATAGACGCCTGGCCTGCTCTTACAGACGTCCATCTGGACACGGTCCCCAGGGATCGGGCGGCTGTAGCGGCGTGTTCCCTTGCACCACCGGCGTGGTCGCTTCAATACCTGCGCGCCATGGCGGACGAGCGTCCGATGGATGGTGTCGAGCGACAGCGTCAGATCGTGCTGCCGGATCAGCTCATTGCGCAGTGGCTTGACCCCGAGCCGCCGCTCCCGGCGAAGCGACAGGATGAGCGCTTCTTGGTCGCCAAAGACCTTCTGGGCGGCCAGACGATGATGGCGGCGGCTGTGCTCCACCAGGCCCGCCTCGCCATCAGCCTGATAGCGGCGCCACCACTTGCGCAGGGTGGGTCGAGAGATGCCGCAGCGACGACACACCAGTCCAGCATCCCCGGTCTTGGCTTAGAGTTCGACCCACACGAGGCGCGCCTTCGTCAAATCCATCGCTTTCCCCGCAGCAACAGGATCAGCATCGCATCTCAGAGACTGATCTGACGATCAGAAAGTTGAAACGATGTCGTCGGACCTCACAGCTGTTGGGGTAGGTCCGCCCGAAGCGCAGGCCCCACTCACGGACAGTCTCGTAGCTGACCACGACGCCTCGCGCTGCGCGGATCAACTCGACTTCACGTACACTCAGACTGAAGCAGTGATACAACCAGACAGCTTGGTTGATGATTTCCGCCGGAAAGCAAAAGCCGCGGCAAGAACTGGATGTCGTGTTCATGCCCAACACCCTGCTACTGGCCCCAAGCGGTTACCAATCTGACAGTACCCTCTGAGGGCTGTCCCAGGCATCCCCTTCAAAGACAACACCGGTTTCACTCTTCATTAAGCTTGATCCGAACAGAAGCCATCCACCACGGAGCTTTTGCTAGCTTGAATGGTTCTCCCTAAAGATGAAATCCCTTTTGAGGATTGCCCAATGCCCGGAAAAGCCTTCTGCCTTACTGCTCTCTCAATCTTACTGCTGACGGCAGCATGGCAGCCCGTCCAAGCCGCCAGCTTCGACTGCACCAAGGCCGAAGCGGCCGACGAGGAGGCTGTCTGTGCCGATCGCCATCTGAATGATGAGGATGCTGAGATGTCCGTCCTCTACACTCAACTCAAGCCTCTTCTCGGCATGGGCTCCCACGGCGACCTCGATGAAGCACAGGTCGCCTGGCTCAAACGGCGCGCCGGTTGCAAGGATAATCGTATCTGCCTGAGCAAAG
Organism: Microvirga ossetica; assembly: GCF_002741015.1. Lineage (NCBI taxonomy): Bacteria > Pseudomonadati > Pseudomonadota > Alphaproteobacteria > Hyphomicrobiales > Methylobacteriaceae > Microvirga > Microvirga ossetica. The sequence goes on along the minus strand of NZ_CP016619.1, from coordinate 235,110 downwards.
CCTATTCCGACCGGATCTTGCAGCTGAGAGGAGGCTTCGAGGCACTCACCAAACGCAGTCCTTCCTGACCACGCTGGCAAGGGAGGCGGCTTGGGTTCGGTTCAGCCCTACACATCCTTTGACGCTCGCCTGAGCTAGAGGTAGCCCACCAGCATATGCGTTGCATCCTTGACGTCCTGGTCAGAGCTCCTTCCGCCCTCGTTCCCGCTCGGCGCGTCGTAACGCAGGCAACCGGTTGATATGATCATCGGGGATGGGTCACCCTCAACCCCCGCGAACAGATTATGTTGCAAGTCTTGGCTCAGGTCATGTGAGAGCCGGTTGTGTGCCCGGTGAGGCGGTTGCGCTCAACAATGCAGAAATGAAGTCGGTCTGACCCTTCATGTCATTCGCTGGTGCGCTCACCACTTGTCCCTTGCGGATTATCGCCACCACCTCATAGCCAGCAATTGTCTGGGCGACAGACACGAAGCTCTTGAAGCCCAATCTTGACCGGACCAGCTGCTTGATGCGCCCATGATCCTGCTCGACGATGGTATTCAAGAATTTCGCCTGCCGAAGTTTGGCGAAGCGCCAGAGTGTTCCCTCCGGTTTCAAAGCTTTCGCTGCAATGGGGTAGGCTGCGCTCTTATCCACTGCGATGGTACGCGGATTGAGCGTATGCAGCTGCTTCAGCGCCTTCCGGAAGAACCGTCGAGCAGCAGCCGCATCCCGCTTGGTCGAAAGCATGAAGTCAATTGTCAGCCCGGCCGCAGCGACAGGGTATTGTCAGGTTGGCGAGAGTTCGGGATCTGTGGCAGGGTCTCCGATATGAGCACGATGTCCAACCCGTACCGCGGCTTCCGCTTTCCCGCTGAAATCATCAACCAGGCGGTCTGGCTGTATCACTGCTTCAGCCTCAGCCTGCGGGAGGTTGAACTGATCCTGGCCGCTCGCGGCATCGTGGTCAGCTACGAGACCATCCGTGAATGGAGCCTGCGCTTCGGCCGTGACTATGCCAACACCCTCAAACGGCGCCGGCCGCAGCCTGGCGACAAGTGGTTTCTGGATGAAGTGTTCGTGCGCATCCGAGGCAAACTGCACTACCTCTGGCGGGCCGTTGATCAGCACGGCAACGTGCTTGATGTGCTGGTGCAGAGTCGCCGCAACAAGACGGCCGCCAAGCGCTTCTTCCGCAAGCTGCTCAAGGGCTTGTGCTATGTGCCCAGGGTCATCGTGACCGACAAACTTGGATCCTATGGTGCCGCCAAGCGTGAGATCCTGCCAGGCGTTGAGCATCGGCAGAGCCGGTATCTCAACAACCGCTGCGAGGTGTCGCACCAACCCACCCGACGGCGGGAGCGTCACATGAGGCGGTTTAAGTCAGTCCGGCAGGCACAGCAATTCCTCGCCACTCACACTCCGATCCACAACCACTTCCAACTCCGCCGTCACCGTCTTTCCGCCAGTGAGTATCGCGTGGCCCGCGATTGCGCTTTCATTTCTTGGCGCGATGCAACCGGGACTGCCCTCGTAGGCTGATCTGGACTGGCTTGAGGGGGGCAGCACCTGCGGCAGCTGTGCCGACCGGGCGTCAAGTTGACAATACCATCTGGAGACCGGGCCGCCAACTCCAGAGAGCCGAACCGTCTGGCCCGGAGCATGAACTGGAACAGGTGGATGCCCTCCCAGCCCATCACGACCTGGATGATACCGTGCAACTCCCGCAGCGTTAGGCTGGCTGGCACCTGAACCCGCCGCCAGATCATGGGGCTGATGCCGAGCAGCCAAATCTTGAGCTGCAGAATCTCCGGAGCTGGAGAAGGACCCGGCGGCCCGGGTTTGGATGGAGTGCGCTTTGGCAAATGAAGGTGTCCCGCAGCCTTGTTTCGTCTGGCTGGAAACCATGTACCGCCGACCCCTTACCAGTCTGTCCCACAAAACCTCATGCTCTCCATGGCGGGAGATACTTCACTAGATGACGATGCCGAGAACGGTCATCTTTGGTGAGGCATCCTTGCCGGATCCAGATACGGAGCGTTCGCCGCAAAACGGCGTGCACATCAGTATCGTGCCCAAGGCAGGCCATTCAAGGGCTTGGGAGAACCCGTCCGGACTGGCCGAAGCCTTGCTGCGAGCGCTCTCCTGATCATCCACGGAGGAATTCTGTCTGGGATGAACCTGCCTTGACATGCAGGTAAATGCCTGCATATGATGTTCGCAGACGAGAATGACCGATGGACGCTGACAAGGTTTTCAAGGCGCTGGGAGACCCGACCCGCAGGAAGCTGCTCGACCTTTTGTGCGAGCAGAACGGGCAGACGCTCGGCCAGCTCTGCGAGAACCTCGACATGGCCCGGCAGTCCGCCACCCAGCACCTCGGGATTCTTGAGGCTGCCAATCTTGTGAGCACGGTGAGGCGCGGCCGGGAAAAGCTGCATTTCATCAACCCAGTGCCACTCCATGAGGTTTACGAGCGATGGGTGCGGAAATTTGAACGGCAGCGGCTCAGCCTGCTGCACGATCTTAAGAAGGAACTCGAAGGAGAGTAACAATGACCAAAGAGACGACGAGCTTCGTTTACGTGACCTACATTCTCTCGACCCCAGAAAAGGTGTTCGAGGCCATCACGAAACCGGACATCGCCCGGCGTTACTGGGGCCACGAGAACGTCTCCGACTGGAAGCCCGGATCGAAATGGGAACACATCCGTGCCAACGATGAGCGGACTGTCGAACTCGTCGGCGAGGTCGTTGAGGTCTCGCCGCCGACCCGACTTATCTTCACCTGGGCCAATGCCTCGCAGGCGTCCGATCCGGCAAGCTACAGCCGGGTGACATTCTCGATCGAGGAATACGACAACATGGTCCGCCTAACGGTCACACATGACGAGCTCGAGGCCGGCAGCGGGATGGTGGCCGGGATCAGCAAGGGTTGGCCGATGGTCCTCTCAAGTCTGAAATCCTTCCTGGAGACCGGCAGCGCGATTGACGTCTTCGCAAAACCAAAGGCGGCCTGATCCCTTCGCAAACAGGATGGGTTTTCGACGCCAACAATAGGAAGGTGAAATCATGAGGATTGGCGTTATTGGCATTGGCGAGATGGGGGGAACTCTCGCCCGCCGATGGAGCGAGAAGGGTCACGACGTGCGGGTCGCGAATTCCCGCGGCCCCGAGGCAGTCCAGCAATTTGCGGATGAAATCGGGGCAACCGCTACGGATATCTACGGCGCCGTAGAGAGCGCGGACGTCGTGCTGCTATCCATGCCATTTCCCGCTGTGGCGAAGCTGCCCAACGACTTGTTCGATCGCGCTGCGACAGGCGTGGTGATCATCGATACAGCGAACTATTACCCCGACGTGCGCGATCCGCGCATTGCGGAGATCGACGCCGGCATGCCGGAAAGCGTCTGGACATCAAAGCAGCTCGGCCGCCCCATTTTCAAGGCGTTCAACAGCATCATGTTCCACGCCCTCTCTGAACTGGGAAAACCCGAAGGCTCGCCGGATCGGATAGCTATCCCAATCGCAGGTGATGATGCTTGGGGAAAACAGGTTGTAGTGGGCCTGGTGAGTGAAATGGGGTTCGATCCGGTCGACGGCGGTTCGTTAGAGGAGTCGTGGCGACAGCAGCCTTCGACGCCTGCCTATTGCTGCGACTACGGCGTGGAAAAGACACAGGAAGGAATCCGGGCGGCGGCTAGGGGCAAGGCGGAGAAGATTCGCGACAATGAGTGGAGAGAGAGTTATGGTAAGCTCTTTGCCAACAAACCGGCCTATGCTGACGTCCATGCCGATGTCATCGCACTGAACCGTTCACTGAATCCACTCTGACACAGGGATTCAGGCGCAAGACCCCTCACCGGGCCATCGACATTTTCGCCAACCCGAACTCGGCCCGATCACGCTGCCACTTAAGAATTCTGCTCGAAGGAGAATGATGATGCCCAACCCTTATACCGGCGGATGTGCGTGCGGAGCAATCCGTTATGAAACGACCAGTGAACCCATCTTCGAGAACCACTGCCAGTGCCGCGATTGCCAGAAGCGAAGCGGCACCGGGCACGGATCTTATCTGACCGGCACCGTCAATTTAACGAGCTGAAGGCAAGGCGCCTTCCTGGGTCGCCCGATCAGAAGCTCACGGCAACGCCTGTTACTTCGGCCCAAGCAGTAAAGGCATGCGAGCGGGCCTCGCGATGGTCACCTGCATTGGTGTTGGCAGGACGGCGGAAGAGGTTCGCGACCTGATCACGGACTGATAGGAAGCGTTGCGCCTGCCCGGCTGACTTGAAGCGTTTCATGATGCGCTCCCGTCGTCGGGTTGGCTGGTGGCTGTTTTCCGCTCGATTGTTTAAGCCCTTATGCTGGCGATGCTCGACACTCGGCATGATCTCTCGTTTTGCGGCACCGTAGCTCGCGAGTTTGTCGGTGATCATCACGCGCGGTGCGATGCCTTGCTTCTTGAGCAGCTTGCGCAACAGCCGCTTGGCGGCTTTTGTGTCACGGCGGCTCTGGACCAGAATATCGAGCACGACCCCATGCTGGTCCACCGCTCGCCAGAGCCAGTGCTTTCGGCCTGCAATGCTGATTACCACCTCGTCGAGATGCCACTTGTCACCGGCTGCCGGAAGACGGCGGCGGATCTGGTTGGCAAAACCCTGGCCGAACTTCAGCGCCCACTGCCGCACGGTCTCGTGGCTGACCGGGATGCCGCGGGCAGCCAGCATTTCCTCGACCATCCGCAGGCTGTGCGGGAATCGAAAGTAGAGCCAGACGGCATGGCTGATGACCTCCGCCGGGAAGCGGTGACGAGCATAGCGAGGGTGATGGGTCGAGTTCATCCCTCACGTATGCCTCTATCCGGTCACCCGCTGGTTAACCTGACGGTGCCCTGATGCAGACCCGCATCACCCAAGGCCGGACGGAGGACATCGAGCGCTATGCCAAGGCCGCTATGAGCTCGGCCCAACGCGCCGCCGCCCTGACCCATCGTCTGCTCGCCTTCTCGCGCCGCCAGCCACTCGATCCGAAGCCAGTCAACGCCAACCAACTCGTCGCCTCCATGGAGGACCTGCTCCGCCGCACCATCGGTCCGCTGCATGCGTTGGAGATCGTCACAGCGGGCGGGCTCTGGACGACCCTGTGCGACCCGAACCAGCTCGAGAGTGCAATCCTCAACCTCGCGATCAATGCCCGGGACGCCATGCCCGACGGCGGTAAGCTCACCATCGAGACCTGCAACGCGCACCTGGACAACGCCTATGTGGCAGCACAGCGGGACGTCACGCCAGGGCAGTATGTCTGCATCTGCGTGACGGACAACGGAACGGGCATGCCGCCGGACGTGATCGCGCGGGCCTTCGAGCCGTTCTTTACGACCAAGCCTCTGGGCCAGGGCACCGGGCTTGGCCTGTCGATGGTCTACGGCTTTGCCAAACAAAGCGAGGGCCACCTCAGGATCTATTCGGAGGTCGGCCACGGCACGACGGCCAAGATCTACCTGCCGCGCCATCGGGGAACGGCCGAGGAGGAGGAGTTCAGCGAAACCACGTCCGAAGTCCCGCGCTCCGAGGCGGGGAGACGGTGCTGGTGGTCGAGGATGAGCCGGTGATCCGCGACCTGATCGTCGAGGTGCTCCAGGACCTCGGCTACCGGGCCCTCGAGGCTTCTGACGGGCCATTAGGTCTCAAGGTCCTGCAATCGCGCGAGCGCGTCGACCTTCTGGTCACGGATGTGGGGCTCCCCGGCATCAACGGACGCCAGCTCGCGGACCAGGCGCGCGTCGCGCGGCCGGACCTGAAGGTGCTGTTCATCACAGGCTATGCCGAGAATGCCACGCTCGCGAATGGCTTCCTCGATCCCGGCATGGAGATGATCACCAAACCGTTCGCGGTCGAGGCACTCGCGACCAGGATCCGCAGCATGATCCGCGGGGCGTGACGTCAGGGTGGGACAGATTGGTGTCATGGATACCCTGCCAGCCTCGAGGGTTAGCTGAAGTTGCCATCTCAGCGCGGACGGATAGGTGAGCCATTACCACCTCGCCGCCCGGGTCCGGTCGGCCAGCCTGCATGTCCGCTCGAAGCTACCTGAAACCGATTGACGATCAGCCGCCCCCTTAAAGAGATGGCTAGCGAGGGGAGGGGCTGTCAAACCGTTTGGAACCACTCCCGTTGGGCAGCCTCGCGCGCTGCCTGCTCATCCTCGAACCCCTCGGCGGTCGGCTTCTCGTACCCACAGACATGGCACTGGATGGCGGCGGCGAAGCGTCCGTCATCGGTTCTGAAGCAAAGGACGGATGCTGCATCGCAAGAGCAGTGCGGGCAAAGATGATCGTCCATGATGCTCTCCCGTTTTCCGAGCAATCTCCGCTGGTTGGCATGAGGCTGGTCTATATGTGTCTATCTTTAGCCGGGAAATTGCGCCAAACAAGCTCCGTTTTTGTGCGGCGCAGAAAAACTCCGTTTCAAGCATGCGAGTAGCGCTCAGAAGCTAGTGGCAAAACCAGTTACCTCGGGGCAGGCCCAATGCGTGCCCGGGCAGATCCAGCAACAACGCCGCGATTGCTCCCACAACTCATAGCCCTTGCAGCGTCAATCCGAAAATACCGCTTTGGGCAAGAATGGTCAGAACTCTATATCGAGCTCCTCAATCTCTTCAGGCTCGGCAAGCGCCCCTTCGATCCACTCACCCATCAACCGCCAGTTCATGACGTGATCGCGGTAGGATGCGCTTTCCTCCGGGAGCGCAACACCATAGGTGACAAAGCGCGTGCAGACTGGCGCGTACATCGCGTCCGCGAGGGTCGGACGAGTGCCGAACAGCCACGGGCCACCGTGGCGCACCAGGCATTCCCGCCAGATCGCCGTGATCCGCTCGATGTCGGACTTGGCTCCGCCCCAGACCTTGAAGTCCGCCCGGCGGACCTTGAGGTTCATCGGCAGCGAAGAGCGCAGGTTGATGAAGCCTCCATGCATCTCACCTGAGATCGACCAGCACCATGCCCGGGCCGCCGGCTCCGCGGGAAGAAGGTGAACCTTTGGGGAGATCTCGTTCAGGTAAGCGGCGATGGCCAGTGCGTCCCAGACCCGGATTTCTCCATGGGTCAGGCGTGGCACCAGAAACGACGGTGACAGATGAAGCAGCTCGGCCCTGGCGCTCGGATCTTCCCCGGACAGGACTTCAGTCTCAAAATCCAGACCCGCCAGCGCATCACTCCGGACGGACTTATGCACCACCATCAGCCAGAACGGATTCGCCACCGACAGGTGACAGGCTCGGCAACGAAAGCGTAGAGTGGTTCATGGCGGGCGGGTTCTCCCGAAAATGACGCGGGGTGGATTCGACGCCCAAATCCTAAGTTATCTCACGCACTTGAGTTACACCCGCCAGCCCTCCACGAGTTTTCCGGGCTAGTTTTGGAGAACAGTAGTGGTCGAATTTTCTGCATCAAGCCTGGATGAACTGTATCGACATGAACTGTCATCGATAGAGTTCCAAATCTATTTTGCCGGAGTGAAGCGGGAGCTGCTTACTAATGAGGCCGTTGCCGCCACCATCGTAACGCATGTCATGCAATCCAAGGACAGTCGCCCGGATGCAGTCAATATATTCGGGTTGCTGCTCGATGAGGCGAGGATGGGTATCGAGAATGACAGCCCGTACGGCGAGGTGTTCCTGAAAAATGCCGAGAGAGCCATCGAGGCTCAAATTGCCGCCGGAGCCTGTGGACCGCTTCACCTCATGAATGTCGCCGCTCTGTATCGGCGTGCCGGCCTGCCGGTGCCAGATATACTGATCATTGATCCTGTTGGGGCGGATATGCCTGCCGAAGTTCCGGTGCCCGACCTCGATGATACTCTTGCCACTTTAGCTGCGGAAATTAAGGCAGAAGGCGGTGGCCCGTATGAGTTTTTCAACGGCCTGCACGAGATGACGGCCGGCATGTCGGAGGAGATGCAGGCAGGCTTTGTCAATCATCTTGCATCGTTGGACGATCCTATATTCGAGCGCTGCGCCTTGTACTGGCTGTTGTCGGGGCCGTCGTTGGTACAGGAGGCTGCGGCTGTGGGCCTTCATGCGAAGCTCAAACGCACCAGCCTGCAGGTGGAGATTCTGTTCTATTTGCCAATCATCCGCGGCTGGTTGCCAGCCAGCAACACTCGGGCAATTGTCGATGACATTGGCAAGCTGGCGCGACGAAAAGATCTCTTTGACGCTCTTGGACATGACAAGGTGGAACCCATCGTCGGCGATATTATGGCCAGTGTTACCGATGGTGCCGGGGCGCAAAGCATTTCGATTGTCGGAAAGCGGAACAACCAAACATTCATCGCAATGCTTCTCTTGAAGACAGGGTATGGTATCAAGGATGCTTTTGTCATCCGCTGCCGCTCAAAGCGCGAGGCAAATAGCATTGTCTCGTACACTCGCCAGGAAGCAAATAGCATTCGCATCGATCGGATGACTGCCGAGTTGTTGCTGGAGGCGGCATTGGCGGATGGGATGGACAATGGGTACATGCCGGCGCCGGGCTTTATCGACGTGATGGAAGCCTGCGATTTGAACGGCCTGCGTCCACAGGAAAGAGATTTGCAGGCTCTGTTGGACTATGCTGATCCGCAGCGAGAGGTCCAGAATGCCACACCAGTGAAACTAGACCTGATGCTCAATGATGATAAGGCACTGGATGCGCTTTTGCCACTGATCGACAGTTGGTTTGAAGACACCGGAGAGACGCGCAACATCATGCGACGATCCCGCTCGGCACGGACGCTTGAAACCAAAATCTGGGCCTTTCTTGAAGGTCGGCGCGAAATCTGGGCGAGGCGTTTTCTGCAGACCGCGATTATCCTCAGATCGGCGAAGAAGAAGGATCAGTCGAAAACGTTAACGGCTGCGGCTTTCGCACTGATGCAGAAGCATCCCTTGCAAGACATCCCGCTCATGGAGGATATCGTCTTCACTACTCTGGAGGCTGGAGGCGCACGTTTGTAGTGATGCTTAGGGGAGAGCATGGGCATTGGTGCATGGATCGAGAGATCTGCGGATCATGGTCTTTGATGCCGCTTCCCATGTGTCATCCACCCTGGAGCGGACAGACTTCGGGCGTGCGCATGAACCGGTGACCGCTTGTCATTTCATCCGGCCGCCCGTGTTGATCGTCGCGACATGACGATCTCGTTGACTGGAGGGATCGGTGTCCGGCCTTTCCATGGCGGCGGCGCGCGGCGGAATGACAACCATAGCATTGGCGCTGTGCTTGATGACGGCGTCGTAGGTCGGTTTGCCGTCACAGGCGCCGTTGGCGGTGAGTTGGCCGATCGCGACCTCGATCTGGGGTTCTGTCGCAAATCCGGCACAGGGACGAGAAAGCAGCAGGTGCATCGTGCCGCCCTCATGCGGCGAGCAGGTCAAACTGCTCGGCGAGCGACAGCTGCTGACTGCAGACATATTTCGCCTGCTGTTTGCGCATCATGTGAATCAACTCGATGCCACTTACGATCACCCGGGCACTGTCAGCAGACTTGAAGCCGAGCATCGGACGCACGCGGCGTTTGACGACACGGTGATCCTGCTCGATGCGGTTATTCAGGTAGCGGCTCTGCCTGATCCTGATCGGCTTGAGCCTGCGTCTTGACCGATCCGGCAGACGGCTCTCGGCATCACACGACAGGATGGCTTCCCGGTTGGTCTGGCTGCCGTCGATGACGATCCTCTCGGGCCGGCCGTGCCGCTTGAGCGCCTTGCGCAGGAACCGATCGGCAACCGTGAGGTTACGCCGTTCGCTGAACCAGAACTCAACCGTGTCGCCGTTGCTGTCAATCGCCCGGTAAAGGTACATCCAGCGACTTCTGACCTTGATGTAAGTTTCGTCGATGTGCCACTTGCTGGTGACGACCCTCTTGCGAGCATTAAAGCGCTTCAGCAGTTCGGGCGAGTACCGGATAACCCATCGGTGAATGGTCGCGTGATCGACTGAGATGCCACGCTCAGCCATCATCTCCTCCAAGTTTCGGAGGCTGAGATTGTAAGCCAAATACCACCGGATGCAGAGCAGGATTACCGAACGATCAAAATGCCTACCCTTGAACATCCCTGTCTCCGCTGCTGTGACTGCAGCCACCGTAGCTGCAACTATGAAACAAAACGTTTGCGACGGAACCCTCGCCATCGATCCGATCCGTCTTAGCACGGCGCTTACGTCGGGGCATGGCAATAGAAGCGGGATCAACCACATGGCTCTCCACGCCATTGGCTGTGAGGAGCTGGTGCACTGAAAACCCGTCGAGCCCCGCTTCATGAATGGCGATCATCGGGACAGGTTGGCTTACCCGCTTTACGGCTCTGGCCTGCAACTGCGCAAGAAGCGCGAGTAGCGCCGGCCCGTCTCCACCTTTGAGCGTGTGCTTGGATATCTTGTCACTGCCCAGCACCAGCGAGGTCACCAGCCACTTCGATTGGCTCAACTCGAGTGAGAGCACGAGCGCGACTTGGTCCGAGTGAGCGGCGGTGTCAGTTGTAAGAGGGTGATCAGCCATGACAGACATGAGGTGTCTCCAGCACTGGTTTGCGACAGCCTCATCCTATCAAGGGAGGCCGCCATCACTCTCATAGGATCTTGGTGTGCCAAAGTGGAGGTGTTGATCATCGATCGAGGGATGCGGCCACACATGCAGGACGTTCACAATGCGCCTCGTCCAAAAGCCCCGTCCGATCAGGTAGTGACGTCATTTAGATCGTAGTTAAGCTAAAGCATTCGTGGTCAGGGGAACAACTGAATCGCACCTACAGCCCGCTACTCGCGTCTGAGGTCTCTCCTTTCTCCCGCCTCCTCAAGGGCCAGAGTCTCAACTGTTCGAACATAGGCGTCGGCATCAAACTTTTTGAACGTGTTCTGGCCCATGGAGCGCACATTGCCGAACACGTTGCGGGGTCCCCAGGGCCGGTCATGAAGCCCAAACACCCAGGCTACGTTGGTGAACGAGTTCGCGTCTCGCCCGTCCAGAAAGTAACGGTTGTTGAGCCGCAGCGTCGTCTCAAATGCCTCTTCAGGCGAGGGCGACCACTCCAGGATCTTCTTGCCCCAGTACATGCGCATGTGGTTATGCATGTAACCTGTCGCGCGCATCTCCAGCGTGGCCGCATTCCAGTAGCGGTCGTGGGTTTCGCCCCCCTCAAGCTGCTCGCGCGTGTAGAGATAGGGCCGCTGGTCGGTGCGCCGGCTGTCAAGCGTTTTGCGCGCCCATTCCGGCACAGTCTCGTAAGCGTCGTAGCGCTCGTCATAGAACACGTGGTTCATGGCGAGTTCCCGCCGGACAATCAGCTCTTCGAGGTAAGCCGACCGGCTCTCGTCATCGCCGGTCCTGGCCTCGCGGATCGCGAGTGCGATCTCGACAGGCGAGATCTGCCCAAAGTGCAGGTACGGGCTCATGTGCGACGCCGCCCCGGCCTCTGGCACGCTGCGGTTCTTGGCGTAGCGAGCGAAGGGCTCGTCTAAGAAGTGCCCGAGCCGCGCCCAGGCCTGGTCCGTTCCGCCCTGAAAGCGGTGCACGGGGGCGACGGTCTGGTCGACCTTGAGCGAGCGCACTAGGGCGGGCACGTCTCTGAGATCAAAGTGGCTCGTCGTAGCGAGTTTGAGGGCTGGGCGGCGCACCGGCCGAGGCTCGAGCGGGACGATGTAGGCGTCCCATACGCGATACAGCTTGGGGCGCAGCGTGCGGGCGCCAACCTCGTGCTTGGGCGAGGCGATCTCAACCGGCACAAGCACGTCACCCTCGACCTGAACAACACGGCAGGTTGTCTGCCGGGCGACGCTGGCGCGCCACGCCCTTTGAGGCTTGAGGTAGCCGCGATCACATACGATCAACGCGGCGTCCTGAGCAAAGCCGAGCCCCACCTGATCCGGCGACCCGCGGCTGATCATGAAGGCGATGCCCCGCTCGGCTAGCGCTCGCGCGACCTCGGCCAGTCCTTCCAGCATGAAGGTGTAGTGACGAGCGTTAGCCTCAGGGTAGCAGTCCATGAGGCCAAAGCAGACCAGAACCGGTAGATCGCGCGCATTCGCCTCGTCGACAGCGTATTCCAAGGCCGGGTTAAAGCGGGCGCGCTGGGATTGCTGCATCCAGTACAGCACATAGCGCGCACCGGAGCGCGGCTCGGCGTCCTTCAGAACGCGGATAAGCGTGGGATGAATGCTCATTTAAGGTCCAAGCTGATGAGGGCCATGCCGGGCTCCGCGCCTATGGCGAGCGGGTGCGCCGGCGCATTTCGTCCTGCCGCATCGGCATAGCATCGATGGTAGCCACCAGCTCTGGCGCCATGATTGGCTTGGCAGCGCGCAGCTTCACACCCCCATCTTTACCCACCAGCACCGCCTGGAACGGCTCGCTGCTAAGGCCGAGCCACGTTCGCAACGCCGTCGCCTCCGCCGAACCCGCAGGTGGTTGGACCACTACGAGCTCACGTTCAGCTGCGCCGTCCTTCAGGCTTTCGATTTGACGCTTCTGCTCGGCCAAGTCCGGACTCTCCGGATCAGCCGCAAGCACGACCAACACGCGCGCTGTCCAGCGATAGCGGGCTAGCGGATCGTGTTCAGCCTTGGCAGGGGTTATGGAATCCATCATAATGCTCCCAAGCAGAAACAGCCGAGCGAGGACATGCCTGCTGTGCCGCAGCACCGACAGAGACCGAGTGGTAGAGCTATGTCGACCTTGCTCCGCTAGTATTCTTCTCGTCTGGGGTCTATGCCTTCTTGAGTTCGCGAGGTTTGTGCGCGGCGACTTTGCCGGACTTGTCGCTTTTGACGATGTACTGCGGATTATCTTTGGACGCCGCAACCTTGTGGCCTTTGATCTGTGTCGGGCTAGTTTGCTTTTTCACCACTGTGCCGACGCTGTGCCCACCCGACGAGTCCCAGGATACTTTGTCACCACTCTTCAAGGTTTTTGCCATAGCAGGCTCTTCCTTCACGGGATAGGTCGCGGCACGGAGTGGGAACTTCTTTCCAGGCGGTTCGTTCCCGGCACGACCATAAATCCGCTGCTTAGACCAGAGATAGCGATCCCGGCGTCTCTCACTCGACGAGTAGGAGCATTATGTGCCGCTGACACCGAAACGGGAGTCGATCTGGGACTATCCGCGACCGCCCAAGGTTGAGACGGTGACGGAGCGGATCAGCGTGCGCTTTGCCGGCGTGATGATTGCCGACACGACCCGCGCGCGTCGCGTGCTTGAGACCAGCCATCCGCCAGTCTACTACCTCCCGCCCGACGATGTCCGATTGGATCTGCTTGTGCCAACACCGGACCGCTCTTTTTGCGAGTTCAAGGGCGAGGCTTCGTATGTGACGATCGTCACGAGGAGCCGGCGATCAAAGCGAGCGGGATGGCTCTACGAGAACCCGACATCCGCCTTTCGCTCGATCGCGGGATATCTTGCGTTCTACGCCTCACGCGTTGACGAGGCGAAGGTTGGCGATGAGTTGGTCCTTGGACAACCAGGCGACTTCTATGGCGGCTGGATCACTTCATGGGTCGTCGGACCCTTCAAGGGCGCGCCGGGAACAATGGGATGGTGACTGCGGCGGACACAACGTTGTGGAGTTTCCCGCAGGCGGCCTGGCCATCATTGACTGGGGCAACAGATGACATGAAACTGCATCGGCCCCATTGAAGCTCAGAGCTATTGATCCCCCGCCCAAGGCGCCAACGTGCTCGCCGAAAGGGGCGGGCAACGGGCTGTGATCCGGTACAAGCTTTACCAAAGCGCTGTCGGCAACAAGGCGGTCCAGGAGGCCTACGCGGCCATGACCCACTACTCGGCCGAATACGCCGCGGTGATCACGAGCAGCGGGTTTACGCCATCAGCCCGGCGTCTCTCCGCCACCACGGGTGTAGTCCTAGTGCTGCATTCGGAAGTCGACCGCTTCGACGAGTTGCTGGCGGCGGGCGGCCGGGCCAGGAAACCTGCCCCGGTTGAAGTGAGCGACACGTCGGAACGTGCGACGTTGATCGCTACCCTGTTGATTGGCTGGGAAATCACGAACACACGCACCCGGTCATCGACGATGCGTGGGGTTATGCTCGCCTCCTCGTAACCCTGATGAGCAAGAGAGGCCTAGGATAAGCTCTCTTTTCGGCGATAGCGAGTGATACCGAACGGAGGCGAGAGATCTCTAACGTTTTGGGCCTATGGCCCGCGCGTAACCTCTGATAATCCCCATTTGGTTGCCCCTGAGAACTGTCGTTCTCAGGGCTAATTCCCGTCGGACGCCCCAGACCTAGTGGACACGCCGCCCCTCGTTCAGATCGGCACCGATTTCTCTCAGAGCACGCGCGAGCCGCTCAGGTCGATCAGAGCCTGGGTCTCTCGGGCTGCCCGCTTAGGGCCTCCGACTTGGAGCGACGAACGGATTAGTCTCCGGCCCCTCCCGCGAATTTTTGTCGAAGCACATCTCAAGTCGCTCAAGCGCTAGCGCGCTCTTGTCCAATGGCACGCGAAGTGCCGCGCCCTCTGCCTGCACCTCCAGGGCATCCGCTGTTCGGAGCTTGGCATTAAACGAACTCTCCGCGAGGGCGATTGTGACGCCGGTCGTTTCCGCCAGCGCTTTGGCTTCCACGGATTGACCGGCCGCCGCCAAGCGAACTGGATAGGCACTGCCACGCTCAAGCTTCCACTTGGACGAGTCGAGCAGCAGCAGCAAGCCGCTTTCGGCACGCACAAAGCTTACCGCGAGATCGTCCGCCGTTCTCGACATTGAGCAGCTATCGAACTTTCCAGCCTTGTAGGTTGTCGCGATTTCCCAAGGACCAATCGCAACGGTCTGCTCCGTCGGCTGAGCGAATGCTGATGACGTCACAAGAATAGAGCAAACAAAGACTGCATTCGTATTCACCACCCTGCTCCCGCCCGCTGCGCGCCCCTGCCGACCGGTTGAAACCCGATCGTATCCTATCGCCTGCCGTATCCCTGCCCTGGGTGTAACTCCTATCCAGTATTAGTCGTGTTACACAAGCCCATGGCAGACCACCCGATCTCGGTCGCGCTCGATCAGAGCGAGTAGAATCGACCAATGCCGTCCTCCGATCGATCCGGTGCAGCACGAGATGGTGCTTGATGGGAGACCGGAGATCGTCAGACACGGCGCGGGTACGGCTCCAAACGCGTCGACAGGTAATGCCGGTATGTCTCGATCATGCGCGCGGTTGCCGTGCTCCTGTCCGTCTCGGTCCCGTTAGCCGGCAAGCGATAGGCCGGGCCGGGAAGCGATACCGTCATGGACCATCGCCAACGACCGGAATCGGGTCCGCCCTCGACCAGGGCGACGGTGCCGATGATCTCGTCGCCTCCAGTTGGGTTAAAGCGGGGAAACCGCATGTCCGGATCGAGGGCAATGAAGGCTTGGTCGTGCCATCTGCCATCCGGATACACATCGGCGGTCTTCATCCAGTAGATCGCCATCAACGCCTCATTTTGAATTTGTCGGCTTCTGCGCGTTGTCCCTCGCATGATCTACGGAAGCTGCTAGCCGCAGCCAGTCCTCAGCCATCCTGAGCCAAGTGGCTTTATCGGCCTCATGGTTGGTTTTCGCCGCCTGCTGCCGACATTCCTCCGCCTTGCGGCGGTACTCATCCGCTCGATCCTCAGCCATGGCCCTAGCTCCTTCCTGCTTCCACGAATCTTGTTGCGTTCTGCCCTACCCTCAACCGCCCCGGCTTTGCCGAATGCCCTGCAACAGCCGCCTCCGAGCCTCGTCGATCGTCAGGTGCCAGTGTCGGTCCACATCCCGCTGAATGAGCAGCTCGCGTTCTTCCCTGCGCAGAGTTGGATACCAATCCGAGCGTTCGATTGTTTCGCGCAGCATGGCGCGCGCCTCGGCCTCGATGTCGTCATCAGGGATCGGGGATCGTTCATCAGGCATGGCGATTCATGAGAGTACGTGAAGCCTTGCAAGGAAGACGACCCCGAGCAGGATGACACCGTTGCATTAACCTTGGCAGTGTAGCGAGGGATGGCTAATCGAGGAGCCATCCTGTTGTCTCTGTTCAAGTGCCGCTTTCCGGTCGTGATCATCTTGCTGTGCGTGCGCTGGCACTGCAAGTACGGGATCAGCTATCGCGATCTGGCTGAAATGATGTCCGAGCGCGGTGTCAGCATCAATCCAAGCACGATCTTTCGTTGGGTCCAGCGCTATGCCCCGGAGATCGAGAAGCGGGTGCGACCATACCAGGGACATCGCTCAGGCTCATGGCGCGTGGATGAGACCTATGTCCGAGTGGGCGGACGCAGGCGGTACTTGTTTCGAGCGGTCGATAAACACGGTCAGCTGATCGACTCCATGCTGTTCAATCGGCGTGATACTGGAGCGGCGTATCGCTTCCTGCGCAAAGCCTTGAGGGCGATGAGCGACTATCCCCCTCATCCATCACGACCGACAAATTGGCTTCGTATCCGAACGCAATCCGGCGCTTGCAGAATGAAGGGGTGCTGTCGAAAGATGTCGAGCATCGGACGTCAAAGTACTTGAACAACATTATCAAGGCGGATCACAGCGCGCTCAAGCGGATGATCCGGCCAGCCCGTGGGTTCCAGCGGATGGAGACCACCTCTACGACCCTGAAGGGTTTTGAGGTGATGCGAATGGTCCGTCGGGGTCACTGCATCCTGCAACAGCCAGGAGCGACAGGCGAAATCCGTCTCATCAACCAACTCTTCGGCCTCGCGGCCCGAAGAAGGCTTCCAGGTGGGTTCGTTGTGCCCTGCCCAAGTTACTGCAACGGTGCCCACGACCTGGGCGCGGCGCGGCCTAACCCCGGTGCTGCGGCGCCTGAGCAAGCGTGGGAGGTGCCGAGCATCGCGGCCATCACGCCCGGCAGCTTTATGTTCGCCACTTCTGCACCAGTGTCTCGAGCGCTACCGTGATCTTGGCCCTGCGCAATTTCCGAAGGTTCGGTACGCTGTTGCTGGTGGCCTGGGACCTGCCCAATGCCCATCGGTCACACATCACGATCGCCCTCATCGCGGCCCACCCGCAGGACTATGCGGTCGCCTATCTGCTGGCCTATGCACTGGGGCTCAATCCCAAGGAGCATTGCAATGCACTCGTCAAGCGAGCTATGGTGAATGCGCTACCCGGACCGTCACCGACCTGAATCGCCTGGCCCGTTGCGAGTTTAGCCGCCTGCAGCGCCGCCCTGAACTCATCACCAGCTTCTTTTGGCATGCAGGCCTCTCCGTCACAGGACTTCCGTGAAGATCATTAGTCGGGAGAGGCAAGGGGGGTTGCTTTCCGTCACTATGAGCCCTTTTCAACCCTATCCTGTCATAGCCTGAGTGGGACAAAGTTCTAAAGCCGAAACAGAACCCTTTGTAATCTCACTTGGCTGTGGCACGTTCAGCCAAACTGAAATCATTCCCTTCCATAGCCGTAGCCCTGTAACGATGGCACAGCAAAACACAAGGTTATGATCGAACGGAGCGCTTCTGTGATCAGGCACGTCATGTTCACCGTCGCCTTGTTTTTGTATTCTGATTTCGGCGCTTCAGCTACGACATTGCACGTGGATGCGTTCGGCATCCAGATAGGAGCCGGAACCGTGTTTGCCGGACTCTGTGTTGGCGGGCTGGACGAGCGGTCATGCCAGTTTGGCCAGACGAGCCCGGGGCGGATGGCGGCGATACGCTTCACGTTTCCGGAACTGCTGCCGGGCACATACGCAATTGCTATCTTTCAGGACCTGAATGGCAACGGGCGGCTGGATCGAACACCGCTCGGGCTCCCGCTTGAGCCTTATGGTTTTTCTAACGACGCGGGGCGGCTTCGTCGTCCGACCTTTGCCGGCGCAAGCATTCAGGTTGGCGATCAGGATCTTCGCATTGCCGTGAGACTGACTGTCATCCCGCAAGCGCGCTAGCCATGACAGTGGCTCGAAATACATTGAAAGGCGATGGGCAAGCGCTGCAATCAAGGCTCCCCGATCGTCAGGTCGCGACAATCGACGATGCGGTTCTGTGTCTTGGTGGCCGCCGGGTGCTCAATGGCGCGACTTTGACCCTGTTCCAAGGCGAAATCTATGCTCTTCTAGGACCGAATGGAGTAGGCAAAACGTCTCTTATGCGTGTATTGTGCGGCCAACTGCCATTGGAGCGCGGCCGGGTCGGTCTTGGGGCAGCGTTGGAGGATCCGCGCCAGAACAGAAACGTTCTACGTCTGGTCGGCCATGTGCCTCAAAGCATTGCAATCTTCCTGCGCCTCACGGTTCGGGAGAACCTTGAAGTCTTCTCGCGGTTCCTCGACGTGAAACTGACCCGTGAGGCGATCAGTCACCTTATCGAGGTCACGCGTCTTGGCCCGGTTGCGGACACGGTGGCCGCCACGCTCTCAGGCGGCTTGCGGCGGCGTGTCAACATCGCAGTTGCGTTGATCGGAGGGCCTCGGCTGTTGCTTCTCGACGAGCCAACAGTAGGGATCGATCTTGAGGCGCGAGACGCCATTCACCACGTCCTGGCCGACCTTCGGGATCATGGCGCCACGGTCCTTCTAATCACCCATGATTTCGACCAGGCGGAGCGGCTCGCGGACAGGATTGGCTTTATGCGTGCGGGACAGGTCATCCTCGAGGGTCGCCCGGCCGATTTGTTGCGACAGGCAATCGGCGCCAAGAAGCAGATTGAGGCCGCGCTCAGCTATGACGTGGATGATCCAGCGCAAACCGAGTTGCGCACTCTTGGGCTGGAGCGGGTCAACGACGGGTTGCTCTGGAGGGGTCTAGCAGACGAAGTCCACGGCACTTCGACAATTCTGGAGTTTCTGCAGTCAGACCGGGTGCCTTTGCGGGAAATCCGTATCCGCGAACCCGGCCTCGATGTCCTCTTTCGGCAACTAATGGGACCTTCTGCGCCATGATCGCCGCGGCCCGTGTGATGTATCTTTCTCTCATCCGGGACCGGGCCGCTCTGGCGATGGCATTCGTCCTCCCGCCGCTCGTCTTCATCATTTTTGCGACCATCTTCGTCAGCGCCACCGGTGCGGAGCTTCGATTGCATGTGGGGCTTCTGGACATGGTCCGAACAGGATCGAGTCAACGGCTCGTGGCTGCTCTGGCGGCCGAGCCAGGCATCCGCATGACGCAGACGAACGGTGCTCTCGAGGATCTGCGTAATCTCGTGCGGGGCGGGATGGTGGATGTCGGCATTGCACTCCAGTCGGATTTGGAGACGCAGTCCGGCCAGGGGCCGCCACCGATCCTGGTTGTCGAAGACGCAGCTCGCGCTTTGGCAGTTCCAATCGTGATCGGCCATGTGCAGAAGGCGATCAACGAGCATCTTCCCGATGTGGCTCTGGGGCGCATCCTGGCCGATGTCGAGACGGCGGGCGCCATCACTAAAGAGGAACGAGCGTTTCTGGATCAAGCCTTCAGGGCGCAGTCTGAGGAGCGACGAGGATCGGGTTTCGCATTTGCGGCTTTGTTCAGTCGAGAAGCCGCCACTGGCATTGGAGTGGCTGGAGGTCCCGTAACCTATTATGCCGGTGCAATCGCGGCGGTATTCCTGTTGTTCGCGGCAATGCAGGGAGCTGCAACCATAGTCGAGGAGCGGCAATCAGGCATCATCGAACGTCTGATGATTGCGCCGGGAGGACACGCCAAGCTCATTGCCGGAAAGTTCGTCTTTCTCTTGGTGCAAGGAATAGTCCAGGCAAGCATCATCTTCGGCTTTGCCTGGCTCCTCTATGGGGTTGATGTGGTAGGAAGCTTTCGGGCATGGCTGGCTTCGTGCGTGGTCGTCTCTGCCATGGCGGCCGGCCTGAGCCTGGCTTTGTGTAGTCTGTGCACCTCCACCCATCAAATCCAGATAATGTCAAGCTTTGGTGTCCTCCTCTTGTCCGCAGTTGGAGGTAGCATGGTCCCTCGCTTTCTTATGCCGGAATGGCTTCAGCAAATCGGGTGGTTCACACCGAATGCCTGGGCAATCGAAGCCTTTCAGGATGCGCTGCAGCCCGGACCCGTTGAACCGGACCTGATCACAGCTTGGGCTGTCTTGAGTGCCGTGACGCTAATGTCGCTGCTCATAGCATTGGGCTTGATGTCCCGTGACTCGCAGAAATGACTGAGCCGTTCAAGCTTCTCCGCGTTGGTCTGTCCTGTCGGGTTTGTCACATCAGTCGGTTTGCCCGGGTAACATAGGCGGGGTGCCTGGACCGGGCTTGCCAGCGCCCTCGCGATGGTGGTCTCGCTGATGCTCTGGCGCTGGCTGTGCCGCAACAGGCTGGGGCTGGTCACCGCCGTGCCGCGGGACGTTCAGGGAGCATTCGCTAGCTGAGTGATGAGCCGCGACAGGTCGACGGGCGCAAAATGCGCGTCCTCGTGGGTGACGCATACCTCCTCCACAGTGAGCCGGCGCCAGCGCGCCAGCTGGGCCAACGCCTCCTTCACCAGATCCTCGGGCGCGGAGGCTCCTGCGGTGAGCCCGATCACGGCCGCGCCGTCGATGAAGGAGAGCGTCAGATCCTTCGGATCTTGCATGAGAAGGGCTTGGCGCCCCTCGCTGGCGGCGACCTCGCACAGGCGGTTGGTGTTCGACGAGTTGCGTGCGCCGCAGACGATGATCCGCTCCGCGCGCTTCGCGATCACGCGCACCGCCAACTGCCGGTTCTGCGTGGCATAGCAGATCGTCTTGACGTCCGGCCCCTGGATCGCCGGAAAGCGTGCCTTCAGCGCTGCAATAATCTCGCGGGTGTCGTCGACGGACAATGTAGTCTGTGTGATGTAGGCGATGCGCTCCGGATCCGCGACCGGCACGGTCAGTGCTTCCGCGACGCTATCGATCATGTGGACGATACCGTCAATCTGCCCGGTGGTGCCCTCGATCTCAACATGGCCGCGATGGCCGATGACGATAACCTCGCGCCCTGCCTTCGCATGGCGCTGACCTTCGAGGTGGACGCGGCGCACGAGCGGGCAGGTGGCATCGAGCACCGAGAACCCGCGCTCAGCCGCCTCGCGCTCCACCGCGCGCGAGACCCCATGCGCACTGAAGATCGCGACGGCGCCGTCGGGGATCTGCGCTAGTTCCTCGACGAAGACTGCGCCCTTGCGCCTCAGTTCGTCCACCACGCGGCCGTTATGGACGATCTCGTGGCGCACGTAGACGGGCTTGCCGGTCAGCACCAGCGCATCCTCGACGGCGCGTATGGCGCGCTCGACGCCGGCGCAGAAGCTGCGCGGTGAGGCGAGCAGAACGGTGAGCGGCAGGGGATTGTCGATCATGCCGCATCCTCCCTCTTCAAGGGGCGAGCGCGTGAAACGGGAGGGCCGCCGCCAGGGGCATGCCGCAGGATGGATGCCGCATGCTCGCCTGCCATGACGGCGCTCTCGATGGTGGCCGGCAGGGAGCCGATCCAGTCCCCCGCCAGGGCGAGGTTCGCCAAAGGCCGCACGGGCGGCTGGGGCAGTGGCTCTGCCGCTTGGCGGATCGTCGCACGCTTCTCCTTCACCACCCGCGTTTCCGGCTGCCGATGGGCGTGTGCTTCGAGGCCGAGCAGGCAGAGGGCCGGCGCGATCTCGCGCCAGATCTGCACGGCCACATCGGCCGCAGCGCGGTCGATCACGGCATCGGCGGCGGAGACGGTCACGCTCACATGATCGTCGCGGATCATTGCCCATTGCGCGAGCGTGCCCGTGAGCCCGACGAAGCGCCGTTGGCCCGAACCCTGCATGCGGTAATGCACGTTGAGAATGGGCTCGAATGCCTTGGGCACGGCAAGTGACGGCAGAAGGCGTTCCACCTCGTAGGGCGGCAGCGCCAGGATCACCCGGTCGTCGGCGCCGAGCATCACGGTGCGGTCAGTGAGGGTAAGCCCGATGACGCGCTCGCCGGTGCTCAGAAGCATGCGCAGGCGCTGCCCGGTGAGGATCGAGGCGCCGCGGGCCTGGAGAGTAGCGACAGCGGGTTCGATGAGGTCGCGACCCAGGCCGTTTCGCGCCACCAGGAGCCGTCCCGCGCCCGGACGGATGAGCTGGCGCAGGGCATGGCCGAGCCGCTGCGAGGAGGCCTGCGCGGCAGGTGTGTTGAGCACTGCCACCGTGAGCGGCTCGATCAGGCTGTCCATGATGGGACGCTGCCCGATGATGGCGGCCACAGGGCAGTCCTTCGACGCGAAGACGAGCTGCAGGATGCGTGCCAGATCGCTTAACGTGAGCCCGTGCGGACGGCGCGACGGCAGCAGCCAGGACCAGGGCGAAAGCCCGATCCGGCGCATCGCTCCCGTAGGCCGATCGAAAACGGGCAGCCCTTTGGGCTCCGGCTCGAGCCAGCGCTCACGGGCGCCGATCGTCTTGAGCACATCTAGCGCACGCGTGTTCGCCGTGAACAGCACATGGGTGCCGTTGTCATGGACGAAGCCGTCGGCGGGATGGAGTGTCCGGCAGCGCCCGCCCGCTTGCGGGGCTGCCTCATAGAGAACGGCCTCCCCACCCTCCGCCGTCACGGCAAGTGCCGCGCTCAAGCCCGCGACGCCCGCTCCGACGATATGGGTGCGCCGCGCCGTCATGCGGGCCTCATGGCGCGGGTGAGAAGATGCAGGCGGTCGGCGGTGCTCAGGCGCAGCTTGCCGTGGCGCGTGCCCCAGCCACGCGCCTGCAGCCGATCGAGCACGCAGCGGTAGTTCTCCATCATCAGGATCGCGGGTTTGAGCGCATGGCGGTCGAAATGCATGAGCGCTGCGTCGGCTGCCGCGAAGCCGGCCCGCGCGTCCTCCGCGAGGCCTTCGCAGACGCGGGCAAAGCGCGGATCGGCGACGAGGGTCGCAGCCGGCGCATCCTGAAGGCCGAGCTGGGCGAGGCGGGAGAGCGGGATGTAGACGCGTTCGTGGGCGGCATCCTCGTCCACGTCGCGCAGGATGTTCACCAGCTGCAGGGTGCGCCCGAGATCGAGCGCGAAGTCATGGGCCATGGGCGCGCCGAAGATGCGGATCGACAGGGCGCCGACGGAGCCCGCGACCCGCCGGCCGTAAAGGCCGAGCTCGTCATCGCTGGCGAGGCGCACCCGATCGGAACTGTCCATCTCCATGCCGTCGAGAAGGGCATGGCCTTCCTCAAGCGGCAGCTTGAACAGGCTCGAGGCGCGGGCGAGTTCGCGCCCGATCGGTGTTTCCGGCGCGCGGTGCAGCCGGTCGAGCTCGCGCCGCCACTCGTGCAGGAAAGCCCGCTTCTCCGGGGCAGGGGCCGCGCCGTCGGCGATGTCGTCGACCGCACGGCAGAAGGCATAGACCGCGTGGATGGCGCGGCGGCGCTCTGGCTGGAGGCTGCGCATGCCGAGACGAAACGACGAGCCGGAGCGCCGGACCGCCGCAGCCGTCACACGGCTGTCGCTGGAAGACGGCGTGCGAAGCGTGCTTCCGAGCCCGTGCAGGAAGGCCATGCCGGCATCGGCCCAGCTCACCTGCACGCGCTCATGGACCGGATCGGCGTGGCGCAGGCGTGTGCTCAGGCGCCGGGCGAGCACGATCGTCGCGACGCTCTGCGCGCGCAGGCGGGTGTTGTCGAGATGCTCGGGCAGGGATTGCGCCCGATCGATCAGGGCGTCGACTCGGTCGAGCATGGCATCGAAGACATCGCGGCGAAGCGCAGCGTGCGACGGGTCGAAGAAGGCCCGCTCGGAGCCTGCTCCCATCATCCACCGGATCGGAACATAGATGCGGCCAAGCTCCTCCCGGTCGCGCCCGCAATCCTGCAGATGGTTGAGGATCTGCAGCGCCGTGCAGAGGGCGTCAGCCGGGACCTGCGCGGCGGAATGCTCCTTATGCAGCGCCAGCAGGAAGCGGCCGACCGGATTGGCGGAGAGACGGCAGTAATCGATCAGCTCGGCCCAGTCGGTGTAGCGGGCTTTCACCGCATCCTGGCGGAAGGCGCGCAGCAGGTTGCGCGCATGAACGAGTCCGGCCCTGTGCTGCGCATCGACGGCATGCAGCCGCGCCGCCTGGGGAATGGCAGGATCGCCGCTGGCGAGCGCCTGCTCCAGCGCCTCGAGGCGCTGGAGCTTCTCGGTCGCCTTCAGGTCAGGAGCATCGGCGATGTCGTCGGCTATGCGGGCGAAGGCGTAGAAGGCGAGAACGGCAGTCCGGTATTCGGGCGAGAGCAGGAGGGAAGCGACGGGAAAGTTCTCGTCGCGCGGCCGCTTGGCCGGTTGCGGGCTCTGCGCGCTCACCGCTTCGCCTCCGCGGGATAGAGCCGCCCCTTCCATTCCGCGCGCCGTGCCGTGCCGATCCGCAGCAGCACGCTCCATTGAATGGCGAGGCTGACGAAAACCGTGAGGGGATGAAGCGGGATCGACCGAGGATCCTCGCGCGTCGCGACGGTCACGAGGATGCGGGTGGCAAGCGACAGAAGCGCGGCGAGCGCAATCGAGATCGTCGGAGCGAACGGCAGCAGCGCGTAGGGCAGCACATGACCGCCGAGCAGAAGCGTCGTCCAGACCGGCAGGGCCACGGGTGTCGCCATGGCCTCATGAGCGTTCTTGGCAAAGCCGCTCCAGGCCTCGTCGAACCGCGCATACATGCGGCAGGAGGCAAGGCGCTCTCCCGGCACGAGATCCGTCATGAAGCCCTTACGGCGGAAAAGCCGCGCGAGGTGGATGCCGTCGTGGATGCGCGAGCGGATCGCCGCATGGCCGCCGCTCATGCGATAGGCCTCGCGCTCCGCGAGCATCAGCTGGCCGCAGGCCGCACCGAAACCCGGGCTATGGGATTTCCGCATGAGGGCCATGGGCAGGTAGCCGAGCAGGAGCAGGTTGATCGACGGAACGGTGAGCAACTCGCCGAGCGAGCGCGTGATCTGGCGCGGCACGGCGCTGATGAGACCGGAGCCGGTGGCCTGCGCATGGCCTGCAAGCATCGCGGCGGCCTGAGGCGCCAGACGCACATCGGCATCGACGAACAGGAGATGGCTGCCGCGCGCGGTCTGCGCGAGATGGTAGCAGGCATGGACCTTGCCGGTCCAACCCTCCGCAAGAGGCGGCGCATTGAGGAGCCGCACCCTCCCGTCGCGCGCAGCATGAGCGCGGACGATCCCGGCCGTCGCATCGGTCGAGCCGTCGTCCATCACCAGAATTTCCACCGATACGCCAGTGCTGCCAAGCGCGGCATCAAGTGCGGGGCCGATATTCTGCGCTTCGTTGCGGGCCGGGATCAGGATCGAGACGAGGATGTCCCCCTGTGGCGCACGATGCGGCGTCGCGCGCAGGATGCGCAGGTTCACGAGCACGAGCACGAAAGGAAGAGCCGCCAGCGCCAGGAGGATGAAGCCGAGCGCCGTCATGAGGAATGTCCCTCATGCGATGGATCGAAGCGGCGCCGGCGAAGCATCGCCGCGAGCCGCCGCCAGCCGTCATAGATGCCCCCGATTCCGGCCTGGCCTTCGAGCACAGGCTTGAAGCGCGCGGGGTCGCGGCTTTGCACGTCGGCGCTCAGACGGTCGAGCGTTGCGGTGAGCGCGCCTTCGAGGCGATGCCGGCGGGTCGGGCGCGCGAGCGCAGCGAGATCCTCGCCGCGCATCGGCTCGCCGAAGGCCATGAAGGCCTCCGCACCGCGCTCCTGCCAGAAGCCGTATTCGAGGGCAAGCGGAAGTACGGTGCAGCCGGGGGCGCGTTCGATGAGATGCGCGATGCCGGGCTTGAGCCCGAGCGGACGCTCGCGCACGTCGCCGAAGCGTCCCTGCGCCGTGACCCAGAGTGCGCGATCGGATACGGAGAGGATCTCCGTGCCGATCCGCAGAAAATCGGCTGCGCCGCGCCTGCTTTCGAGATCGACGCCGAAGGCGCCGATGCGGCCGAAGATGCCGTATTGCTTCAGCATCGCGGCGTCGATCGGCGCATAGCTCTCGTACGACGGGAGGAAGAGGTCCGCAGCGAGGATGTAGACCGCCGCGTCCCACCAGGCCGGATGATTGGAATAGATGAGCACCGGGCCCTGCGCCGGAGCATTCGGCAAGCTCCAGGACGCGATGCGCAGCGCATTCATGTGACGCGTGAAATAGCGCCGTAAGACCGAGACCATGAAACGATGCAGCAGAGGCGAACGGCGCGCGACTGGAGAGGATCTCTCATGATCGGGCGGGAGGCGCGCGCTGGCAGGGCTGCTGGTTTCCGGTCTCAAGACACGTTCCGTAGATTGTCCACTTTGCAGTCCGAATCGAGGGCATCGGCAGCGATCCAGCCCGACATCATGACCATCGGCATGCCGGGTCCGGGATGGGCCGCGCCGCCGGCAAGATAGAGGCCGCGCACCTGCCGGCTGCGGTTGCCCGGCTTGAAGGCGCCCATGAACTTGCCATGGCTCGCCAAACCGTAGATCGCGCCGTTGAGGACCTTGTAGCGGTCGTGGATGTCCTGTGGTGTGAGGTGGCGCTCGACCACGATGCGCTCCTCAAGGTCCTCCATACCGGCCGTGCGCTTCAGCTTGTCGAGGATCACCTGCCGATAAGCCGGGAACATCTGCGACCAGTCGTGATGCGGGCGAAGATACGGCGTGTGCACCAGAACGTAGAGCGCTTCGCCGCCCTCCGGCGCGACGCTGGCATCCGTTGCGGCAGGTGCCGCGAGATAGCAGGTTGGATCCGGTGCAGGCTCGCCCTGGCGGTAGATATAGTCGAACTCTACCTCGGGATCACACGAGAACACGAAGTCGTGGTGGAGGAGGTGTTCGTAGCGCTTCTTGAGGCCGAGATAGAGCACGACGCCGGAACAGGCGGGTTCGAAATCCTTACGCGCATAATGCTCGCCCACCTCGCCGCCGACGAGCTCGCGATAAGTGCGGATGGAATCCATGTTGGAGATAACGCTGTCGTAGGCGATGGCATCGCCATTGGCGAGAGTGAGTCCCTTCACGGCACCGTTCTCGACCTTGAGCGAGGCGACATCGCTGTCGGTCCTGATGGTGGCGCCGAGCTCGGCCGCAAGTTTGGCCAGGGCCTCCGCCACGGCGCGCGTCCCGCCCATCGGATACCAGACGCCATCCGCCGCCTGCATATGGGCTATGGCGCAGAGCACGGCGGGAGATCCGTAGGGCGATGAGCCGACATATTGCGTGAAGTGGTCGAGCATCTGCGCCAAGCGCTCGTCCTTGACCTTGGAACGGATGGTGCCGGCGACCGAGGATCCCATGCGCAGGGACAGCACGTCCCGCAAGGTCGCGGGGTTTATGTTGGCGCGGATGTTGATGGTATCGAAGAGATCCTCCACCGGCTTCCAGAAGAAGAACCGATTCGAGATGTCGTGCAGGTGGGCGGAGATTTCCTGGAAGCGCCTGTATCCGTCGCCCGTGCCCTTTCCGGGAGCGAAGCGTTCCATGGCATCGGCCATCGCGCCGATATTTTCCTGCAGGTCGATCTGCGTGCCGTCATCGAAGAAGCAGCGCCACTGCGGATCGAGCCGCACAAGATCGAGATAGTCGGAAAGATTGCGTCCGGATTCAGCGAAGATGCGTTCGAGCACCCGCGGGACCGTCAGGATCGTCGGGCCCATATCGAAGCGGAAGCCCGCTTCGTGGAGAACCGCCGCCTTGCCGCCGATCCAAGAATTCTTGTCGTAAAGCGTGACCGTGTGGCCTCGTGCCGCCGCGACGCAGGCTGCCGCCAATCCGCCCAATCCTCCGCCGACGACTGCAACCGAACTCGCTTGAGCGCTCACGATGTCCTCCCCATGGAGACGAGCCCCTTCGCTTTCGAGCGCGTGTCCGATCGTGTTGGTTCTAGGAATGGCATGATCCACTTCAAGGTGGATCACGACGGTTTGGGCGGCGCGCGCAGATCATACGCAGCGCTTTTCGGCCCGGCGCCCTGATCACGGGATCGAAGCCAGCCAATTCGAGAAGCGGCTTGAGGTGGGGCACGTCACGGGTGTTCCCGCCCCAGAGAAGGTTCTTCAGCTGGTTGACCGCAGAGAGCGTGCTTTGACCGTCGTGGGCCAGCACGGCGACAAGAACCCAGCCGCCTGGCTTCAAAGCGCAAAAGATCCGCTGGAGCGCGCGCTCGATGATCTTATCCGGCAGGAACATCTGCGGCAAGAAGGCGAGATCAAAAGCCATCTGATCGGCGAGATCCTCCACCCGCTCCTGATGGATCGCGATGCGGTCCGTCAGCTCCGCTTGACGCACATGCGCTTCTCCCAGCTTTGCCGGATGCGAGGCGGGTTCGAGCGCCACGGCCGTCAGATGCGGAAAATGTCGGCACAGAGTGATGGAGAGGCCTGCTGCACCGGCTCCCACATCGAGAAGCACTGCCCCAGGCCTCTCCAGGCGCGGCACGAGCCCCGGCAGGAATCTTAGCTTCGATAGGGCCTGGGCTGTCCAATGCTGGGTGAGAGCGCCCTGCGCCTCGATGATGGCGTCATCGGCATGCGACCAGCCTTCAAGAGTTAGAGTGCCGCCGCCAAGCCTGCGCCGGAAATCCTCCGCCTGCAGTAGCGGCGCCCGCAGAGCGGCCCGGAAGGTCTCGGCTCCTGCGGACGACGTGAAGGGCATGAGCGCGGGCGAGGCCACAGCCTTGCCGCTGTCCCATGTGACGAAGCCGAAGCCCGCGAGCATGTCGAGGAGGCATTGCACGAAAGCGGACGGGATGGACAGACCTGCCGCGAGCTCGCCAACGGTGGCAGGCCGTCCGAGGCGTAGAAGCAGGCCACTCTCGGCGCAGGCAGACAGTGCGCTCACCGACCAGACCGCAGTGTCCGCTTCCTCGAGAACTTTCAGGACATCGTTGGCTTTCCGGCGGGTTGGCGCGCTGCTGCGAAAGCGCCACGAGCCGAGGCCGATACGGTCTCTGCCGTGGGACAGGAGGGCGTAGGCACGCCACAGCATAACAGGGCTAACGATTTTGCGCCGAAGGCATTGCTTCGGCAGGATGGGTGAAGATTGCGACTTCGTCGGGCAAGATGGCGATGAGGCTTTCGGGCCATGCAGTTCGTCTCATAATGCGCCCTCCTACGAGGCTGCCTCGCCGATCGGCGCAGTTGCCGGCTTAGGTTCGCGCGCGCCGAATCTGCGGCGCTCCAGGTCCTCCAACAGCAGGCGTGCGGTGATGCGCGCGCCTTCATAGATCACGGGTAATCCGCTGCCGGGATGGGTTCCGCCGCCGACTAGATAGACATTGCGGCCAAAGCGATTGTGCGGCCGGAAATAGAGCATTTGCGTCAAGTTGTGCGCAAGGTTGAAGGTAGCGCCCTCGAACACCGCAAACTCGCTTTCCCAAGCCCGTGGCGTCACGACGCGCTCGAAGCGGATGCGGCTCTCGAGATCGCCGAGACCGAGAATCTTCAGGCGCTCCAACACAAGGCTGCGGTAGCGCGGCGCCTCGCTGGCCCATTCGAGTCCGCAGCGCAGATTGGGCACCGGCACGAGCACGTAAAGGCTGGTGTGGCCCTCCGGCGCCATGGATGGATCGGTAGCGCCGGCATGCTGCACATAGATGGACGGTTCCGCAGGCAGGATCCCGTTGGTGACCTCGTGGATGTTGCGCTCGTAGTCCCGCGACAGGAGGATCGTATGATGCGCGAGATCGCCAACATCGCCTTCAATGCCGAGATAGAGCATGAAGGTCGAGCAGGAGATCTTTGCGCGATCGAGCTTCCTGTTTTTCCAGCGCGGGCGCATGGCTTCCGGGACAAGGCGACCCATGGCATGGCCGAAGTCTCCGTTCACCACGACTGCAGCGGCTGCGAACCGCTTGCCGCCCGCCTCGAGCCCGACTGCCTCGCCGTCGTCGTAGACGATCCGCTCTACCGGAGTGTCCAGGCGGATATCGACGCCCATCTTGCGGGCGACATTCGCCATCGCCTCGGAGACGGCGCCGCAGCCGCCGATCGGGTGAAAAACGCCGTGCTCATATTCGAGAAACGAGAGAATTGTGAACAGGCTCGGGCACTGGAACGGAGACATGCCGAGATATTTCGTCTGGAATGAGAAGGCGAGGCGCACACGCGGATCGGCGAAATAGCGCTTGAGATCGCTGTCGACGCTAGAGAATGGCCGGAGCTTCGGCAGCGCCGCGAGCATTGCCGGTGAAAAAAGATCAGCCGGGCTTGAGAAGGATTGCTCCAGCACCGGCCGGAAAGCTTCGAGCTTCTTGCGATTGTCGTCGAGAAACCGGCGCACGTTGCGCGCATCCGCAGGCGCGAGTCGACCGATCTCCCGTTCGAGCCGGTCCAGATCATAAGTGGCGCGAATGGAACCGCCGCCCTCGAAGATGAGGTGGTATTGCGGGTCGAGACGCCTGAGCTCGATATGATCCTCCAACCGTTCGCCGCAGGCTTCGAAGATATCCTTCAGAACGCGCGGATACAGGAAGAAGGTTGGGCCGATATCGAACTTATAGCCGCCGGGCGCATGGATCGTGCGGGTACGCCCCCCCACAGCGGGGTCTCGTTCGAACACGGTGAC
This sequence comes from Microvirga ossetica, assembly GCF_002741015.1. Classification (NCBI taxonomy): domain Bacteria; kingdom Pseudomonadati; phylum Pseudomonadota; class Alphaproteobacteria; order Hyphomicrobiales; family Methylobacteriaceae; genus Microvirga; species Microvirga ossetica. The sequence continues at coordinate 204,702 of NZ_CP016619.1, read as the reverse complement.
GGGCACGCCCTTGCGCGCCAACAGCATGGCGGAGGCAAGCCCTCCCGGGCCAGCGCCGACAACGGCGACCTGTGAGGGTGGGGAGGGATTCAACATTGAGCGGAAGCCCTCAGCGTTCGCAGGACCATCCGCAAGTGAGCTAGAGCAGGCCATCCCGCCTTGTAGGGGTGCACGTGAAGCAAATGCCATCCTTCACGATTGTGCAAAGACGTACAAAGCTTAACAGCTGCCAGAGCTTCGGAGGGGCTCTTCCCCTTACCCCTCTTGCACGTCCTCACGTTGCCATGCTCACATGATCGTGATTTCGGTAGAACCCTTGCTCGACAGGCAATGTATCGCGTCTATCTTCTTGCATCCGGGCGGAGAGAGCAGAAGGCTGATGACGAGCGGGATGCAGGACGGTTCTTTGTTGTGTCAGCCTGTCGTTGTTGAATCCAGTCCCAATAGCGTCGCTGCATTGCTCCTGGCGCCGTCAGGGCCTGCCGGCCCATGAGCGAGAGCGCCACAACGGCCTATGAGGTGCTGCGCGCCGCTGACGACCGCGACGGCGGACTTCCAGTGAAGGCTCGCGAGAAGCTGCTTACGCGCTTGGAGCGTGCGACCATCGACGCTCGTGATGCCATTGCTGCTGCCATCGACGGAGACTTTGGCGGCCGTAGCCGGGAGGAGACGCTCGTCGCCGAGGTGCTCGTGACCGTCAATGCCATTCGGCACATACGGCCGAGGATCGCGCGGTGGGCGAAGCCGCGGCGTGTAGCGGTGGGGCTTCCGTTCTGGCCGAGCCGCGCCTGGGAGGTTCTGCAGCCGCTTGGGGTGGTGGGTGTGCTCTCACCCTGGAATTACCCCTTTCAACTCGCTGTGTTGCCGCTCGTTTCTGCTCTGGCGGCAGGCAATCGCGTGATGCTGAAACCGTCGGAGCTTGCGCCGCGCACGGCAGATCTCCTTGGCGATCTCTTGAATGATGCCCTCGGACCTGAGGTTATACAGGTGGTCACAGGTGGCGCGGACGTGGCCGAGGCTTTCACGCAACTCCCCTTCGACCATCTTTTCTTCACTGGCTCTACACAAACGGGGCGGCGGGTCATGGCGGCTGCCGCTGAGAATCTCACTCCGGTGACCCTCGAGCTTGGAGGCAAATGCCCGGTCGTGGTGATGCCTGATGCAGATCTCCGCGAGACAGCGCGGTCCATCGTCATGGGCAAGGGTCTCAATGCAGGTCAGACCTGCATAGCTCCTGACACTGTACTCCTCGTCGGCGTCAGCCGAGAGGCCTTTGAGACCGCTTTGCGCAAGGCGGCGGCCCGTTATTATCCGAATGGCTTGCCCACCGGGATCGCGTCCTTCCGGCACAAGGCGCGGCTCGATGCAATCTTGGCCGGCGCGGAAGTCAAGCCACTGACACCGGTTGGGCAGGGGGAACGGCCGGGTCAGCTGATCATCACGCCGGTTCATCCCGGATCAGAACGGTCTCGTGAGGAGATCTTCGGACCGATCCTAGCGGTCGAGACGATGACCAGTCTTGACGAGGCGATGAGTTGGATCCGAGCGCGTCCTTCACCACTCGCCATTTATCTCTTCACGCGAAGCCGCAAAGCGGAACGCAGACTGCTCGCTTCCAGCCGGGCTGGGGCGCTCGTGGTCAACGGCACTATAATCCAGGCAGCCATCGACGGACTCTCCTTTGGCGGAGTTGGGGCCTCGGGGATTGGCCGCTATCATGGCCGCGCCGGCTTCGAGACCTTCTCGAATCGAAAGTCCTATCTACGCGCAAGTCGTTTCTCGCTCGCACGCCTGCTCGACCCGCCGTACACGGAACGGACCAGAGCCCTGCTCGCTCGGCTTTTCCGGTGAAGCGAATCAGGGGTTGTCAAAAGGGGACAGGTTGCCCGTCCCAGGCAAGGAAGCAACCCGTGTACGCCGCGGTTAGATCATCCACGACAGCAAGAAGCCTTTCGGCAGAATAGGCCGGTGAGAACGCCTTCTGGATCTTGCTGCCACTCTGAAAGGGCTGGCTCAGAGCCGTATCGACCGTTCCAGGGTGAAGGGCGACACACACGGCTTCCGGCTTTTGGCGACCGAGCTCGATCGCAATGGTTCGTACAAACTGGTTCAGGGCTGCCTTCGACGCCCGGTAGCCGTACCAGCCCCCGAGGCGGTTGTCCTCGATGCTGCCGACTCGCGCGGAGAGAATAGCAAAGACGCTTTTGCCCGCTTTCGGCACAAGCGGAAGCACATGCTTGGCCACGAGGGCCGGACCAATCGCATTAATGCGGAAGCTCCGGGCGAGATGCTCCGAATCAAGGCTGCGATAGGTCTTCTCGGGCTGAAGAGTGGTATCGTGGAGCAGTCCTGTGGACACCAGGATGAAGCGCAGAGGAGCGCCGTCAACAAGCTGCGCCGCTGCGGCGGCAATGCTCGCTTCATTCTCAAGGTCGATCCGTCCCACCCGCACACCAGCCCAGCCTTGGTCGGATCCCGAGCGTGAAAACGCATGAACGGTATCAAACCCCTCGGACGCAAGAAGGGCTGTGACAGCGGAACCGATGCCGCCGGATGCGCCGATGATAAGGGCCCGGGCCGGGCGTTCGAGACTGTTCAAGAGGAATGAGGTTGAGGAGGATGGAGGCATCGCAATCACCCGTCCCTTGCGGCATGAGTTCAGGCTTGGATGATCTGCATTCTGACGGCGTAGCGAACCAGGTCGGGCAGGGAGTTGAGCTCCAGCTTCCGCATCGCGGCAGTGCGATGCGTCTCCACCGTCTTGACGCTGAGGTCCAAGAGGCGCGCGATCTGCTTGTTGCTCTTGCCCTCGGCGAGGAGTTGCACGACCTCGCGTTCGCGTGAGGTCAATCGCTCAGCCGTCGGACCCTCGAGCATGACCTGTCCCCCTTTGAGAAAGCCGTCCAGGACAACTGCCGACACACGCCCGGCGAAGTAGGGGTTTTTCTGCGATAGGCTTTCGACCGCGGGGATGAGCTGACGCACCGCATCGGACTTGAGCAGGTAGCCCCGGGCGCCAGCACCCAGCACCTCCCTGATCAGCTCCTCGCTCTCGTGCATCGTGAAGATCAGGACTTCGGTGTCCGGCAGGGCCTGCCGGATCCGGCGCGTCGCTTCGAGGCCGTTGAGCTCGGGCATGGACAGATCGATGACCGCCACCTGGGGCCGATGCTGGAGGGCGAGTTCCACGGCTTCCCTGCCATTCGAGGCTTCCGCACAAACCTGCCAGCCTACATGTTGCTCCAGGAGATCCTTGAGGCCACGCCGGACGATATCGTGATCATCGGCGAGAAGTATGCGAAGCATGATGGATCCTAACCGGCCGGTGGGTCTGCATCTTGGGACATCGGGGCTGCTCAAAGCGGTTGATCTGAATCCGCGAGCGTGATCGGCACCTTGGCGCTCACGTGGGTACCCGAAGGGCTCGAGCGGATATCGAGCCGGCCGCCGAGTTGCTCGAGGCGCAGCCTCATGCCTGAGATACCGACACCGATCTGTCGGGCTTCCTCGCGGCCGGCTTCCACGAGGCTCCCGAGCCCTGTGCCACCATCCACGACGTCGAGCTGAACCATATCCTTGGTTCGGTACAGAGCAAGCCGTGCCCGCTTGCTGCCCGAGTGGCGGTGGACGTTCGACAGCGCCTCCTGGGCGACCCGGTAGAGGGCGGTTGCAGTGGGCCGGGGCAATGGCTCACCGCTGTTCTCGATGCTGATGGCGACCTGAATGCCGCTACGCTCTGAAAATCCTCTGGCGAGCCAGCTCAAAGCGGCCGTGAGTCCGACATCATCGAGGAGCGGCGGGTGGAGCAGATAGGACAGCGTGCGGACTTCTTGAAGGCTCTGCTCCGCCAGTTCGAGGGTCTCCACGAGGACGCGGCGGGCGGGTTCCCCCGCATCGCGCAGCCCCTCGTGCAGACGCGTCGCGTTCAACGTGATGGCCAGGAGGTTTTGAGCCGTGGTGTCATGGAGCTCTCGTGCAATGGCGCGCCGCTCCTCGTCTTGCAGATGCATGAGGCGCCCGCTCAGCCGGGTCAATTCCTCCTGCGTCCGTTTCACCTCGGTAATGTCTTCATGCGCGATGACGATCCGGCGTGTCTGCGCCTGGTCCGGCCGGGTTACCCGAAGCTGGAACCAGCGTGGCCCCTGCGGGCTGCGGCAGGGATACTCCATCCGGAACTCGGAGCGGTCGCCGGCCATGATGTCCCGCAATGCCCCTGCGGTTCGCGAAGCATCCTTCGACACAGCGGCGGCCGCTTCGCAGACGGCCAAATAATTCATCCCGACTCCGTGGTTCGCGTCGGCATAGCCGGAGGCGTGGGCGAAGGCGCGCCAGGCCTGGTTGACCGCGATGATCGTCCCGGCTTCGTCAAGCACCGCGATATGGGCCGACAGGGCATCCAGGGTGGAGCGCAGCAAGGTCTCCGCCTCCACGTCGGGTGCGATCAGGGTCGGCAGGCTGTGGGCCTGCGGCGCCTTTGTGGCCGCGCGACGCCGCTTTCGGGATCCCGGCTGCTCGACGGATGGGGCATCGTTGGGGGTGAGATGGTCCATTCTGGCCTCAAACTCGGCTGTGCGCCGCTGTCGCTTGAGGACATAGGGCGGATGCGCGTGGCCTTCCCATGGCAACAAGAGTGAAAGCGCGCCTCTACAGTGATTTTCCGGCTCCACTCAGGAAACTCCCGATGCAAGACGGGCCGGGCTCCGGACATATCCATCGAAGCTGGCGCCGGTGAACCGACAGGGCGCAGCGATCAGAGGATAGAACAATGAACGCGAAGTATAGTGCTTACGCCGTAGCTGCCATGCTCGTCGCGGCAAGTCCGGCCGCAGCGGCGGACATCGTTGAAACCGCTGTCAGCAACGGCAGCTTCAAGACGCTGACGGCCGCCCTTCAGGCCGCCGGACTTGTCGAAACCCTCAAAGGCAAGGGTCCCTACACGGTCTTCGCGCCCACCGACGAGGCGTTCAAGAAGCTTCCGGCCGGAACGGTCGAGACCCTCCTGAAGCCTGAGAACAAGGCCCAGCTCCAGAAGGTGCTGACCTATCACGTCGTGTCGGGGAACGTCATGTCCGGCGACCTCAAGGGTAAGACGACGAACGCCAAGACCGTCGAGGGCAGCACTGTGCGGATCAATGCGAGCGGCAACATCGTCAAGGTGGACGATGCGGTTGTCACACAGGCTGACGTCAACACATCGAACGGCGTCATCCATGTGATCGACAGCGTGATCATGCCGAAGTCGTAAGGATCCTCAAAGCTTGGGGATGGCGCCGCGCCGCCATCCGTTTTCACGCGACCCAATGATCCCGCGATCGTGATCGATCTGGTGCACCCATGGCGTGCAGCGCTTGCGCCTAGCCTCCTATAGCGCCGTCGCGCCAGACCAGAGGACTCTCCATCTGCGGGGATCGCCACTTTCTGCTTGAGGAGTTCAGCTATGTCTTATCATTATGACTTCGGATTGGACTATTGGCCCTTCGGGTCCTTCGGAAACGACAGAGTCACCGTCGATGAGGACGGCAGCGTGGTGTTCACTGGGTTCGGCCGCGACACCGTTCGGGTGCGCGCTGACGATGCCACCGTCGATCTTGGCTTCGGCAGAGACGTCGGCCGAACTTATGGCGACGATGCTGTCGTGAATGGCGGCTTCGGCCATGACCGCCTCCTGGGGGGCGACGGCACCGACTCCCTGTGGGGGAATTTTGGCGATGACGTGATCCGCACCGGCAAGGGCGCGGACTACGCGCTCGGCAATCAGGGCAACGACCTGACCGACACAGGGGAGGGGCTTGGCCTTCACTTCGGTGGCGCCGGAGCCGACACCTTCTTCATCGGCCAGGAGATCGTCGGCAACAATGCGCAGGATACCGTGATCGCGCTCGATTTCGGGAATGGTCACGACAGGCTCGATATCGCCCCGGAGATCCTCGCCAATATCGCAAGCATCGCGGAAGGGAAGGTTGACCTCGTGCCTGTGCTCGCCACCTTTGAGGCGGAGGGGCTCGGCGTCTCCGAGGTGGGGCAGCGCCTGTCCCAGACGTTCCTGGGCGATTTGGCGTTCCGCGAGGTCGCCCGATTCCTTGAGCAATTCCCGCCGAATCAGCAGGGCCAAGTCCTGGTTGACGCCACCACCGTCACGACAAATGAAGGCGATACCATCATTGCCCTGGGTGTGACGGAAGATCAGCTCCTCGCCGCGGTTGCCTGATGTTGATGCATTCCGCCGGACGCGGGTCCTTCACCCGCGTCCGGGTATTACCTTCGGTTCGCGCTCAGCGACTGAGATGGGGAGAACTCCTGGTCGAGCGGGGCACGACATCTCATACTGGACAATCCGACGATGGGTGCACAAATTCAGACCCATTTTTGCCCGCAATCTGCGCCAGCTGCGGCCTCGCCGATCAGTACTTAGCACCTGGATAAGCGAGGCGCGACACGGCTGAGCGCGAGATGCCGGGCACGCTAGCCGAGACGATTGTGGTCAATGATCCTGCCGCCATGCGCGAGGCGGCCCTGCTCGGACTTGGTGTCGTCCTTGCTGGCGGTCCCGGATGTGTTGCCTCAGGTCGACAGTGGCCACCTCGTGCGGCTTGTGCCGTGCTGGTACTCTGATGCCGGGTCAATCTCGCTCTACTATACCAGCCGCGCTTTCGTCGACTTCATCGCCGAGGGGCTGTGTTGCACGGATCGGTTGGTGGACGTACTGAGCCCACCCCAAGCCTTTGCTTAAGCGATGCGGACGGACTTCGGGAGTTAAACCGGAATTTAGGTGATGGGGTCGATCAGGCGACGTTGTGTGTTGGCGTCGGAAGGATCTCGGCGCCGTCCTTAAACCTGACACCGGCAATCACCTTCGGCAACTGGTTTTCGCCCATCAGTCGCCGCCAGCTTTTCGAAGCCGCCATGATGAGCTTGAACACCATCAGCCGGGCCGTTGTCGGCGACAACGCGCCCTTGGTGCGCACGGTCCGATGCCGGACCGTGGCGAACACACTCTCAATTGGGTTCGTGGTCCGCAGGTGGATCCAGTGTTCGGCCGGCCAGTCGAAGAAGGCCAGCAGCGCTCGCTGATCCTTGCGCACGCACTCTACCGCCTTGGGATAGCGCGCCTGATAGGCCTCGGCAAACAAATCGACAGCCACCTCGGCCTGGGCTCGTGTCGGCGCGAGATAGATCTCCCGCAGGGCCGCCTTCATGCCGGGCTGCACCGATTTCGGCACCTTGTTGAGGACATTGGCCGTCTTGTGCAACCAGCACCTCTGATGGTGCGTGCCCGGAAAGAGCTCGTCGAGTGCCTTCCAGAAGCCGAGCGCCCCATCCCCGACGGCAATCCGGGGCGCAATGGACAGGCCCCGCCGCTTGATCTCGACCAGAACCTCACGCCAGCTCTGGGCGCTCTCGCGCACGCCGGCCTGGAAGCCGACCAGCTCCTTCCTGCCTTCCGGCGTGGCGCCGATCAGCACCAGGATGCACTCCGCCTGATCTTCCATCCGGGCCTGCAAGTAGACGCCATCGGCCCAAACATAGACGTAGCGGCGGGCCGACAGGTCCCTGGTCTGCCAACGCTCGTACTCGGCCTGCCATTCGCCCGTGAGCCGGGTAATCACCGAGGGCGAGAGGTTGGGCGCGTCCTTGCCGAGCAAGGCTGAAAGCGCCTCCTGGAAGTCGCCGGTGGAGAGCCCACGCAGATAGAGGATCGGCAGCAAGGCATCCAGGCTCTTCGTCCGACGGGCCCATTTCGGCAGGATCGCCGAGGTAAAGCGGATGCGGTCCTCTCCCGCAGCGCCGCGATCGCGGATCTTAACCCGGCTGACTTCCACCGGGCCGATGCCGGTCTGGATCGTGCGCTCGGGGCCATGGCCGTGCCGGACCAGGCGCTCGCGGCCGTCCGGCAACTTCAGATCGCGCATGCTGGCGAGAAAGGCTTCGGCTTCGATCTCGATGGCCTGGGCCAGCAGCTTGCGGGCGCCGGTCTGCAGAATATCCGTCAGGGGATCGTCAATCGTATCGGGCTGACGAAGGCGGACAAGGTTGGTAGTCTCGGTCATGACGTATCGCTCTCTCGAAGAGGTTCTGGCAGGCTGGACACCCGCCTCGATACGTCGCCGTTCTCAAACCGTCATCACCCACATTCCGTCATAGCTCTCCTCTGAGCCTGCGCTTGGTCGAGGAGATGCTGCTCGAACGCGGTATCGTGGTATCCTACGAGACGATCCGTCGGTGGGGCAAAAAGTTCGGATCCGCTTATGCCCGGCACCTCCGTCGCAAGCCGCCGCGCCCGAATGATATTTGGCATCTGGACGAGGTGGTCATCAGCATCGCTGGTAAGAAGCACTGGCTGTGGCGGGCTGTCGATCAGGACGGGTACGTGCTCGATGAAATTGTCCAGTGCCGCCGCAACACCAAGGCAGCCAAGCACCTGCTGACCCGACTGATGAAGAAGCAAGGCATGGCCCCCAACCGCATCATCACCGATAAGCTGGCTTCCTATGGTGCCGCTAGGAGGCAGGTCATGCCAGGCGTTGAGCACCGGTCCCACAAGGGTCTAACCAATAGGGCTGAGAACTCGCATCTCCCACTGAGAAAGCGGGAGCGGATGTTGCAGGGCTTCCGGTCTGCGGGAGGCCTGCAGCGGTTCACGTCAGTCTTTTCAGCCGTCAGAAATCTGTTCGTTCCACCCCGTTCGCGCCGGTCTGCCCTCGTCACCCACCTTTGTCGCCTCCAGGCCATGACAGCATGGAAAGCTGCGGCAGGCGTTCTCGCCTGAAATCAACGAGGGCGGGCATATTGCCGCCTTCCCAGGTTAACGTGACATCCCCTCAGAATGCGCATGATGCGAGAAGTTGGAGCTCGAATGACAAACCGCTCCGGGTTTTTCGACCTTGGGTTGGGGGCCGCCCCGCGGGAGGGTAGGACGGGCCGCAAGGGTAGATGCGTAGTCTTCGGAGTTGCCAGAGTTCGCCGCTTTCGTCGCTCACCAGTCGCCCAAAGATCCGTCCCTACGATAACTCTCAGCGATCCAATCGCCAGTAGCAGATGGCATTCTCGACAGTGCATCTTCTTCCAATTCTATCCCGAGACCCGGCGACGACGGAATCTCTGCCCATCCGTCACCCCTATTTTTCAGCGATACTGACGCGAAGGCGGTGAACGCGTCGTTCACGTCATGACGATGTTCGAGGATCACGAAATTCTGTGCTGCAGCTGCAAGATGCAAACTTGCTTGAGCCTGGACCGGACCATTCGGATTGTGAGGCGCGTAAGCTACTCCATAGGTTTCGGCCATTGCTGCGATACGATGCATCTCCGAAATGCCGTAGCAATTGGAGGCATCGGGTTGGACGACATCAGCAAGTCGCCGCTCGAAGATCTCGCGGAACTGCCATCGGCTGTTGTAGCGCTCACCGGTGGCGACCGCGATCTGAAACTTTTCCTGTACCCTTTGCAACGCGCCGACATCCTCCGGCGCGGTTGGCTCTTCGATCCACAATGGTGCGGTGTGACGAACCGCTGCTTCCATCTGGACGGCTACAGATGGTGAGCACCGTCCATGGAAATCAAGGCAGAATACGCCGTCTTCCCCCAATTCGTCACGGACCGCTTCACAGCAGGCTGCGACAGCTCGATAGGCTGAAGGGCCTTCCAACGAATTAACAGCAGGCAATGGGTAAAATTTTACCGCGTTGTATCCCATAGACATCGCAGCTCTGGTACGATCTCGGAGTTCGTACGGGTCGTCGCACAACCCGATATTTGCATAGAGCCAGACGCGGTCGCGCACCGATCCCCCGAGTAGGTTGTGAACAGGCGCGCCGTAGAACTTTCCCTTGATGTCCCACAAGGCCATATCGATTGCCGAGACAGCGGATGACAAGATCGGCCCCGCTTTCCAGTAGGAGTGGCGCACCATCCTCTGCCACACGCGGGCGATCTCCAAAGCATCCATTCCGTGCACCAAGGTGCCGAGTTCACGTATAGCTGCCGCTACCGACTCCGCCTTGCCGGGAAGGGATCCCTCTCCCCAGCCCCACACGCCGTCTTCCGTCTCGACTTTGGCGAAACACAGATCGGACATCGGTCCCCTCACGGGGAACGATTTGATTGATCTAATCTTCATTCGTCAGCGTCCTTGATATCGCGTCATGCCTGGGCGAGCGACGCCCAGTTACTAACTTCCAGGCGCGCTTTTCGCTGGCCTACGTCGACAAGGGCGTGCGCAAGCTTCCGGCTTTCCTCGATGACGTGATCATTGATAGCAATTTTGGATAAATCGGGCGGCGTCAGCCCGCGCCAGGCCCCGCAGATGTATCCTGCCATGCATGCGATGGTGTCGGTATCGCGTCCGAAATTTGCGCCAAAGATAATGGCTTGCTCGGGATCGCCCTCTGCAAAAAGAGAAAGCGCCAGGGCGGCGGGTACGGTCTCACGCGAGTCGCAGGAAATCTGCTGCCGGAACGAGGCATGATATCGTGAACGAAAATCCTCGAAACTGGATGCCGCCTGCGCAAGCGCACAAGCATCCTTGATCAACCTGATCATTTCACTACCGCTCCATGGCTTCAGATAAACCGTGGACGTTTCGACAACCTCCTCAATCGTCGAAGCACCACCAAGCGCGGCAGCTATCGCACTCGCCATAGCCGCAGCCCCGTCCTGACAAAACGCCACTTCATCAACATGCAAGAAAGAGGCGATTTCTGATGCTTGCTGAGCCGCCATCTGCGGGTTACCGGCATTGACGATCCCCACGGGTACGATCGCCATCGCAGAGCTGGAACTCGGCATGTTGCCAATAGCCACCCGCCGTGGAAGGGAGCCGCGTTCGACCTTTGTCAATGCGTGAATGACTGACGCAAAGAACTTTTCGATCTTGTCGCCGAATATGAGCTCACGATGGTCCAGGCATTCCTTTGCCCAGTCATCTGACGTCGCGAACCCATCGGTTCGGATGAGCGCCTTGGCGATCATAAGCGCCATGATCGTGTCGTCGGTGCCATCGCCTTCGTAAGTGGTCACCCAACCGAACTTTGCGGTGATCTCATCCGGCTCGAGGTTTTCCGTTGGCGTCCCCATGGAGTCGCCGAGACGACCATAAGCCATGGCCGCTGTTGCGCGCTCAACTAGCTGCTCCTTGTGCAGCTCGACTTTCGTTAACATCTGCTGTCCTATCGTATTGTCTGCTGTTGGTATAAAGGGAGGTGTCGGGACTAAACCGAAGGCGGATCGCCAAGTAGGTCGACTATCTGCGGCATAAAGAGTTCGCCGTGGCCCTGGGCGACAAACGAGGCCAAGGTATTTTTCAGCGCCCCTTGGATCGGGCGGGGTGCTCCGGTCATGTCTTCGAAGTAGTCGAGGTCCTTTTGGGCGTTTCGGATCGCGAACTTGAAGTTCATTTGTCCTTCGTTCACCCAAGGCATGATCTGCTGGAGCGCGCCGCTGTTCGCGCCGCCCTGGCTTGCAAGGCGATGAAGCAGTTCGGTGTCGATCCCGGTCGCTCGCGCCGCTGCGATCGCCTCGCTGACCACCAAAGCGCAACCAATTGACAGAAAATTGTTGATAAGTTTCAGCCGGTGGGCTGAGCCGACTGGGCCGCTTAGAAACACATTCTCGGCGAAACGGTCGACTAAGGGACGAGCCCGCGCGATCGACTTCTCATCGCCGCCCAAAATCACGTTCAGCGTCCCGGCTTCGGCTTCTTTGGAACTGCGTGTCAAAGGCGCATCGATGAAGGCGATTCCACGTCTTTCCAAAAGCTTGGCGAGGTACTGTGTCGACTTCGGGTTGGAGGTGCTCGTGTCGACAACGAGCTGCCCCTTACGCATATGCTCGGAAAGGCCACCCTGCCCAAGCATGGTCTCTTCGACCTCGACAGACGATGGCAAGCACAGGAAAATCACGTCGGCTCGTTCCGCGAGGTCACGCAAGGATTCAACCTCGATTGCGCCTAACGAGGCAAGGCTATCCACGGGCTGACGGTTTCTATGCCCCTTGATGAGGACTGGAACGCCCTTTTGGACAAGGTTCTTGGCCATGCCATGACCCATCGGTCCCAGACCGACAAAACCCACTACGTCACTAGAATGATCCACGTCCATGTTTCCGCCTTTGCAAGTTGGATGCTTACTTGAGCTTCAGACGAAGCTCGGTGCTTGCATCAAAGAGATGTGTTCGGTCGTCCGATATAGAGAGCGCGACCATATCCCCGCGGCCAACGCTCACCCGGTCTCTAACGACCAAGGTGACACTTGCACCCCCGACCTCAAGGAGCAGGGTGGTCTCGGAGCCGGTCGGCTCGACAATGAGAACACGGGCCCTGATGTCTCCGCCCAGGGACATATGCTCTGGCCTCACGCCATAGATGACCTGCTCGCCGGGCCTGCAGGCAAACCTGGGATCTATTGGAAAGGCGCAGCCGCCGGGTCCGACGAACGCCAGGCCGGATGCATTCTCCACTATGGTGCCTTTCAGAAGATTCATCGCCGGAGAGCCGATAAAACTCGCGACAAAGGCATTTGCGGGAGTATCATAAAGATCAAGCGGCTTTCCGACCTGGGAGACCAGTCCATCCTTCATGACTACGATCCGATCAGCCATCGTCATGGCCTCAATTTGATCGTGTGTCACGTAGAGAGTGGTGGTTTTCAGTGTTTGATGTAGGGTCTTTATCTCCGCCCGCATTGCGACACGCAGCTTCGCATCGAGATTGGAAAGAGGCTCGTCGAACAGGAAGACTTGAGGGTCGCGCACAATTGCCCTGCCCATGGCGACACGCTGTCTCTGGCCGCCAGAAAGCTGACGGGGATAGCGATCGAGATACGGCTGGAGGCCTAGGATCTGCGCGGCTTGATCGACCTTCTGCCTGATAACCGCCTTGGAAGCGCCTTTGAGGCTGAGCGAGAAACTCATGTTCTCTGAAACGTTGAGATGCGGATAGAGCGCGTAGTTTTGAAACACCATCGCGATGTCTCGTTCTTTCGGGGCTTTCCGGTTGACCACGTCGTTCCCGATCATGATTTCGCCGCCTGTGATCGTCTCCAGACCCGCGATCATTCTTAACAAGGTAGACTTCCCGCATCCGGACGGCCCGACCAAGGCGGTGAAGGTTCCGTCGTCGACTTCGATGTTGACACCGCGCAACACTTCAAGTGCGCCGAACGATTTCCGAGCATTGACGGCTTGTACTGACGCCATGTTTATCCCCTTAGATTGTGCTGACGGGCTGAGACGTATGGCTAGCCTTTGACTGCTCCGCTCGACACGCCCTCGATAAAGCGACGCTGGAGGATGACGAAGAATACAACGACCGGGACTGCGATTATTGCTGCAATCGCCATCTGTTCAGGCCAGTTGCTCGAGAACCGCCCTATCAGCTGGTAGAACCTTGCTGTTGCCGTAGCGGCTTCACCTGTCTGCAGAAATGTCACGGCAATGAGGAATTCGTTCCAGGCGCTCAACCCGGTGATTAATGCTACGGTGATCAAACCCGGCTTGATCAGCGGAAGAATGACACGAAAGAAGATCTGCGACTCCGATGCACCATCAATACGGGCCGCTTCTTCCAGCTCCACCGGGATTTCAACGATGTAAGTCCGCAGGAGAAACAGAGCAAAGGGTGTGAAGATAGCAGTGTAAATGTAGATGACGGCAAGCGGTTGGTTGATCAGCCCCAGCCAACCCATAACGAAGTACAAGGGGAAAATGTACATCTGTATGGGGATTGTCGTTGTCACCAGAAAATACAGGCTGATCAAGAACCACCCCGGAACGCTGCGTCGAGCGACCACCCAAGCGGCCATTGAGGTAACGGTACAGACTGAAAGGACCGTGCCCAACGAGATCAACAGCGAATTGAAGATTGCTCTGCCCAGATTGGCCGCGGCCCATACCTTCGCAAAAACGCCCCAGTTCGGATTTTCTGGCAGACCGATTGGGTTAAGGAATATCTCAAAGTTCGTCTTGAGGCTGTTGAGCAGCATCAAAACGAGGGGGTAAAGGATGAAGAAGGCCGCGAAACCAAGGATTACGTAAACCAGGATCTTCGCACGGCTCTGGCTCTGGAATTCCATCTTAGCGCCTCTCCGTCCTGACTTGAATGCGCAAGTAGACTATGATCGCGCCAAGCCCCACCAAACTCATCATCACCGAATAGCTGGAGGCATAGCCAACTGCGAACTGCTGGAAAGCTGTTTTGTAAGCCAAGGTCCCGAGCACCTCGCTGGCAAATCCCGGACCGCCTTCCGTCATGATGTAGATCCAATCAAAAACCCGGAACGACCAGATTATCGTCATCAGCATCATGAAAAGGACCGTCGTCCGGATGGAGGGCAACAAGACCTTGGTGAAGACCTGAAACCGAGTTGCTCCGTCGATGAATGCGGCCTCCACCAAAGATTTGTCGACTTGGCGAAGGGCACCGAGATAGATAACGGTCAGGTATCCCCACCAATGCCACATGTCGACGAACAGGACACCCATGAGCGCCGTTTCCGGGGCGGCGAGTGGATTGCTGACCGGAACTCCAATCCTCTGCAGGTAGCCGAACATCCCGGTCGTCGGCGAGTACACCATACCTTTCCAGATTTGGGCGAGAACGACCGTTGCAATCGTTGACGGGAGAAAGAAGACGACTTGAAAAAGCGTTCGTCCGACCCTCACCATCAGCAGAAGCATCGCGATCAGGAGGCCGAGTATCATTGGAAGCGTAACGTACAGCGACGTGTAGAGGAGGTTGTTTCGAAGTGCGGCCCAGAACTTGGCTTCTGAAAAGAGTCGGGCGAAGTTCGCAAAGCCGATAAATTGCGGTGACTCGAAACCGTCCCAGTTGGTAAAGGACAACGTTACCGTCACTATCAGGGGCACCAGCACGACCGAGAGACTGATCAGCAGAGCGGGGGCCACAAATAGCATTCGAATGAAAGCGGCCCGATCAAGAGGCTCGCGCGGCGTGACAACGCGAACCTCTGCGATGCGATGAAACCTTGCCGCGTCCACCATGGCCGCTTGGGTTGTTTCAGATGCCATCTTCCGTCGCCTCAGCTACGGGCTGGCGGGAAGGTGACCACACGAGCCGCCAACTCTTCCTGAAAGACCTTGTCGACGTTCTCACAGAACTGTCGTGGCGTGATGGATCCTAACCACACCTCTTCTATGCCGCCCTTCATGTAGTCATCCGTCTTGGGGGGCCAGAACGACCAGGGCGTGTAACCGTATGTACCTTCAGCGAGAGCTTTGGCGGTTGCCGTCCGAATATCGTGCGCCAGCTTGGCAATTGGATCCGTCGGTTCAGGACCCGTCTTCAACAAGGGAATGTCCCATTCGCCTTGCCAGCCGTTCGAGATGGTTGAGACAAAGCTCGGATCCACCATAAGATCCATTACGCCCGCCGCAGCGTCTTTGTTTTTTGAAGTATTGTTGATTGCGATATGAGAACCGATTCCGTAGGGGAAAACCGGGTAGGGCGCGTTTTCACTAAATTGAGGCAGTGGCGTATAGCCGAGTTCCGCTCCGGTTTTCGCGAATGATTCCGGAACCCAAGCGAACGCCCAGGTGCCCTGCATCGCCATGCCGTACGCACCTGCAGCCATAAATGTGAAGGCCTGTTGGCTGTCTAAGGAAAAGTATCGTGGCCCGCCGAAATAACCCTTGTCCCACCATGCCTTCAGCATCGAGATACCGTCTACAAAGACGTCATCGGTCCAACGTCGCTTTCCGATCAGCGCCTCGTAGACGGCTTCGGGGCCAGAATAGCAGTTCCAGATGACGCTGACATAATGGCGGTTAGTGTAGCGTGCGCCGGAGTTTCCTGAAGCAATGGGGATGATCTTCTTCGACAGCATGTCATCCGCGATTTTCGTGAATTCCGCATTTGTTTTAGGAGGCACGTAACCGTTTTTGTCAAAAAGGGTCTTGTTGAAGTATAGGACTTGGACTTCCTGGGTCTTGGGCAAGGCATAGAGTTTGCCATCCACTTTTCCGAGAGAAAGGGCGAAGGGATCGATCTTGGCCTCCCAGCCGAACTTCGCCGCGTATTTGTCAAGTGGCGCAAGGCGCTTGCCTCCGACGAAACGACCGGTCCAAGCCGGACCGTTTGTCAGAACCAAGTCAGGACCGCTGTTGGCTGCGAGAGAAACAAGTAGTTGGTCGGCAAGACCTGCGCCCCTGAATTCAATGTTCAGAGCTGTGCCCGGATTTGCCTCCTCGAATTTCTTCGCAAGAATGGAGATAAGAGCGGCCTGTTGTTCCGGCGTCGCCCCTTCATACCAGAAGCTTAAGGCTTTTGCGTCTTGCGCGCTGACGGTGCGTGCAAGGAGCGCCGCGATGCTCATTCCGACGGTGCCCTGCAAAACGGCACGCCTGGTGAAATCCAGTTTGCTCATTCAAGTCCTCCCGTTGTTTACCTCCGCCGGCACGAGACCTCCTCGTCTCCGGGTTCCCCCGCCATGGTGCTGGGAGATAGCGGTACTATCCGCCTTGCGTTGAACGTAGCCGATCGATATTGTTTGTTTCCAGCGAATTTTGGGTAAAAACTATGCAAAATCGATCAGAATTATTCGGGCTGGATTTCTTCGAGCATATCCTCGATGAGGACTTCCCGATGCTGATCGTGGCTGATTTCATCAAGTCCGATGAGCCAATAAGATCGCTTCATTTTCACAACTGCAGCGAAATCGGCTTTTGTCAGCATGGTTCCGGCGTGATGATCGTCGGTGAGAAAGTCATGACCTACCACGCGGGTGACATAACGTTCATCGCAGAAGGCGAGCCCCATTTCTCGCGCAGCGCCGAGGGGACAAACAGCCAGTGGACATGGCTTATGTTCGATCCACTTCGGCTGCTGCCAGGGGTCGCGACCGCGATTTGTGACCCATGGCGTTACTCGGGGAGGGAGTTCCACAATATATTTACACCTCAAGACAACGAGTTTTTGCAAACGACAATCAAGCGGGTCATCCAGGAGTGCGGTTCGAAGAGGGAACACTGGAAAAGTGCCGTGCGGTCGCTCATTTGGGACGCCATGATCGCGGTCAACCGGTCAGCAAGAACCGCTGCGGAGCCGCGAGCGCCTAAGCCTCTTAATCGGATCGCGCCCGCGTTGGAGGCATTGGCTAAAGACTACGGTGATAGGTGGACAGTCGGAAAGCTTGCAGACACTTGCTGCATGAGCGAGTCTAACTTCCGGCGTGTTTGGAAAGACGCGATCGGGCAATCCCCCCAGGAGTACATCATCTCGATGAGAATGCAGATGGCAGCCGCGCTCTTGAGGTCGCCGGGACGTTCGGTGCTGGAAGTCAGTCTTAGCGTGGGGTTCGATTCGCTTTCGAGTTTCAATAGGCTTTTTCGAAGGTATTTCGATTGCACCCCCTTACAATGGAGAAAACTTCGCCCGGATTAATCCTAATCCTACCTCGTGAGGGAACTGCCAGATAAGTGCCGACCTCGCGCGGAACGAAGTTTTCTCGTAGCAGGTTTGTCAGGTAGCGTCCAAGGACGTGGTGTAGGAGCGAGCCGCTTGTGAGGTGGTCATCGCCAGTCTTCGGTTAGAGTTCGGGTTGCGACACCAGCCTGTCCAGCCGACGCGCTTTGCAGAACTTGACGCACATAATCGCTCCGGCCCGCGCAGAAGCCTAAGGGTCTAACTTCCAGTCCGACGCTCTAGCCTAGTTTCCGCCCACAAACGCCAAACTGTTGATTTGATTGGATGAATCGCGGGTTTGTACAAGCAAGGCCCGGCGGTTTCAGGTATCTTGGATCATGCCACTGAGTCCAAAGCCCTGCCACCGCCGGAGCCGACAATGCGCCAAGAACGCACCGTCCAAGCCAGCATATTCGATCTTTTCGCCACGCACGAGATCGGCTGCGAGTTGAAGGCGATGTCGCAATGGCTGGATGAGCATTGCGATCTGCTTAGCGTGGTCGCGCGAGACCTGTGTCGGGGCGGCATCAAAGCGACCGGACGGCAAGGTCTGCCCGCTGAAGCGGTGCTGCGCTGTGCGATCCTCAAGCAGTACCGGCAGCTGAGCTATCAGGAGTTGGCATTCCACCTTGAGGACTCCGCTTCGTTACGCGCCTTTGCCCGCCTGCCGTGGTCGTGGAGCCCGCAGAAGTCGGTGCTGCAGAAGACGATCAGCGCGATCCGGCCCGAGACCTGGGAGCAGATCAATCGGGCCCTGCTGTCGGGCGCGCGGCAGGCCAAGCTCGAAGACGGCGCGGTCGTGCGGCTGGACAGCACGGTGACCTCGGCCCTCATGCACGAGCCGAGCGACAGCAGCCTGCTGTGGGATGCCGTGCGGATCATGGTGCGCCTTCTGAAGCGCGCTGACGCCTTGATCGGCGGCGCCGGTTCATGGCGCGATCATGGCCGCGCCGCCAAGAAGCGCGCCCGCAAGATCCAGTTCACGCGCGGTCGACCCAATCGGGTCCAACTCTATCGCGAGCTGATCGCAATCACGCGCACGACCTTGGCCTATCTGACGCAGGCGAGCGAGCGATTGGCCGTGGCGAGCACGCCGCCCATCGCCGTGTGGCAGGTCCAGGTTCGTCACGATCGGCCGCTGGTCGAACGCATCATCAGACAGAGCGAGCGGCGGGTGTTGGCCGGCGAGCCGGTGGCGGCCGGCGAGAAGTTAGTCAGTCTCTTCGAAGCACATGCCGATATCATCGTCAAAGGCAGCCGCGACACTGAGTATGGTCACAAACTCAACCTCCCCACCGGCAGGAGTGGCATGATCCTCGATCTGGTGATCGAAGCCGGCAACCCGGCCGACAGCGACCGCTTGCTGCCGATGCTGGCGCGCCACGTCGCCTTCTATGGCCAAGCGCCGCGGCAGGCGGCGGCCGAGGGCGGCTTCGCCACGCGCGACAACCTGGCCGCAGCGAAGGCGTGGGGCGTCTGCGACATGGCCTTCCACAAGAAAGCCGGCCTCCGGATCGAGGACATGGTCAGAAGCAAATGGGTTTATCGCAAGCTGCGCAACTTCCGTGCCGGCATCGAAGCCGGTATCTCATGCCTGAAGTGCGCTTATGGCTTAGCGCGGTGCACCTGGCGCGGCCTCGATCATTTCAAGGCTTATGTCTGGCCCTCGGTCGTGGCCTACAACCTCATCCTCTTCACACGCCTCAACTCAAGCTGACGCCGGTCCGCCGTTTGGAATCCCCGGCACCGGTCCAAGGTCGGTCTCGCGGCGTGCGCTTCATCGCGCCCGTGATGCCGGTTTCGCCAAAAACGGCGCGGTCCTCGCTGTCAATGCCCCTACAATCGCATCTCGACGAGCGTAAGTGCCTGCAAACGCCCCAAAATATGTGCGTTTGTGGACGGAATCTAGCCTAGCGCGGCTGGAGACCTTGTGCAGCCAACCCCTTAGGAAGCTGCCCCCACAATCCATGCCCTCCTTGATGTAACCCCGTGCAGGCACATTCCAGACGAGGGAAGCCCTGAAACTCTGTAACCAACTGTCCAGATACGAACATCTTGCTTGATTTTATATAATCCATAATCCATAAAATGCGCAGAGTTTAAGAAACGCTGTAACTATATGTCAAAAGGGAGTGCCAGGATGAAATCGCTGAGATCCGCTTTTACAGGCATGCCACCGGGCCGTGCTTCATGGCACCGCTCCGGGAGATTGTTGCTCCTGGCCGGCATCGCCGCTTGCGCCAGTTACGGACCCGCAAGTGCGCAGAATGCTCTTGTCACCCCGCAGCTCATCGGCCGGCCCGACGCCCCAGTCTCGATCTCGATCTCGCCGCGCTTCGCTTACTCACATCAGACTAACATGGCGGCCCGGCGTGATGTGCTCGTCGAAGCCTTCGAAGGGTGGGTCCGCCGCAATCCCGACGTAAAGATCCAGGTTGTCGTCCAGCAGGGGGACGATGCGGTCGGCAGAACGAAGCTCGTGCAGGACGCGACGGCTGGTCGCGCGCCCGATGCCGTGATGATCGAGCAAATCGCTTATCCAGTGTTCTATAGCCTCGCTCAATCCTTCGACCCCTATCTCACACAGAAGGAGATCGCGGACTTCTTCCCTGGTGTGCTGCAAGGGATGAAGGATCCGAAGTCGGGCGAGGTTAAGTTTCTGCAATTTACGTCTTACACAAGCGGTCTTTGGTATCGCCGCGATCTCGTTTCCGCCGCCCCGACCACGCTGGAGGAACTTAGGACGGAGGCCAAACGGCTCAAGGACGAAAAGCAGTTCCGATATGGGCTCTTTGCTCTCGGCGGGACAGAGATCCTGCAGAATCATCTGCTGCCGCATGTGACCGCAGCGGGCGGCGAAATCTTCAACAACGGGCAGCCGGTCTTTGGGGAACCAAAGAACAAAGAGGCTTTAGTAAAGGTCCTGAGCTACTGGAAAGACGTGGTCAAGTCCGGTACCGCGCCCGCCCAGATTACGAGTGCATCGGGTACGGGAGACGTCACCTCCCGCGTTGCCGCCGATGAGATGCCATTCATTCTCGGTGGAAGCTTCTTCTCGTCGGGAATCATCGGTACGGGAAAAGCGGAAAATTGGGCTTTCGCGCCCATGCCGCAATTCGCAGGCGCGCCCCGCGTCCAATACCAGGGGGGGTGGTCTTGGGCTATGTTCACCAAGGACAAGGCCAAGCAGGCCCTCGTGGCAGACCTCCTGATGGAGGTCTATGTCGGTCGCGACGGCATGGCGCGATGGGGCAAGGCTGGCGGCTACACACCGACGCGACTTTCCGTGATGGAGGAGCACACAGCCTTTGTGAATGATCGGCTCGCGAATTCGTTTGCCCAAGCTGTGGCTTCCGCAACGGCTCTGCCGAACAACCGCTATGTCGCCAGTGTGGATGCCGCACTGACGAATGCTTTTCAGCAAGTGGTGATCGGAAGCGCAACTCCGGAGAAAGCCGTCGACGAGGCGTGGGCCACTGTTCAGGGGCAGATGAGATGACGCCCAGGCACCAGAAGGAGGCGGCGGTTTCCGCCGCCGCTTTGCTCGCGGCCCACCCCGGAGCGACGCAATCTGCGGTCAAGAGACGCGCCATTCGCATGCTGAGGAGCCCAGGAAACCTGCAGGACAGTCCCTTTATCTGGCTCGCTCCCGCGTTCGCCTTCCTGGTCCTCTTCTACACCTATCCGCTGTTGGACGTGATCCGGCTCAGCTTTACGAACGCTAGCCTGATCGAGCCGGACTATGTCTATACCTTCAACTCCTATCGACGACTCTTTGACGATCCCAACACGCTGCGAAGCCTGAAAACGACGGCTCTGTTTGCAGCGGGCAGCGTCACCCTGCAACTCGCCGTCGGCATGGCCCTGGCGCTGGCGATCAATGCTGGCGTAAAAAGGCACCTCGCAGGAACTGTCGCAGTCCGCACCGCGATCCTGGCGGCCTGGGTTGTCCCCGGCGTGATCGTCGGCGTGCTGTGGAAGATCCTGCTCTCCAGCTCAAGTTATGGCGTTTTGAACTACTGGATCGAGACCCTGAGCGGACAGTCAATCGGCTTCCTCAGCGATGTCGACTTGGTTCTTGCTACGACGATCCTTGCGAATGTGTGGCGCGGCGTCGCTTTCACCATGATCATCCTCTACGCAGGAATGCAGAAGATCCCTGCAGAGCTCTATGAAGCAGCAGTCGTGGATGGGGCCGGAGCCATCGCCCAGTTCCGGTTCGTGACACTCCCAATGCTGAAACCGATCATCTTTATTGCTCTCGTCCTCACCACGATCAACAGCGTGAATACATTCGATCTCATCCTCGCGCTGACCGGTGGCGGTCCCGCCCGAGCCTCAGAGGTTGTCGGCCTTACCGCCTATCAGCAGATCTTCAAGTTCATGAACCTGGGCCGCGGCGCAGCGATCGCGGTCCTGCTTCTGATGGTAAATCTCGCAATGACCCTCGTCTATCTCAAGCTCATGCGTGCCGACCGCGTGACCGAGTAGGTATGAGACTGTCAGGAGCGCAACCGATGCAAGCTATTCGCCTGTCCACCTTTGCCTTGTATGCCGTGTTCATCCTCGCGGCGGGGATCTTCCTCTTCCCGCTCTTCTCGGTTGTGTCGCTGTCGATGAAGACGGCTGACGAGGTGTTTGCATGGCCGCCAGCGCTCCTCCCCGAGAGCCTTAACTTCGCCACCTACCGGTACGTGCTTCAGGAGACCCTTGTCGGGCGAATGCTATGGAACTCGGCGCAGATGACGTTCTTCTCGGTTATCGGTGCCATCGTCATCTCGGCCCCCGCGGCTTATGCCTTCTCGCGGTTCCAATTTCGCATGCACAAGCCGCTGTTGCTGCTGCTGCTGGTCTACCAGATGATCTCAACCCTGGTTGTGGCCATCCCGCTCTACCGCTACTTTGAAAGCTTGAACCTTCTGGACAGTCATCTCGGCGTCATCCTCGTTTATATCACGGTCGAGATCCCGTTCACAATCTGGCTGCTCAAGGGGTTCTTTGACTCGATCCCACAATCGATCGATGAGGCGGCAACGCTTGATGGCGCGAACCGCTTCCAGATTCTCACGCGGATTCTGCTGCCGCTCGCAAAGCCGGGTCTCGCGGCTGCCGTCATCTTCAATGCCATCGCAGCCTGGTCACAGTTCATCGTGCCATATCTGCTCCTGAGCAAGCCCGAAATCCTGCCGATTTCCATCGGAATTCTGAACTTCGCACCCGGCCAGAGTGAAGGCGAGGTCACCATTCCCTATCTCGCCGCCGCGTCCATCCTGGCTTTGCTGCCAGCGGTTCTCGTTCTGGTCGTGCTGCAGCGCTTCATCGTGCAAGCGCTGACGGGAGGAGCGGTCAAGGGGTGACACCGTGCCCACGGGGGCCGCACCCCTTCACCGAGACCAGGTTGGAAGTGCCGTGCCGCCGCAAGCTGCCACAGCGGCCAAGGGAGCATTCGTTTGAAAATTCGGGAAATTCAGACATTCTTGATGCAGGCAGGGCCACCGCTCGAGAGCGGCTGGGCAGCCGCAGGCAAAGGCGGCATGAGCACGGCACAGAGCCGGCAATGGCTCTTCGTCAAGGTCGTGACTGACGAGGGCATCACAGGGGTCGGCGAATGCAGCGGATGGCCGCGCGTCGTCGAGACAGCCATCAAAGACCTCACGCCGCTGCTCCTCGGTCAGGATCCGACCCATATCCAACGCCTTTGGAACCGGATGAAGGTCGCAATGATGGGACATGGCATGACCGGCACGGTCGGCTATGGGGCCATGGCCGGGATCGAGATGGCCTTGTGGGATATCAAGGGCAAGGCTCTCGAAACACCGGTCTGGAATCTCCTTGGCGGGAAAGTGCGAGACCGCATCCGAGCCTATGCTCATGCGAGCCGTCCGGAGTACGCCCGCGACCTCGTTCAGCGGGGTTACACCGCCATTAAAACGACGGGCGTGTCTGGCATCGTCGATAAGGTCGGAGCCTTGCGCGATGCGGTCGGCCAGAGCGTCGACCTGATCGTTGATCTCCATGGCCCACCTTGGTTGGCTGCCGCCGACGCCGTTGCAACCGGAAGAGAACTCGAGCAGTTCAAGCTGCTGTTCCTTGAAGACCCAGTCGCTCCGGAAGATCTTCGCGGGTTCCGCCGTATCAGAGACGCTGTTCAGCTTCCTCTCGCGGCGGGAGAGCGCCATGGGGGCCTCTGGGGCGTCCGAAACCTTCTGGTTGATGGGCTCGTTGACGTTATCCAACCTGACACGGGACGGTCTGGCGGGATCGGCCAGATGATGCGCATGGCGCATCTCGCTGAAACCTTCTTCGCGTTCCTTGCACCGCACTCAGGCTCGTTGGGTCCAGTGGCCGAGTATGCCGCTGTGCATGTGCTCGCAGCGATCCCTAACACCCTCATTCTCGAGCGGTTCGGAGACGACTGGGAGGGGCGGCAGAGAGTCGTCACGCCAATGCTCGACATACGAGACGGTTATGTCATCGTGCCAGACAGGCCGGGTCTTGGGGTCGACATTGTGGAGGGTGAGATCGTGAAGCATCCCCCGAGCGGCAACGTGAGCATTCCGGGCTCACCAACCCAGCAGGCTTATGAGGCTGGGACCTTCGACGAGCATACCTACTTCCAGGCACGGTGGCGCAGACCCTCCTTGTCCGGACACATCGATTGACCAGGCCCAGAAGCGAAGTGGACATATTATGGCTTCCGTGACGATCCAAGACATCAAGAAGGCCTTCGGCAGCGTCCCCATTCTCCACGGTGTTTCGATCGACATCCAGGATGGCGAGTTTGTGATCCTGGTCGGGCCGTCAGGCTGTGGCAAGTCGACCCTGCTGCGGATGGTGGCTGGCCTGGAGAACATCACCGGCGGCGAGATCCGCATCGGGCCGCGGGTGGTCAACAACGTCCCACCCAAGGAGCGGGACATCGCCATGGTGTTCCAGAACTACGCGCTCTACCCGCACATGACGGTCGCCGACAATATGGCCTTCTCGCTCAGGCTCAAAGGCACAGCCAAGGAGGAGATCGCCACCAAGGTCAAGCGGGCGGCTGAGATCCTCAACCTGACCCCGCTCCTCGCCCGGTATCCGCGCCAGCTCTCCGGCGGCCAGCGCCAGCGCGTCGCCATGGGCCGCGCCATCGTGCGTGATCCGCAGGTCTTCCTGTTCGACGAGCCGCTGTCCAACCTCGATGCCAAGCTGCGGGTGTCGATGCGGGCCGAGATCAAGGCGCTGCACCAGCGGCTCAAGACCACGACTGTCTATGTCACCCACGATCAGATCGAAGCCATGACCATGGCCGACAAGATCGTGGTGATGCATGATGGCGTCATCGAGCAGGTCGGAGCGCCGCTCGAGCTCTACGACCGCCCGGCCAACCTGTTCGTGGCCGGCTTCATCGGCTCGCCGGCCATGAACTTGCTCGATGGCTACATCGAGGGCACGGACTTTGCGTTTGGCGACCATAAACTGCCGCTAGGCCCTAAACCGTCAGCCTTGCCCGGCCGTCCGGTGATTTACGGCATCCGGCCTGAGCATATTCAAATTGCACAGGATGGCGCTCCCGCGGAAATCATCGTCATCGAGCCCACGGGCGCCGAGACGCAGGTTGTCGCGAAGCTCGGGTCGACGCAAATCACCTGCGTTTTCCGCGAGCGCCTTCAGCTGCGGCCGGGCGAGATCATCCACGTGAAACCGGACCCTGCGCACGTCCACCTTTTCGACAAGATAACGGAACGTCGACTCGCTTGAGACACCGCGACGAGGTTGCTGCACCGCCAGCCTCTGGATACGGCTCGATCTCGCTCCACCAGCACGTTGCTCCCTGCAACCACCACCATAGAGGATTCCACCGTGGCTCTCAGTGCACAGACCCGTGAAAAACTAAAAGGAGTTGCAACACCGACTCTCATGACAGCGCTGTACAAGCGGGGTCTGCGCAACCAGTGGATCCAGGACGTCCACCGCATCAACCGTGATGCCGGGCCGATGGTCGGAGAAGCCTTCACCCTGCGCTACATGCCGGCCCGCGAAGACTTGAACCAGCTCACCGTCTTCCGAGACCGCGAGCATCCACAGCGCAAGGCGGTTGAGACTTGCCCTGAGGGAGCAGTCCTCGTCATGGATAGCCGCAAGGATCCCCGGGCTGCCTCGGCGGGCTCGATCCTGATCTCCCGTCTCATGGTCCGCGGTGTCGCCGGCGTTGTCACCGATGGTGGCTTCCGCGACACGCCCGAGATTGAGAATCTCCGCATTCCAGCCTATCACAACCGCCCCTCGGCGCCGACCAACCTCACTCTACACCAAGCCATCGACATTAATGTGCCGATCGGCTGCGGCGATGCTCCGGTGTTTCCGGGTGATGTGATCGTCGGTGATGCCGAGGGCGTCGTGGTGATCCCCGCGCATCTGGCGGACGAAATCGCGGATGAGACAGTCGAGATGACCGCGTTCGAGGACTTCGTTGCCGAGGAGGTCCTGAAGGGACGTTCCATCCTCGGCTTGTATCCGGCCACCGACGAGCAAACCAACATCGACTTTGCAGCCTGGCGCAGGGCCAACGGCCGCTAGGCCGACGGGGAGGTCGCTAGGATGACGAAGAATTATATTGCGGGCGAGTGGCTCACCGCGACGGAAGCATCGGCGAACGTCAATCCGTCCAACACCAACGACGTTGTCGGCGAATATGCCCGCGCCTCCGCCGCGGAAGCCGAGCGCGCCATTGCCGCCGCCTACGACGCCTTCCCGGCCTGGTCGCGCTCCTCGATCCAGCAGCGCCATGACATTCTCAAGGCCGTGGGCGACGAGATCCTCGCCCGCAAGGAGGAACTCGGCCGCCTGCTGTCGCGCGAGGAAGGCAAGACCCTGCCCGAGGGCATCGGCGAGGTCACCCGCGCCGGCCAGATCTTCCTGTTCTTCTCCGGCGAATGCCTGCGCATGGCCGGCGAGAAGGTGCCCTCCGTACGGCCCTTCATCGACGTGGAGATCACCCGCGAGCCGGTCGGCGTCGTCGGCCTGATCACGCCGTGGAACTTCCCGATCGCCATTCCGGCCTGGAAGATCGCTCCGGCGCTCGCCTATGGCAACACTGTGGTGTTCAAGCCCGCCGATCTGGTGCCGGGCTCGGCCCACGCACTGTCCGAGATCATCATCCGCGCCGGTGTGCCGGCGGGCGTGTTCAACCTCGTCATGGGCCGCGGCTCCGTGGTCGGCGAGGCGATGCTGAAGAGCCCGAAGGTGTCCGCCATCTCCTTCACCGGCTCTGTGCCGACGGGCCGCAAGGTCGCCCAGACTGCCGTCACGGCCGACCCGATGAAGAAGGTCCAGCTCGAAATGGGCGGCAAGAACCCGATGGTGGTGCTCGATGATGCCGACCTGAAGGTGGCGGTGGAATGCGCCGTCAACAGCGCCTTCTTCTCGACCGGGCAGCGCTGCACGGCCTCCTCGCGCCTGATCGTCACCGAGGGCATTCACGACAAGTTCGTGGCGGCCATGCAGGAGCGGATGCAGGGCCTGGTCATCGACGATGCCTTGAAGGCCGGCACGCATATCGGCCCGGTCGTCGACCAGAGCCAGCTCGACCAGGACTTGAAGTACATCCAGATCGGTCAGGAGGAGGGCGCCAAGCTCGTCGCCGGCGGCGAGTTGCTGAAGCGCGAAGCGCCCGGCTTCTATCTGGCGCCGGCCCTGTTCACCGAGGTGAGCAACGAGATGCGCGTGGCCCGCGAGGAGATTTTTGGGCCGGTGGCGACGGTCACGCTGGCGAAGGATTACGATGATGCGCTGGAGCTTGCCAACGACACGCCGTTCGGCCTGTCCTCCGGCATCTGCACCACAAGCCTGAAACATGCCTCGCATTTCAAGCGCAATGCGGAGGCCGGGATGGTGATGGTGAACCTGCCCACCGCAGGCGTGGATTATCACGTGCCGTTCGGCGGCCGGAAGGGCTCGAGCTACGGTCCGCGCGAGCAGGGCCGCTACGCGCAGGAGTTCTACACCACGGTGAAGACCGCCTACACCTTCGACGGCAACGGGCCTTACGTGCCGAAGACCAAAGGAAGCGAGTAGGACGCCATCGACGTTCTATTCCGCTGAGCGCTGGACTTTCTCCCGCTTGTCAAGCGTCCCATTAGGATTGGGAGGCTGTGTCGCTGGCTGATGCGGAGTGCACGGCGCTGAGCTTGGGATCGGTCTCAACGGTCGATCGGGCCTAGCGGGAAAGACAGCTTTGCGCAGCCGCTGATGTGCGGCATACCGCAAGGTCGTGAGAGCGGCATAATCTCGGCCGAAGGGCCCGGATGCCTTGAAGAGCCGGATGGCCAGCGTGACCTTGTCAGTGACAGGCCTACCTGAAGACAGTGCCGTTGCGCAACAGCCCGCTACCCGGGCCAACGCCGTTGTGCTCACCTTCTTCCAGCGTTCGTCAAGCTTCTGCTCAGCGAGACGAAGTTCACGATGCGAGAGCCGCAGCAATGCATGCATCCCGGCGGTCGTCCATTGCGCCGGCGACGCTGAAGCAGTCACGCAAACGCCAGCAGCATCAGGACAATGGCGAGCCTCACATCCGGCGCAGAATGCGCAGACCCGGACAGGAATTGCGATTGATTGGGGTTATCCATTCTTGCTTGTATGAGAACTGAGAGCGACCAGCAACACAGTCGAGATATGCTTGCCGTCACCTGGCATTCAAGCGGTAGGCTGTCTGTGGCAGTGTCGAAGCGAACTGCTGCATCAGGTCAAAGGCAGCGTTTCTTGTGAGACGGTGCAGCGTGACCAGATGGGCGAGAAACGCGGCATCCATCCTGCGTGCAACATCATGCCGGGCTGGGATGGAGAAGAACGCGCGCGTGTCGTCGACGAACCCGGCATACTTGTAAAAGCCGGCGGTCTCGCTGGCTTCGTGGCGGAAACGCAGCATGCCCTCTGGGCTATCGTGAAACCACCACGGTGATCCGAGCCACACGGAGGGAAACACGCCGGCGAGCGGTGCAAGCTCCCGAGCATAGACGCTTTCATCAAGGGTAAATAGAACGATCCTAAAATTAGGCTCGTGGCCAAAGCGGTCGAGCAGCGGCTTCAGACCGCCGACGAAATCCACGCGCTGGGGAACCGTTTCGCCGCGCGCGCTGCCATAACGCTTGACCAGTTCCGTATTGTAACCTCGGCGCGCGCCAGCATGGAGTTGCATTACCAATCCGTCATCAAGGCTCATGCGTGCCATTTCAGTGAGCATCTGTGCACGAAAAAGCTCCGCCCCGCTCGGCGGCAGCGTGCCATGCAGTGCCTGGTCAAACAGGCGGGAGAACTCCGCAGCGGATAGATCGGCTGTTGCAGCGGTGGGGTGGCCGTGATCGCTCGCCGTCGCTCCGAGGGCAGCGAAGGCCCTCCGACGCTCCTGCAGAGCGCGTAGATAGCCCGAGAGGCTCGTGGTGTTCTCGCCAGTCATACTCGCGAGGCTGGCGAGTTCCGTGCGGAAGTCAAGATGCTCGGGGTCAAGCGCCGTATCTGGTCGGAATGTCGGCACGACGCGCCCGGCCCAGCCTGATCGCCTGATGGCAGTATGGTGCTCCAGCGAATCGCAGGCTGAATCGGTGGTGGCGAGCACGCTGATGTCGAAGCGCTCGAACAACGCGCGCGGACGAAATTCCGGTTTTGCGAGCGCTTCGCCGATCCGCTCGAAGAAGGTGTCCGCTGTGGCGGACGTCAGCTCGTCTTCGAGGTCAAAGATCTCGGCGAAGACCGCATCAAGCCAGAGCCGCGAGGGCGTACCCTGGAAGAGGTGGTAATGCGCGGCGAAGCAGGCCCAGCCCTGGCGCGCATCTGCGGCGGGAATGGATGCATCATCCTGCCGCGCCACACCCAGCCGTTCCAGGGGTACTCCATGACCATGGAGAAGGCGCAGAACGTAAGGATCCGAAGTCACGAATACGCTGGTCGCGTCACTAAAGGCAGCGTCGTCTGCAAACCAGCGCGGATCGGTGTGGCCGTGCGGGCAGATCAACGGTGCGTCGCGCACAGACGCGTGCAGATCACGTGCGAGCGCCCGGATTTCCGGGTCTGCGGGAAAGAGTCGGTCTGAATGAGAGAGCATAAGTGTCATTCTTTCCCCGGCGCGATGCGGGCTCATGGATTGGCCTCTGACCATTCCTCGTAGCGCGCCAGCGTCTCGGTATTGGGCGGATAGATGCCAACAATGGAGCGTCCCGATTCGATCTCGGTAATGAGGAAGCGCTCACGCCGCTCCATGGCCGCACCCTCGGCAGCAACCTCCTCGGCCATGTGGTGTGGCACGACGATGACCGCCTCACTGTCGCCAAAAATAATGTCGCCGGGATAGACCGCGACACCACCACAGGAAATCGGAATGTTGATATCAGCGGCATGATGACCGACATAATTGGGAGGCACCGCCGCGCCGGCACAATAGACCGGGATATCGAATTTGGCGATGCCACTGGTGTCGCGCACCCCGCCATCGAGAACAATACCCTTTAGTCCGCGACCGTGCAGCCGCCGCGCCAGGATGGAGCCGATGCCAGCAACATGTGGGTCATTGCGGCAATCGACGACGAAGACATGACCCTCCGGCGCGATCTCAATCGCTTGGCGCTGGAGATTAACTGGATCGCCGCCGGAGCCATAAGCGTCGATATCCTCGCGCGCCGGTATGTAGCGCAGCGTGAACGCAGGACCGACCATAGGCGGAAGGCCCGGCTGGAGCGGCCGAACGCCCCGAACCGCGGTGTTACGCAACCCTCGCTTAACCAGAAGCGTGCTCAGCGTCGCCGAAGAGCATAGCGAGAAGGTGTGGCGAAGATCAGGACTGATATCGTGCATGAGGCTTTCTCCGGGTGGTATAAACGACAATGCGGTGATGAAGGGAGGCGAAACTCACTAGCGTTGAAGCTGGAATCGCCGTTGCGGCAGGCCCCTTTGTCCGACATTCAGGACGACGATCGATCCATCCATTGCTGTCGGTTCTTCAATGCGGCGATGGGAAGTCACGAACATCAGCCCACTTCCGGCTGGGCCGAAGGCGGGCATGGTCGGAGCCTGAACGGGCAGGTCGATGGTCTCGGTGATGTTTCCATCCGGCGCGAACCGGTTGAGGCGACCGGCCGAAACGCCGGCCGACCAGTAATGCCCCTCCTCGTCCATCGCTGCGCCATCGGGCCGTCCCTGCTCCGCCGTTGGGGAGGCGAAGATGCGGCGGTTGGCGATGGTGCCGGTGGTGGAATCCCAGTCTGAAACCCAAATGGTGGAAGCGCGGCTGTCGGAGAAGTAGAGCGTGCCGCCATCCAGGCTCCAAGCTATACCATTCGCAACCACTAGACCCGTCGCCAGGACCTTGATCGAGCGGTCAGCCGATAAGCAGTACAACGCCCCCGTCGCCTCCTTGGCATCGCGATCGTCCATGGAACCAAAAACAAAATGCCGCCCACACGGTGAGACTTTGCCCTCGTTGAGCCGGTTGTGATGCTGACCCGGCTCCGGATCGACTAAGTTCTTGACTTGCCCTGAAGGGAGATCGAGTAGAGCCAAGCCCGAGGCGAGCGCCACCAGTGCCTTCGCGCGATCCTCCAGCAGCGCAAAGGCTCCGACCGGCTCAGGGAGGACCCAAGAACAGAGCTTTACGCCCTCCCCACTATACTGGTGAAGGCTAGGCTTGCGGACATCGATCCAGAACAGGCTCCCAGTCACCTCGTCCCAGAAGGGGCCTTCACCCACTTCGGCTTCGACAGCCCAGATTTTCACGTCTGCACTCTTGATTTTATATAATCCATAATCCAAACTACAGACATGAACACGCAGATGTCCAGCAACTTTTCCGCCCCAACCTATGCCAGGCTGCGCGAGCAGATTCGATCCGATGTCGTCTCAGGCATCTGGAAGCTCGGCCAACACATGACGTTGGCCGAACTCTGTGCCCATTACGGCGTCAGCGCCAATCCGGTGCGCGAGGCGCTGCACCAACTCCAGGGAGAGGGTGTCGTCGAGATGCGCCTGAACCGAGGCGCCGTGGTGCGCCAGGTCGACGCCGCTTTCGTGAAGAATGTTTATGACGTCCGTGGCGCAATCGAAGGCATGCTTGCTGCCGAGGCAGCACGACGGGCGACCAAGGACGACATCGTGCGCATCACAGGTTTCGTCGAGGCTTATGAGCAAGCGGTCGCGACCGGGGACATCGATCGGATCGTCCAGGCCAATCGCGCGCTCCATCGGGCCATTACCCGCATCGCCGACAACCCGCTGGCGCTCGAGATCTTCGACGGGCGGTCGAGCCTGATCGATGCGCTGCGGCGCACTTTGGGCAATCGCCCGGGGCGGCTGGAGGAAATCATCGTCGAGCACCGCGAAATTCTGGACGCCATTGCGAGCGGCGATGCGGAGCGTGCCTTCAAGTCTGCGCAGCAGCACACGGCTCATGCGCGGGACCACATGCTTGACAACATCAAGGAAGCGGCTGGGACAACAGCCTGAACTCTGAGGAAACCATGCTTAAGAACGGTATTTCAAGACGCGCTCTTCTTGTCGGCAGTGCAGTTCTGTCCGCCGCGCTGATCGGGCCGGGCACGGCGGGCGCCCAAGCAGCCTACCCGTCGCGCCCTGTGCGCTTCGTAATCGGGTTTCCCGCTGGTGGGGCCTCCGACACCGTCGCCCGGCACCTTGGAGCGGAGTTGTCGAAGAGCCTCGGTCAGCAGTTTGTTGTTGAGAGTAAGCCGGGCGCCAGTGGCAACATCGCGACACAAAGCCTGATCGGCGCCCCAGCCGACGGGCACACCATCTATCTCGCGCAGATCGTGCTGGCGACCAACCCCTTCACGATGGATGTGGGCTACGATCCGCAAAAGGATCTGACGATGGTCACTCAGATCACCAGCATTCCCGTCGTCATGCTGACCCACCCGAGATCGGGCCTCAAAACAGTGCAAGACGTCGTTGCGGCAGCGAAAGCCAAGAATGGTGAGTTGAAGTTTGGTGGTGTATACGGGACCTCGTCCCATCTCGCGCCTGAGCTTCTGGCGCGGGATCAGAACTTCAAGTTCAAGCTGGTGCCCTATCGCGGCGGCGCACTCGCCGTACAGGCGCTGATGTCCGGGGAAGTCGATGTGGTCTTTGACCTGATGTCGGCCACGCTAAAGGGATTGCTTGACAGCGGGACCTTGCATGGCGTGGCCATGATGCAGGACACGCCCGTAAAGGGTTTTGAGAAGATCCCGACAGCAAGTTCTGCCGGGGTTACGCCGGCCGGCTTTTTCCGGAGCTGGATGGGCATCTGTGTCAAGGCCGGGACGCCGCAGCCGATTGTCGACAAGCTGCATGCTGCAACTTTGGCAGCCCTCGACAAGCCGGATCTGCGCAAGAAACTCGAGGATCTCGGCAATGAGGTCGAGACAAGCGCCAGTCCGGCTGAGTTCCAGAAATACTATCTCGAAGAGATCACACGGTTCGGCGATCTTATCAAGGTGATCGGCTACAAGCCGCAATAAGGCGTGCAGGCACACCATTCCAGCACTCTCAGCAATGAAATAGGGCCAATGAGAATCGTTGATATTGTTCCCCTGCTGATGCAGGCCGGTGCGCCATCCGTCACCTCATGGACTGGCTCAGGTGGGCAAAGTGCACTCGCAACGGGCCGGAACTGGCTGTTCGTCAAGGTCATCACCGATGTGCCAGGATTGGTCGGCATTGGCGAAGGCTCAGGCTGGCCGAGAGTGATTCATACGGCAGTCACTGATCTCAAGTCGGAGCTGATCGGGCAGGATCCGCGCAACATCGAACAGCTGTGGCAGCGCATGCGTCTCGCCCTGATGGGACATGGTGATACCGGGGTTGTGGGCGCAGGCGCGATCACGGCGATCGACATGGCACTCTGGGATATCAAGGGCAAGGCGCTCTCGACACCGGTCTGGAACCTGCTTGGCGGCAAAGTGCGGGGCAGGGTACGCTACTATGCCCACGCCAAAAGCGTCTTGGACGCGAAGGCGCTGGCCGCGCGCGGCGTCACGACAGTTAAGCTGGGCGGCCATGCCGGCATTGTCAAGCGTGTTGCCGAAATGCGCGCGGCGCTCGGTCCTACAATCGATTTGGCCGTCGATCTGCACGGTCCGCCCTGGCTGCCCGCCAACGACGCCATTTCCATTGGCAAGGCACTGGAACCCTACAATCTGCTGTTCCTGGAAGACCCGGTCGCGCCGGAAGACATGGAAGGGTGGGGCCGCGTGCGCCGCGCCCTGCCGCATACCCCAATTGCGGGCGGAGAGCGCTTCGCGACGAAGTGGGGTGCGTATTCTCTGATCAAGCAGGGCCTTGTCGATATCATCCAGCCCGATACCGGTCGCGCCGGTGGGATTACCGAAATGAAGAAAATCGCCGCGCTGGCGGAGACGCATTTCGTGCAGTTCGCGCCGCATTCCGGCTCGCTCGGCCCCGTGGCGGAGTTCGCCGCCGCGCACCTGATGGCGGCCATCCCCAACGCACTCATGATGGAGCGCCTGGAGCCGGACTGGTCCGGCAAGGCCGAGGCCATCAAGCCGCCGCTGGAAGCTATCGATGGCCATATCACCGTGCCTGACGGCCCAGGTCTGGGCGTCGGGCTGGTCGAGGAGTTCATCGCGGCTCATCCAAGCCAGCGCAATGTCGCGATCGCCACCGGCGGCTGGCAAGATCCTGACGAGGCGGGCGCAACCTATGTCGCCATGCGCCGCCGCCGCGCCGAACTGCTGACGTCAGAATTAGGCCCTGTAGCGCCATGATCCAGGCCGCGACAGCTCGTTCCACACAAGGTCACACCAACCTGGTGGCGCCGCCCGCGACGCGGGGCGCAGTGTTGTTCGGTTGCCGCTACCCTGACGCCTTTCTGCGAGGGCAGGGGGCCCTCAACTTCGATGCCCCGCTTAGGAACGAACGTGGCGAGGGTGTCGTTGGCATGCCCGCCTATCGCGCGCTGGAGATCGCGGACAAAACCGTAGAGCACACGGCCGATCAGGGCAGGGTTAGGGAAGAAGTCCGTGATGCGAGCAGCCGGTTCGGGCTTTATTCCATAGTCCAGCAGGCTGTGACAGACCGCTTGACAGGGCGGGGTTAGGGCAGCGGGTGATAAAATGACAAGGCACCAAGTCTCCGGCAAACCGACCATTCTCATCACTGGTGCAGCGGGTCGCATTGGCTCATTGCTGCGCCGAACCCTGCCGCACGACCCGGCGCTCAAGGAGCACTTTAAGGGTTCCTTTGCACTCAAAGTAACGGATATTCTCGACCCAGGACCAGGCAACAAAGAGGACGAAGTGTTTGTCGGCACTCTCGCCGATCCAGCCTTCGTTGCCAGCATGTTTGTCGATGGCAGCGTCCGGGCTGTGATCCATCTCGCAGGCTATCCGCGCGAAGCCGATTGGGACGTTCTGCTCGATGCCAATATCCGCTCCTCGATCAACATCTGGGAAGCGGCGCGCAAGTTCAAGGTGGAACGAGTCCTCTACGCCAGCTCGAACCATGCGATCGGTTTTTATCCGCGTTCGCGGACGATCGACAGCACGATGCCACAGCGGCCTGACTCGCGCTACGGCCTCACCAAAGTGTTCGGCGAGGAGCTGGGGTTTCTCTATGCCTATAAATTCGGTATTCGCTCCTTCAGCATGCGGATCGGCATGTTCCTGCCCGAGCCAACCACCCATCGCGGATTGTCGACTTGGTTGTCTCATCCTGACATGGTGGCGCTGGCCAAGGTTGGTCTGACCGCGGATTATACCTGCGAGATCGTCTACGGCGTTTCGGACAATTCCCGCTCGTTCTGGGACAACTCCGCAGCGCAGCGTCTTGGCTATCACCCACAGGACAGTGCGGATGCTTACGCCCATCTCTTCCCCGCATCGGACCTTGCGCAGGACGATGCTGCCGAGCATTTCCAAGGCGGTCCCTACATCAACGATGGCCTGACGAGTTCACCAGCCTTCCGCGCGGAGCTCGACAAGGATTAAGGTCTGTTCGCCGTCAAGAATGCTGACAGTCAAAAGAAGAACGGATCACAGCAGGGAGAAACACCATGATACGCATTCGTGCGCCCCAGGATCTTGGGGCCGGGATCATCTTTCTCGGCGTGGGGTTCGCAGGGCTCTATCTGGGCGCAAACCTTTCAGGAATAGGCGCTAGCGGCCAACTCGGCTCCGGGACCATGCCACGCATTCTGAGCTGGATCTGCCTTGGCTTCGGCGCTCTTATGCTGTTTCGCGCGCTGCGCATTGATGGCCCTCCTGCGGCAATTGTGCCGTGGCGGGCGCTCGCGTCGGTCACGTTCGCTGTCATTCTGTTCGGCTTTCTGATCGAGCGCGTCGGCTATGTGCCGACAGCGATCGCGACGCCGTTGATCGCAGCCTTCGGCCTGCCTGGGGTGCGCTGGAAGGAAGCTGCTCTGGTAGCGGTTCTCCTAGGCCTGGGCACGGCGCTGCTGTTTGTCATCATCCTGGGTCAGCCGCTCAAGCTTTGGGGGGGAGCGCAGTAATGGACATTCTCGCCAATCTCGCGTTGGGACTCAGCACGACAT
This sequence comes from Microvirga ossetica, assembly GCF_002741015.1. Classification (NCBI taxonomy): domain Bacteria; kingdom Pseudomonadati; phylum Pseudomonadota; class Alphaproteobacteria; order Hyphomicrobiales; family Methylobacteriaceae; genus Microvirga; species Microvirga ossetica. The sequence goes on along the minus strand of NZ_CP016619.1, from coordinate 168,757 downwards.
TCACGCCCATCAACCTCGCCATGTGTCTGACAGGGGGGGTGATCGGCACCCTCATCGGCGTGCTGCCCGGCATCGGGCCGATCGCCACCATCGCCATGCTGCTGCCGCTGACCTTCTCCCTGCCGCCGGAGGGCGCGCTGATCATGCTGGCCGGCATCTACTACGGTGCGCAGTATGGCGGCTCGACCACTGCCATCCTCGTCAACATTCCCGGCGAAGCATCGAGTGTCATCACCACCATCGATGGCTATCAGATGGCGAGAAACGGCCGTGCAGGTCCAGCTCTGGCGATCGCTGGCATAGGCTCCTTCGTGGCGGGTTCTATCGCGACGGCGCTCATCGTTGCGGTCGGTCCCAGCCTGGCTGGACTGGCACTCTATTTCGGGGCAGCGGAGTACTTCTCGCTGATGGCGCTCGGGCTGGTCGCTGCCACGGTTCTGGCGAACGGCGATCTGGTCAAGGCACTCGGCATGATCTTTGTCGGGCTGTTGCTCGGCCTCGTCGGCACGGATGTCAACACCGGCGCACAGCGCTTCACCTTCAATCTCAACATTCTGGCCGATGGCTTGGGTTTTGTGCCACTCGCCATGGGCATGTTCGGTCTTGCCGAGATCATCAACAATCTGGGGCACCCTGCTGAGCAACGCTCATTGGTGACCAAGCGCATCACGGGGCTGTTCCCGACCAGGGCGGATCTAAAGGCTTCTGCTGGCGCGGTCCTGCGGTCCACGGCGCTGGGCTCGGTCCTTGGCGTGCTGCCCGGCGGCGGGCCCACCCTGGCGGCCTTCTCCGCCTATGTGCTGGAAAAGAAAATCGCCGGCACGAGTGGAACATTCGGCAAAGGCGACATTCGCGGCGTTGCAGCACCGGAAGCGGCCAACAATGCTGCGGCGCAGACATCCTTCATTCCCATGCTCACCCTGGGCCTGCCGTCGAACGCGATCATGGCGCTGATGATCGGAGCCATGACCATTCATGGCATCGCCCCCGGCCCGCAGGTGATGACCTCCAATCCCTCGCTGTTCTGGGGTCTGATTGTCTCGATGTGGGTGGGAAATCTGATGCTGCTGGTGATCAATCTGCCCATGGTCGGTGTCTGGGTTCAACTGCTCAAGGTGCCTTATCGCATCCTGTTCCCGGCCATTGTTCTGTTCTGCTCCACGGGGGTGTATGTCATCGGGCTTTCGGTCTTTGAAGTTTATGTCATGGCCGCTTTCGGTCTTATCGGGCTGGCTCTGGCCCGTTGCGGCTGTGATCCGGTGCCGCTTCTGCTTGGCTTCATCCTTGGACCCATGATGGAGGAGAACCTGCGCCGTGCGCTCCTGATCACCAACGGCGATGCCAGCATCTTCCTGTCCCGCCCACTCTCTGCGGTTTTTCTGGCACTGGCCGCACTCCTGATCTGTCTTGCCTTGCTACCATCCCTCGGCCGCAAGCGGGAGCAAGTCTTCCAAGAAGCTTAGGAAACGGGAACGTGCTCTGGAAGAGGAGCAAATTTGGGTATGAAGGAGGCTGGTCTCCGTGCCAAAACAACAGAGGCACTTCATTGGGAGGTCTCAAGCGATGGGATACCTACCCTACAAGGGAGCGTTAATCACGCGGCGACTGAACCAGATTGGCGCACCCAACAACCTGATCGACAATGTCTTGATTCTGACGGCAATCACGGCAGCAGTCGTGGTGTACCTGATCGCTCGTCAGATGCCCTAGCCAGAGAGCATCGATGAGAGGATTACTGTTTCTCAATTCTTAGTGCTAACCGGTGTCGCAGTCACTCTCGATCAAAGGTCGGTGGCGAAAGATGACTGCGACAAGGTGAGGGTCACAGCACGGTAGTGTTTCCTGGTGCCGCGTCGCGCCAAGGTTCAGGAGCGCCAGAAGCCGGCTAGAGGCAGGACGAGGAGTTCGCCTGTTCTCCCTGGTTCAAGGGACGCCCCTTGTGCACTGCTAGGACCCTCAGGCGGGTCGCCATATCCGCACGTCCACCACGTCGGCCGATTGCTGATCATCCTTGCGAACCTGAGTTGTCTATGCTGACAAGAGACCATCAAGCGTCGGGTAACAAAGGGTCTCCCTTGTCACCCTTCCGGCATCACATCTTTCTCGCTGTTTGGATTGCAAGCTTGGCCTCCAACTTCGGAGGTCTGATTCAATCGGTTGGCGCGGCCTGGCTGATGACCTCGATCGGCGGTTCCGCCGATCTCGTTGCCTTGGTACAAGCATCGATCACGCTCCCAATTATGCTTTTGTCGCTCGTGGCGGGAGCCATTGCTGACAATTCCGACCGACGCAAACTGATGCTGGCATCGCAGCTTTTCCTCCTGACTGTGGCAGTCGCTCTTGCCTTATGGACCTACTTCGGTGTGATGACACCCTGGCTTCTGCTTGCCTTCACGTTTCTGGTCGGTTGCGGAACAGCGTTCAACGGTCCGGCGTGGCAGTCACTGGTGGGTGAGATGGTGCCACGATCCGACCTGCCGGCTGCAATCGCGCTCAACGGTATGGGTTTCAATATTGCACGCAGTGTGGGACCTGCCATTGGAGGTATAATCGTTGCAACGGTCGGTGCATTCGCTGCATTCGCGGCAAATGCGATCAGCTCCGTCGGCCTGATTGTCGTTCTGGCACGCTGGCACCCTGTTGGGACGCCCAGGATCCTGCCGCCTGAAACGCTCGGCGCTGCCATGGCTGCGGGCATCCGTTATGTTGCGATGTCGCCCAATCTTGGCGTTGTTCTGTTGCGCAGCGCCGTGTTCGGCTTCGCTGCCATTGGCGTCCAAGCCCTAATGCCGCTCATTGCCCGCGACCTGATCCACGGCGGGCCGCTAATCTACGGTCTCCTGCTTGGCGCCTTCGGCGCCGGGGCCGTCGGCGGTGCTCTGCTCAGTGCCCGGTTGAGGCAAGCCCTGTCACTTGAGGTCCTGGTCCGCATCGCCTTCTTCAGCTTCGCGATCTGCGCAGCCGTAGCGGGATTGAGCCCCTTCCCATCGCTAACTTTCGCTGCGATGGCGCTGGAAGGGGCTGGTTGGGTGCTTGCGCTCACCAGTCTCAATGCCGCCGTGCAGCTATCCTCGCCGCGTTGGGTCGTTGGTCGCGCTCTCGCGCTCTATCAGATGGCGACCTTCGGCGGAATGGCCTTCGGCAGCTGGAGCTGGGGCATGGCAGCCGAACGTTTAGGCACGGCGGACGCACTCCTGATGTCGGCGGGAGTGCTGCTGGCCGGAACCGTGCTCGGCGTTCGCTTTCCGCTGCCCGAGTTGAAGATGCCGAACCTCGATCCGCTTAATCGGTGGACGGAGCCCAACATCGCCTTGGACATCCGCCTACGCAGCGGTCCCATCGTGGTTACAGTCGAATACGTCATCCGCGAAGCGGATGTGATGGCATTTCTCGCAGTCATGGCGGAGCGAAAACGGATCAGACGCCGGGATGGGGCGCGTCACTGGTCGCTGTTGCGTGACTTGGAAAACCCGCACATCTGGATCGAGCTCTATCGCGTCTCCACGTGGCTGGAATACGTGCGGCTCAGCCAGCGTATCACACAGGCTGACGCTGCCGTGGGAGACAGGCTGCGGGCACTCCATCAGGGACCGGATGGGCCGCATGTCCGTCGCATGATCGAGCGCCAGACAGGCTGGCCGACCTCGGACCCGGAGGCTCAGGCCGATGACATGGCCGACCCGCTCACAGATACGACCCGGTCGTCCTGAGCCCTTGCCACAACCCGGCCTTGTCACCCGAAAGCTGAAGGGTGGGCAAGTACGCAGGAGAGTAGGGGGATGCAGCTGCGCCTCGTGCATAAGAGTCATGCAGGCGGCCTCTGCCGCAAATCCTGACTGAAGTTGAAGGTCTTGAAAGGACGGACGCGAACTTTACTCCGCATGATGCCTCGCCGTTTACCTGATGCCTGTAAAAGGACAACAACACACCACGATCAGCCCCAAGCGCTGCACTTCTTCATCATTCCCTGGCAGAGAGGGGTCAAGCCGAACATTCATCGAGCCACTGGCATCAAGGGCGTGCATACCGGGACAGAATTTCAGGACTGATCTGTGCCACGGGAGCCCAAGCGTCCATCACGGGCATCCAAGTCATCGCGGATGCAGGCTTTGGCGTGCCCCGGCGCGACCTCGGTGAGTTCGGGCCTGATTTTTGCACAGGCTGGCAACGCAAAGGCACACCGTGTGCGGAACACACAGCCGGATGGCGGGCTCATAGGGCTCGGGATTTCGCCCGTGAGCTCGATGTGGGAGTGCTGGGTCGGCGTGTCATGTCGCGGGATCGCCGAGAGCAGAGCACGCGTGTAGGGGTGGTGGGCGCGCTCGAACAGATCGTCGCTCGAGGCAATTTCCATCACCCGGCCGAGGTAGAGCACGGCGACACGATCACTCACATGCTGCACCACAGCAAGATCATGGGCGATGAACAGCAATGTCAATCCGAGCCGTTCCTTGAGGTCTTCGAGCAGGTTGATCACCTGCGCTTGCACGGGAACGTCGAGCGCGGAGACGGTTTCATCGACAACGATGAGATCAGGTTCGACCGAGAGCGCGCGAGCGATGCCAATACGCTGGCGCTGGCCGCCTGAGAATTCATGCGGATACCGTTCCGTGGCCGATGCGGGCAGACTGACGAGATCGAGCAATTCACGCACGCGCCGACCGCGTTCGGCAGCGTTTTTTGCAAGGCCATGAATCTGCGGCCCCTCGCTCAAGATCTGCGATACGCGAAGCCGCGGATTGAGGGAGGAGTAGGGGTCCTGGAAGATCATCTGGACACGCCGACGGGCGGAACCCTGCTGGTTGCGTAACGCCTCGGCGAGCGTTACCCCCTCGAGCCGGATCTCACCCGAGGTCAGCTGCACAAGCCCCACGACTGCCTTGCCAATGGTGCTTTTGCCGGATCCGGATTCTCCGACAAGGCCGAGAACCTCACCGCGGGCGATCGAGAACGAAACACCGTCAACCGCCTTAACAGCCGTTGCTGTTTCGCCAGAGCCGGTAGGATAATATTGCTTGAGACCCTGGACTTCGAGCAGGGGCCGGTTCATGTCGCATCCTCCTTGATGCTGGTGTCCCGCCATCGTAGGCAGCGCATCGATGCCCCCTGATCGGTAGCTTCCAGCTCGGGGAGAAGGCGCACGCGCCGGGAAGGAGGCGCAGGTCGGGCACTTGCCCGGCCAAGACCGCAAGGCGGTGCGGGCGCGCGCGTTTTGGCGCGAGGCGTGGCAGCGAGGCGAGAAGGCCTTTCGTGTAGGGATGGGTCGGTCGCGAGAGAATCGTTGCAGTTTCGCCCGTCTCGACGACCTCGGCGCCCACCCCGAGATCGTGCGTAGCTGTCGATGCTGCTCCCGCCTATGCCGGACCGACGCTGGGTTCTCGCCCGCCAGAGGGGCGTGGTTCGTGCCATGTCTCTGGGTGGTAGCAAAGAGGCACCCCTCTGGTTCAAGCTCCCAAGCGGCGTGAAATCGCCTCGGCGGTTCGCAGCAATTCGGGTACGATATGCTCAGAGAGTTCCTCAGCGTTTGCAACGAACGTAATGCTGAGTGCCGCGACCACGCGCTGCCCCGCATCATGAATGGGAGCCGCGAGTGCTCTGACACCTTGGACGAACTCACCGCGGTCCTCGGCCCAGCCCTTGCTTCGGATCTCCGCTAGCTCGTGCCGCAGTGCTGCCTTGTCAACGATTGTCGTGTCCGTATGCGGAAATAGCTTGCGCGACAGCACCAAATGGACGTCCTGCTCTCCGGCATAGGCGAGCAAGAGTTTGCTTGCAGCGCCCGCGTGAAGCGGAAAGCGTCGCCCGACCTGTGCGGCAATGCTAAAGGGGCCACTGCCGAGCGCAACACCGATGACCACGGCTTCGTCGCGGTCGCGGATCGAGACCTTCACGGTGCGACCCTCGCGAGCCGCAAGGTCTTCAATATAGGGACGGCACACGCTTGCGAGATCGGGTGGCGTTGGGACCTGTCGCGCCAGACGCACAAGAGTTGGTCCCAACGAGAACACAGCCTCACCTGGGTGGCGGGTCACGATTCCATGCTCAGCCAGCGTGTTCAGCATCCGGTAGACGGTTGTGCGCGAGAGCTTCAGGTCGCGGGCAAGCTTTACCGCGGACGCCCCGTCCAGTGCTCCCTCCAGGGCGAAGAGCACGGTCATCATCTTATCAATGACCGGAATGCGGTGAATTGCAGCGACAGCTCCGTCGTCCATGGCGAACTCCCTTGACAGATGAGGCGGTTCTCGACATTCTTAATTCATATAAGAAGCATGGTTTCAAATATGAAACAAGCGGATTTTGAGGAAACGCAAAGGAGGAGACGACCATGACGCATCTCACGAGGCGCACAGCGCTTGCGGCCACGCTGGCACTGATGACAGTTCCGGCGGCCGCCCAGCAGCAAACAATCACGTGGATCACCCATCCCGTGATCTACGACGTCACCGGCAAGGGTGAACTTCTGAAACAGTTCACGGAGCGCACCGGTATCAAGGTCGAGGTCACGACCTTCCCGACCGACGCGCTGGCGCAGCGCATACCCGCCGAGTTCATCGCAGGCAGCGATGCCTATGATGTGATGACGATGGCGAACTTCTGGTCAGATCGCCTAACGCGTTACGTCGAGCCGCTTGAGCCGTATCTCGCCAAGAAGCCCGTTCCTGGCGGTATCGACGCATTCTCGGAAGGCTTTGTGCGTCAGTTCCGCATTCCACAGACGCCAGAAGGCAAGCTCTACGCCATCCCACTGCGGATGTCAGTCGACATTCTGTTCTACCGCAAGGACCTCCTCGAGCAGGCCGGCGTTGCGGTGCCAAAGACCCTCGACGAATACTATGAGGCAGCGAAGAAGCTGACCAAGGACGCCGATGGAGACGGCAAAACCGACGTCTACGGCGCCGTCTATCAGGGTGTCCAAGCCAACCAAGGTCTCTACGACTGGTACGATTGGGCAGCTCCCCTCGGCGTAGATATCCTTTCACCCGATGGCAAGAAGCCTGCCTTCAACACGCCCTCGGCGATCAAGGCCACAGAGATGCGCCGGCGCTTTGTCGCCGAGGGGCTCGTGAGCCCAGGGGTCCTGTCTTACAGCTTCGATGACGCCATCAGCGCGATGGCACAGGGCAAGGCGGCCATGTCGATCATGTTCGACGCTTACTGGTCACAGCTTGAGAATAAGGAGAAGAGCCAGGTGGCCGGCAAAATCGGCTATGCCGCCGCGCCACGCGATCCTGCCGTGGACAACGCCTACTTCGGTCGGGGATGGGGACTGTTTCTCAATGGCAAGTCGAAGCGCAAGGACGCCGCCTGGGAGTTCATCAACTGGCTCACGGCGCCTGAGCAGCAGCTTTGGATGGCCGTGAATCACGGCAACCCGATCAGCCGACCGGCAGTGGCCGCCCATCCGGATTTCATCGCAAAAGTGCCCGTTGCTTCGGCTCTGGCCGAGGCGCTCCCAAAGGCGCGGACTATGCCCGTATCGGGGGAGTTTGTTCGCGTGCAGGATATCCTTGTGAAGCATGTCAGTGCTGCTCAAGCGGGCAGCGTCACGGCCAAGGAGGCACTCGCCGCAGCCGAGCGTGAGGTCGCCCCGATCCTGAAGTGAACCAGCGTGGCGAAGGGCCGTGTCATACCGGCCCCCGCTCGTCTGAATGCCAAGCACACCCTTGCCAGGGGCGGAACGATGCGAACACAGCCTGACGGCGTCGCGCTTGACGTGCAGCCGATACCAGCCAACCGACAGAGCGCGCGCATGGATCGCGCCGTGGCCGAGCCTTTATCGCGCGGCCCAACAGGAGCGCTCAAGAGAATGCGAGACGGCCTTGGCGATCGAGCCATTCCCTATCTGCTCATCGCTCCCGCTGTGATCGCGCTGGCCGTCACGGTTGGCTATCCTATCCTCTACAACGTCTACATCAGCCTGTTCGACTGGAACATCCTCGACTCCGACGCTCCCGAACAGCTCATCGGTCTTGGCAACTACAGCGCAATCCTTGCCGATCCAGGGTTTCTGCATTCTTTAGGTGTTACTGCAGGTTTCACGATCCTGGCGGTCGGAATCGAATTCGTCCTCGGGCTGTCGTTAGCAATGCTTGTTAACGAGCAGATCTACGGCCGTCGCCTGATCCGCACGTTCCTTGTGGCTCCTGTCATGGCAACGCCCATCGTCGTGGGACTGATCTTCAAGGTGCTCTGGCATGCCGAGTTCGGGGTGGTGAACTACTTCCTGTCGCTTGTTGGCCTGGGACCCGTCCATTGGCTCTCGGATCCGAGCACGGCCTTCATTGCGCTCCTGATCACCGAAGTCTGGCATAACACCGCCTTCGTGTTTCTTGTTCTGTTAGGGGCGCTTCAAATGATTCCCGCCGAGCCCTATGAGGCGGCGATTGTCGACGGAGCATCCCTCGTTCAGCGTTTTCGCTATGTGACGTTGCCGCTTCTCAGGCCGGCGATCCTCGTCGCCTTGCTGTTTCGGCTCGTCTTCACCATTCGGCTCTTCGACGAGGTGTGGGCCCTCACCCGAGGGGGGCCCCAGAGTGCAACAGAGACAATCTCGATTCTGATCTACAAAGCCGCGTTCGAGCAGTTCCGGATGGGCTACGCCGCAGCGCTCTCGATCTTGCTTCTTGGACTGACAGCCGTCCTGGCCCTTGTCCTCATCCGTGTTCTTTACCGGAGCGAGCCCACATGAACCGAAGAACCCTTGTGCTTCTCTCGTTCCTTGCCGTGATCGCCGCGGCGACCACGCTGTTCCCAATCGCCTGGATGATCAATCTGTCGCTCAAGACGCAGGTTCAGGCCCTGAAAGTTCCGCCGGACTTTGTCTTCACGCCAACGTTTCAGGCCTATCAGGCAGCATGGAGCAAAGCCGGGTTCGGCCCTGCGCTTCTAAACAGCCTCGCCATCAGCGCCATTGCCCTGACGGTCGGTCTCACTCTCGGCCTGCTCGCAGCCTATGCCGTGTCGCGGTTCCGCTTTATCGGCGCGCAATCATTACTCTTTGCCATGCTGGTGACGCGCATCTTCCCGCCAGTCGCCTTGATCTTGCCGTTTTACCTCAATCTCAAAGCGATTGGTGGTCATGACACCTATTGGGGCCTCGCCTTGGCCTACGTCGCGCTTAACGTGCCGCTCGCGACCTGGATGTTGAAAGGCTATTTCGACGCCATTCCGAAGGAGCTGGAGGAATGCGCCATGATTGACGGTGCGTCGCGCTTCACGGCGGTCCGCAAGATCACGCTTCCCCTCATGGCGCCTGGCATCGTTGCAACGGCGATCTTTGCCTTCATCGTCTCGTGGAACGACTTCCTGTTTGCCTTGATCCTCACGAGCCGCAATGCGCGCACGTTGCCTGTCGTTATCGCCGAATTCGTCGGCGACACGGGTGTCGATTGGCCGGAAGTGATGGCCGCATCCGTGACGGCGCTCGCGCCGATCCTCGCGGCGACCTTCATTCTCCAGAAGCACATCGCACAGGGCCTGATGGCCGGCGCGGTCAAAGGCTGATCAACCCGAACCGATTGAAAACCGATACCAAGGAGACTTTTTCAATGTCAGTACCTGCCAGCAGAAGTTCTGTCGATACCGGCGCTCTCCAGCGGGAAGCCGGAATGATGAAGCTTGAACGCCTCATCGCCGAGCGCGAGACCATCGTGATCGCTGAATTCCCGGTTCCCACGAAGGATCTTCTCCAGCGGTACGAGAAACTTTACACGGGCGCCATCAGCGACGTGTTGCGCGAGTTCTGCCTGATGGACCAAGCTCTGCCGGGCTACCTGCAACCGCTGCGGCCAGAGCGGACCGTGGCCGGCATTGCTTTCACCGTGAAGAGCGCCCCGAACACCAAGGTCACTGGAGAACTGACGTTTCGCACCCAGATGCTCGATGAGATCGGCGAGGACACATTTGTCGTCTGGGATACGTCGGGGGACATGGACTCGACGGCCTGGGGCGGTGTCATGACAGCCACGGCCGTCGGCAAGGGAATCCGGGGAGCCGCCATCGACGGCGGCATCCGTGATACCAACCAGATCCTGGAGAAGGATTTTCCGATCTTCTACAAGTACCGCAGCCCCAATGGTTCGCTCGGCCGCTGTCTCATCACGCATTATCAGCTCCCGGTCAAATTCGGCACCGTCATGGTGCGTCCGGGCGACGTCGTCATCGGCGACATTGACGGTGTCATTGTCGTCCCCCGTCGGGTCGCCATGGACGTACTTCTACGGGCCGAGGAGATCACCCGCAACGAGAAGCAGATCTTCCAATGGGTCGCCGATGGTGATTCCGTCCAGGAGATCACCAAGAAGGGCGGCTATTTCTAAATGCGAGCGCCCGCCCCTTCAATCAGCCTGTCGTGAAGAGGAAATCAAGCCATGGCACGCGTCACCATCGAACACGTCCATAAATCCTTTGGATCCGTCCCGATCATCCGGGGGGTGTCGGTCGACATCGAGGATGGGGAATTCGTCATCCTCGTCGGCCCCTCGGGCTGTGGAAAATCGACCTTGTTGCGGATGGTGGCCGGGCTGGAGAACATCACCGATGGCGAGATCCGCATCGGCCCGCGGGTGGTCAACAATGTGCCGCCCAAGGAGCGTGACATCGCCATGGTGTTTCAGAATTATGCGCTCTACCCGCATATGACGGTTGGCGACAACATGGCGTTCTCGCTCAAGCTCAAGAACGTCCCCAAGAGCGAGATCGGCACAAAGGTCAACCGGGCCGCAGAAATCCTCGGCCTGACCCCGCTCCTCGCCCGGTATCCGCGCCAGCTCTCCGGCGGCCAGCGCCAGCGTGTGGCCATGGGCCGCGCCATTGTGCGCGACCCGCAGGTCTTCCTCTTCGACGAGCCGCTCTCGAACCTCGACGCCAAGCTGCGGGTGCAGATGCGCACCGAGATCAAGGCGTTGCACCAGCGCCTGAAGACCACCACGGTCTATGTCACACACGATCAGATTGAGGCCATGACCATGGCCGACAAGATCGTGGTGATGCATGACGGCGAGGTCGAACAGGTCGGCGCACCGCTCGAGCTCTATGACCGTCCGGCGAACCTGTTTGTGGCCGGCTTCATCGGCTCGCCGGCCATGAACATCCTGGACGGTCGCCTCAGCCCCGCCGGGTTTGCCATGGGGGATCTGCGCCTTCCAGTTCAGAATGCTCCTGCGGCCTCGGACGGACGGCCCGTTTATTATGGCGTCCGCCCGGAGCATTTCAGGCTCACGGGCGAGGGCCTGCCCGTGGAGGTCATCGTCATTGAACCCACAGGGTCCGAGACGCAGGTCGTCTGCAGAGCGGGCGGACGCGACATCACCTGCGTCTTCCGCGAACGGATCAGCGCGAAGCCCGGCGACATCCTCCAGGTCCAGCCTGATCCCGCCCTCGTGCACCTCTTCGACAAAGACAGCGGCATTCGGTTGAATTAAGCGCCCGACACACACGAGCCACGATTATGAAACTCTGTATGCTGCTCCCGCCGCGTCCCGATATCCGGTGGACGCTCGCCTCCCAAATGGGCGTGAAGCAGGCGATCGCCAAGCTTGCGCCGGAAGGGACGGGCACCCTTCCGCCTTGGGATCTCGACAGCCTGATGGCGCACCAAGCCCGCTACCGGGCAGGCGGCCTCGAGATCATTGGGCTTGAGGGCGATCAATTCGATATGAGCCGCATCAAGCAGGGGCTTCCCGGCCGCGATGAGGATATCGAGCGTTACAAGCGCATGCTCGCCAACATGGGCAAGGCCGGAATACCGCTCCTGTGCCTGAATTTCATGGTCACCGGTTGGCAGCGCACCGGCACCGCCGTGCCGGCAAGGGGCGGCGCCTTCGTCAGCGGCTTCGAGGCCAGCGAGGCGGAGGCCCTGGGTCCAACGCCGGCCGGCATCATTCCGGTCGATGATGTCTGGGATAATTACGCCTACTTTATCCGTCGGGTCGCGCCTGCGGCCGAGGAGGCGGGCGTGCGGATGGGCCTCCACCCGGATGACCCGCCGGTCGGGCGAATCCGCGGCGTCGGGCGCATTCTGACCTCGGCCGACGCGATCGCGCGCGCCATTGACCTCGCCCAAAGCCCGCAGGTGGGGCTCACCTTCTGCCAAGGCAGTTTTCAGACCATGGGCGAGGACGTCATCCAGACGGTCCAGCGCTTCGCGAACAGAATTTTTTTCGTGCATGTCCGCGATGTTCGCGGAACGGCCGAGAGTTTCGTCGAGACCTTTCCGGAGGAGGGTGACAGCGACATGGCGGCGATGTTCCGCACCTACCGCGATATCGGCTTTGATGGTCCAATCCGGCCCGATCATGCGCCTGCCATGGCGGGCGATCCTGTCCACCAGGGAGAGGTCTCCGGCACCAATGTCGGATATGAGGCCACAGGCATGGTCTACACTGTCGGGTATATGAAAGGCCTGATGCAGGCCACCGGTCTGACTTGGAACGCGTGAGGGAACAATGACTGCTTTAGAGACGCTGCCGCCACGACACGATTGGAAGAGCCTTTCGATGCGAACGGCGATGGCGACCTTCTGGCCGCCGACGGACGACCGCCTCCGCTTCATGAAGCAACTCGGCATCGACGACACCATCCTGTGGGCGACGACCTTCCCGACGCCGAAGGCCGTCAGCTTCAAGGAACTCCTGAGCATCCGCACACGGTGCGAGGCACACGGACTGCGCGTGTTCGCTGTTGAGAGCGTGTCCGCGCATTTCTACGACCGGATCGTCCTCGGCAAAGAGGGCCGGGACGATCAGATCGAAGCCTACAAGCGCATGATTCAGGCTGTCGGACGCGCCGGCATTCCGCATCTTGGCTACAACTGGATGATCAACGGTGTCTGGCGCTCCACCTATGCGAACCCGATCCGCGGCGGCGCCAAGGCAACCGGCTTCGACTACAACCTCATGCGCAACGCGCCTCTGATCGCCGACCGTGAATATTCGGAAGAGGAATTCTGGGACAACTACGAATACTTCATCCGCCGCGTCATCCCGGCCGCCGAGGCCGAGGGCGTGAAGCTCTCGATTCATCCCAACGATCCGCCGGTCGAGCGACTCGGCGGATTGCCCTGTCTGATGCGCTCGCGCGCCAATCTCGAGCGCGCGCTCGCGATCCAGCCGAGCGAGGCCCATGGGCTCACGTTCTGCCTCGGCAATTGGGGCGCGATGGGGGCTGACCTCGTCGAGGCGATCCACCATTTCGGGCCGCTCGGCAAGCTTCATTATGTGCATTTCCAGGCCACGAAGGGCACCGTACCGGCCTTCACCGAAAGCTTCGTCGACGATGCGGATTACGATCCGATTGAACTCATCGCGGCCTTGGACGAGGTCGGCTTCAATGGCGTCATGATCCCGGGCCACGTGCCGCAGATCGATATGGATATCGAGTGGCGGACGGAGCTCTCGGCCAAGAAGACGCCGTATCACCACCCGATGGGCGGGTTTGCCGCCCGCGCGTTCACGATCGGCTACCTCAAGGCGACGATCGCTGCGGTTCGCAGGAGCAGGGAGGGTCGGCCGTGATCCACCTGCGTGGCATAACCTGGGCCCACACGCGCGGCTTTGCGCCCTTGGCGGCGCTCGGGCGGGTCTGGGAGGATTTTCACTCCGACCAGAAGGTGACATGGGAGACGCGTTCGCTCTGGTCCTTCGGTGAGGAGCCGCTCGAGCGCTTTCTTGATGACTACGATCTGCTCGTGTTCGACTATCCGTTCGCGGGTGAAGCCCTTGCCAGCGGATGGGTCCGTCCACTGAACGAACTCCTTCCGGCGGATGTGCTCCGGGCCAGGCACGAGGGCACCGTCGGGCCGCTCTATGAGGCCTTTACGGTCGGCGCTGCCCAGACTGCGCTGCCCATCGACGTCGCGACCCATGTCGCGGCCTCGCGGCCTGACCTGCTCGACCGCTTCGGGGTGGGACTGCCGCGGAACTGGTCTGAGACCGTCGCACTGGCCCGAGATACGGGCAGCGTCGCCATGCCGATGCGTCCAACCGGGATATGGGGCGCCTTCCTGACCCTGTGCGCCCATGCCGGGAGCGAGGCCTTCAAGTCAGACCTCGCCTTCGACCCCGACATCGCACATGCGGCCTTGAAGGACCTGCAGGCTCTCGCGCTCCATGTGCAACCGTGGTGCTACGAGACCTATCCGGTGGCCCTCCTCAATCGCCTGGCGACGACAGACGACATTGCCTTCGTTCCCCTCACGTATGGCTACTGCACGTATGGCATGAGAGGCTATGCTCCGCACCGCCTCGCGTTTCACAATCCTCGGCTTGGACCGGGCTGTCCGCGCGGTGCCATTCTGGGTGGTGCCGGTATCGGCGTCTCCGTACGGTCGAAGTACCCGCATGAGGCGGCCCAGCATGCGGCGTGGCTCACCTCACCCGATATCCAGAGCACCGTCTACGTGAGCGCCGGAGGTCAGCCGGCTCAGCGGGCTGCATGGGAAAACCCTGTCGCCGACGATCTTACAGGGGGGTTCTTCTCCAATACCCTCGCCAGTGCCGAACAGGCCTATGTCCGGCCCAATGCCGCGGGCTTCCATGATTTCCAGAACTTCGCGGCGGGCCTCCTGCACAGGATTGTCGTTGGACAAGGAGACGCACGGGCTGCGCTGCGCGATCTCAGTGAGGCATGGCGTGAAGGAATGCGGCGCGTGCCGCAATCACGAGCAGAGTCGACTGAGCCATGACGGCGAGCAGAGTGGTGGCCGAGGGCCTGGCCTTCCCTGAAGGCCCGGCGTTTGAGCCGGATGGAACCTTGTGGTGGGTAGAGATCGACGGGAGTGTGCTCGGCTGTCGCCGCAACGACGGCAGCATCGATCGCCGTGTGATCGGGGGAAAGCCGAATGGCCTGGCCTTCGACAAGGCCGGCGAGCTTTGGATTTGCGATCAGGGCGCGAACGCGGTGCGTCGGCACGATCCTCTGACGGGCGAAACCGCGACAATCGTCAGCGCCATCGACGGAAAGCCCCTGGGCAAGCCCAACGATCTCGCCTTCGACGCCATGGGCAATCTCGTCTTCACCTGCCCCAATGACGCCCGGCAGGAGCCGAACGGATACATCTGTTGTCTTGGGACGGATGGCGGTCTTCACCGGATTGCGAATGGCCTCTTCTTTCCGAACGGTCTCGCCTTCACGCCGGATGGCGCTCACCTTGTTGTCGCCGAGACCTATCGGCATCGTCTTTGGAAAGGCGTATGGGATCCTTTCAAGAGAGTTTGGGTTGATCCCCAGCCTTGGATCGAGGTCGGAGGCCCCATCGGCCCGGACGGGATGGCCTTTGCGAATGATGGGCTCCTCTATGTGGCGATCTTCGGCCAAGGCCTAGTGAGACTGTTCGATCACAATGGCGGTCCAAAGGGGACCATCGCAACACCAGGACAACGGCCAACAAACGTTGCCTTCGATCCCTCGGGACAGCAGGGGCTTGTGGTAACGGAAGCCGAGCACGGGCAGCTCTTGTCCTATCCCTCCATTCGATCCCTCCCGGTTCTTTTTCCGAGATCATCATGACATCAAATCTCTTCAATCTGTCCGGCCGGCGCGCACTTGTCACTGGCTCAAGCCGGGGCATCGGCCAAGCCATCGCACTCGGCTTGGCGGAGCATGGCGCAGCGGTTGCATTCCACTACGTGAGCCGCGAAGACGAAGCGAGCAAGGCGGCCCGGCAAGCCGAAGAGTTTGGTGTCCGCACCACTGTGGTGGGCGGCGACGTTTCCCAGGAGGGAGCTTCGCGCCGCATGGCCGAACAAGCCGCGGACCAACTTGGCGGTCCACTCGACATCGTCATCGCAAACGCTGCCGTCGAGATCCGCCAGCCGTGGGACGAGACAGCCTGGAGCAGCGGGCGACAGCAGTTCGATGCGAACATGCTGGGGACATTGGAGCTTCTTCAAGCGACGATCCCGAGCATGGTGGAGCGCAAGTGGGGGCGTGTCGTAACAATCGGCAGCGTCCAACAGGTTCGCCCGCATCCGCAGCTTGTGGTCTATGCGGCGCTCAAGTCGGCTCTTGTCAATATGGTCCGCAATCTCGCTCTCCAGCTGAGCCGGACCGGGGTCACCGTCAACAACATCGCGCCCGGAGCCATTCTGACTGATCGCAATGCCGCCGTGCTCTCTGATCCCAAATATCATGAATGGGCGGTCGAGCGCATTCCCATGGGGTTCGTCGGAGAGCCCGTCGATTGTTCGGGAGCAGTCGTTCTCCTGTGCTCGGAAGCCGGCCGCTACATGACAGGGGTGGACCTGCTCGTGGATGGCGGGATGCATCTTGGCTAGAGGTCAATAGGGTCGGTGAACCGAATCCCTTGCGCGGTGATGCGTTCGCGACCGTGCTGAAGCGCCTCCGAACCGCTAACAAGGTCGAAAGCAACACGATGTCTGAACGTCTCATCTTGATCAGCGAACACTTGCGGGTCGCCTTATCGTCGAAAGGTGCCGAGCTCCACTCCGTACTGGACAAAGACCATCGGGAATGGCTATGGCAGGGCGACCCGGGATCCTGGCCCCGACGCGCGCCCGTGCTGTTTCCGGTGGTTGGACGGTGCGGCGGGAACATCGTGCGCCACCGTGATACCTCTTATCCGATGACCATTCACGGCTTCGCACCTGATGCCGAGTTCGCCGTCGAGGCGCATGAGGAGGATCACTGTGTGCTCGTGTATACGGCAAACGATCAAACCCGCGAGTCATACCCGTTTGATTTCCGACTGCAGGTGAGCTTCGAACTGTCCGATGCAAGCCTGGTCCAAAGGGCGACGGTCACCAACCTCGGTGATGACGATATGCCTTCGTCCGTCGGCTTCCATCCTGGATTCCAATGGCCGCTACCGTCGAGCGGGACGTCGGGTCGCGAAAAGCACGTCGTCATGTTTGAACGGCACGAGGATCATCCCGTCCGCCGCATATCTGACTGCGGGCTGGAGCCGCCGGTCCATCCGACCCCCGTCTTCCACCAGGAAATCCATCTTGATGACGAGCTCTTCAGGGCCGGAGCGATTGTCTTTGATCGCCTCAGGAGCAGAAAAGCGTGGTTCGGGGTGCCTGGCTTGGAGGGAGTACGGATCGATCTGTGCGACATGCCCCACCTCGGCCTCTGGACGCTGCCCCCGGCGAACTTCCTCTGCATCGAGCCTTGGCAAGGCTATGGTGATCCTAAGGATTTTACCGGCCAGCTCTTGGATAAGCCGGGTATGGTCCGGCTTGCGCCGGGAGCGTCCTACACGCGAACGATCCGCATGGCTTTCCTGTGCGAAACACCGGATTGGCTCGGTTCCTGACGTTGGACAATGTCTAGTCTCGTTCTGTCATCAAGATCCATCACGCAATCGTCAAGGAAAACAGACCTGGGCTTTGAATTAAGCCAATGTAGGAGAGCCCATCGAGATCTCGGCTCGGTCTGGTCACAAAAACGGCTGACCGATCAGCGATTGTGCAGTAGGGTAGGGATGCAGGCGGGCTCTGTAGCAATTCCTGACTAAAGTTGAGGTTCTTGAAGGGACGGACGCGAACTTTACTCCGCATGTTGCCCCGCCTCTTCCCTGATTTCTATGAAAGGAGAACATTACGCTACTGTCAGCCCAAAGCGTTGCACTTCAAACGAGTCCCCGGCAGAGAGGGCTCGAGCCGAACATTCATCGCGACGCTGATATCAAGCGCGTGCATACCGAGACAAAACCTCAGGACTTGGCTCGAAACCAGAGCCCGGCACCTGTGGAATGGTGAAATCGCCTCCCGCCTGCAGCGATTTGATATCGCTCAACCAAGCTTCTGGGGTGACGAACAGGTACTCGAGCTGGCGAACCTGGGGCAAAGCAGCCGCGAGATGAAGTGAGGCATAGAAGCCAGGTCCAAAATAGGGGCAGTGGGGCAGGAGCTCGATTCCAGCATGAGCGGAAATCTCTGCAATCTTGAGGAATTCCGTGACACCGCCGACTTTAGTTACGCTGGGTTGAGCAAAATCGACGGACTTCGCGTCGAGCGCGGCCTGAAACTGGACAGACGTCGCCCAATTCTCGCCTGCTGCAATGGCGAGGCCGCTGCCACGCAAGCGCTTCAGTGCTGCGAAGTCCTCTGGCGGAAAGATTGGTTCCTCCAACCAGCTCGTTCTCAGGTCGATCAACTGATCGATGCTGTCGCGTGCAAACGTCTCGGACCAGTTGCAGTTTACGTCAACCGAAATGGGAATGTCAGGTCCGGCTGCGTCCCGGCACGCCGCGATCTCAGGCAGTGTGATCTCATGAAGCTTGAGCTCCTTGAAGCCGCATGCCAGTGCCTCCCCTGAGACCCGTGCGGCAATGGACTCATCCCCATAGCGGACCAGGCTCGCGTAGTAAGGCACCGATGTCTTGCGCTGTTGCCCCAGGAGGTGAAACAACGGCTTGCCTTCACGCTTTGCCTTGAGATCCCACAACGCAATATCGATGCCGGAGATTGCAAATATCGTAATGCCATATCGCCCGAACAGCGCAAGGCGGCGTTGTGTCTTATCGTTCCAGGTCGCGACGTCGTCGATGACTTCGCCTATGAGAAGCGGCGCAATCATTCTCTCAATGATGGCTTTGGTCGCATCCGCCGTGAAATACCCGAAGCCCTCTCCCCACCCGATGAACCCATCCTCATCCTCGATGCGGACGAGAACGGTCTCGAGGGTCCTCCAAGCCGTCGGCGTGAGACCCTCTCCTTTGCCACCGTCAATAAATGGGATCTCAATGATGGTAGTTTGAATCGATCTGATCTTCATCGGTCGCCTATCTGATGGGAAGAGGGGAGGCTGCATACGCCCCTCCGATATAGTCCGCGCCGTCTGCGTCGCTCATATGCGGATATGACTTGAAGTCCGGCGAAAGGTGGTCTTCTGCGCGATCCTGCGGGCGGTAACCGAGTTCTCGGGCACGTTCATTGGGAAAGAAAGGCCTTGGGCAAATCGAAACGCCATAGACGACATCATGGATAATTCGGTCGCTCACGAGCCCCAGCTTGACGAGTTCCGACAGATCACGAGGACTGACCCACATCCGCAATCGCCGCTCATCCAACACCGTTGGATCAGCGTTCCCAATCCGAATAACGAGCGTGCTGATACCATAGCGGTGCGCATAAAGAGCGCATGCCGCCTCTCCGAACGATTTGCTCAAGCCGTAAAAGCTGTCAGGAGCTACATCGGCCTTTTCATCGATTGAACGATCCTGATGGAGCTGGCCGAGCACATGGTGGCTGCTGGCAAAAACAAACCGCCCAACCTTATTCCGGTGTGCCGCCTCGAGCAGGTTGAGAGTCGCCCGATAATTTGAGTCCAGTGTCTCCTCAAAACCGACGCCAACGCCATGCACGCGCGCCAGATGAACAATTCCCGCAACTCCTTTCGCTGCACGCATGACATCGGCTTGAGCAGAAAGTTCGCCGACAATCACCTCTTCATTCTCCATAGGGCCCGGGCACGTGGTGCGGTCGAATAGGCGAAGCGCGTAGTGTGACCTGAGATAGGGGCGAAGAGCAGATCCGACTCGTCCTGCGGCGCCCGTTAGAAGGATTGTCTTCATGTCTGATTTTCACTCTTAGAGCGAGTTATGGTTCGAGCCGGCTGTTTCGAACTCCGAATTATCTTGACGAGACCCATCACCGCCGTCTGGTTTCTTTCGCATAGGCTGGTGCTTGCCGGGGCTGACGGAATCTCTCTACTTGTGCTGCCTGTTGGGGTAGATTTCCGTACCGGTCGCTGGCAAATTCGGCTCCATGATATGCAACGCGTCTCATCCTGCGGCATGTAATGCTGAACCTCGGCATGCCTCCTCCCGATCCGCCGTATTCGCTGCCCTCTACATTCCTGAAGGCGTGAGGCCAACCCTTCGCCAGTGCTAGTTCCCTCGCAGGCGAGGCTAGCCCCTTGTCTCATATATTGGATCAGAAAGTCACACTACTGTGCAATGCCGGAAGATCCGCCTCTTTATCATAATATGAGACGCGCGAGAGCGGGGCGCTTGGCTTACACGGGTATTGTGCCTAGCCTTTTCACGCGATCAAAGGAAGCTTGAGAAGGCTGCGCCCCATAGGCAGGCTCCGAGGCCTCGGCTAAGTCTCTGATGCTCACATGAGCACCAGACGTCACTTGCGAAGGTCAAGTCAAGATTTCTTAAGACGTGAATAAGTTACGATGTCACCGTGGCCCGTGGCCGAGGTGGCAGCGATAAGAATTAACGCCGTATCCCCTGGGAGGATAAATTATGCGTCGTGCACTCTGTACATTACTTCTTGGTGCCTTTGCTGCCCTGATGACTGTTCCTGCACAGGCCCGGGATTTTCGGGTGGCCGACAACACCGCGAGCGACTACCCCACAGTGGAAGCACTCAGGCATATGTCGAAGCTGGTGAGCGAGCGAAGCAATGGTCGGCTGGGAGTGAAGGTCTTCCCGAATGCTGCCCTCGGTAACGAGCGGGATACGATCGAGCAGGTCAAGATCGGCGGTCTCGACATGTTCCGCCTCAGCGCTGCCGCTTTGAACAACATCGTGCCTGAGACGATCGTCACTTCGTTGCCTTACATCTTCCGCTCTGAGGAGCACATGCGGAAGGTTCTTGATGGCCCGATCGGTGACGCGATTCTGGCTGCCATGGAAAAGCAGGGCATGGTCGGGCTCGCGTTCTACGAGGATGGTCCGCGCTCCATCTACACGAAAAAGCCAATCAAGACCTTGGCTGATCTCAAGGGTATGAAGATCCGGGTTCAGCCCTCCGATATGTTCGTCGCGATGGTTCACGCGCTTGGCGCCAGCCCCACCCCCTTGCCATACGGCGAAGTATACACTGCGATCACGACGGGCATCATTGACGGTGCTGAGAACAGCGTCCAGTCCTACGAGAGCTCACGTCATTTCGAGGCGGCAAAGTACTATACTCTGACTGAGCACACGCTCGTTCCCTCCGTCGTGGTGTTCTCCAAGAAAATCTGGGATGGCTTGACGTCCGAGGATCAGAAGCTGATCCGTCAGGCGGCCAAAGACTCCGTGCCGTATCTTCGCGAGGTCCTGGCGAAGCGGGCTGAGGCCTCGAGAAAAACCGTTGAGGCTGCGGGAAGTCAGATCGTGCCAGTCGATAACAAGCAGGACTTCGCGAATGCGGTGACGCCAATCTATTCGAAATTCGCGACCACCCCTGAGCTGAAGAGCCTGATCGAGCGCGTTCAGGCTGTAAATTAGACCAGATGGATGAGAGGCGGCGCCCTCACGCGCGCCGCCTCGATGTACTTGAGCTCGGGCTTTCAATCATTTCTGAGAGGGGCAGCGTGATCTCCGACAACAGTCTCGATCCTCATGTCGAGGATATTGTCCATGCGCATTCGGCTTCGGAGCAGCCCCTTACCGGCCTGCTAACCAGCTTCAATCGCACGGTGGCCCGATACGGGATGTGTCTGGCCGTCGCTGGTCTCTTCCTGATCATTGCGACGATCGCTTATCAGGTGTTTGGCCGTTATGTCCTAAACAATCCGCCGACTTGGGCAGAAGGCCTTGCACTTGTCCTGGTCCTCTGGGTGACGCTGATTGCCGCCGCGGTCGGTGTGCGCGACGCAGGACATATTGGCATGGAGTCCCTGCTGGTCCTTGCTCCGACGCGGATCAGGGAGCGAGCCGAAATCGTCATCCATACTCTCGTTGGCCTGTTCGGGCTCGCAATGGTCTATAAC
This sequence comes from Microvirga ossetica, assembly GCF_002741015.1. NCBI lineage: Bacteria > Pseudomonadati > Pseudomonadota > Alphaproteobacteria > Hyphomicrobiales > Methylobacteriaceae > Microvirga > Microvirga ossetica. The sequence continues at coordinate 147,082 of NZ_CP016619.1, read as the reverse complement.
GGCACAATTCTGGGATTATCGGTGATGGACTACAAGATCCCCAACCTCGGCCTGTCGGAAGGGGTCCGCTACATCCCCTTCGTGATCTCAGGCGCGCTCATCGTCCTGTTTTCCATCGAACACATTATCGCGCTCGTACGCGGCAAAGAGGTCGTTCCAGCATGGCACTGATCATCTTAGGAGGTACGTTCTTCGCCCTCCTGCTTCTCGGAGTTCCCGTTGCCTTTGCGATTGGCTTGTCAGCACTGTGCACCATCTTCTACGAGGGGCTTCCGACGGCCGTTCTGTTTCAGCAGATGATGTCGGGGATGAGCATCTTCTCGTTTCTCGCCATTCCGTTCTTCGTGTTCAACGGAGAGCTCATGCTGCATGGCGGCATAGCGGACAAGATCGTCGCAGCTGCACGAAACACCGTCGGCCACATTCGCGGCGGCCTCGGGATGTCAAGCGTGGTCGCCTGTACTGTGTTCGGCGGAATTGCCGGGTCGCCCGTGGCTGACGTCTCGGCCATGGGGTCGGTGATGATCCCAATGATGAAGCGGGAAGGGTATGATGCCGACTATGCCGTGAATGTCACTACCCACGCCGCGCTCGTGGGGGCACTGGTTCCGACGAGCCACAATCTGATCATCTATGCATTGGCAGCGGGCGGGAAAGCGTCGATCGGCTCTCTCATTCTGGCTGGTGTCTTGCCGACGATCCTTCTGACCGTCTGCAACCTTGCTGCTGCATATTATGTTGCCAGAAGGCGCGGCTATCCGGCGCTTTCGAAGCCGCACCGGGACATCATGTATCGATCGCTCGCCGCGGCGACTCCAGGACTGTTTGTGCTCGTCATCATCCTGGCGGGTATCATCTCGGGTGTCTTCACGGCAACCGAGTCGGCCTCTATTGCGGTTCTCTACTCCATCGTCCTCACGTTCTTCCTCTATAAGACGATGACCTGGGAACGCTTCATGAAAGCCGCAGCCCACGCTGCGAAGACAACAGGAGTAATTCTCCTTCTCGTCGGCGCCTCCACAATGTTCCAGTACCTGATGGGACTCTACGAGGTCGCCGATATGGCTGGGACATTCATGCGAGGTATCTCGGACAAGCCTTGGGTGATCTTCCTTATGATCAACCTGATCCTCTTTGTCCTGGGCACGTTCATGGACATGGCGAGCACGATCCTGATCTGCACGCCGATATTCCTTCCGATTGCCATGCAATACGGCATGCATCCCGTCCAGTTCGGCATGGTGATGCTGATCAACTGCGCCTTGGGTCTCAATACTCCCCCCGTGGGCACCACTCAGTTTGTCGGCTGCGCCATCGGGGGAGTGCAGGTAATGGATGTCATGCGGTCGATCTTGCCCTTCTATACAGCATTGGTGGTGGCGTTGATGCTCGTCACATACGTGCCGGCGTTCTCCATGACCCTGCCCCGCCTGTTTATGCCTTAGGACCAACCGGAACAGCACCGCTTAATCCAAAAATAGCAGGAGAAACTCTTGAACAAGATCGCGCAAGAACAGATCGAGCCGAGCCTTTACGCCAATACCTCTTCGCGGACGCTTCTCGAAGGGGAGATCCAGGGCGCGACAGTCGTTCATCATTCACTGCTTGAGGGCGCTGCTCTAACTTCCATTGCGGATCTCCACGTGCTGCGCGTGTTCTTCCTCATCAGCGGGGACGCCTCTTTTTCTCATGGCGCCGCCAAACTGAGATTTAGCGAGCGGATGTGTCTTGTTCCCGATCCCCGCGAGGGCTTGCTTATAGCTGTCGATGACAGATGCGAACTTCTCGAAATCCGCTGGCAGCTGGCCAACGGTGAAGTCGAGGGTTTGTTGCCCTCTGTTGGAAGCTTTCCCTATGTCCAAATCTATTCCGATTGCGATCAGTATCGCGATTACTTCAAGAGCGAGAAGACGATCAGCCGAACGATCATCCCGCCGCACCTGCTCCCCCGCTTCTGCATGGGGTCGGTGGAGTCCATTGGACCTGACCGAATTGAGCCCCATGCTCACCCAATGCTGGACCAGCTGTTCTTCAGCTTGGCTGAGAACGACATCATTCTCTTGATCGATGGTGAGCGCCATCGCATGAAGGGGAACACGTTGCTCCATATTCCGCTGGGCTCAGACCATGGGGTTGACGTGCCGCCAGGCCACCGGATGCACTATCTCTGGCTGGATTTCTTCTCTGAAACAAAAGGGATGGACTACATCGTCGATGTTCATAAGGATGTCGAGCGGCGCACACTATCCGACACTGTTTAGGTCCGGCGTCGGCAGGCCTTGGCACAAGCGGACGGAGTCGGTGTACTCTCGATCGCCCTTCGCTGCTTTATGGCCGTCGTAAGCTAGATGCTTTTGCAGCTAAAGCGCTTTTGATCTGGACTTGAATCGCTTCGGGTGGTCTGTGCGTTGACTGGGATATGGCCCGGGAGGCAAACCATGCCCCAGCCCTATTCTCCTGATCTGCGTGAGCGTGTTCTTGTCGCCTGTGCGCGTGGCGACCTTCCTCAGGTTGAGATTGCCCGCCGCTTCCAGGTCTGCCCCGCCACCGTCTCGAACTGGCGCCGCCAAGAGCGCGAGGAGGGCCGACGCTGTCCCAAGCCGCACAGCGGCGGCGTGCCCTCGCGCCTGGATGCAGCAGCTCTGGAGGTGCTGCGTCAGCTCGTGGCCGAAGACAATGACGCGCTGCTGCGCGAGTACCGCGAGCGCCTGGCCGAGCGAACGGGCGTGACGGTGTGTCTGGCGGTGATCTGCGAGGCGCTCAAGCGGCTCAAGCTGCGTCCGAAAAAAAGACCCTTCGGGCGGCCGAGCAGGAGCGGCCCGAGATTGCCGCCGAGCGCGAGGCCTATCGCCAGCAGATGAGCGAGCTTCCCGTGGAACGCCTGGTGTTCCTCGATGAGAGCGGAGTGACGACCAAGATGGCCCGCACTCATGCGCGAGCGCCACGTGGGCAACGCGCCTATGGCTCCATCCCGCTCGGCTCGTGGCAGCGGCTGACGGTCTTGGGCGCACTCGCCTGTGAGGGCCTGGTCGCTACGATGAGCATCGAGGCCTCGACCTCGACCTCCGTGCTTTTGGCCTATCTCGAGCAAATCCTGGTACCGGCCCTCAAACGCACCAAGCCGGATGCCATTCTGGTGTTGGACAACCTGCGCCCGCATCGGGCCACAGAAGTGCGAGACCTGCTCGCGCAGGCCGGGATCGGGCTTTTGTACCTGCCGCGCTATTCCCCGGAGTTCAACCCGATCGAGCCCGCCTGGGCCAAGATGAAAGAGCGGCTCAAGGCGAAAGCGCCTCGCACTCTTGAAGCTTTGGAAGCGGAACTCAAACCCGCCCTCGACACCATCACCGCAAAGGATGCCCGAGGCTGGATCAGGCATGCCGGCTATGCCCTACACTGATCCCAAAAGCGCTTTAGTGCGAGCTCTGTAGAGCGTCTCGAGAGCATCAACAGTATCATTGGCCGTTCTATTCTGAACTGGCACCTCCAAACGCACGAGCAACTTTCTGCTCCTGTTTCGACCCGAGAGTGGACGTTCGACCGTTTGGAACAGGAGCGGCCTGAACATGCCTGCAGCCGAAGGAGATCCTCATTCGCCATTCTCAGGACTTGTTTGTCTCCAATCTGGATATCTTGAAGCGGCGCTTGCGCCGCGAATTGGGCGACTTGTCTCGTTCAGATCGTTCGACACGGGAGCACCAGACGATGTAATCGTCCCGCTTGAGGAGTGGCCGAGCGAACCGCGCCGCTGGGCAAAAGCTGGTGCATACCCACTAATCCCCTACTCGAACCGGCTAGTAAATGGCGAGTTGAGGAGCCGAGGGAGGATTCTCCGGATTGCCCGCATCCAGATGCATGGCCGCACAGTCGTCACGGTCATGCTCACCTCATGTCCTGGGCCGCTGACAGCATTGGGCCAGAAATGGCGACCCTATGGGCGACATCGGAACCGTGCGAAGACTGGCCGTGGCGCTTCCGCGCATGGCAAGAGTTTTGCTTATCGCCGAGTGCTCTGCGTGTGACGGTCGGAATCACCAATCTGGATATGGAGCCATTTCCCTTTGGCCTCGGGTGGCACCCTTATCTCGCCTGGCGGCCGGACTATCGGGTTCTGCACGCCGCTAGATGGTGGTGGCCGCATGATGGCGAGTATCTTCCCACAGGCTCGCGCGTTGCCTTGAACGGAGCAGATCCCCTTCAGGATTCTCGCACAGCTTATCTCGCTGACTGGACGCGGGTTGACATCGACCGTGGTGAGGCGGCTGCGCTCAGCATTACCGCCAGCACCTGTATGTCGCACCTCGTGATCCATCGAGCACCTCAGAACCAATATGTGTGCGTTGAGCCAGTGACCCACTTGGCCAATGCCTTCAACACCGCAGAGAGGGAATGGGATCAGACCGGAGTGCGTTTCTTGAAGCCGGGAGAGAGCGCCAGCGGATGGATCGAGGTCCGGATTACCACGCACTGACTTGGCACAAAGCACGACACCAAAGGGTGCTCCGGTGACATATGGCACGATGCTAAACGACAAGGCTTCCCTGTACCTAGTCGCCCGACGAACTGATTGGACGGAGGGACATGAACCTAGCCGGCACTCAGGTTCGTGCCTTGGTACCCGCGCTAGACTGTGAGGTCTCAGCGTTCAGATGCTGCGACGCAGACCCAGGCCGAGCGACGAGAAGCCGGCCGGAGAGCGGTGCATTGTCAAGCATGTCTCGTGTCAGGCCTCCCCGCGCTGTTGTGATGAAGATGCTCTGCCCGTCCGGGCCGCCGAAGGCAATGCCGGTCGGTCTTGGAACTGGGAGACCCAAAACGCGGTCGAACTCGCCCTCGGGTGACAAGCGGACAATACTCCAGCCGTCGTAAAGCGCCACCCACAATCTGCCCGAAGCATCGACCGCAAGTCCACGCGGTTCCCCAGATACGCGGGGAATTCGGCTGAGGATCTTTGGGGTACGATTGCCCGTCTGAAGAGCATAGATTGTCCCCTTCGACGGATCGGCCCCATACAAGGTTCTGCCATTCGGGGCCCAGGCCAACGCCTGAACCTGGGCCGCCACTGTCCAGATCGGCTCGATTTGGCCAGCCTTCGTCACGGATCCGATCCGGCTGCCTGCAGCGTCAACACCGGCTGCCCAAAATTGGCCGTCCGTCCCTGCCGTGAGCGCCATAATTTGCGTCTCGACATTCAAAGATTGGCTTGCAATGCAAGTGCCGTCCTTGATTTTCAGTTGCCTGTTCGCCAGGATCACAAGCATTGTCCCGTCTCGAAACGAAGCGGCATCGATTGGAGCCTCGGGCTTAGGCTGGAATGCGCGCGAAGCAGCCTCAGCCGTTTCAAAAACCAACGGACCTAGACGATCGACCCAGTGCAGCACGCCTCGGCGTGGGTCCCAAGAAGGGTCTGCGCCATAAAACGTGGCTTCCCGACCGGCTGGATAGACCAAAGGATTGTTGGGGTTCGAAACTGGAGCCTCGGTGGAGTTCGGGAGCTGCAGGCTGATGTTACGCGCAACAGAAGCAATCTCAGGGCCAAGCTGCTCGACGCGTTCTCGTGTCAGCCGCCAAGCTGGGCCTGCAACGCTGATAGCGGCCACCGGCCGGCCGCGACTGTCCAGTATGGGTGCGCCAACACAACGGTTCCCGACGATGATTTCCTCGTCCTCGACGGAATAGCCACGCTGTCGCACGATACTGAGCTGGGCCTTCAAGAGGGTTGGGTCGGTCATCGTGTTCGCCGTGAATCTCTGAAGTGCACTCCTGCCGAGCAGCCGGTCCACTTCCGCCTCAGAGAGGTGGGCCAGGACCGCCTTGCCTTGGCTGGTGCAGTGCATGGGCTTACGGATGCCAAGTTGGGCAGCTGATCTTACGGCATGCAGACCCTCGAACTTGCCCAGGCCTACCATTGCATCGTCACTCGGCACCGCCAGGTAAGCGGTTTCGCCTGTCATGTTGCGCAGGCGCTGCAATTCGATGCTGGCGATGGAGACAAGATCCGGCGCGGCCCAGACATTTTGAGCGAGCTCCAGGAACTTGTATCCTAAAGTGTAGCCCTGAGCCACTGGATCGAAACGCACGAAGCCATGCGCCGTAATGGCAGCCAGGATGCGATAGAGCGTCGGGCGCGGCCAGCCCGTCGCTTTGACTAGCTCGGGTACCGTTACAAGGCCTGGTGCAGAGCCGATCACATCTATCAGGCGAAATGCTTTGCCGATAAGGGCGGCCCCGGGAACAGGGCGTCGTGAAGGCAGTTCATGACCATTCCAAGTGGCATCCATGGCATCCGTTGGTTCTGGGCTTTTGACCATATTGTGAGACCCGCTCCGGACCGACTTACAAAATGCACTTTCACCGAGCCGCATAATGGATATCAACGAGATAATCGAGTGAATTTCGAGGCAGGTCCGGAAGTCGCTTTCAACCCTAAGGAAGAAGAGCTCAATGAAATACCAGCTCAAACACGAGATCCCGGTATCTCGAGAAGTGATCGGGCGATTGAAGAATGTCTCCAGCGGCTCGTTGACGACCGAACTGTTCAAGAAAGGCCTGCGTCAGTGCTTCCTTGTCGGCCTGCGGCCGATGAACCCAAATGCGGTCAAGTTTGCGGGCGAAGCGTTCACAATGCGGATGATCGCAGCTCGCGAGGACATCGATACCATTGAGACGCTCACGCCGTACCCCAACCCGATGAACTTGCAGTGGGAGGCCGTGGAGAACATTGGCGAAGGGCAGGTCCTCGTCATCGACAGCCGCAACGACCCTCGCGCCGCCTCAGCAGGCGCTATGCTGCCGACCCGAATGAAGGTGCGTGGAGCAGCCGCGATCGTCACGGATGGTTCGTTCCGAGATGGCCAGGAACTGGCTGACCTCGACTTCCCCGCCTATGGCAGGCAGGTCACGGCCTCGACGCGCCTCTCCTACCACCATGTCGCCGATCTGCAGGTGCCTATCAGCTGTGCGGATGTGGCGGTCTATCCCGGCGACATCATTGTCGGTGACGGTGATGGCATCACGGTGATCCCGCGCCACCTCGCGGCCGAGATGGCCGATCTGTGTGAGCGTCGGGATCAGCTCGAAAAGTACCTCTCCTACAGAATCGGCGCTGGCGAGCCCCTTTACGGCGTCTACCCGCCAACCCCGCAGGTCCGGGCAGACTTCGAGGCCTGGCAGCGCGCCGGTGCGTGTCCGGAGGATGCCGTCCATATCCGCGCCGAGGCCGCCAATGTCCGTTGAGATAACTCCTGCCTCCATGGAGGCGCTGATCCGACGCTACTTTGCCGCTTGCAATGCCGCTGATTATGAGGGCCTCACGTCCTGCTTCACGCCGGATGCGGTCCACTACTTCCCGCCGGGGCTACCCGAGATTCCTTGGCGTGGTGCAGATGTGATTGCTCGCAAGTGGATCTGGTGCGTTGAGAATCTTGGATCACAGTGGACTATTGAGAAGGTTCTTTGCTCGTCGACAGCCCCCGAGGCTGTAATCGAGTGGACACACTGGAAGAACAAGGCCGGCACTGCGCTACGCGGGGACGAGTGGTACGTCTTCGACACCGGCACCGGCCTAGTTAAAGAGATTCGCGCATACTACGCCTCGCCGTCCGACTCATCCGTTCCTGTTTCGGAGTTAGCAGAATTCGACTATGCAGGACGAGGCTATCATCTAACTTCGCCATGACGGGTCTGCCCAAGTGAGCGCTGTTCGGGCCCCAAAAATTGGCTCCGTTGCATTAACTTGGAACGGTCACAACGAACCCATTCGAACGGTTCTGTCGCAAACCTTTTGTTTCACAGTTTCAGCTACTGGAATGGAGGTCTTAGTGGCGGAGGAATAGGTGTTCAAGGGCAGGCACTTTGATCGATCAGTGATCCTGCTCTGCATCCGGTGGTATCTGGCCTATAATCTCAGCCTGCGCAATCTCGAGGAGATGATGGCAGAGCGCGGCGTCTCGGTCGACCACGCAACCATTCACAGATGGGTTGTCCGGTACTCGCCCGAACTTCTGAAGCGCTTCAATGCACGCAAGCGAGCCGTTACCGGAAAGTGGCACGTCGACGAGACATACATTAAGGTGAGAGGTCGCTGGATGTACCTTTACCGGGCTATCGACAGCAACGGCGACACGGTTGAGTTCTCGTTCAGTGAGCGGCGAAACTTGCCGGCTGCCAAACGGTTCCTGCGCAAGGCGCTCAAGCGGCATGGCCGGCCTGAGCGGATCGTCATCGACGGCAGCCAGACCAATCGCGAAGCCATCCTGTCGTGTGATGCCGAGAGCCGACTGCAGGACCGTTCAAGGCGCAAGCTCAAGCCGATTAGGATCCGGCAGAGTCAATACCTCAATAACTGCATCGAGCAGGATCACCGCGCCGTCAAATGCCGCGTGCGATCGATGCTCGGCTTCAAGTCGGTTGACAGTGCCCGCGTGATCTTGGGTGGCGTCGAGTTGATCCACATGCTGCGCAAACAGCAGGCGAAATATGCCTGCAATCGGCAGCTATCTCTCGCCGAGCAGTTTCACCTGCTCGCCGCATGAGTGCCACACGATACATTGCTACTTTCTCGTTCCTGTTCCAGATTTGCGACAGAACCCTGGATCTTGCGGCTTCGCGCGTGGGTTGGCCAGCTTCGGCTCGGCATCGCAGGCCGTCAAAGCGCCAAGTGTACTCCTCAATCGCGCAACGCACCTGATTCCGACAACGTTCCGCTACCAAACCATTAGGGAGCACACCGCTGCAGTGGAGCCGGATATGGTGTGGTGGAGTGAGCCCTCTAGTTCGGGAAGATGGGGATTCCGCGCAGAGCCAGCCAGAGAACCACGCCTGTGCCGACACAGTAAGCCGAGGCTGCTCCAACAACTACACTGATTGCTGGCCGTGGCCTGAGCAGACGCCCGGCAATCAGTCCAATGACGGGCAGCACATGCATCGCGTGCATGCCGAGGAAGTGGGCGGCCCGCAGATCGCCTCCCGTGCGCGACCAGCCAAAGACCGGCACGCCGCCCGCATCAGAGCGCACTCCGCTGATCCAGTGGCCATCGCCAGCTGAGAGCATAGCGCCGGCACCAGCGCCGAGCACGAACGTCAGGACCAAGCCAAGCATCACGGACAACCAGAAGGCCGTGCTCCAGCGGGCCGGGCGGTGGCGCCAAAAAAGAACCGCGACGGCGGGGCTCACGGCTGTCAGCGTGACGGCCCCGATGCCCATGAGCGTGTACATCATGCTGTGGATAGGATCGCCCACGTTGTAGTGGGAGGCGAGCCCGCGCGCGACTTGGAGGGTGATGTAGGCGATCTCGAAGGCCGATGCGGCGACCGTCATGGTCACTAGCACCGCCACGGCGCGCCCGCGGCGGACCCCTTCGGGCAGGGCTGCCAGGAACCAGGAGAGCGTCAGGAGGTAGAGCCCGATGGAGGCCTGGAATTTGAGCGGCTTGATCCAGATGGGGACGTCGTTGAGGGTGCGCGGGTCGAGGACCAGAGCGAAGGCGGTCGGCACCATGAGTGCGAGAATCGCAAGGCCGGCGCGCAGGAGACGCGGCTCGAAATGGGCCGATGCGCCGGAAAGCCGCGGCAAATGGTCGGCAGCCGGCGCAGAGACGAGCATGGTCATGCGGTGGCTCCTTGGGTGCGGAGGGGGGCGTAGCGCAGGCGGGCTGCGCGGAGCGCCAGGAAGACAAGCAGGCCGATCGGGCCGAACAGGAAGGTGAGCGCCAAGGGAGGCAGGATCAGCCAATGGGGCAAGCCGACCCGACGGGCCTCCCGTACCTCCCAGGCGCCGACGAAGAGATCGAAAGCGAGGTAATGAAGCCAGCCCGCCAGCAGCACGCCACGATGGCCGAAGAGAGCATCCACCTCGTCCAGCGAGCCGAACCCGCCCGGCGCCTCGCCCCAGTAGCGGGCGATGAGCCCCGCATAGGCGAGGCCGATCACAGCCGGAATGACGAAGGTTGCAACGGCCTGCGCGAGACGTGGCCGCAAGGGCGCGAGAACCAGGGCGAGCCAACCTGCCATCGCCATGAGACCGGCCAACGAGAACACACGATCGAGCCAGAGATCCGGCATGAGGCGGTTCCTTTCTTGTCAGTGTCAAGATGAAGGATTGCACAGAATTTGACGGTGTCAAGATCGCACCTGTAGGATCCTTGTCGCGGCGAGACGTCTGGGGGTGGCGCAAGGCTGCCGGCGAGAGTTCCGGGTGTCCGAGTCCGAGCAGCCCTGGAAGCCGTCGTCGCTGCACGCCGATGCAGGCGGGTGGCCAGCAGGGGATTGGGATGAAGAAGGGCGCACGGATGAAGGTGGGACGAGACAGGATATCGGCGGGATCGAAACCTTCGGCCTATCATCATGGCGACTTGCGGCGAGCCCTGCTCGCGTCGGCCGAGATGGTGCTGGCCGAGCGCGGGGTTGAGGGCTTCACCTTGCGGGAATGCGCTCGCAGGGCCGGTGTCTCGCACGCAGCGCCGGCGCATCACTTCGGTGACGTGACGGGGCTCCTCACGGCACTAGCGGCGCTCGGCTTCGAGACGTTGACGGCGGCCATGCGGGAGGCCCGGGTGGGGATCGAGAATCCGACCGAGCGGCTGCGGGCGATCGGGCGGGGCTATGTGGCTTTCGCACGGGACTACCCGGAACGCTTCCGGCTCACCTTCGACTGGCATCGGCTGAACCACGAGGATCCAGTTCTGCGGGCTGCGGGCGAGGCAGCCTTCGGGGAGTTGGAAACGGCAATCCGGCTCGTGGCCGGCGCTGCTGACGAACCGCTCGAGGGAGACCTCCTGGCAGATCTCGTCCATACCTGGTCGCTGGTGCATGGCTTCTCGCACCTGCTTCTCGCCGGTCAGCTCGACCACACCGGCGCAGGCGAGCGAGCAATCACGGACCTGCTCGAGAGCGTCATCAGGCGCATTCGTGTTTCAACCCAATCGGGAACTCGTGGGCAATTCGAAAGGGGAAGGTAGAGACTGCTTCGATGCGCGATTCACACTGACTGGTCCGTAATTGTGAATTTGTCTCGCTGTGCATTCAATGATCATTGATGAGCGTCAAGCGTCAGAGGGGAGCTCCAACAGGAATCAGTCTTGAGTGCTCAAGCATTCGCACATGGTGGCGACCTCTCATCGTTGGACACTCAGAGGGTTGTTTCGGCTATCTCCTTCAATGGGGGCGGTGATGGCCGGTGGAGGGCCACGCCGACCATCACCAGCAGCACGCCGAGAATGTCGCGTGTGCTCGGGATCTGCGCCAGCACCAGCGCGGCGATCACGGTTGCGGTGGCGGGCAACAGCGCGAGCAGCAGGGCGAAGCTGGCACGGGGCAGCCGCGACATGGCGAGCTGGTCGCACACATAGGGGATGACCGACGAGCACACCCCAACACCGATGCCGGCCAGGAGCAGCATCGGGTCGGCGATCGCCCGCATGGCTTGCATGAACCCGATCGGCATAATGAACAAGAGCGCCGCCGTCATCGCCGCGCCGAGCCGGTCCACCCCGCCGGAGGCTCCGCCCTCCGCGATCCTGTGGCCGAGCAGGAGGTAGCCCACGAACATGGCACCGTTCAGGAAGGCCCAGAACAAGCCCAGCGGGTCGCTCGACCAGCGAAGGTCGATGAGCACGAACACACCGGCGATGGCGAGCAGAAGGGCAAGGAGGTTGCGGCGGGTGCGAAGGCCGTAAGCGGCGACGCCGATGGTGCCGACGAACTCGATGGCCGCCACCAGGCTCATCGGCAGCCGGTCGAGGGCGAGATAGAACGACGTGTTCATGACGGCGAGGCAGAGACCGAGCGCCAGCAGGAGGATGCGCTCGCGGGCACTGGCGTGCGCGAAGATGCGCCAGGGCTTCGTCCAGGCAGCGAACATGAGCGCAGCGGTCGCGATCCGCATCCATGCGACCCCGAGGACGCCGACGGCCGGAAACAGCAGCACGGCGAAGGAAGGACCGAGATAATGGAACACGGCGCTGACGCCGAACCAGGCGTGGGGCGGCACTACCTCTGCGGCGCTGGTGAAGCTAAGGTTCTTGGCTTTCATGCCTTGTATGATGGAGGCGGAAACCGCAGAATGGAATGAGCTACAACAGGCGACGGGCGGTATGCACCTTCGTTCTAAAGGATCACAACCGTGAAGCGCCTTCGATTTCAAACTGGTCCTCTGGACGCGACCGACGCGATCATCGTGCGCGCGCTTGCCAGGGATGCGCGCACTGCCATGTCGGAGCTGGCGCGCGAGGTCGGGATGTCGGCGCCGAGCATCACCGAGCGCGTGCGACGCCTCGAAGAGGCAGGCGTCATCAGGGGCTATCAGGCGGTGGTGGACCCAGCGGCCTTGGGCTTGGTGCTTGCCGTCCACATCCGCATTCGTCCTATGCCGGGCCTTCTTGCCAAGGTGGCGGACGTGCTGCGCGGCCTCGATCCCATTATTGAGTGCGACCGCGTGACGGGCGAGGACTGCTTCATCGCCAAGGCTTACGTGCGTGATGTGGCGGAGCTGGAGGCGCTCATCGACGAGATCAACCCGCACGCGATGACGACTACCTCCATCATCCAATCCTCACCCGTGAAGCGGCGGATGCCTCCTATCAAGGGCGAAGGCACACGCGGCTAAACAGCCTTGTCAGCAAGGCCTAGTATAGGGAGCCCAATCCGAAGGAAACAGGCTCCCGCTTCCGACGCTGATCTTTAGGTGGCTCGGTAGCGTTCAAGCACCTTGCGATTGAGGGACACGCCAAGACCAGGTCCCGTGGGCACGGGAAGCTTGCCGTCTACAAGCTGTTGACGCTCGCCGACCACAGGATCACATAGTTCGGTGCGCAGCGGATTCTCATAATACATGCACTCGTAGGTACGGAACGTCTCTGCAGCCGCAGAAATATGAAGGCTTGCGGCAGCGCAGATTGCCCCTGACAAACCCATGTGAGGTGCAAAGGCTGTATGATGAGCCGCCGCAAGCTCCGCGATACGCCACGTTTCCGTGATGCCGCCAGACCGCGCAATGTCAGGCTGGATCAGTCCGACCGATCTATCGGCCAACTTGACGAGGGCCTCTCCTGCAACGTAATCGGCCTCACCGGCGGCGAGACGAACCGGGGAGCGTCGTGACAGAAGTTTGTAACCTTCACGATCATGTGCAACGATCGGCTCTTCGAAAAACTCATAGCCCGCATCAGCTAGGCCGTGCGCTACCCGTAGTGCGTCGTCCACATCAAACGCCCAGTTCCCATCTGCATAGAGTTTGATGGAATCGCCGACCAGGCGCCTGACGAAATGAGCTCTTGCGATCGCGTCCTCGACGGGATTGCCAATTTTGATCTTGATCTCCTTATAACCCGCATCGAGCACGAGCTTGACCTCTTCTTCGACCGACTTGTCGTCAGCCCACATCACGGATGAGGCATAAGCTCGTAGTTCCGTTCGCCCCATTCCGCCTAAAAGTCGGTGCACAGGCTGACCTGCGGCGTGACCTGCGATGTCCCACAGGGCGACATCGATTGCGGCAATTGCCTCAACGATCTGCCCGCCAGGTTGGCCAGAAATTGTGGCCCGCATTGCTTTCCAAAGCGCTCGTCTATCTCGTGCGTCGCGCCCGATGATCCTTGGCGCAAGCAACTGATCAACGAAGGCCGCATGAAGACGCGAACTAATCCGGCAAAATCCTTCACCAAGCCCAATGATCCCATCAGCCGTCTCTACCTCGACGACGAGGATCTCCGAGACTTGATGTGCTCCCTTGGCAGACTTTTGCGGCACAGCGAGGCGAACGCTCAGCGGGTGCGCTCGAACACTCTTTATTGTGAGGGGACGGTCTAAGCCACTGTCATGCTCAGACGAATTTGAGAGGGCGAGTTCGCTCACGCGGGGCTTCCTTCATGTTCCATGCAGCCTAGCTCCACGCCGCCAGGCAAGGCTCAATTTGTAAGTTTCAGATTTACAAATAATGACAAACAGAATATGTTGTAAGTAATTGGGTCTGTCAAGCCCAGAGCGTCTTGTGACTGGCAGCCCCCTCGTGGGATACACTAGAACAATATTGTAGCGCTGAGGTTCAGCGCCTCGCATAGGGGATTTTTGTATGCCTACAGATGCGCCGCAGATCACTTTGGGTGGGCGAAGGACCGAAATGGTCTACAGAGCTCTTCTCACGGATATCAAGGAAGGCCGCTATGAAGCGCATAGCAGACTTCCGACTGAAAATGAGCTCGCCGAAACATTCGCTGTCTCGCGGCCGGTCATTCGGAACGCCTTAGCTCTCCTCAAGCAGCAAGGATTGGTGCGTTCCGTTCAAGGCTCCGGCACGGTGGTCATCTTCGGCTCCGAGCAAACCGCGCCTGAGCAAGGATCAGGGAGTTTGCTCAGCGGCAGCGTGCGGGATCTGCAGCGCTGCTTCGAGTTTCGAATCCTGATCGAGGGCGAGGCGGCATATGCTGCAGCGCTGCGGCACAACCCACGTACACTCGAGCGGATGGCCGATTGCGTCTACACGACTCGCGGCCCCGCGCTACCCGCTCTTGCTGAACAGGCGCATCAAACCTTCGACTTTCATCGTGCGGTTGTCGATGCGGCCGACAATCTATTCTTGCAGCAATCGCTCGACCTCATCGTCGGGTCGGCAGGCTTCAGGGCGTACCTATCGCGACGGCGGGGGAGAGACGGGATCATTCACGACCATGGTCAAGTGAATTCAGAGCACATTGAGATCTTCCACTTAATCGAGCGACGCCAAGCCGCCGAAGCGCGGGAAGCCATGAGAGGGCACATCCAGAGGGCTCATGACAGCTTCATGGGGCGTATACCACTGACAAACGGCGAATAGGCCAGAGACAACCTGATTGACAAATTTGTTAAAATCAGTTGACATATATGGAGGTTGTCAATAAGTTGGAGGAATATCTCCAGCTTGCGCGGAAACGAAGGTCACATGAAGCGGATCGAAGTATCAGATCTCAGAAGTCAGCGCTGGTTCGACGCCCCAGGCATTCGTTCATTCAACGTCCGAACGCGCGCACTGCAAATGGGCTACTCGCGCCGCGATTTTGAGAAGAAGCCTGTCATCGCGATCCTCAACACCTGGAGCGATTTTGCGCAATGCCACTCGCACTTCAAGCAGAGGGTCGAGGAGGTCAAACGCGGGGTGCTGCAGGCTGGCGGACTTCCGATGGAACTCCCTGCCATGTCACTCAGCGAAACCATGGTGAAGCCCACAACGATGCTCTACCGAAACTTCCTCGCAATGGAGGCCGAGGAGCTCATTTGGAGCCATCCCGTAGACGGTGTCGTTCTGATGGGTGGCTGCGACAAGACTACACCGGGCCTCATAATGGGTGCGGCATCGGCCGGGTTGCCCGCCATCTTCGTGCCAGCTGGACCGATGCTGACTGGACGCTACCGTGGCCGGCCGCTGGGAAGCGGCAGCGACAACTGGAAGTTCTGGGACGAACGTCGCGCCGGGACAATCAGCGAGCACCAGTGGCACGATATGGAAGCGTCACTGGCACGCTCACCAGGTCATTGCATGACAATGGGCACAGCATCGACGATGACAAGCGCCGCCGAAGCGCTTGGGCTGACGCTCCCCGGGGCTGCATCCATACCGGCGGTCGACTCAGCTCACGCTCGTATGGCCTCTGACTGCGGACGCCGTATTGTTGAGCTTGTTTGGGAGGATGTGCGGCCGCAAAGCATCGCAACCCGAGCATCTTTCCTCAATGCCGTTGCGGTCGTCATGGCGCTCGGCGGGTCAACAAATGCAGTGATCCACCTGATCGCAATGGCGGGACGGTTCGGCGTTCCCCTCACATTGCGAGACTTCGATGAGGTCTCACGCGTGACACCTGTCCTGGCGAACTTGCGACCCTCGGGGGCGCATCTCATGGAGGACTTCTACTATGCCGGGGGACTGCGCGGCATCATGAGCCGAATGACCGACCGCCTTGACCTATCATGCCTAACGGTAAGCGGATTGAGCCTTGGCGAGACGCTCATGGGTGCTGAGGTTTTTGACGACGACGTGATTCGGCCCCTCGACAGGCCTGTCGCCTCTGAGGGAGGGATCGCAATCCTCACTGGCTCGCTGGCACCAGACGGGGCGGTCATTAAACACTCAGCCGCCTCCCCGAACTTATCCAGGCATCAAGGCAGGGCCGTAGTCTTTGAGGATCGTGATGATCTCGCCCGGCGCATCGATGACGAGGCGTTGGAGGTGGATGAAACATCCGTGCTGGTGATGAAAAACGGCGGAGCAGTCGGAGCGCCTGGGTTGCCTGAGTGGGGTGCCCTTCCGATCCCCAAAAAGTTGCTTGCGAAAGGTGTTCGCGACATGGTGCGAATTTCCGATGCTCGCATGAGCGGGACGAGCTTCGGCACCTGCATCCTTCATGTGTCACCGGAGGCCGCCCGCGGAGGGCCACTCGCTCTCGTACAGGATGGCGACTTGATTGAGCTGGACATACCAGCGAGGCGAATTGAGCTTTGTGTGGATGCTGATGAACTCGCCCGGCGCCGTGACGCTTGGACGCCGCCAGCTCCATTCTTCAGCCGCGGCTACGGACGACTGTTTGCCGAGCACGTCACGTCGGCGGATCAGGGCTGCGACTTTGATTTCCTTCATGCCGGCACCGCGACGCCGGAACCTAAAATCTACTAAGGGAGTACGAAGCGATGTCGGTTCCGGATGCAGCAATCATCAACAGCCTCCGTCGGCTCTCAACCGCAACACTAGCAACGATCCTCTCGCATCGTGGGATTACGAGAGTCTTTATGCATGGCGTCGCTCCGCTGCCGGGATCGCGGCCGAGACTTGTAGGACGCGCCTTCACGATGCGATCTGTCTCGTCGCGAGAGGACAAGGTCGCGCAAGATCGCTCAATGCCACCAGAATTGAACTTACAACGGCGTGGCGCCGAAGAATGTGGTCCTGGAGAAGTGCTGGTGATTGATTGTCGAGGAAACGCACAGGGAGCAAGCGGCGGTCTTATTCTTTTCGAACGCATGCGAGTTCGGGGTTGTGCCGGTGTTGTCTCGGATGGAGGTGTACGCGACGCTTACGACATCGTTGAAACCGGGTTCCCCGTCTATGCTAAGGCGGTTTGCCCGCCCAACAGTCTCGTTGCACACCGCTTTGTCGAATTGCAGGTGCCGATCACCTGCGGGGAAGCTGCGGTGTACCCCGGGGACTATATCGTAGGCGATCCGGACGGCGTCATTGTCGTCCCTGCGGAAATTGCCGCAGAGGTAGCAAGCGAAGCCTCAGCTTACGAAGATAAGGAAGAATTTATCATCCGTCGAATTCGGAGCGGTGCAAGTGTTTATGGGACATATCCGCTCACAGGAGATGGCTTGGCCGAGTATGAAGCCAGCCAGAGGAGCAAGGGCTGACCGCCCTGCAAAAACTTAGAACAACAAGCAAGCTTACAAAAAGGAGGAAGCAGATGAAACCAGTTGTTTTCGCAGCCGCACTGATGGCAGCCATCCCACTGTGCCAATCGTCCCTCGAGGCGAAAGTTCTACGAGTAGCGCCTCCATCACCAGTGATCGACCTTGACCCTCACGGTCCAAATGGAACTCTACGTGACACGCTTCTGGCAAACCGCCAAATCTATGATCCACTCGTCGAATTCAACAATGGCGCTCCGGTGGGCCGTCTCGCCACGGCATGGCAGCAACCCGATCCTCTGACGTGGATCTTCACTCTGCGTAAAGGTGTCAAGTTCCACGACGGCCAAGCGTTCACTTCTGCCGATGCTGCAGCATCGATTGAGCGGCTTGTTAAGCAGAAGGGAGGATTTGCTCCACTTTGGGCAGCATTGGATAAAGTGGAGACTCCTGATGCACATACTCTTATCGTGAGGTTGAAAGAGCCAGTGGGGCCATTTCTCCGGAACGTGTCATTGCTGCACATTGTGCCAGCCAGTAGCGCAAAGGAGGCTGGAGACAAATACGGGGCAGCCATTCGCCTTCCCGGTACAGGTGCATTCAAAATCAAGACGTTCCGTCCGGGGCAAATCCTCGAGCTTGAAGCGAACACAAGCTATTGGGATAAGCCTCCGACCCTCACGGGCCTTGTCATCCAGAACATACCGGAGCTGACTGGCCGGGTTACGGCTCTTTTGAACAATGAAATCGACTTGATGTGGTTCCTGCCGGACGATCAAGTTACCGCTCTGAAGAAGAACCCCGAAATTACTGTCAGTGTCGCCCCTTCTGCGCTCTATTACTACAGCTGGTTCAACCCGCAACGCAAACCTTTCGACGATGTGCGAGTACGCCAAGCACTCTGGCATGCTGTTGATGTCAAGCGCGTAGTGACTGACGTCCTGCCTGAAACTGGCGAGGTCGCTGGGGCGCCAATCTCGTCAGCTGTGTTCGGCTTCTCACATAGGCCGCAATACGAGTACAGTGTTGAGAAAGCCAAGAAGCTCTTGACCGAAGCGGGCCTTCCGAACGGCTTCACTACTGAGTTGCAGTATTCCCCCTCCCAGGGGCCCGAACTTGAGCAGCTAGCTCTCGCGTTCATATCATACTGGAGCAAGATCGGTGTGAAGGTTACGCCCGCACCACTCGAAAATCCAGTTTGGACCAAGAACTTGCGCGACCTCAACTGGGATATGACGATGGCGTCGAATCCATCGTTTACGGAGGATGCCGATTACACATTGGGCCGTTTGTATACGACTAAGCGAAGTGGCTACGAAAGTCCCGAGGCAACGAAGCACTTGATTGCCGCGCAGCGAGAGACGGATCAGGAAAAGCGTAAGCAGATCTACAGTGCAGCCATTGACGTTCTTTGGAACGATGCACCTGGCATTTTTCCAGCCGAGCTCAAGGCGGTCTACGCGTATCGTAAGAACATCTCGAACGTCGATTTCTCCGCAACCTATACACCGCGATTCCGGGGAACTGAGGCGCGATGACCCTCAACGATATGATGGAAACCAAACCATTAGCGAAGGAGCCTGCCATTGACGTGGCAGGCCTCACTATCACGGCTCGAAAAGAAGACGGTGGGTCGGTGCCTTTGGTGAAAGATATCTCGTTTGCCTGCCGGGCTGGCGAGGTTACCGCACTCATCGGTGAGTCTGGGAGCGGAAAGAGCCTGACAGCAGCGGCGCTACTGGGCGTGCTCGACGCGGCAGTCTATGACGTCTGTACTCAGGATTTAGCAATAGCAAGGTACCGGGCAACCACATACGATGCCGAAGCACTATCGCCCATACGCGGGCGCAAAGTTGGTTATATCGTCCAAGATCCAGGCTCGGCGCTGGATCCGACGATGAAGATTGGTGATCAACTCGCAGAACTGTTCATGATTCATAGGGGCATGAACCACTCCGCCGCGCGGGTCGAAGTCAATCGATTGCTGGATCTCGTTCGAATCCCAAATGCGGCCGCACGCTATGATGACTACCCGCATGCGTTCTCAGGGGGAATGAAGCAGCGAGTCATAATAGCTGGGGCAGTCGCACTATCGCCTGAGGTTTTGATCGCTGATGAACCGACCACTGCGTTGGATGTGACAGTTCAAGCGGAAATCCTTGCCCTTATTGACGACCTGCGCACGACGTATGGCATGAGCGTGCTGCTGATTACTCATGATCTTGGGGTCGTGTACCAGGTTGCTGACCACGTCATTGTGATGTACGCAGGGCGAATTGTGGAGAAGGGCCCGGTCGAAACAATCTGCACGACGCCGGCGCATCCCTATACAGCCGGACTTCTGGCGTCGGTTCCCGACTTATCACGTTCCGGAGCAGCAATTGCGGCTATTCCTGGCAATCCGCCCAAACCTGGGCAAGATCAGGGATGTGCCTTCAGCCCTCGCTGCGTCCGAGCTCAAGCAGTTTGCACGACGGATAGGCCGCATCTGCTGCAACGCGCCCAATCGATTGCTGCATGCCACTTTCCTGTCACCTCAGGAGGTCACCTTGGCTGATCAACTTCTGGCTATCGATGGCTTGGAAATCACCTTTCGGGTCCCTGATGCAACCGGACAGTCGCGGCGACTCGTGAAAGCCGTACGCGGTGTTTCGCTGCAGGTAGCGCGTGGTGAGACCCTCGGGATTGTTGGTGAGTCGGGAAGCGGGAAATCCACAGTAGCACGTACAATCGTCGGACTGAACCAACCGACGGTGGGCACAATTAGAGTCGATGGTAATGAACTATCCGCCGCCCGGGGATCGGCTGCACGGGCAGGCGTGCAGATGGTCTTCCAGGATCATGCGTCAACGCTCAACCCATTCCAGACCGTTGCGCGGATTCTAGACGATGTGATGCGCATTGCGCACCCTAACCTGTCCAGCGCGGAGCGTCGGATGAAGGCTGAGCATCTCATTCAGCGGATTGGATTAGATGTTTCGGCACTTGAGAGACGACCAAACAGTTTTTCAGGCGGACAGAGACAGCGGATTTCAATTGCTCGCGCCCTCAGTGCGGAGCCTCGGCTGTTAATCTGTGATGAGCCAACCTCAGCGTTGGACGTCTCAGTACAGGCGCAAATCCTCGATCTGCTGGCGTCGCTCAAGCGAGACGGACTTACGATGCTGTTCATCTCCCATAATCTTGCAGTCGTGCGGCAGGTGGCCGACCGAATTGCAGTGATGTATGCTGGTTTAGTTGTCGAGGAGGGACCCGCAGTTCAACTCATTGAGGCGCCCTCTAACCCTTATACACGTGCATTGGTCGACGCGGCTCCACTTCTGACAAAGCGCGGAAGTTTGCTTACACGAAGCAGGGATCTGCGGTTCAAGGGAGACATCTCGGCTGCCGTACAAGGCTGCCCTTATGCGAATCGATGCCCTCGGGCGGGCGTCGCATGCTCGACGCTGCCGCCACTATCGGAGGTCAAAGGCGACTGGTCTTCACGATGCCACTATCCGATTCTGGAGGCGGATTCTGAAAATCAGCCCCGCTTGAAGCACGTCGTAGAGGTAGAGGGCAGATCATGATCATGTATGTTCTGAGACGGTTTGGGATTGCCCTTCTCACGGCCATAGCTGCCGTTACTGCTACCTTTGTGATGCTCCGGATCGCGCCGGGCGATCCGATTGCGGTCCTTCTTGGTGACATGGCCAGTGACGCAGAGATTGCTGAAGCGCGTCAGGCCTATGGGCTAGACCTCCCGATTTGGCAGCAGCTTGTATTCTACCTCGGCAAGGCTGCCACGCTCGACTTTGGGCAATCAATTGCACAAGGCACTCCTGTTAGAGAACTTGTGCTGTCCCATCTACCCACGACATTGCTTTTAGCCACATCCACGATGCTTCTCGTGATCGCCTTAGCGTTGCCGCTCGGCATTTACTCGGCGCTTCGCAAAGGGCGATCAGCAGATCACGCGACGAACGCGGCCGCACTGGTTGCGCTATCATTGCCGGAGTTCTGGACAGGCATCGTGATGATCCTTGTTTTCTCGCGCCTGCTCCGGTGGCTTCCCAGTGGTGGTGCAGAAAGCGCTTGGGCGCTCATCATGCCGACCGTAACGCTTGCGTTGCCGCTCATTGCCGTGAACCTGCGGCTCATGTCGACTGAAACGATCAATGTTCTACGGGCACCCTACATCACGATGGCTCGTGCTCGTGGGCTGCCGCAGGGATCCATCCTGCGCCGACACGTCTTCCGCAACGCGTTGATTCCGGTAGTGACGGTTGGCGGCATCCAACTCGGCCATCTTCTCGGTGGCGCAGTGATCGTAGAAACAGTGTTTAATTGGCCTGGCGTGGGACAACTGTTGATCAGGTCGATCGGAATTCGCGACTACCCTGTGGTACAGGGCTGTCTGATCCTCATGACATTTTCAGTCATCATCACCAATATGCTCGTCGACTTCGCTTATCGGCTGATCGACCCGCGCTTTCGGAGAAGCTGACATGCGTCCTCTCTCGTGGAAGAACCTACTCGGCCCCGGTATCCTGCTCGCTTTTGTGGTCCTTGCGATCGTCGGTCCATCGATGGTTGACTTTGATCCAGTGTCGGTTAACACGCGCCAGCGCTTTTTCCCACCGCTCACTCAAACGAATGATGGCACCTACGCTTTCTTTGGCACCGACCAACTGGGCCGTGACATCTTGGCTCAGATCCTTGTCGGTGCGCAGGTGTCGCTTGGGATTGCTATCTCGGCGGCATTTGTTGCAGCGGTGATCGGAGCCTTCGTGGGAATTGCTGCTGGGTGGGCTGGTGGATCGATAAGTGAAGCGATCATGCGCGTCATTGATGTGCAACTCTCGTTTCCATCAATCTTGATAGCTGTCTTCCTGGCGGCCTTCATCCCTCCTAGTATCCTGACGGTGATCGTCGTTCTTGCTGTCACCCGATGGGCAGCTATCGCTCGACTTGCGCGCGCTATCACACTGAAAGTGTGCTCGCAGAGTTACGTTGAGTCTGCGCTGGTTTCCGGGCTGCCCACGTGGCGGATCATCACGACCTGTGTGCTCCCAAATTTAGCCGCTCCTCTTCTGGTTCTGTTAACCGCAGACCTAAGCTTGATCATTCTCGCAGAGGCGTCACTCAGCTATGTGGGGCTGGGAACGCCCCCGAGCGTGCCAAGCTGGGGGCGGATCATCGCCAACGGCCGCAACTTTCTAGATAACGCTTGGTGGATTTCTACCATTCCTGGCATTGCGATATCACTGGTAGTCATAGCCATCGGGTTAACGGGGGAGTTGCTGAGGTGGCACTTCGCGAGGGATGGTTGGACGATGCTGTGATAGGGCTTGTATCTCAGTTTAATGCCGGACAATCCCAGCTCGAGCTGATGAGGAAGTAAATTATGCAACGAACCGGTAATGGAGATCCTCTGCATATCGGCTTCATGGTCAAGTGGCAGCCGCACGATCGCGCTGTTGTCGAGCAAACTTGTCCGCCGACGATGATCTGCCACTTCCTTGATGAGGATTTGAGTAAGAACACCGAAACGCTCAGGCTTGTCGACGTTCTTGTGGTTGGAACACAAGCGGTCTCATCCAGTCTGATTACTGCTGCTCCGAGACTGGGTCTTATCCAACGGTGGGGGACGGGCTTTGATAATATCGATCTTGTGTATGCCAAGAGACGCGGCATCACCGTTGCTGAGCTGCCGGGGTTCAACGCAAGGAGCGTCTCGGAGTTCATAATCTGTGCCATACTAGCGTTATTTCGACACCTTCCTGAAGTAACGGCGGCATGGGCGGATGGCCGCTGGCTCGGTGGAGACCTGCGCGCGCCAGCCCAAAGGCTTGAAGGGAAAACGGTGGGGTTGCTTGGCTTTGGCGCGATTGGGCAGGATGTCGCTCGCCTTCTGGCAGGTTTTTCAGTCAGAATAATCTACCATGATTGTGCTGACGTAGATCACGAAAGTCCTAAGGTTAGATCTGTGACCAAGGAGGAGTTGTTGCGCGCGTCTGATGTCATTTGCGTTCAACTTCCATTAACGGAGGCCACGCGCGGCGCAATAACTGAGGCTGAAATAGCTTTGATGAAGCCGTCAGCTACGGTGATCTCGGTTTCTAGAGCTGGTGTGGTGGACGAAGGTGCCGTGCGAGCAGCTGTGCGAGCAAAACGGCTCTTTGCGGCGAGTTTCGACAACTTTGAAGTGGAACCACTTCCGAGAGACGCGATACGGTCAGAACCGCGGATCCTTGCGACACCTCATATGGCTGGAGCCACCGTCGAAGGTTTCGAGGCCCTAGTTAGGGCCTGCTTCGAGAGTATCGCTCTGGCCCATGAGGGTGCTATCGCGTCTACGCAAACTGGATGAGTGGCGGCTGGGATGCCGGTAAGCCGGAACTGCAAAGCTAGTTGAAGTTGCGCCCAATTCCTTAAGCGCGCTCCCTCGTTGATAGACATCAACCTTCAACCGCAAGAACTGCGATCCTGCTATGGATTGCTTAGATCGCGCACTCGGAATCGATTTAGATCTGCTTCGGTTGTGGGATCCTGTTTCTAGTGGCGTCCCAACGTTTGGGGGTCGGAACAAGAACTGCTTCCAAACACACGCTAAGCTAGAACGAACAAAGAACCTCCATCTTTGCCCAACCGGATCATGCGGCTCGTGCCAAGGGCTGCGGCGGGCGCAAGGGGCGAAAGCCGTCGACCAGCGAGGGCTCCTCGCCCCATGCGTAGGTGCCGGTGAGATTGATGTGCTCCCAGCTCAGAGGGGACACATGTTTGAGCACCTCAGGCCGAATGATCCGTCCCTGGCGGCGGAGATGATCCACGGCGCGTCCGAGATAGACCGTATTCCAGTGAACAATGGCGCTCACGACCAGGTTCAGCCCGGATGCTCGGAACGCCTGGCTTTCGAATGAACGGTCCCGGATCTCACCACGCTCATGGAAGAATACGGCCCGTTTCAGCTTGTGGGCGGCCTCACCCTTGTTCAGACCCGCTTGGCAGCGCCGCCGGAGTGCAGGGTCGGAGTACCACTCGATCATGAACAGGGTGCGTTCGAGACGACCGAGTTCACGTAAGGCACGGGCCAGCTGGCTGGGATTGCGGGAGGCCGCCAATCGCTTGAGGATTGTCGAGGGAGCAACCGTCCGCGTTTGGATGGAGGCCGCCAGATGCAGCAGGTCATTCCAGTACTCCATGATCAGACTGGTGTTGATCGGCACGCCGATATGTTCCTGGAGTGCAGGGTAGGTCTCCGGCTTCTCGAAGGTATGGAGCTTCCGGTCCTTGAGATTACGAAGGCGTGGAGCAAAGCGCCGGCCCGTCAGAGCAAAGAGACCAAACACGTGATCGGTGGTTATGTGGACACTCGGCGGACAGAGACAGCAGGAAGTGCTATTCTCCCGCTGCGTCCGACCCAGGTCTGGAGGCCTGCGATGTTCACGGTCCGGCGATGCCTCAGGTCATCAGTCCCGGTCGAACTCGTTGATTCTGTCGACAATTCCGTCGCGCCCGTTACGGACTATCTCAGCTATCTGGCCTCGCGCGGCTGCTCGCCGCACACCATCGCCGCCTACGCATACGATCTGCGTCACCTCTGGACCTTCCTCACCACCGCGGAACTTGACTGGACAACACTGACGCCAGTCCGTGCGATCGCGCTCCTCATCCACCTGCGCACCGTACCCTCCCGCGCCAAGCGGGCCGGAGGCCCTGGTATCGACGTCGAACGACGGCTGTCGCCGGCGAGTGTCAACCGCGCGCTCGCCGCCATCTCTGCGTTCTATGACTGGGCCATGCTCGCGGGCCATCACGCGGGTCCTAATCCGATCGCCAAGGTCGAGGCGCGCGCCGTGCTGCGCTCAGTCGATCGGCACCGCCCCTTCCTCGAGGGCATCGCGCGCACCGCGCCGATCCGGCGCACGCTCGCCGTAAGGACGGTGCGCCAAGTGCCACGGCCATTGTCCGGCGAGGAGGTCACGGCCATCCTTTCTGCGCTGTGCTGTCGACGCGATCTCGCGCTCGTCCGCCTCATGCTCGACGGCGGCCTGCGGCCCGGCGAGGCGCTCGGCCTCAAGCTCGAGGATGTCGCTTACGGCCGCAGGCGCGTCGTCGTGCGCCATCGCGAGGACCATCCGCGCGGGGTGCGCGCCAAGGGACGCCGCGAGCGCGTCGTCGACCTGCACGAACCGGCAACGCTCGCCGCGGTCGCCGACTACGTGACGCTCGAGCGCCCGCGTGACACTGGCTCCGCCTTCCTCTTCCTCGTCGGCGGCCATGGCCGGCGCCGCGGCGAGCCGCTGTCCTATGTCGCGCTCGCCAAGCTGTTCGCGCGCGCCTGTGAGCGTGCTGGTGTGCGCGGGCCCCGCGTGACGCCCCATGCTCTCCGGCATACCCATGCTACGCGCATGTGGGAGGGAGGCATGCGCGAGCTTGCGCTCATGCGCCGGCTCGGTCATGCGTCACCCGAGTCCACCCGTGTGTACACGCGTGTCTCGGATCCGATGGTGATCGCCGAGTACCGGCGCGCCCTCGGCATGGACGGGCCGGCCTCGTGAGGGCCGCAGGCACGATCTCGGCGGCGGCGCTCGCCGTCGGCAACCCGCCGCCGGCGCCCGTCCTCGCCGACCACTGCGACGAGACCGAGTTCGCCGACCACGTCGCTCGCCAGCCGATCTGCGCCGAGTACAAGCACGCGCAGCTGCAGATGTATCGGCGCTTCCGAAGTTGCTGGCCCGACCTCCATGCCTGGCTCGCCCGGCCGTTGCCCGAGCGGGTCGGCCGTCTCAGTGGCGAGCGCCGGGGGGCGGCCAGCTTCCGTCTGTCCTACCAGGCCCGCCCCTATCTCTATTTCCTAGCCCTCACCGACCGGCTTCGCCTCGACTATCCGTGGCTGCTCGCTGTCGGCAACACTCGGCCGCTCGTCGTGGCCTCCCAATTGGACATGGATCTCGGCATTCCGCGGCTCGTCGAAGAGGGGGTGGCGCTGGGCTACAATCGCGCTGCGATCAGGCAGGCGATCTCGTGGTCGGTCGTCCGGATCGCCATGCATGAGGGCGTCCGCGATCCCGATCGGCTGCGCGCCGAGCACATCGACCGGCTGCTCGCGGCCATCCGCGACTTCGCGGAGCATAGTAGCATCGACCTGTTCTTCGACTCGGCCGATGCCTACCGACGCGGACGGGCCAAGAGCTGGATCACGCATGGCGGCCAGCTTGCCGTCATCCTCTACCACCGCGGCCAGTCGGAGCGGCAGCCGGCGAAGACGATGCCGCCTTGGGCCTTCCGCCCGCCGGTTCAGCCCGAGATGCGCGCGCTCGTCGACCGTTGGCTGGATTTCTCAAGGCCGATGCTGCGGCCCAACACTGTCTACCACCGAGAGATCTCGCTGCGGCGGCTCCTCGAGTATCTCGCGACCGCAGCACCCGAGGTGCGCAGCTTCGCGCAGGTGACCCGTGATCACGTCCTCGGCTTCCTGGCAGCGATGGCCGAGAACATCCAGCCGACGACGGGCCGCCGGCTCGCCACGCACACGCGACGCGGCAGGAAGTCGGATGTCGCGCTGTTCTTCCGCGATCTCGTTGTGCTCGGCTGGGAAGGGCCGGGGCAGTTGCTCATCGACTACCGGGACAAGCCCCGCGTCGTCGACCGGGTGCCCCGCTTCATCCCGCAAGCGGAACTCGACCGTATCATGGAGGCGATCCGGGCGCTGCCGTGCCCGTATCGGCGCGCAGCGCTCTTGACGCTGCGCTGGTCGGGCGCACGGCGTGGCGAGGTCCGCCGCCTCTCCTTCGACTGCCTGGACCGCTACCCCGACGGCACATATCGGCTGCGTCTGCCGGCGGGCAAAACCTACAAGGAGCGCACGGTCCCGCTCCACGACGAGGCGGCCGAGGCGCTGCGGGGCGTCATGGCGTTGCGGGCCGATGCCCCGGACCGCTGGTTCACCGACGAACTGACCGGCGGCCGGGTCCGCCACCTCTTCGTCGTGCGGGGCAGGCTGATATCGGCGTACTATCTCTTCGAGACGGCGCTTCAGCAGGCCTGCCGCAACGCCGGTCTCGTGGACGCGTCGGGCCGCGGCACGATCAGCGCGCATCGCTTCCGACACACGCTCGGTACCCAGCTCGCAGAACGCGGCGCCAAGCTCGACACGATCATGAGCGTGCTCGGGCACCAGAGTCCGGGGATGTCGATGGTCTACGCCCGAATCTCCGACCCTGAGGTGCTGCGTGATTACCAGACGGTGCTTGGTCCGGGAGCCCTGATCGCCGGTCCCGGCGCCGAGGCGGTGCGCTCCGGTACTCTGTCGGCAGACGCGATCGACTGGCTGAAGGCCAACTTTCTGAAGACCGAACTCGAACTCGGACACTGCCTGCGCCTGCCCGAGGAGGGGCCATGCGAGTGCGACCTGTACCTGGCATGCCCGCGGTTCGTGACGACGCCCGCATACGCCTCCCGGCTTCGCGAGCGACACAGCGTCGAGTTGAGGCTCGCCGATGATGCCCGGTCGCGCGACTGGCCGCGCGAGGTGGAGCGGCACTGCGCTGTCGCTGCACGCATCGAGCGGCTGCTGGCAGACATAGGGGAGGACCCACTCGGCGGATGACCGCCGCCATGCTCCACGATGCGAAGCGTCACCGGCCTGCAGCCAGCGTGGCACCGACGGCCGGGCGGCCCTCAAGGACGCTGCTGCGCCGCTCCGCGGTGGCCTGCGGCCATCCTTGACCGCCGCCCGGCCTCGGCGCATCGGGGAAGGCAGGTCGGGACGAAGGGATGGTCCGTTCGATCGAACAAAGGGATTGATCCATCAGATGCCGAGAAATGCACCCGCAGGACGCGCTTGACTTGTCCACATAACGCTGGCGCCGCCGGTGTCGGTGAAGTGCTCCTGGATGTCGAGTGCCGTCTCGTGGTGGAACAGGCCATCGAGCACGTACGGAGCCTCACTCTCGGTGGCGCTGATCGGCAGGATGCTGAAGTAGCCGTACTGGTCGGAGAGATGGCTGTAGAACTTCGAGCCTGGTTCGCTGCCGTAGTGCAGGTTGACATCGCTCCGCGGGCCTGCGCGATCGCTGGCCTGGAAGAATTGTCCATCCGACGAGGCTGTAGAGCCATCGCCCCAGAGCAGGGCATGTGGGTGCTGCGCATGCCTGTCGGTGATGCAGGCCTGCGCCAGCTTGTAGGTCTCAGGTCGCGTATGGAGGATCCGCTTCCAGGCAATTTCCCGCGCACTGATGCCTTTCGAAGCCACAGCCATCCGTTTGGCACCGAGGTTGGTGGCGTCGGCTAGAACACCGGCCAACATAGCTCGAATGTTCTCAGGCGGTTCCTGGGTGCGGATGTGGGTGAAGCGATCGGCAAACCCGGTCCAGGCATGCACCTCCGTCAGGAGATCGGGCACCTCGACCAGCGGGTACATGTCGGCCAGTTCCCATTTCAACTCCTCGGCTGCTGCCGGTACATCGCCGGGAAGGGGAGTGACGACGAGCTGCCCAGCCTCGATCCGAACACCTTCGAGCTTGCCGTTGCGCGCACGATAGGCGAGCCGCTTGAGGTTAAAGTCGAGGGTCTGACGCGCCTCGCTGAGATATGCCACAGCATCACCCTGAACGCCGAGACCGAGTTCATCGGCTGCTTTCAAAGCTGCGAAGGCCGGCTTCGACATGAGCTGTTCGTCCATGGGCCGGAAGGCGCGGCTGCCTTCAATCCAGATGTCGCCGGAGCGCAACCGATCCCGAAGGGCAGCCAGCGTCGCGATCTCGTACAGACGGCGATCCGGCTTGGCGTCGGCAAAGATCAGCTTGCGGGCTTGAGATGTGAGGTGGCCGACTGGCGCTCGCTCCGGCAGGGTCCGGCGTCCGGCAGCATTCAAGGTTTTGAGTGTCCCGATAGCCGCCAGCAGCGAGTCATGCCGGCGAGACGAGCGGAAGGTAAACATCTCGAGGAAGCGCGCTGCGTACTTGCGCACGGGGCCATAGCGCTCCGCAGCCAGCAGAAGCGGATCGGGATCAGCATCCCGCACCATGGCTTCGACTTCGGGTTTGGCCTGCAACAGGCGATGCCATCCGATCTCATCGTCGAGAACATCGATGGCATTCCGGCCTGTATCGTTGGCGACAACGAGGGCTCGCAAGGTGTCGCGGAACAGGCGTAGCGCCTTGGTGGTCTCTTGACGAGTGTCGGCGTATTTCTGCTTGCGGCGCGTGTTGGCTCGCGCGAAGAGCCGACCGATCAGCTTGTTGAACATCGTGACCGCCTCGTCGGTTAACCGCTCCCCGAACGTGATCAGTTGCGCGACGATTGTCGCCCGCCGCCGATTGGCGTTGAAGTCGGCTACAAGCCACGCCGGCGCCGCGTCACCCTCACGGACGATCTGGGTCCAGCGCTCAGGGTGGATTCGCTCGCGCCGCTGCGGATCCACGGCTATGGAGCGGGCGAAAGCCAGACGATCCATGAGGCCGATCAGATTGTCGGCGCCGGGTGCATCCGGTGCCGTGCGCAGCCAACTGAACCGGGTCTGCTGGATTGCTGGATCAACTGTGAGAAGGGCATCAAGGCTGTCGAGCTGATCCGGGGATAAGCCCTCCAGCAAGGCAGCTTCGGCCCGCTGGCGAGCAATGGCGCGTCCGGCGATGCCGATCGTCTCGAGTGCGCCGTCGGGCAACAGCAGGGCGCCGCGTTCGCGGAACGCATTGACGACGGCAGTTGCGATCGGCAGTCCCTGATCTGTTGCCGTGGCTGCCTTGATCGCAGCTACCAGAGCCGCACGCCGATCCTCGCGTGTCGCAGTCCGGACGCCCAGATATTGCGTCAGGCGGCGGCTGTGATCGAAGCGGGTGTGATAGCGGCGCGAGTAGAGGGCAAAGGCGCCGGAGTCGACCTCCAGTTGCTCAGCCACGTAGGCCACCATAGCGGCAGGTGGACTCTCGTCGACCCCGAGGATCCGGCCAGGATAGCGCATGAGGCAGAGCTGGACTGCGTAGCCGAGTTGATTGTGGGACCGCCTCCGAACCTCAGCCTGGAGCCGATCCTGCGGCGATAGGGTGTAGTGCTGGATCAGGCTTGCTTCGTCATCTGGAATACCGAGCAGCGCCTGACGCTCCTCTGGGCTCAGAAGCTTCCGCCGTATCATCACTCATCTCCCGCACTTGTTGCCCCACCGCTTTGGCGGTTCGGAGCAAGGGTGCGGGATGTTGCTGCTCGGTACAGCAGCCGCCCGATCTTTCCACACGTAACGTTCTGGATAGCGTTACCGGGACGGTCCGGAGGAACTGCCTAATCTTGGTTCGTCAGAAGGGGAGTGGGGCGATTAGCCCGGACAGAGGGGAGTTCCTGGTTCGTTCTAGCTTAGCGTGTGTTTGGGAGCAGTTCTTGTTCCCACCCCGAGACGCCAGCAGCGGATCGGCTGCGATTTGGTCCAGTGTCGCCCGGAGCGCCTCGGACGCATAACCCTTTCCCTGGTAGTCGACCCCGAACCAGTAGCCCACCTCGATGGTACCGTCCGGATGATCGATCACGCCCATGGCCCCAATCAGCGTGCCGTCGGGTAACCGGACCGCGAAGAAGTATTCCCTCGTGTCATTCTGGCTGGCGATGAGGGCCTGTGCCTTCTCCAGCGGGAAGTCACCTTCCATGAAAGCCATCCACTGGCTCACGGCCGGAAGGTCGCTGATCCTGGCCAACTCGGGAGCATCCCGGATCTGTAACTGGCGGATCGCCAAGCGTTCGGTTGTGAAGGGCTTCAACATCCGGCTACCCTCCGGCCCAGTCTCCTCGCCTTGAGCGTGGACGCAATGGGAATGCGGGTGTTCTTCATGACCGCGCCTCCAGCCACTATACTCGCCACGGCCCCGCGCAGGAATTGCTTCGAAGGAGGGCAAAAATGGGCGACCCAGCCGAAGTACGAGACCAGGTGCTCCAGGCATTGGAGCGATTTGAGAGCTTGGTGGCCGCACGGGATCCAGCGCTTCTCTCCGAGTTCGCGGAAGAGGCAGACATCCGTCTGGTCGGCTCTGAAGCCAGTGAGGTGGCGACCGGACTGACTGAGGTTGATGCGCTCGTTCACAGGTTCTTTGGACTGCCGGTTCAGATCAGGTGGGAGTGGCGAAGCCGCGACGTATCCTTTGTTGGGGACATCGCGTGGCTCTTCGCCCAAGGCGAAGCGGTCCTCAGCGGCGAAGGTACCGAGCAGCGCGTGCCCTACCGAATGACTGGCGTGCTGGAACGTCGAAGAAACACGTGGCGCTGGCGCCATTTTCATGGATCAGAGCCAATCGCAGACCGGTGAACGACCGCCCTATGCGTGACTCTGCGCCGGCTACAACGACCAGGTGATAGTGCTTGCGGGCTCACCGAAGCGACGGCTTCTGACACATCTGCGAAGTAGACTGTATGTCTGCTTCGGAAGGGGAAAACAGACACTCCTAACAGTGTGAAAGTCAGGATTTGACCTGTCAGACAGCGTCGGACCAGATCGCGTTCTGCGTGAGGGCCGCCGAGTTCAGAGCCTGCCCTTCCGGCATGATTGCTCTCTCAGCGTGGGCGAGGTGGGCGGTCAAGCCCTACAGCCGCGTAGCGGTGCGCCGCAGGCACAGGGCTTGAGGGCCCGCCGGAGACCCAAGCCATCATCCAGACTGCCAGAGTGCAACTCGCTCCGACACTGTCCGTCAAATCGAGTCCAGGATTCTACACCTAAAGCGACGGCAATTTCCTTGCGTGACCCACAGCGGCCATATGGGAGTTGCGGCTGCGGTCTACTCGAAAGCGAGCTCTCAGCAGTCACAACCGACAGTGACGCCTGCGGCTGTGTGTGTTACTATAAAAGTTTCTCCGCGTCTTCGTGGAGTAAATACTTTGGCCGAAAAAGCTGGACTGAGCCTTGTTCTCAGCCGTGGTACGGTGCTCCTGCTCCGCGTGGCTGTTCTGTTCGGATTCAGTTCCGAACTTGCGCTCGCCGAGCTGCCCGCGCCACCACAAGCCATCTCGGGCACCTTCGGCGAAAGCACTTCGACTCCGAGCATTGAGCAAGCCACTGGCGTGCTGACTTACACGGTGCCATTTTCTCTCCCGGCCGCGAGGGGGGACGTGCAACCCGGGCTCGGACTTCATTATCGATCGACTTCCGGCACCGGCGAAGCGGGCGAGAGCTGGTCGATAGGGCTTCCCGCTATCGAGCGCGCACCACTCTCGGGCTGGCCGATCTACGCAGACGCCGGTAACCCACGTAGCGAGGATCGGTTTGCGTACGCCGGTAGTCCGCTTACATTTGTGTGCACGGTGGGTGGCGACCCGGCTTGCCCCGCGGCGGCGGGACCGATGCCCAGCTGGGCCCAAGGATTCAGGCACTATAGACGGCAGGTCGACCGCGGCGGCGAACGGCTCTTTTTGAGTGGTGACCGCAAGACTTGGATCGTCCAGCATAAAGGCGGCCAAATCTTCGAACTCGGATCGCCGTTGACCCGCCCCGATTTGACCACCGATGGAATCGATCGGGAAGGTGGGCCGCCTTTCTCGATGTTCCGGTGGAATCTCGTGAGGCAGTACGACCTGCACGGTATCGAAGCCGGAAGCTTGGGAGGTGGAAAGAACCTGATCGTCTACGGTTGGGGCGGCAATAGTTCGCGAAAGTACTTGTACAACGTGTATTACACCCCGCCCGCGAACAATTGGGGTTCCAGCCATAGTGACTTTGCGTATCACGTCCAGCTTTGGTGGGACTGGCCACCGTACTTCCGGCGCGATTACACAGAGATGGATAAACGTCGCCACTGGCTGCGGCTTCGCAGGGTCGCCGTAGCCGCAAAAAACTCCGCGGGCACAGGAGAGCGGGAGGTCGTGCGGGCCTATAATCTGACCTACTACGCCGATCGCAGCGTCCCTGCCACGTCTGATCAGGCCCCGCTCTGGGGTCGATCCTACTTGAAGCAAGTGCAGCTCGAAGGCCGCTGCGGCGTAAAGGAACTGAACGGGAGCATTCCTGAAATCACGAACTGCCCAACGCTGCCGCCGCAGTCTTTCGAATACGAGAACGCGTGGATTGCCTTAGGAAAGGCGGAGCGGTCACCACTCGAGGCGACGCCGGCGGCAGGGAACGAGGGGCTAAAGTACGTCGCCAACTCAGCCGTGCTCGACGTCAACCGCGATGGTTTCCCCGACATCGTCCAAGGATGGCCGCAGAACCATCAGATCGCCGTGTGGCCCGATGGCGGCATTGCCTGGTGGCATCCGGAATGCCCAGAGCCTAACGACAGCAACGCTCGGGTCGATGTCTGGTTTCATGTCGCCAGTACGCCCGCGGGGCCCCAGCTCATTTGCCACTATGCCTCGGACCCTACCCCGGTAACCATCCGCTCCGCCCGCGAGCACATCGCCTACATCAATCGGGGACCGACGTCGCTAGGGCCCGTGAGGCTTCAGCACCACTGCCTCGACGCGGGTGACGGTGCAAGCGGAACACTGACCCATTGGCAAACGCTGCCGCCGAGCGGCCATTCGCATGTCGCGCTCTTTTCCCAATGGGGTGCTGAGGCGGTCGGCCCGTGGGGAGATGCACTTTTCCTTTGGACAAAAGCGAACCTCCATGGCTTCGGCATCGAAGCGACTCCTGCCGAGGAGAGCTTCTGTCCGAATGCCCGCCCGTCGGACGGGAATCTGAAATATCCATCACTCAAGTGGGTCGAAACTCCGGACACTTTCTGGGCCAAGCGGCCGACTGACTTGCAGCCCCCGCCAACCAGCGGAATTTACGTGGACATCGACGGAGATGGATTGGTCGATCGCCTAAGCGTCGAGCCGGAGCAAGCGAACGGGTTCCAGAAAGCGACTGTTCTCCTCTCGCGACGTGTTCCCCACCTGCACGTTGAGGACGGGATCGAGGGGCCAGCGCTTATTCCCTTCACACGGGCGCCCGAGGCATCGCCCGCTGCGTTCAGAGGGGGCGCCACGTCCTATTACGCTGATGTGAGCGGC
Source organism: Microvirga ossetica (assembly GCF_002741015.1). Classification (NCBI taxonomy): domain Bacteria; kingdom Pseudomonadati; phylum Pseudomonadota; class Alphaproteobacteria; order Hyphomicrobiales; family Methylobacteriaceae; genus Microvirga; species Microvirga ossetica. Next base: position 112,759 of record NZ_CP016619.1, on the reverse strand, counting down.
GACGGCGTCGTCGATCTCGTCACAATTGAGGGCTTCGATCCCGTACCGATCGTCCGACCGGGGAACGGGCGAGGCCATTTTGGCTGCCGGAGCGAAGATTCAATCTGCTCGGTTGCAGGCAATGGCTCGTGGTTGGGCCGTGGCTACCGAATTTTTGTGCCTGATGCAGATTTGCCGTGGCCCGTCTCGGAGTATGATATCTCTGCCGGATGGAAGCGGAAGGGATTTTTCCACGACGTCACCGGCGAAGGGTTTGCCGATCTGGTGGTCTATCAGCCGGACGAGATCGGGAGCGACGGCTTCCGACGGGGCTTCATTCGGCTCTGGGTGAATGTCGATGGTCGCACATTCCGGTGCGCCAATCCGTCCGATGCATGCAAGGTCGGAGTCGTGGTCGATCCGGACAGACCGACCGCTCTCGAAGTCGATGCCCGGGTCGTCTTTGCGGACATTGATGCTAACGGGACCGATGAGTTCGTCCTCCTCGGGATCAAGGGTGCCTGGCACTTCTCGTTTGTGACCAAGACCCCCATGGGATCATGGGGGCCGCGCGCGCCCCGTCCGGGACTCCTCACCCGTATCCGTAACGGCGTTGGGGCCGACACTGAAATCGCCTATCAGACCATTCAAGAACACGATCGCAACGCTTGGTATTCGGATCCCGATGCCGACAGCTTCCTGCAAGTGTGGCGTTCCCACAGCCCGGCAGTCTTGCCGGTCGTTTCCCGCATTACCCAGCGCGATACACCCGCGGCTCTTGGTACACCGCTGGTGGACCCGTATCGCTTCGACCGCACGACGAAGTATTCCTATCGCGATCCCGCCTATGACCCCTGGGAGCGCGCGTTCAAGGGATTTCGCCGCGTCAGGGCCACATCTGAGACTGGCGAGGTGATCCAGACTTGGCACTGGTTCGGCGATTGCGAGAGCGGGAAAGTCTCACCGAACTGCACTCGGACGAGCGACGTCTCCGATAATGCGGCCCTGGTGGGTGTCCCGGTCCGCGTTGATCGTTTCGTGCCCAGTGATGGCGAGACGCCCACAAAATGGCTGTCGACGACGACCATGGTTTACACGAGCGCCGGCAGCTTCGATGTTCCAGCGGCAAATTTCCCACCCCCGGCGGCGGATCGATCTGTTCGCCGCTCGCAGGTTTTCGAGCTGCACCAGTTTCTGTACGACACGGAGACAGGCGTCAGCGTCGCGAATGCCGATCAGCATCCATTTGCTCGGCAGCCCGTGCCGGATCAGCCCGGCAAGCGCCAGCACCTCGTGACGCAGATGAGTTACGACGCCGACGGCAATATGACGGCCGTCGTACGCAGGGGACGGGAACTCGCCACCGGCACGACGAACGAGTACCCGGATCCTCAAATCACAACCAGATCGACGCCGCCGTCCGGTCGCTGCGGGGCCGACTGGGGCTGCCGTGCCTCGGGCATGATTATGGAGGAACAGCGCCAGGGAATGAGCCTTCCCGAGACTCTGCGTCGGCGCTCCTTCACATACAATGTTGCCGGAGACTTGATCAGTGTGCGGGCGCAGCTCAGCTATCCCTATCGGGTGTTCGGCCAGGCCTGGCTCGACCGGAACCTCGCACTCGGCACTGGCCCTCCCGCAAGCGCTTCGATGGCTCCAGGTGAGCGAACGCTTGTGAGCATCGACGTAAGTGAGCACGGGGTGCCCGTGCGGATCACCGGCGCCCCCAGCCTGCCCAGCGATAGCCGTCTGCTTGCGAGTGCAACACTTGATCAACCCTATGCGCAGTTCATCGAGACACTGACGCGGTTTAGTGCCGGGCCGGGCGGTGGTCCGCTGGCAACGAAGTTCGGCTTCGACCGGGGCCTTGGACAGATCACATATACGAGCGACCCGTCGGGTGCTTCGCAGACACGGGTCTACGACAGCTTTGGACGTTTGGCTGAGGTTCACTTGCCGAGGCGAGACGGCAGCTTCGGGGCAACGGAACTCGCCCTGCGCCTGAGCCATCACGAAAAAAGTCCGTTGTCGTTTGTGAGGATCGAACGTTGGATCGACACGGACCATTTCATCGCGTCCTACGAGATTTTCAACGGGCTTGGTGAGCATATCCTCGGTTACGACCAAGCGGATGTCGATGCCGATGGATCACCCTGGATCCAACGCGATTGGACAGAGCGGGACTCCGCGGGCCGCATCAACACGCAGGTGCGTCCGAAGTCGTTTTTTGGCGATCCCTTCACGGTAGCAGACACGGCGCCGCCGCTCTCTGCCATGTTTGGCCGTATGTGGACGGAGTACGACGACTTCGGACGGCCACTCGAGCGATACAGCGACCAGACGCTGCTCGCTAGATTTGCTTACCGCCCGCTCGAGGTTGAAGCACGCGATGCCGAGCAGGTGATAACAGGCGGCCCGCACGGGAATGCCTTCGCTAAGATCGCCTTTGACGGGCATGGCCGGGTGGCGGAGACAAGTTCGACTGGCAACGGTGACGTGATCATCGCAGAAGCCGATTATCTTGGTACCGGCGAGCCTCGGAGCCTCAAACGCCGCCACGCCAACGGTTCAGACACTTACACCCGAACACTCCAGTGGGATTCGTTTGGCCGACTCGTTGAAAACGACGAGCCAAACACCGCGCGAACGGAAGGCTCAACTCGCCGGAACTGGAAGTATGTGTACGACGACGCAGGGCGTCTCGTCGGAACCAGCGACGCCCGGGGCTGCGGGAGCAATCTCTACTATGATGGCCTCAGTCGGCTGATTGCCGAGGACTATTCCCCGTGCGAAGCCAGCCATGCGCCATACACGGCGCCCAACCTTGCGACGGGAACTGGCACCGAAGCATTCTTCCGTTACGACGACTACGAGCCGGGGCAGATCGCCCCCTCTCCAAGCTTCAACGACCGCGCTGAACTTGCGCTCGGGCGGTTGGCCTCCATCCAGGACCGTGGTTCGCACACACGACTGAACTACGATGCCCGAGGAGCTCCGCGCCTTATAACACGTCGCATCGCCAAACCTGGCAGTCCCGCAGCAGAGCTTGCAAACCGCTACGCCACGCCCTGGTTCAGCCAATCGTTCCAATTCGATCGGGGCAATCGGCTCCGCGCCCGAGAGACCACGCCCAGCCTCGATTTCAAGGAGACGTTCGACTATTCGGAACGAGGTCTGCTTCGGACTATCGGCAGCAGCGACGGTCTGCTGATCAGCGAACTAAGCTACTTACCCAATGGTGCAGTCGATTATTATTATTACGGCGATGCGGCTAGGACTCGGGTGGCGCTGAGTTATGACGCCCGTGATCGTCTCACAAACTACCGGGTCAATCGACACAACGCGATTCCTGTCTGGTTAAGCGGTCTACCACCGACCTATTCGAAACCGGACCCAGAAACCACCCAGCTCGACCTCCTGCACCACCGGTTCGTTTATGGCGCATCGAGTAACCCTCTCAAGATCGACGACTTGTCATCGGGTTTGTGGCCCGACGGTGCGAAACAGGTCAGCCGAGCCGCGAGCTATGATGACGCATACAGGCTTACTAGCATCCATCATGATCACGGTAACGACAAACAGGTGCTGGCGTTTGATGCTGAAATGAATGCCGGCAGCAATAGACCAGTGCCCGAAGGTCCGGGCCAAGAGCGAGTGATTGAACAGATGTTTCGTTTCGACTGGTTGGGCAACAGCATCGAAACGCTCGATGACGCCACCCGTCATTACGACCGCTCGCTCGGCGAGATCACCAATGGCGCAGCTCTTCTTACGGGTGCCGTCGAGGGACCGCACCAGATCCGAAGCGCCGATGGGGTGGCCGCCAGCTACGATGCGGCAGGGAACATGCGCGAACTGATCGTCAGTCGCGAATCTTGCCTGTCCAAATCTCAGAAGTGTTCACACCGCTTCCGTTACAACTTTGACGAGGTCGGGCAACTGACGCGGGCGGGACGGTGGGACTATTCTGCAGGTGCCGTGCCCCCACATGATGCCAACGTTCCCCCGGACTGGACTTTGTCCTATCGCTACAGCGAAGGAGCTCGGGTTCTTCGCACGACGAAGGATCGCGCGGGAGAGGAAAAATATTCGTTGGACGTCTTCGATACCCTGCGGATTGACCGGGCCGATTATCACGTACCCAGCGGCAGCTATGATTTTGCCATAGATAATGAAATCCGATTCACTGCCGGAAACGGACGTGTTTTCAGGGACAGGGATCTTGTCCTTCCGCTCGCGAGGCAGGATGGAAGGAAGATCCATACCTTCCTGTCGATTCCCGATTACCTGGGATCGACGGCGTTCGTCATCGACAAGGATTCGGGCGAGGTTGTCGAACGCGCGACCTACCAGGCGTTCGGCGCTCCTGACGTCGACTATCGGCCGGAACGTTGGGCGTCCTCCCGGGAGGACTTCAAGTTTACCGGCAAAGAGGAAGACATCGAAGTCGGCTTGATCTACTTCGGGTTACGCTATTACCAGCCTCGCATCGGAAGGTGGGTAAGCGCCGACCCGCTTACCATTCACTCGCTGGCTGGAGATAGCAACCCTTATGCCTACGTGTCCGGACGTGTCATGACGCACGTCGATGCCTTTGGGCTGCAGGGCCAACCGCCGGGACCACCGCCGCCAATTCCTGGGACGCATTGGAACGATGCAACGAGTGTAGAAACGTCATGTAACCCGTGTGTTAGCGACGATCGGATGGTTCGGCTGGAAAATGCGGCGTCGATGCGGGCAGAAATGCAGGCAAGCCGGCAAATTACAGCCAAGAACGTTTTTTTAGGAACTGCGCAGATTCCGATCCCGGGAACAAAGAACGCCTATTTCACACAAGGTGGCGTTCAAACGGCCGTGCACAACGCCCTGACCGGTATGCTGATTAACGCGGCTCTTCCCCCGGGTATCGGCCTTCTGCTAAGGGGCATGGGGGTCAATCTCAGCAAGCCATTCATCTTGCCGGTGGGAAATGACGAGAATGACAAAAGCACCTTGGTGGGCACAGGTGCAGTCGTTATCGCCAGTGTAGTGGCAGGAAGGGCGCCAGCAGCCGTTGGTGAAGGCGGTGCCATAGGTCGCCAAGTCCTATATCACTACACCAGCGAGGCGGGCATGACGGGCATTATCGAGCGCAACTCTCTCAATCCGTCGCTCTGGCGAGTTGGAACCAACGACGTTCGATATGGGAACGGGCAATACGTGTCGGATATCGTTCCCGGCACCCGGACGCCCGGGGAATTGTCGCGCGACTTCCTCGGCTTCCCATTCCAAGAAAGCCGATTCACGCATTATGTTGAGATTGATGCTACTGGCTTGGGGGCGGTCCAAGGGCGCGCGGGTGTGTATGTTATCCCGAACGAAGTACCGCTCGATCTTACGGGAAGGCTTCTCAGCAGCGGAAGGGTTCCGGGCAGATGAAATACATTAAAGTTAGGTGGTTACATACTTCGCCCGACTCTCCGGTGCTGCTCTACAGCGAGCTGAATGACGAGCTATGGGAAGTGAGAAAAGTAGAGGTTTATGCCGATGGGCGGGTGGATTTTGCTGATCGCGAAGAGCAATCTGGCAGCACCAGACTCGGCATAGAGCCGCTGCCCACGCTGGAGGAAATCGCGGCTGATCCGGAATTTGAACTGACCGTAATATCAGCCGAGGAGTTCGATTCGGCCTGGGAAGTGGCGAAGGCAAGACAAAAGGATCGGCTCCCCTACAGGGTAAGCAATTAGCACTACAGATCCTATGGGGGTGGATAGCGGTCCACTCTCTGGCAGAGTGAGGGTGCTGTATCCACTCACGCTGGAGGCGACCCATGTCCGTTGATCCCCGATCTGAGCCGACCGCTATCCGCACCCATCTGGGGTCAGCGCAAGATCTGCTCCTGATTGAGCGCTAACGGAGTACGTAGTAGGAACATGCACTCCCACGCAGGCGTACCGAGCTACCCAACGGCCAAAAACGCCTTGGTTCAGGTGTCTGTGTCGCCGTACAGCGCCGCGGATACCCAAATAGGAAGGATGTGGCGGCTCGGCAGCTTCGCCACAGCGAGTGACTCTGCTTGGTGGGATTCGCGGACAGGATTAGAGACAAACAACAATGGTTTACGCGAGGCACGTCGAGGTGATGGTGCCGCACGCATAGGGTTAGGCTTCAAGCCTCGCTCGAACGGTTGCCGATCCGTTCTGACTTAGCGCTCAATCAGGAACGGATCTTGCGCTGGCCCCTATTTGGCGCGGTTTATTGCACAAACCTTGCACGCTCCCCTACTACCTTCGATAAAGTTCAGTTTGAAACGACGGTGCGCCTGTACGAAAAGCGATCAGGCCGCCTTATGCGAGCGATTGGACTGAGATCCAAGTCGTTCCGATACTTTGGCAGCGCACTCCAAAAGCTTGGTCGCAATCGGGCTTTCCCAATTCGCGTCGAAGGTGCCCTCGGGTCCAATTGCGGTGATCACGAGCGCGACAGAGCCCGATTGGTCGAATACCGGGACACTGAAGGCATTGACGCCCGGAATCGGATGGCCGACGGCTCGCGCCATCCCTTTTTGCCGCACCTCCGCCAATGCTGGGGCCAGCGCAAGATCTGTTCCCATTGACACGCTAAGGTAGAACGGATCGGCAACCTTTCGGGTAAGGCTTGCGACCTGACTACTTAGCGTGGACCACGACGATGTACCCGTCGATTGGGTACCCGGTTGAAACTATTGCATTAACTTGCTTTCTCGAACTTATCTCGACGGCGACCGTCTCTCATAAGCAAGACCTCGGGAAGACTTACGCTGCCCCACCAGTCTTTCGTCCCAGGATGATGGCTCAGACACCCAGATGAAAGCTGGATTCAGCCAATGTGAAGGCACGTTCGGTCGGTTTACAGGTCCACATTCTTGCAACGTACTGCGTTAGCGTGTTTTTGGGAGCAGATCTTGTTCCAGACCCAGAAGGGCAGGGGAGTTTCAGAGGTTGACCCTGGGTGTGTCAAAACGCGGCTGATGATATGATCGCCCAGCCATGTTTGGGGGATCCGATGAGACGCTTTGTTGAAGGCGTGGATCGCAGCCAGACCACCCTGTTTCCCGAAAGCCTGGACGACTGGGTTGATGACAACAACCCGGTGCGCGTCATCGACGCGTTTGTCGATGCGCTCGATCTGAGGGCGCTTGGCTTTGACGGCGTCGTACCCGAAGCAACCGGGCGCCCGTCCTACCATCCGGCCATCCTGCTTAAGCTCTACATCTACGGCTATCTCAACCGGGTGCAATCGAGCCGGCGATTGGAGCGAGAGGCGGCCCGCAATGTCGAGGTGATGTGGCTGACCGGCCGTCTGATGCCCGATCACAAGACCATTGCCAACTTCCGCAAGGACAGCGGCCGGGCCATTCGGCAGGTCTGCGCCCAGTTCGTCACCCTGTGCCGCAAGCTGGGGCTGCTGAACACGGCCAGCGTGGCCATCGACGGCTCCAAGTTCAAGGCGGTCAACAACCGCGATCGCAACTTCACGCGAGCCAAGGTGGAGCGCCGCCGGGCGCAGATCGAGGAGAGCGTGGCGCGCTATCTGAGGATACCGACGAAGCCGTCCACTTCGTCCAATCTGAAGCCGTCCAGGCATTCCGATTTCAAGCCGTCCGTGGTTCCGAGGTGAAGTCGTCCACCTGAGCGCCGCTCTTCGGGTCGTTGATGGATGGTGGTTGAGGCGGTGGCGCTGGTCAAGCGTCGGCTTGCGCGTGGCGGGTCTTGCGCAGGCTCTCGCCGGTGAGAGTGATCCGGTAGGCGTTGTGCACGACCCGATCGAGAATGGCGTCAGCCAGAGTTGGAAGGCTGCCGATCATCGCGTACCAGTTCTCGACCGGCACTTGGCTGGTGATCAGCAACGAACCGGCATCATAGCGGTCCTCGACGATCTCCAGCAGATCGCGCTGCTGCTCGCCGGTGAGCGCCTCAGGACCCCAGTCGTCGAGCACCAGCAGCTTGGCCCGGGCGAGTGTGCGTAACAGGCGAGAGTAGCGGCCATCGCTGCGGGCGAGATCGAGCGCTGCAAACAGCCGCGGCACACGATGGTAGAGCACCGACAGATCCTCCCGGCAGGCGCGGTGTCCAAGGGCGCAGGCGAGCCAGCTCTTTCCGACGCCGCACGGGCCGGTGATCAACAGATTGCGCCGCTCGCGGATCCAGTCGCAGGACGCCAGCTTGAGAAACAGTGCCCGGTCGAGGCCGCGCGCGGCCCGGAAGTCGACATCCTCGACGCTGGCAGGATGGCGCAGTTTGGCTGTCTTGGCCCGGGTCTCGAAGCGCTTCTGCTGGCGCGTCGTCACTTCATGATCGAGGATCAGGCCGAGCCATTCGGCATGGCCGAGCGCGTCAGCCTCGGGATTGGCGCCGAGCGCCTTGAAGCCCTTGGCCATGCCGTGCAGGCCCAGCGCGTGGAGCTGGTCGAGGGTGGGATGGGTCAACATGGTCGGTCTCCGTTCAGTGGAAATACCCCGGTCCGCGGACGTTGGGGTGGGTGATCACGGGCGTGTCGGCCGCCGGGGCGGGAGCACGCTCGTGGTAGGTGTCGAGTAGCGACACGATGCTCTTGTAGGTCAGCGCCCGGATCGCCAGGGCTTTGGCCGCGACCGCCTCGACACGCTCCTTCGGGATGCCGCGCATGTGCTGCAAAACCCCGATGCAGGTGCGAAAGCCCTGCTCGGGATGGCGGCGCGCCGACAGGATGGCGGCAATCAGTCCCTCGGTGTGGGGGCCGATCACCGCCGCCCAGGAGCGGAAGCGCTCGGGCGACCAGGCGGCATAGCGGCGATGAGAGCTCGGCATGTGCTCGGCCTGCGTGCCGTGCGCCCGTCCCGCGAAACGCCGCGCGTGGGCAGCCACGCGCCCGCCCTTGTGGAAGGCCTCGATCGTGCGTTGGGTGACGCGCACCTCGACCTGCTGGCCGATGAGGCCAAACGGCACCGAGTAGAAGAAGCCCTCGACCTCGATGTGATAGTCGAGCCCAACCCGGGCGAACTGCCAGTGCGCGAAGACGTAGTCCTGCGCCGGCAATGGTGCGAGGGCCGGCTTCTCGATGGTCTCGAACACCTGGCGCCGGCTGACGCCGAGCCGGCGCATGGGCACACTGTTCATGCGCGTGACGGCCTCGGCGATGGCCGCATTGGCCTCCTGGAGCGAGAAGAAGGTGCGGTGGCGCAGGCGGCCGAGAATGTAGAATTGGGCGAAGCGCACGCCGGACTCGACTTTTGCCTTATCCTTCGGGCGACGCGGTCGGGCCGGAAGAATGCCGACCTCGTAGTGGGCCGCCATCTTGCCGTAGCTGCGGTTGATCTCGGGATCGTAGAACGAGGCCTTGTGGACGCCGCTCTTCAGGTTGTCCGGGACAACGAGCTTGGTCACGCCGCCATGGAAGCGGAACATGCGCACATGGGCTTCGATCCAATCCGGCAGGGTCTGGGTCCAGGTCGCTTCGGCATAGGTCAGGTTGGAGGCGCCGAGTACGGCCACGAAGATCTCGGCGTGGCGGATCTCGCCGGTGAGCGGATCGACGATCGGCAGCTTCTTGCCGGAATAATCGACGAAGACCTTGTCGCCGGCGACGTGATGCTGGCGCATGGTCGGCGTCAGGCGGCGCTCGAAGGAGCGAAACAGATCGCAGAAGCGCGAATAGCCGTATCCGTCCGGATGATCCGCGAGATATTCCTCGTGCAGGATGGCGATGCTGACGCCAGGCCGCTTGAGCTCCTGGACCAGGTGGGCCCAATCCGGCTCCGGCCGGCGGCGCGTTCCGATCCGGGCGCCCGCCCGGGCGAACAGCTTCTCCTCGAGGGCGGTATCGCTCAGGTCCTCCGGCAGGGGCCAGATCAGCCCGGCCGCCTTGGCCCGCTGGATGGCGTCCCGCACGGTCGAGCGCGCCGCGCCGACAATCCGGCCGATTGCGCGGTCGCTGGTTCCACTCGCGTGGAGCCGTAGCACTTGCCGCATCTGTCGCATGGTCATCTCTCTGTTTGCCGGCATCGCGTCCCTCTCTGGTGGAGAGGTCGAAATGCCCCAATTGGATGACCCGGTGCAGCACGGTTCTTCCGCCTGAGCCCTGGACGGGATCAAATCGGAAGGATGGACGGCTTCAGTTCGGAAGGGTGGACGGCATCAAATCGGAACCATGGACGACTTCAAGTCGGTACACATGGACGGATTGCGTCGGTATCCGCACGCTATCTCCAACAGCTCGATACCGCCGATCGGCATGAACCGACAGAAGCGCTGGTGGCCAGGACCACCCGGCTGAAAGAGAAGATCGCCCGGCTCGAACAGGAGATGCAGCGTCTGGCCGAGGTGGAGGCCCAGATGCTGGCCTCGCCCGACCAGCAGATCTCGCTGACGGACCCGGATGCGCGCTCGATGGCCACGAGCGGGCGCGGCTCCGGGGTGGTGGGCTACAACGTGCAGGTGGCGGTCGAGACCGAGCATCATTTGATCGTGGCGCATGAGGTGACCAACGATGGCTGCGACCTCGCCCAGCTTTCCACCATGGGCAAGGAAGCCAAGGCTGTTCTGGAGGTGGAGACGCTCGAAGCGGTGGCTGACCGTGGTTACTGGGACAGCGAAGAGATCCTGGCCTGCGATCAGGCGGGGATTACGGTCACCCTGCCCAAGCCGATGACGTCGAGTGCCAAGTTCAAGGGCCGCTTCGGCAAGCCGGACTTCGTCTACCTGCCGGAGGAGGACGCTTATCGCTGCCCGGCCGGTGAGAAACTGCGGTACTACTACAGCAATGTCGAGCGTGGGCTGACGCTACGGCGCTACTGGACCACCGCCTGTCAGAGTTGCCCGATCAAGAGCCATTGCACCACAGGCCCGCAGCGCCGGATTGTACGCTGGGAGCATGAGGAGGTGCTGGAGGCGGTGCAGCGCCGGCTGGATCTGAACCCCGGGGCGATGCGCCAGCGGCGGGAGGTGGTCGAGCATCCCTTTGGCACGATCAAGCTGCGCATGGGCGCCACACACTTCCTGATGAAGACCTTACCGAAGGTAGCTGGCGAGATGGCGCTGCACGTGCTCGCCTACAATCTCACCCGGGTGCTGAACATCCTCGGCATCCAGCCTCTCATGGCCGCCCTCAGGGCGTAGGGGGCGAAGCTTTGCCCGCGTTCTCCAGCCTATCAGCGTCGGACACACCGCCTACAGGCGTTGAGAGCCTTGTTCCGTCATAAATCAGCCCGTTCGCACTCGCCGATGATGTTGAAGGGCTTTGGAGCGTGGAACGTCGCAATCCGACTTCTGCCAACGCGTTTTGACACGACCAAGACCCGGTGCAGACCTTCAAAAACGGTTGTTGGCGTGACGCATACAGCCTGCCTCGATTATGACAGGCGAGTGGAACCCTTATCTCATCGACCGGTTCGAAGCGCCCTCCCGACAGTCCATGAGAGGTTCACCCTTGGCCAACTTGAACAATGAGTCCGGAGATGGAATGGCGATCTCACGAACAAGCTTGAACCGGATCGCCTCGGCGAAGTGGGAGGCGTCGTATACTGGAATGATGAAGGCGCCCGTGCCTCCGATCACGCAATCGCGGTAATAGCGCTCAACATTCCAGAGACCCATCGGTCCATCCGGACGCTTGAAGACGAGCGGCAGTCCATTGATGGTGATGCCCTGAAGAACAGTCGCACCACGGGCCTGCGCAACCGGTCGACCGTGGTTGTTCGTCCCGTCTCCTGAAATGTCGATCACCTTTCGGGCGGGCTTGAAAGGAGCCGTCATCAGGAGGTGCCGGCCAAAGTCGAGGGCTCCTGAAACAGATGTCGCGCCGGGTGCGCGACGAGTCGGTACCTCTTCCAACCTCTTGGCAAAGGCAGCGGCCTGCTCCGCTTCGGCAATGAGGGTCCACGGGACGACAATCCGTTGGTCGAACGCGTCAGACCAGTCCATGTAGATGACGGCGATCCGCCCGTTCGTTCCACTGCGGATCGCGTTCTGGACTATGGCCGATCGGAATGCCTCAGCATAGCCCTGTCTCTGAAGGTCTGCCTCGTCGGCATCCATGGAGGAGGAGGCATCCACCGCCAGCACCAGCGCCAGATCGACCTCGGGCTGTGCATGGGCAAAACCATGCAAACCTAAAAGCAGAGCTGCCGCAACCAGGGAAAGGTACCCTCCAGCACCCGATCTGGCCATTGTGACCTCCTGCCGAGCCAAGCCCCATAGCGATCGCCGGTATGGACCGCAGCGAAACTGCCAAGGATGTCAGCGGCCGACTTGATGGGATCAGCCCCATACCGGAGGGGACGCCTCCAAGATCCAGCGCCGCACCCAAACCGCCTGGGCAGAACCCGCTCAGGTGATGGGCGTCACATCGATCTTGAACCATTTTTCAGAGAGACGCTTGACAGTCCCGTCTGCCTTGGCGGCAGCGACCGCATCATTGAACATCTGCTTCAGGTCGGTCTCGCCCTGACGCAATCCAACGCCAACGCCGGGGCCAAGCAGGCCTCCCGTGATGGATGGTCCGACCAACGCGTAGTCCTTGAACTCAGGCTTGCGCAGCGTGCCACTGAGGGCAGTTGCGTCCGCCAGCACGGCATCAATACGGCCGGCAGCGAGGTCGAGATCGTGCTGCTCCGTGGTCTTGTACTCGCGGATCTCCGCAACGTCCTTCAGGTACTTGTCAGCGAAGTTGGAATGGATGGTCGAGGTCTGCACACCGATGGTCTTGCCCTTGAGCAGCGGCTTGAGGGCGTCAATGGCCTTTTCGGCCTCGGCCTGTTGGGTCGACAAATTGTAGGCTTTGCCGGTGCCGGGCATGTTGGCGAGGGGCGTGTTCTTCGCCACCAGGAAGCCATTGGGACCAGCCGCATAGGGATTCGAGAAGTCGATGGTCTTCTTCCGCTCATCGGTGATGCTCATGCCGGCCATGATCGCGTCGTACTTCTTGGCCTGGAGAGCCGGGATGATACCGTCCCAGTCTTGGGATACGATCTCGCACTTCACCTTCATGCGATTGCAAAGATCGTTGGCGAGATCGATTTCGAAGCCTTCGAGCTTGCCGCCGGCGCCCGTGAAGTTCCAGGGCTCATAAGCACCCTCGGTGGCAATCTTGACGGTATCCCACTTCTTGCCCTGTGCTGCCGCGCCGCCAAGCGCAAGGGCAGCACCGAGGAGAGACAACCCAACGACTCGCAAGGACTTCATCGTCATTCTCCAGTCTTAAGGGGTTTCGGCTGAGTATCTGTCGTGTCACCTCTAGGGATGCAGTTGACTTTATGACTCTGAAAAGTCGAAGCCGAGAGCAATGGGATACGGGGCACAAGATAACATCTGACCTGAGCCAATCTTAGCGCCTTTTTGGGGCTGTGCGTAGAGGATGCTTCGGAATGAAGGTCTGAACTGGGCACTTCTCGAAAGCAAGCCGAGTGTCAGCCCTGGCAGGGAACAGCGGATGTTCCTGGAGGGCGGGGGATCGTCAGTGCATGATCCGGAGCCAACCTTGGCTGCTCTAGGGGAGCGCGCAAGGTTTGTGCAATAAACCGCGCCAAACAGGACAAACTCGGAACGATTTCTCTCCGATGTTACCGGTTTCTTGGGCGCACTCCGCTCGAAAGCGGCTAATAATCAGCGGGAGATCAGGGCCTTAGGCACAACACCCATCTCTCGCCCGTTGATCGGTACTGCCAGCCGACGCACATTTTTCCGGTTCAAAGTGCGGACAGTGTTGAGAGGCCAAATCAAACGAGATTGATTGCGAAACAGGGTCAAATCGGATGCCGCCTGATCAATGTTCGCCATTCGTCCAACTTGCCGAGGTTTTTTGCACAAACCTTGCGAGCTCCCCTTGTACCGAGTCCTTAAACTCAATCGCAATCCGAATTTGTAATCCACTGCCTAACAGCCCGCGAACCCGCCTTCCGCCCTAACGGATGATCGGCGGCTGCGGCTCGTCGGCGCACAGCTGCTTGGCGCAGCGCCGCAAATGTTCGATGTCGATGCCCAGGCGCTCTGCGCTCCTCGCGAAGCGATCGGTCAGCACATGCTCGCTGAGCAGGCAGCAGAGGAAATCCTTCAGTCCATCGCCGCCGTCGCCGGGCCGGCTGTCGCCGGGCTGAGGCGCTCGGCCTATGACCGCCGACAGCAGCTGCTCACGCGTGAACCTTTGCCCGCGCGAGGCGAAGCCTTCTGCGACCAGGTGGAAAAGGTGCGCGCCGTTCTGGGTAGCCATGACCGACGCCTCGAACACCCCGACATTGGTCTCGTGGAGCGAAAGCAGCGCGGTCGATTGGTCCGGCAGAGTCAAGGTCGCGTTGACCACCGGATGGGTGGCGAGCGGCCGGCCATATTCGGTCAGCGTGGCGCGCAGATAGAGCGTCGAGCCGGGCGCGACGCCGCTCTGGCTCATCGTCGCGCGCATGTTGAGGTTCGAGCGGGCATGGAACAGAGCGTGGAACGGAAGGCGCGGAGCCTGGCCGGGCACCGAGATGGCGCTGGGTATGTGGGTAAGCTTGGCGGCATCGCCTCGGCCCATCAGCGCGAGCAACAGGTGCCATTCGCCTTCCCAATGCTCCTTGCCATCGAGCAGGATTGGCAGGGTCACGCGTAGAGTCCGGGATGTCGAGCCGGGCCGGTAAGAGCCAGCCGGAAGCTGGGACACGCTAATGAGCGTCCCGTCCGGCGCCTGGAGGGCGATGGCCAGGAACTGTGGCGCTCGAGTCAGAGCAACCGCATCGAACTCAATGTCCGAGCGCGTGATCAAGAAGGGCACGCGCGCGATCTCGCCGAAGCCAACCGAGCCTTCCGGATCGCGGACAATGTCGCGATTAAGGACCCCGGCGAGGATCTGGATGAAGAATTTCTCGAGCAGGAATTCATCGTCCTGCGCAAGCGCGCCCGTGACCAGCATGAACCCGCCCGAATTGTCGGCGATGGCGCGCAGGATGTCGTTCTGGACATTGGCGGCGTCGGCGACTCCGACTGCGTAGATCCGATCGCTGATCAGGTGCTGGACGTCGGCGATCCGCGGCGAGCGGTCCTCGATCCCGTCGGTGAAGACGATGATCGCATTGACATCGAAATCACCCGAGATCGGCGAGGCGCCAATGAGATTGGTCGCCTGCTGAATCCCGGCGCCTATGCACGTGTGGGGATAAGCATCAGGCGGACCGTGCTGGCTGATCTTGAGCCGGAGGTCGTTGCGCACGAGCGATGGCAGCGCTCCGGCGACCTCGAGGTCCCGCACCGTCTGGGCCCCATCCGAGAAGGCGACCATCGCGACGCCATTGTCGTCGTAGAGCTGGTCGATGAAGGTGGTAGCCGCGAACTGGAGCACCTCTAGGCGCATGCGGTTGTTGCCGGCGTTGGCGAGCATGCTTCCAGACTCGTCGAGCACCATTGTCACCGAGGCCCTCGGCCGGCGGACCGAATTGGCGACGATTGGAACATTGTCGTCGCGCCAAACCTCGTCGCCGAATGCATTGTGGGCGACGACTCTCATGGTCCCCTGGTCAAGAGTTCCGGGAGCCTGGCCGGTATATTGCACCCAGATTCGGAACTGGTCGGTCGGGAAATCACTTCCGGGGAACGAATAGGGGCTTGGGTCCGCGAGGACGAATGGTCCCGCCGTGATCGCCGCATCGAACATCAGAGTCCCGCAGCCCGTGATCCGGAACAAGGCCGCGCGGTGGGTCGTGTCGCCCTCCGGCACGTCGTTGAACGTGACCTGCGGCGTTTCGAGCACCACGGTGAGCGGATCGCCCGAGATGAAGGTCGCATTTCCCTGCGCCTGGGCGGCGGCGAGCAGCAGATCGTCGGGAGGATAGACATAGCCGAGCGCGACATGGTCGAGCATCGACGCGGGTGTCGCTCCGCCCATCATCGGCGAGTTCAGATCAACCGCCGCTTCAGCGACGCGGTCGCAGCCACCACCGGTGGCCGTGGAATATTGCTCGAATGCCGGCGCCGGATGATTGAGCTGCCAGATGGCCCAGAGCCGGTCGATGTTGCCGTGATGGAGATAGAACAAGGGGTCATCGGGGGACCGCCCGCCGGCCATGCTTTCGCCGACCCAGTTATGACCGGGACCATGTGAGCCGCACTCGATCGCCCGAAACGCTGAAAACGTCCCGGCGGCAAGTTCCTGCAGCACATTATTCAGGCCGGGCAGGACCACGCCATTGTCGTGGCTTCGACGCGCGTAATCCCAGTGGTCGAACCGGCCTCCGCTATTGTTGCGCCCGCCGAAGAAGGACTTCCACGGCTCGACGTCGATGTCGCGTGAGTCCGAGCGGGTCCAGTCCCAGTAGGGCAGGCTCACCCGGTCGTCAAACTGCCGCAGCTCCCATTCAAGCCGAAGCAGGAAATGGCGATGCCAGGGAAGGAAGGCCGGCCCCCAGTGGATGCCATGATTGAAATGATCGTCATGCTCGCTGGCGAGATTGGAAATGACTCCGCGGCTGAACGCATCGTTCAAAGCGTCCGCAAGCCGTTCGCGCTCGATCGGCGTGAGATCGATGAAGTTCTTGCGGCAGCGCATCAGCGGTGTCCTCGCTTTCTGCTCGGCTTCTCCCGCTCGGCCTGCTTTAGATAGTCGCGCGCGGCCTCCAGCAGGGTCTCCTGCGGCGGGACGAACGCGTTGTCGGCAAGAACATAGCCTCCCGGGTATTTGAAAAATCGGCGCCGCGTGCCGTCGATCCACAATTCCTCTCGATCAAGGCCGCGGACGATCCGGACCGAATGCCCGTCGACATCATGTTCGGATGTTTCGGTCTTTTCCTTCGTACCGGGCATTGGCTTGCCTCCCGCGGGCACAAGCCCGCGTTTCCAAAGCATCACACGCTTACGATCCAAGTCGACGTGCAGACACGAAGCCAAGTCGCCCAAGGAGACTGCCTGCCGCTGCACTGAGTTATACTTGATCGCCGAAGCGTTATACTTGATCGCCGAAGCGCCAGACCCCTCGGGTATAGGTTTCCTTCCACGCAAATATTATAGATTCCGCAGTTGGAGATGATCATTGATTTACAGCAAGAAGTCAATCGGAGACGGAGGGCCGACGAAGGACAGGGCTTTACACGGGGGCTCGAAGCGACGGGTCGAAAGTGGCGCGGCCATACTTCGTGTGCTTGATCAACTTGAGGCGGGTGATCTGGCCCTCGGCCCGCCCATTGCTCCAAGGCGTCGTGAGGGCGGCGCGCACGGCCGCCCCGTCCTGGTCGAGGCCCGCCGCAAAAGTCTCGATGGCGCGCACACCGCATGAGCGGTCTTCGGCCCGCCACAAAGTAAGCCTGCGAGGTTATTCGGGAAGACCACGCTGATGTAACGCTGTGGCGCTTCAACCATCGAGAAAAGCCGCCGCTCACGTTGCGCATCCAACCAGCATGAGCAGCAATGATGGTGAGTTTATCAAGCATTGGGGTTGGCCGGGCTTGGCGTTATTATCCGGTCGGAATGGGATGTCGCAGAAGATCTGGACCAAGGCCGTCTGGTGCCGCTGCTGCCGCAGTGGCGGCTGCCGGATGCCGATGTTGTCGCGCTGTTAGGCGCTCGGGGCGGGCGGGTCGCGCGTACGGTCCATTTCATGGAAATCTTAAGGCAGATGTTTCAGCCTGTGCCATGGCGCCCTTAGCAGAGCTAACCATGTACTCTCCCATCAGGTTTCAGATCTGTTGGCTTTAGGATGGGGCTGCTTACCAATCAGCGCTTAGGTCCGAAGCTCCTGATCAGGGGCGACGCCGTACAGCTTGACCTTGGCGAGGGCGCCGGACCAGACGGTCATGAGCCTCACGCTGGCACAGGAGGCGGACTGACGAGCCTTGGGGAGACACCCTGTTTTCGGTCAATGCCGCCGAAGAGGTCAGGTCGCCGTGGCCCTGATGCATGACTCCAGCTCTTCAATCTGCCGGAGGTAGGGTACACGCCGTTCCCGATGGCCTTCCTCCAGCCTGCGGATCACATCCTGCTTGAGCCACTCGTCAACGGTACTGTTCCTGACGGTCTCAACGTCGCCCTCGTGGGCGCTATCAATGGAGGCCAAGGTCGCCAGGAGCGTTTGCCGCAGGGGCTGGAGTTCTGGTGGGTAGGTTGGGGGGAAGTCCTGGATTTCCGCAAGGGAAGAACGTCCGGACGTAGTGGGCATGCCTTCCTCCGCAGGCAACGGACTTGCGCCGTGCTCTCGCCTGTGAGAGGTGGGACGCAGTGCGACGCGACGCAAGCCTCTCCATCGGGAGTATCGCCCCATGCACGCGGCGCGGATGGATGCTGGTTGTGCTCAATAGAATTCAATAGAAAAAAGGACCAAGGGTAGTTAACCCTTTGGTCCTCAAGTATGTACATGAGCCATTCCATTTCTGGTCAGGCAACTTGAATGATAGCTGCTCATTCGTCTTGTTGTCCACCCATGCTGAACGGCGGGATTCATCTCTTTAGTTCTAGGTAGATTGGACGACCCACCACGTTCAATTCTGACTTTGATCGTTATGGTGGTGGTCCATATGGAGCAGACATGACAAGGTCCGCTCTGTGCGCGATGAGAGGCGTCAATGCTGCCGTGATGGGCCTGCTTATGGCGGCCTTGTAACATCCGGTCTGGACGACGGGCATCCTGGGCGCCGCCGACTTCGCCTTGGCTGCGGCTGCCATCCTGCTGCTGTTCATGTGGAAGACTCCGCCGTGGCTGGTCGTGATCCTGAGCGCCGTCGCGGGAGGATCGATCGCGGCGCTGTAATCAATCGGTGGGCGGCGAATGCTAGGCTCACATCGGCTCGTTAGGAGCATGCGCTGCATGGGGTTCATACGGCATTCAAGCAAAGCAATGGTGCTGGTGAAGACCCTCATCTTCATGGGTTTCGTCACCCGCGTCGTAGCCGCCGATGTCGAGGATGACGAGGTTCAGCAAGGACGAAGGCTCGTCGAGGCCCATTGCGCGAGCTGTCATGCGGTCCGACGCAAGGGTGAAAGCCCGGTGAGGCAAGCGCTGCCCTTCCGCGACCTGGAGAGGCGCTATCCCGCCGAGAGCCTGGCTGAGGCGCTGGCCGAGGGGCTCGGCGACGCCCATGCGGACGTCGCCACGTTCGAGGCCGAGGATGTGGACCGGATCATCACATATCTCAGATCTCTGGCGCGCTGACCGGAGATGCTGCAAGACTGCCCGGACCGGTCCCCAATGCGACGCAGGCTTTGATGAGGTGGACGCCCCCCAACGGCCCCGATGTGGCACAGTGGAGGTGTTGATGAACACCACTTGAGGGAGGCGCCCATGGGAGAAGTTAGCACGATTGGGATGGATCTGGCGAAGAGCGTGTTCCAGGTTCACGGAGCCGATGCATCCGGCGCGGTTCTGTTCCGCAAGAAGCTGCGGCGGCACCAAGTTCTCACTTTCTTTGCCGGCCAGCCGCCGTGCACGGTGGCGATGGAGGCCTGCGGCAGCGCGCACCACTGGGCCCGCGAGATCGGCAAGCTTGGTCATACGGTCCGGCTGATTCCGCCCGCTTACGTGAAGCCGTTCGTCAAGCGCCAGAAGAACGATGCGGCCGATGCTGAGGCGATCTGCGAGGCAGCCCAGCGTCCGACCATGCGTTTCGTGGTGCCCAAAAGCGAGCAGGCGCAAGCTGCCGCTGTCGTGTTCCGGGCGCGCGATCTCCTCGTGAAGCAGAGAACCCAGATCATCAATGCCCTGCGGGGACATCTGACCGAGTTCGGCATCGTGGTGGCGAAAGGCCCGGCTCACGTTCCTCAACTGGTACGGGCTGTCGAGGACGGGGGCGAGCCGATCCCGGAGCTCGCCCGACCGATCCTTCAAGGCCTGATCGAAATGCTGCAGGCGCTGGATGACAGGATTGCTGGGCTCGACCGCGAGATTGCTCAGCGGGCCAAGGAGGATGAGACTGCGCGGCGACTGATGACCATTCCCGGAGTGGGACCCGTCACTGCCACCGCCCTGGCGGCACTCGCACCACCAGCTGAGACCTTCAAGCGCGGGCGGGACTTTGCCGCCTGGGTCGGGCTCACGCCCTTGCAGCATTCCACGGGCGGCAAGCAGAAGCTCGGCGCCACCTCGAAGATGGGCGAGCGGACGCTGCGCCGCTTGCTGATCCTCGGTGCCAGCGGCGTCTTACGTTGGGCGGCCCGCAACGGGGCCCCCGCAGGGTCGTGGATCGCGCGGATGGTGTCGCGCAAGCCGCCGATGCTGGTTCGGGTCGCGTTGGCTAACAAGATGGCTCGCGTTATCTGGGCTTTGATGGCCAAAGGCGGGATCTACCGAGCTCCGGCCGCGAGCGTGTAAGCGCTGGCGGCTGTGGGGCTGTTGGAGCGTAGGAAAGTCGAAGGAGAGGGATGGCGCAACGGTCGATGAGACGGGATCAGGAAAACCAGTGTGCAACAACGCGCCTCGAGCGCGCCGCTTTGAATTGGACCTGATCCGCGAACTTCATCCGGGCCCGCGGCATGTGAATGGCCGCAGATGAGGCCGTACACATGGCAGCACTCGCCGACGCGCTCTACCACTCCAGAAGATTCTTCTTGCGTCACAAGGGGCGTCCACACATGTTGCATTAAGTTCACGAGGCATAACCAACAGCGTCCTCGCTCCATCTGACCAGTACTGCGTTCTGTGGCTTGACAGATTAATGCAACAGAGCCGGGTTGACAGGATATTGGGGCGTTGATCGCGGCGGGCCGCGCCCAATTCAGTCGATCTGCCGGCGGGGCACTGGTCATTGGTAAGCCTGTCCAGCCAGAAACATTGGTCCGGCTCCTGAAGGCACTTCTCATCCCGAGACAACACTAAGTACCAGGCGTACGGAAGTAGGCTGGCTGCACCCTCTGCAAAAGCCAAGTGGCATGATCTCCGGCAGGAACACCTCGGCCTCAAGGGCGTTCACTCATGAGGCCAGCTTGGCAATACCATGAATGGCTGTGCTGGGCCTCAACCGGAGCCTCCCCATGAGCAAACTTACGGCACTGATAGGCTTTATCTTCCTGAATGTTTCGTCTGCATGGGCCCAGACCCCGCCCGCTACTCCCGGCGCTCCTCCGGCGGGAGATGCCGGAGCATCCAGTGGCGGGATCATGGATTACTGGTGGGTGATCCTGCTGATCATCATCGTTATCGCAGCCATCTGGTACTTCTCGCGGCGCGGCAGGAATGTGTAACCAAGCCCGCAGGACCGGGAGCAGGGCATCAGGCTTTGATCAGCAGCCGTATTGATGCTCCTAACTGTCCAGAGATAAGAACCCGGCTATAGGCCGGGTTCTTTCCGTTCGGGGTCGTTCAGCGACACTGTGCTATTCAGCAAGAAATCCAAGGCAAGTTAGCCGTTGGACATTGTTCTGTCGGACGAAGTCTCCTGCGCCGAGCGGCTTTGTCATATCAACGAGTTCTACTTGCCTACACTGCTCATCCCGTAAATGCCGGATTGTGCATCTTCAATATCTTAAACAAGCGCAGCTCACGGCCTAAATGGCCTGCAATTGCTGGATGTGACAACGCCACGCTTGCCACTGCGGAACCGGCAAGCCATCAGCGCAGGCTCCTTAAATCGGTCCAGGGGAGGCCGAGGCTCTCTGCGACGGCTTTGTAGGTGAGCTTTCCGGCGTGCACGTTGAGCCCTTCCAGAAGCCCAGGCATCTCAACGATCGCATCGACGCCGCGATCCGCCAGCGCAAGGCCGTAAGGCAAAGTGGCGTTGTTCAGCGCTTCGCTCGACGTCACAGGCACTGCGCCAGGCATGTTGGCGACGCAATAATGAATCACCCCATCCACCTCGAAGGTGGGACTCTCGTGAGTCGTGGGGCGTGAGGTCTCGAAGCATCCGCCCTGATCGATCGCTACATCCACCAGAACCGCGCGCGGCTTCATGCGTGAAAGCATAGCTCGGCTCACCAATTTCGGCGCGCTGGCACCGGGCACGAGAACGGCACCGATCACCACATCTGCCTCCGCAATCTCCTCTTCGATAGCTGCCAGGGTGGAATATCGCGTCCGCACGCGCCCTGCGAACAGATCATCGAGTTGGCGCAGCCGGGAAATGGCGCGATCGAGAATGCTTACCTCGGCGCCCAGCCCCACCGCCATGCGCGCCGCCTGCGTCCCCACCACGCCGCCGCCCAGCACCAGCACGCGGGCCGGCGCCACCCCCGGCACGCCGCCCAGAAGGAGTCCACGCCCGCCGTTGTAGCGCCGTAGCGCCAGCGCCGCGGCCTCGATGGAGAGCCGGCCTGCCACTTCGCTCATGGGAGCGAGCAGCGGCAATCCGCCCTTCGCATCGACCACTGTTTCATAGGCCACTGCCGTGCAGCCGGAGGCGAGCAGGCCCTTGGTCTGCTCTAGATCAGGCGCGAGATGCAGGTAAGTGAAAAGAATCTGCCCTTCCCGCAGCTGCACCCATTCGGACGGCTGCGGCTCCTTGACCTTGACGATCATTGCTGACTTGGCGAAAACCTCTGCCGCGTCTGCAGCGATGTCCGCTCCCGCCGCACGATAGGCATCGTCGTGAGCGCCGATACCAGCGCCCGCATCGGACTCCACTAACACTTTATGCCCGTGTGCCACATACTCGCGCACTGCGCTGGGGGTGAGCCCGACGCGATATTCATGAGCTTTGATTTCCTTCGGAACCCCGACGAGCATGGCTGTTTTCCTTCAGTTCGATAGGAGGGTTGCGATCCTGCGCGGCCGCGTCATGTTTTCCGGCCGCAGAATGTCGTCGAGTTCGGCCGGGCTGAGCAGCCCTTCCTCCAGCACGAGGTCGGCAACGCCACGATCCGTGGCCTGCGCCTTTTGCGCGATGCGGGTCGCGTTCTGGTAGCCGATGACCGGGTTCAGCGCGGTTACAAGGCCGATGCTGTGGGTGACCAATTTCCGGCAATGGTCCTCATTGGCGGTGATGCCCTTGATGCAGCGCTCGGTCAGTGCTGTCATGGCATGGGTCATGATGCGAATGGACTGGAGAATGTTGAGAGCGATCACCGGCTCGAAAGCATTGAGCTGCAGCTGCCCCGCCTCTGCCGCAAACGTTACCGTCAGATCGTTGCCGATGACCTGATAGGCCACCTGATTGACCACCTCCGGAATCACCGGATTGACCTTGCCAGGCATGATGGAAGAACCCGGCTGCACCGGCGGCAGATTGATTTCCCCCAATCCCGCACGTGGGCCGCTGGAGAGAAGGCGCAGATCGTTGCAGATCTTGGATACCTTCACGGCGATGCGCTTCAGAACGCCCGAAAAGGTGACGAAGGCGCCGGTATCCGAGGTGGCTTCGATGAGGTCTGTTGCCAGCACCAGAGATTCACCGCTGATCTCAGAGAGTTCGGCAACCACGAGTGGCGCATAATCTGGATCCGTATTGATGCCAGTGCCGATAGCGGTCGCTCCTAAGTTGATCTCGCGCAACAGCCGCACCAGTTCGTGGGTGCGTTCGATGTCCTTGCTCATGGTGGTGGCGAAGGCCCAGAACTCCTGGCCGAGCGTCATGGGAACAGCATCCTGCAGCTGGGTTCGTCCCATTTTGATGATATGCGCGAACTCCACTCCCTTAGCGCGTAGGGCCGCGCAAAGATTCTCCATGGCCTGGGTGAGGTCGCTGTAACTCAGAAGGAGACCTAGCCGGACGGCGGTCGGATAGACGTCGTTGGTGGATTGCGACAGGTTGACGTGGTTGTTGGGATGCAGGTGCTCATACTGCCCCTTTTCGTATCCCATCAGCTCCAGGGCGCGGTTGGCGATCACCTCATTGGCGTTCATGTTGGTAGAGGTGCCGGCACCACCCTGGATCATGTCAACGACGAACTGGTCATGCCATTGTCCGGCGATCACCTCGTTGCAGGCCGCCGAGATCGCAGCTTCCAATCTTTCCGGGAGAAGGCCGAGCTTGCCGTTGGCGCGAGCGGCTGCCTTCTTCACCATCGCTAACGCACGCACGAAGTTGGGAAAATGGGAGAGGGGAATGCCGGTGATCTGGAAATTGTCCAGAGCGCGGGCCGTCTGCACGCCGTAATAGACGCCGGCAGGAACCGCCAGATCTCCCAGCAGGTCGTGCTCGACGCGCGTGGAGCGATTATCAGCTGGGAGAAGCATAGGGCTGGTTGGCATCACTGTACCTCTGAGGCCTTTCGTCATTCAGCCGGTGGTGTGGCTGGCCAGGGCATAAATGACGTGTGCCCCCGCCGCCTCAGGGACCCATGGACGCCCAAACGACATTTGCGTCAAGGTGTCGTAGACCGGCAGGCCGCATAGGACGACAAAGCGGGCAAAATCGCCCTCCATCTGCCCCGTGTCGATGCGTAGGAAGGTTCCGGCATGTTCCGTCACCAGCGGAAGAACCACCGCGATTGCGTCCTCGTCCGTCGCCGCGATGACCGGTCCGACTACGGATCCGCGTCCGAAGGGGCGGCATAGGGCGACGGCCTCCAAGTTTCCTTCGCGGCAGAGCACAATGCCGCGCGACCGCGCCACCAGCGACGCAAGGAGGTTTGCCCGGTCAGCGCCCCTGGCGCGCCTGTCCAGCTCGCAGAGAGCGGCAAAGTCGGAAGGGCGGAGGTCTCTCACCTCGGCCTTAGCGGGCGGCACCACGTCTGGGGGCATCGTTGCCTCCCCCTGGCATTGGTAGACGGTCCTTTCGTCCACAAAACCGAGCGAGAGACACAGGCGGTGCGCCGCCTCCGTAGCATGAAGGCCAAGAGAGCGTCCTTGGGTGCGCGCCAGCGCGTGGCGCATCAGCCAAAGTCCGCCGCCGTTAGCCTGCAGACGAGGCGGAGTGATAACCATGCCGACCGTAGCGAAATCATCGCCGAACGGGAACCACATAGCCGAACCGTACACCCGGCCGATAGAGTCCAGCGCCACAACCCCTTGTCCCACCTCGCGCAGGAGCTGCCAGTCCTCGGCCCGATGAGGCCAGCCGACGCTCAGGGACAGCGCATGGAGGGCGTCGGGCTCTACATCCATGATGTCCCCAAGTCGCACGGTGAAGGCATCAAGGAGAAACGTATCGTCCAGCATGATCGCACCTATTGCTCGCAGGCCAGCCTCGTCTTAGCGGCCAGCGTGTTCTATGACATCCCTTAGTGCTACCGCGAAGGTATCAAGGTCGGTTTTCAGCATGTAGATGTGCGGCGAGACGCGGAGGCCCTCGACATGCTCAACCCTGCGGTATTTAACGTGAACCAGATGTTTCTCTCGCAGCTCTCGTTCAAGGGCTTTGGAATCCACGTAATCGATGGAGAACAGGCTCACGGCGCCGAGGTCATCAGTGTCCAACGGTGTATGCAGCCGGAAGCCGGGGATATCGCGAGCGAGGCCCACCCAATAGCGGGTGAGCTCCTGCAAGCGTGCATGGATGTTGCGCACGCCAATCTCGCTGTGAAACCGGATCGCCGGCGCGATTCCCGCCTGTAGCGCAGAATTATAGGTGCCGAGATTCCAGTGATCGAACTTGTCGATCCCGGACGACGGCTGCTCGAAGGGTGCGAGCAGCGGCCATGTGCGCTCGGTTTGAGATTCCTTGACGATCAGCATGCCGTTGCCGACCGGCGCGCCCAGCCACTTGTGGAGGCTTGTCACAAAGAAATCGCAACCGAGCTCACGAAAGCTGACAGGCATCTGCGCGAAGGTTTGGGCGCCGTCGACGACCGTGATGATTTCATGCGCTCGAGCCAAAGCGCACAGCTGCTTGATCGGCAAAACCCGGCCGTTCCAGTGGAACATGTGGGTTAGCTGCATGACGCGAGTGCGCGGCGTAATCGCCGCTTCGAAGGCGGCGATGACATCGTCGTCGCTGGCCATCCAATCGAAGCGGCAGGTCACCGCCTCGATGCCTTCCCGCTGCTGCCGCTGGAGCCAACCCGCACGCATGCTGGGATAATCCCACGGCGACAACAGCACTTGGTCGCCAGACGTGAGTGGTATCCCGAAGATGGCCGTGGACAATCCCTCCGAAGAATTGCGGTTCAGCGCGATTTCATGCGGCGCACAATCGATCAATCCAGCGAGCTGCTTCTTGATGTCGGGGAGCGCCGCGTCCAGCTTGCTCCACATGTTGACGTCGGGATTCTGGCTGGTCAACAGATAGGCATCGATGACCGCCTGCTGGACCACGAGCGGTGGCGGGCTGACGGCTGCATTGTTCAGATTCAACAATGGCTGCTGCTGCGGATAGGCTGCGCGGATCCGATGCCACGCCACTTCTCCAGTATGGGCGCCGGCAATCGGAGCCAGAGGCATCCCTTGCCCGGTGCCCGGTGGCTCGATGGCGGGTAAAATCATGCTCTGCTCCATCGCAGCCGGAAATCAGATCGATCCGACCTCCACCTTCGAGCCGTCGAGCAGGCGCGAGAGGCGGAAGGGAGTGGGATCAACACAAGGTGTATCGTTGGCGACCAGGTCGGCAGCCAGTTGTCCGATCCCCGGTCCGATGCCGAAGCCGTGGCCGGAACACCCCGCCGCCAGGAAAAAGCCCCGGATCTCCTCTATAGAGGAGATGACCGGCACTGCGTCGGGGGTGGAGTCCACATAGCCGCCCCAGCTCTCTGCAACCTCGATGCCGGCCAAGGCAGGGAAGAGCTTTTTGACACGCTGCAGGGTTGCGGTGATTGCCTGGGATTTGGGCGAGGGGTCGAGAACGCGGATGTGCTCGAAGGGGGACGGTTCGTCCAGGCTCCATCTGCCCAGCGCTTCCGGTCCTTCGAAGAACGACTTGCCAAGGCCGATCTCCACGGCCTTCAGGCGCTTGACGAACATGGGCATGAAGGAGCGCGCGTGGCGAATGCCTTGCGGGGTGATCTCCAGCACCGCCTTTCCGCTGATGGCCAGCGTATAGCTGCCATCGATGCGGCGCGTGAGCACGCAGTCCGGCGTATAGATCGCCTCCCCCACGTTCGGAGCCGGGCGGGTGCGCAGGGTACTCTGGCGCACGCTCGCCTGAGGAAAGGAAATCTTGTGACGACGGCAGAAGGCGGACGCCCAGGCGCCAGCGGCGCACAGGACCGCGTTGGCCCGGATAAACCCCTTCTCCGTGACGACGCCGGTCACCGCGCCATGGGTGATGTCAAGGCCGCGTGCGGCGCAGTTCTGGTGGATCGTGGCACCATGGGCGCGCGCGCCTTCGGCGATCGTCGGTGCGGCCAGTCCCGGTTCGGCCTTGCCGTCCTCCCACGAGTGAACGCCCCCCAACCAGCGCCGCTCGGTACCAGGCATTGCGGCAGCCGCCTCGGCAGCGCTTATCATTTTCGTATTGACGCCGAACTGGCGCGCCGTCTCACGCCACTTTTCCCATTCACCAAGCTGCTTGGGATTATCGGTCGCGTAGACGAGGCCGCACCGGCGGAACCCAAGATCTCGACCGATCTCGGCCGTGAGTTCGTCCCAGAGCCGCAGGGCGATGCCGGAGAGCGGCAGTTCTCGCGCATCGCGGTTCTGCTGCCGGCACCAACCCCAATTCCGGCTCGACTGTTCGCAGCCAATGTACCCTTTTTCCAAAAGGGCCACCGAGTGGCCGCGCCGGGCGAGGAAATGCGCGGCGGTCGCGCCGACGATGCCGCCGCCAATGATGACAACATCGGCGGCTGCGGGAAGTTTCTCGTCGCTCGGAATGCGCAGAATTGAGGGTGACACGGAGTAAGACCTAAGATGATGGCAGTTCGCTGGATGTCAGTATTCAACATCTCCGCCACAGAATGCGCCCGAGCAGGCACTCAAATTCGGAATTTTACGCTGAAGAATGGGCACCTTTCGGCAGTTACTGCAGGCAGGGCGACCTTAGCATGTGCCTGTTTTCTCGCCCCGGGTGTCCCATGAGCGCCGAGTTCCAGGGATGGGTGGTCTGATTCAGGGCGGCTCGTTCTGGCGACCGCGCGGAAAACACCGACGACTCCCGCCTTCGAGCTGACGGGATCCATGCAAACGATGCCTGCGCAAAAGCAGGGGAGCGTTGGACAACGCCCCTCCTCGTGCGTCCATCACCCGGCAACGCCGTCATAGGTAATGAAGCCCATCATACCCGCCGCCATGTGATAGAGATGATGGCAGTGGAACGCGAAGGTTCCGGCGTTGTCGGCATCGTATGCGACCGTCACTGAGTTGTCCGGCGGAACCAGGACCGTGTCCCTGACTGCTCCCGTCAGCTGGACCCCTTCGATGACAATGACCTGGAAGCGGTGCCCATGAAGATGCATCGGGTGGGCCTTCATGCTCGTGTTGCGCATGGTGATCGCCACCCGCTCGCCCTTGCGGACCTGCACGGGCTTCTTGAGGCCAGTCTAGCTCCAGGCATAGCCGTTCATGGTCCCCTGCAGCTCGGTGGTGATCATGCGGTCGGCCGTACGGATGCTCAAAGGCGTCGCAGCCCGCAGCTGCCGTTCGAGGCCGAGATCCAGGACAGGCCCGTACAAGGTGAAATGACCGCAGCCAGCGCTGGCCGCAAGTACCAGCACGGTTACGTACATGCGAGGCCGAAGACGGTGTGCTCGAGGATTATTTTCGGACGGGTCCGCGCGGCTTGGGTGTCCTGGCCCCGCGGTTCCATAGCCCATGCCCGGCATCAGGATGAAGTACGGAGCGACGAGAAAAGCCAGCGCCAGGATCTTGGGGAAGGAGGGTAGGCTGTCGCAGCTTTTCGACGCTCTAAAGCCCTACGAGAAGCGGCCCATATACGATGCTGCTCCCCCTTGGAACTCTCGGGTTCGCGATGTCAAGAGTGATCATGTTCGTCGTGGTCAGCTCACGATATCCTTGAATTTGTAATAGGCTCCTACGATGGGCAGAAACCAAGGCCGGCCGAAGTGCCCTGGAATGGCAGGCCACGGCATATGGCCGAATGGACTTTTCTCGGGATGTCCATCCATCACATCAACCATAAGCGAGCCAAGATGGATTGACATTTGTGCACCATGTCCGCTGTATCCCATGGCAAAGTAGAGACCGTCTCGCTCGCCAGTATGGTCTTGCTTCGAAAAAATGGAGAGCTTCTGATGAAGCAGGAGGATCTCCATGCCGAAGACCCGTTTTAAGAGAGAGTTTCAGGATGAGGCCGTCCGCCTCGTTTTGACGAGTGGGCGCTCGCAACGCGCGATCGCCGACGATCTTGGGGTGAACCGTTCGACGCTCGCGCGCTGGATGGCGGAGCACCAGGATATGCGGCCTTCGTCGGCCCCGCCGCCCAATGAGGATGTCATGGACGAGCTCAAGCGCCTCCGTCGCGAGAACGAGGTGCTGCGGCAAGAGCGCGACATCCTCAAGAAGGCCACCGCTTTTTTCGTCAAGGAGGGAAGTCGATGAGGTTCACGTTCATCGATGCGGCGAAAGCGGAATTCCCCATCCAGCGCCTGTGCCAGGTTCTTGAGGTGAGCCAGAGCGGCTACTTTGCCTGGCGAAGTCGTCCGGCCTGCCAGCGTCAGCGCGACGATCTGGTGCTGCTCGCCCATGTCCGGTCCGCCTTTCGAGAATCGAATGGCACCTATGGCAGCCCACGGATGACGCGCGAACTCCAGGATCAGGGCCTGCCGATCGGGCGCCGTCGGACGGCCCGACTGATGCGCGAGAATGGGCTCAAGGCCCGGCAGAAACGTCGCTTCAAGCGCACCACCGACAGCCACCACGCCTTTCCTATTGCTCCCAACCTGCTCGAGCAGGACTTCTCGGCCGAGCGCCCGAACCAGAAGTGGGCCGCGGATATCTCGTACGTGTGGACGAGCGAGGGCTGGCTCTACCTGGCCGTGGTCCTGGATCTCTTCGCGCGCCGGGTGGTTGGCTGGGCGGTGAGCGACCGGCTGCACAAGGAACTGGCGCTCGAGGCGCTGCGCAAGGCTCTGGCGATCCGAAGACCCGGTGAGGGGCTGACCCATCACGCGGACCGCGGCAGTCAATATTGTTCGATCGAGTATCAGGCCGAGTTGCGGAAGCACGGCATCCGGATCTCAATGTCCGGGACAGGCAATTGTTTCGACAATGCCGTGGTCGAGACTTTCTTCAAGACCTTGAAGTCCGAGCTGGTCTGGCGCACCGTCTTCCAGACGAGAGCCGAGGCCAGGAAGGCGATCGGTCGTTACATCGATGGCTTCTACAATCCCGTCCGGCGTCATTCGACACTGGACTATGTCAGTCCGGCTCAGTTCGAAAGGCTGGCCGGATAGCTACCAAACCGCTCTCCACTAAACCGAAGCAAATCCAGTATGAGGAAAGCGGTCCGCCGTCATGTCGATCAGGCCACCCCAGCAGTAATCGATACTGATACCAGTGAGCTGGGGAAAGACGTCCAGCATGGAACGTTGAAGGATTACACCGCTCTTAGCGTCCGATCGAGGGCTGGATAATGCGAACCGGGCTCGACCACCGTAGATGAGGCGATTGTCCGGGGAAAGGCGGAAGAAGTTGACGAGGTTGCGCGAGGTGGTGACGGTGCGGTTGCCAGGCATGATTCTCGCCGCAATAGCAGGAGCGAGGGGCTCGGTCGCAATCACGAAAGCGCCGATTGGCACAAATCTCCGTCGGAAATAGCCAAACGGCCCCTCTGTGTTGCCGCCGGTTGCGACAAGGACCTGTGAGGCTGTCAAATGACCACGCGGCGTCGTGATCCGGAAACCGGAACCGGCCTGCTTTTCGAGTTTTGTCACACAGGCATTCTCGAATATGCGTGCGCCCGAGCGCGCTGCTGCAGAGGCGAGACCGCGGCTAAACTTTCCCATATGCATCATGGCACTACGGCGCTGCAGCATGCCACCGAAGAAGCGGTCTGTGCCAACCTCATTCCGTATATCGTCTTTGAAAAGTAGTTGGGTGTCCGGGTCAACTTCGCGGGAGATCATCTCATAGTTCTTAGCAATGCTCGCGAAGTGAGCAGGTTTAGCTGCAAGCTTCACCTTACCGGCCCTGCGGAAGTCGCAGTCTATCTTTTCCTCGCGCACAATGCGCTCAACAGTGTCCACCGCAGCATCAAAGGCTTGGTAAAGCTCTCGTGCACGATCAACACCGTGCTTCGCAGCCACCGCGACGAATGAATGGGCCATGCCGTTGTTGACATGGCCGCCATTGCGACCCGACGCCTTTGATCCAATGGCCTCGGCCTCTAACACAACGACGGAAGCTCCTTTGCGCACGGCGGCCAGCGCTGCTGACAATCCGGTAAAGCCGCCGCCAATAATCGCTACATCGGCCGTGCCTTCCAGGGGACCCTGCTCACCATCTGTGAAGGGCGGCGCCGTATCGAGCCAGTAGGGTTCCAATTTCATGCGATCTGTCTTTCCAGAGAGACTTCCGCCTATCGAATCGGTTCTTGAAGCACGGCCAGAGGAGGCAACCCCTCGCTGTCCCTAATCTCAGCACACTCGCAGTATGGTGTCGGTGACTTCTGGCCACGATTGATGACAACCTTGTTGTTGATGCCGATATCGTGTGCCGGCATCAGGTCGCAGCGTAAGCATGAGGAGACGTGCAGCATATCCTCAGATTTGGTCCCAAGTGGTCGCGCACATAGTCGAATGCCTTCCGACAGGGTTTGTAGGATTGAGCCTGCTCGGCCGTGTTCTGCATTGAAGGGAGCCTGAAGCCTCTCGATATTACGCAGGATAAGCTCGTTCATTGCGTTCAAGAGGAGCACGAGCGGGATCCTACTGCCTACGCGGCTCAAAGGCTCGGCCACGTCAGAGTGCGGACCCCAATTGGGAATAGCATCGCAGAAGCACATTGTGTCCTTTGACTGACACTCGACATTCCAGCGTTTGCAGACCAGTGCCAGGGCATTGCACACGACGTCACGATAAGGCTTCCGGTTTCCAAGGACCTCTTCGAACCAAAAAGCCGCGAAGCTGCGAATGAAGCCGTTCATCGGCTCTGGTCTGAATTCGCTGACATAGCTGATGTATTTGGGTCGGAATTGCGGCATGCCGACTCTTACCCATTGTCTAGCGTTTAATCGCCGGCACAATGTTCATTAGGCAATCGAGTTGAATGGCGCGTAAGCTAAATCGACACCAATGCACCTCGTTTGTCGAGGAGATGACGAGCGATGTAGAGGTCCTGCAACGACAGCCCTGAGCTGTCGAAGATCGTAATCTCATCCTTTGAACCTCGGCCCGGGTGGCGGCCTGACAGTACCTCACCGAGTGGGGTGATAACGGCATCGGAGGCTGCATGCTGAAATTCGCCGATGCTGCGCGCCTGATCGGCAAGATCACAGAACAAGGTCGCACGCCGAAACAACTCGGGCGGTAGTTCCTGCTTGCCACGCGCATCAGATCCCATGCTGGCGATATGCGTCCCTGATCGAACCCAGTCAGCGGCAAACAGGGGTGCCCGTGCCGGTGTCGCGGTCACGATGATGTCGGCGGCTTCACAGGCATGCTGGGCTCCTGTGACCTCGGCCTCCAAGCCCAGCTGGCGCAGCGCGGACGCCATCGCCTCGGCCCGGTGGGTGTTGCAAGCGACAATCAGCACTTGGCGGAGCGGTCGCACCCGCGCCAAGGCCATGCATTCGTACTGCGCCTGATGACCGGATCCGAAGAGCGCTAGTGTCGCGGCATCCCGGCGTGCCAACGCGTCAGCCGCCACCGCGTCTGCAGCAGCGGTGCGGTAGGCGTTGACGAGACCCGCTTCGATGGCAACACCGATCCGCCCGCCGCCGCCATCGCCTTTCCGCCAGTGGGTATCGCGTTGCCCGCGGTCGCGCCGTCAATTCCTGGCCGATGCGACCGGTGCTTTCCCCTCGTGGTTTGATTTGAACTGGCTTGGGGGATGCGCAGCGACAGCTTCAGCTACTCGACGGCAACGTGACAGTAGCAGAGCACGCGGGCGTCAGCTTGGAAAACCTGCCTTGATTAACCCCTCCCGAAGATGCTCTCGGTCTTCGGCTCGTTCCAGGAGAACGTCACGCGTCAGGAAGGTCGAGATCGAGTAGTCGGGACGGACCTGAAGCACAGTGTCCACAAGGGCCTTCGCCTTCCCCTCCTCGCCGAGCTGCGCGTAGCAGGCCGCAAGCCTTGTGTGCGACCAGGGCCCTGGGTTTGGCAGCCGCCGGAAGGTTTCCGCCGCGTCTGCGTAGCGCCTGAGGGAGTAGAGCGTGGTGCCAAGGCCCGAGTTGTACCACGTTGGGTGGAACGGATTGAGACACCGGGATCGCTCCATCCACGCGAGCGCGTCCTCCGGCTTGCCCCGGAGGGTCAGCACATAGCCCATCTGCTGCATCGCGTCCGCATCGTTTGGATTGAGCTGGAGCGCCCGGTCCAGGTGGCGTTGCGCAGTTGCGAGGTCGCGGCGGTAGACGCAGACGAGACCGAGCATCCGGTGGCACCGGCTCTCCTGTGGGTCGCGGTCGATCGCCTGGGCTGCCATGGCAAAGGCCGCGTCCAACGTGGCCCGAGAGGCGGCGGCGTACCCGTCGACCGCACATCGCACGAACGCGAGGTACGACTGCGCCAGCGCGAACTGCGGATCAAGGCCGACGGCCCGCTCCAACATGGCGGCGGCCTGTTGATTACTATCGTCCTCGTAGCCTCGGAAGTGCGCCAGACCTCGGAGGAAGAAGTCATAGGCAGCCATGCTCTCCGTCGGCTTACGTAAAGCAAGCTGGAGCCTTGCGTCCTCGATCCGCCCGAATAGGGTTGAAGCGATGGTCTGGGCGACTTCGTCCTGAACTGCGAACACATCGTCGACGTGTCGGTCGTAGCGTTCAGCCCAGAGCTGGACGCCCGTTCCCGCTTCGACGAGTTGGGCTGTGACGCGAAGACGATCACCCGCGCGGCGCACGCTGCCCTGAACGAGGAAGGACACGCCAAGCCGACGGCCGACTTCGGCGAGATCGAGGGATTGGTCTCGGACAGCAAAGGACGAGTTGCGGGCGACGACGAACAGCGACCGGAAGCGGGCGAGACCGGTGATGATCTCGTCGGTGATGCCATCACTGAAGTGGCTCTCGGCACCGTCACCGCTCAGGTTCCCGAACGGGAGCACCGCAACAGTTGGCCTCTCCGAGACCATTGTCGGCGGGCTCCTCGGCTTATCAGATGCGAGCTGTCCGATCAGACGCACCGAGAACACCCGTATACCGCCGTCGATGTTCTTGACGTCCTGCTGGCCCAAATCGGTGCACGTGAGTAACAACGGCCGCGCGGCGTACCGGTGGGCCTCTTCAGATAAGCAGAGGCCACCAGGTTCGGCGAGAGCCTGAAGGCGAGCGGCGACGTTAACCCCGTCCCCGAACAGGTCGCCGCCCTTCGCCACGACATCCCCGACATGAACACCGATACGGAACTGCAGGCGCTGCTCACCCGGTCGGGTGGCGGCGTTCGCGTCTGCTATCGCACGTTGGACTGTCAGAGCGCATCGTACGGCGTCAACCACGCTCGGGAACTCGGCGAGGATGCTGTCTCCGGCCGTGTTGGCTATCCGGCCCCGATGGTCGGCGATACTGCCGTCGATGATCCCGCGGTCAGCCTGAAGAGCTCTCAGGGTGCCCTGCTCGTCGGCCCGCATCAGCCGCGAGTAACCTGCCACGTCGGCTGCGAAAATCGCCACGAGGCGGCGCTCGTCAGAGCCCATGGTCTGTGCGCTGTCCACGGGGCTCAGTATGGGTATTTCCGGCGACACAGTCCACAGCCCACTCAGAGCTTGCATCTTGCAAAACCCGCTCACGCTCCCTTGGCAGAAGCAAAAAGCCCTCAGGGGTTCCCAAGGGCCTCGGATAGCTGTCTTGCACGCCGCCTTTGGGTGGCCCAGTGCTTTAGGTGCCTAGGTCGCTGGTACTGCCTGGCTTCCAGTTCCGCAGCTACGAGACCGCCGCGGGCCGCTATGGCTTTCCTGCGGATCGCCCCCAAGGCGTGAGGATGACGAACACGCTCCCGAGGTACAGGGAGATCGCTCCCTCATTCTTCCAATGGTCCCAGCGGTGGTCCTTGGAGATGGCTGCCAAGTCGGGGCTCTCCGCGCCTGACGCGCTACGCTGGGAGTTGGACGACCCCAGGAGTGTCACTCGCGACTGGATTGGGTAGTTGCCCCGCTCATACCGGTCCTCTCGGAAAATCGCGCCAGTAATCCTTCGTCTCCTGCTCGCGTTTGGGATCAGGCCAGGCTTGGTCATCACCATAGAAGCTTGGAGCACCCTGGACCTGCGCTTTCGTGATGTCCGTGCGATAGCCCTCAAGCTCTTTGTCGTATGCAAGCTTTTCCCACGGGATCGTGTGATGATGGACGCCGATGCCTAGAAAGCCCCCGAACGTCACATCGACGTAGACGACACGGCCACTCGCCTTCTCGATCAACAGCCGCTTGATGGTGCCAATCGGGTTGTTCTCGCGGTCGAACACCGCTGTGCCCTCAACACGATCACTCTCGATGATCGGGTGGGATGAAGCGAGCCGATTGGTTGGACCCCAGAGAAAAAAACCATTCTCAAGTATGCCTGCCGCAACGACTGCTCTGCTGACGTTGAGGTTCCATTCCTCATCCGGGCCGACTTGGCGCACGAGGGTCCACGGTCCTTCCTCGGTGGGTAGCATGTCGCCTCTGTGGTCATCGGTGAAGCCGCGCAGGTCAGGGAAGCTCGTAGCCTGGAAGATGTAATACGTTCTCATGAGCGCCTCCCGTTCGAAGGGGTGGGTGGTCCCTTTTCCATTGGCTCACGACACTTCTGGAAAAGCAACGTCGAGGCAGGCTTGGATACGGCGCCGGGGTTCTGTTGCATCAACTGCGGGAGTTACAATCAGTAGTCCCTTTCCGGGCGCGACCACTACTACGTCCTGTGGTGTGACGGGTTTCGCAACAGAGCCATGGAAACTGCGGATCAGTTCCGGAGGCGATAAGAAGGCGGGGATGTCGTCATGAGGTCGCATTCGTATTCGAGGGCGGCCCGCACGGCATGCCAGCGATGCTCCAACCTGGCGCGTTCCGCCGCCGCTTTCCGGTACGCCGCTAGTGCGATCTCCTCACGCCGGAAGAGATGCTTGATCGGTCCGAACGATTGCCGGCGGAACGCCTCATCGAGCACGCCTTCCAATGCCTCGCGGACGGTCATCAACCTGTTCCTGGCAATCTTGCAGTCGCGGCGCACCCTCTTGAGGGCTTCGGATGTCTGGTCGAGCTCGCCGAGAGAGACGAGGTCGGGCCGACGGGCAGGCGGGATCAGGACCCCATGGCACTCTCCCGTTGCGGCGCTCCCACGCCGTCCGGCCGATCACAGGTGACCGACGCGTCAAGCAGCCTAGCAGGCCGTGGGCGGATCGGGCATCGGGGCTTTCCCCGAAGTCGGCGCAGGGAATACCTGATCGGGCCGGCTTCCATCGCCCCTGTCTTCATCCCCGGGTCCGCACAACGACGTCATCACCTCGCCCAGCCCCGTCTTCAGGCCATCCGCCAAGTCGTTCTCCTCGCACTCCACACGTCTGGGCGTCCGGAATCGCCGCAGGGAAACCCTGAGTGGTCCTAAGGTGTCAGGAATGACCGGATCGGTTACCCTATGTGAGCTCCTGCCCTCCAGTCTCGGAGAAGGCCATGACCGTTGTCGCGCTGCCGATTTCCGGACCCAGCCGACGTTGGCCGATGTTCGGCCTCCGCTGGCGCGTCGCCCTGACCTCGTCTGTGGTGGGTCTCGCCGCCTTCGTCGCCAGTGCGGCCTTCCTTAACGAGGAGGCCCTCGAGGACCGGGATGCGCTGAGGCAACGCGCCCAGGCCGCCGCCCTCGCGAGCGCCACATCCTTCGAACGCGAGGTGGCTGCGGCAGGCTTCCTCCTCATGGGGCTGTCCAAGGCACCTTCGCTCGTGTCCGGCGAGTATCGGGCATTCTACGACCAGCTCGCCGCCACGCCGAGACCGGAGGGAACATGGTTCACGCTGTGGAACCCCGACGGCCAGATACTCAACACCTTGCGGCCGTTCGGAAGTCCGCTCCCGAGGCGCACGGACTACAGGCAGTTCGATGATGCCTGGGCCAGGGTCCGCGACAGGGGCATCAGCGTGTCCAGCCGTGCTTTCTCTCCGGTGGCCAACACACCCATCATTGCAGTGGCCACTCGGATCGACGGTTCCGACGGGCGCATGAAGGGGGTCCTTTCGGTCAACCTCCCCGAGGCCAGGATCGCCGCGTCCCTCCGGGACAAGTCTCTTCCGGATGGTTGGGTGACGACGGTGTTCGACCGCAACCGGATGCCTGCGGCCTCCAGTGGCGATGCCCGGCCATCCTCCGTTGGCATGCCGACGGCGCTCCAGGAGCGGCTGCGCTCCCCCGAAGCGCCAGCGGACGGGACAGTTTACGATCCCGCCTCGGGAACCTTCTTCGCCTATCGCGCCTCCCGGACCACCGACTTCGTGACCGCGACGATCGTCCCCGCCGCCCTGATCGAGGCTCCCGTCACGGAGGCGCGCTCGCGGATCGCCTGGGCCGGCCTCGCCCTGCTGCTCGCTGGAGGCGCTGTCGGTCTGGCGGTCGCTCGCCAGGTCGGACCCATCGAGACCTCTGCAACAGAGTCCGCACGCAAGCTGCGTTTGGCGGAAGCCCGCTACGCCAGCCTGTGGCACGATACGTCCGAAAGCCTTTTTATCGTAACGGTCGCTCCCGACGGGCGCTTCGTGTTCGAGGGGCTGAACCCGGCGCACGAACAGGCCACAGGGCTCTCCCTCGTGGCCATCGCCGGCAAGGAGCCATGGGAGTGCCTGCCGCCCGAAACCGCCGCGGCCGTGACGGCCCGTTACCGGACATGCCTCGAGACCGGACAGCCATGGATCTACGACGAGGTCCTCGACCTTCCCAGCGGCCGTCGGTACTGGCAGACGAGCCTGGCTCCCGTCCGCGATCCGGAGACCGGACGGATCGTTACCCTGGTCGGGACGGCGCGCGACGTGACCGCCGACAGGGAGGCCCGCGAACAGGTCGAGCGCAGCCAGAGACTGCTCCAGGCCACCGTGGACGCGCTCGCCGCTCATGTCGCCATCCTCGACGGGACTGGGGTCATCATCGCGGTCAACCGGGCCTGGCGATTGTTCGGCCAGGCCAATGGCTACGCCGATGCGGACCACGGGATCGGGATCGACTACCGTGAGTCCAGCCGTTTCGCCGCCTTGGGTGGGGCGCGGGCTGCGGCCGTGGCCAGGGGCCTTACGTCCCTGCTCGACGGCGATCGTCACGAGTTTCGGTCGAGCTATCGCGGCGGCGACCGCTTCTTCCAGATGACGGCCGCCCGGTTCACGCACGACGGCGGAACCTACGTCGTCGTTGCGCACGAGGATGTCACCGAACTCATGGCGGCGCGCCAGGATGCACGGGACACCGCCCGCCGCCTGCTGTCGCTCCAGGAGGAGGAACGCCAGCGCATCGCGGCCGACCTGCACGACACCACCGCCCAGCACCTGGCCGCGGCCGGGCTCGCCCTGATGCAGGTCAGCGCGGTCGCGGGGGATCCCGGCGCCGTGGCAAAGGCCCTGGATCCGGTCTGGACCTCCCTGGACGAGGCGCAGCGGGAAATCCGCACCCTGTCCTTCCTGCTCTATCCGCCCGGTCTTCGCACGCATGGCCTTGCGGCCTCGCTGCGCCAGCTCGTCGGCGGTTTCGCGGACCGGACCGGGATCGCGGGGGAGGTCGCTGTCAGCGATGAGGTCGACGAGGTTCCCTTCGAGGTAAAGCGGTCGATCCTCCGGGTCACACAGGAGGCGCTGATCAACGTGCACCGCCATGCCGAGGCGAGCCGGGTCGCTGTCAATCTCGAGATCGCGGAAGGCGCGCTGCGCCTGTCGGTGATCGATGACGGCAGGGGCTTTAACCCAGCGATGCCGGACGGAAGCGGCGACGCGCCGCGTCTGGGCGTCGGGATTCCGGGCATGGAGGCCCGGATCCGGCAGTTCGACGGTGCCCTGGAGATTGTGGGCGGACCAGCCGGAACGACCATCAACGCCGTCATCCCGTTGGTCGATGGGTGGAGCCACCTATCTCTCGAGCCTACGGAAGGCACGCTCAATGACCTCCGTTGATTGCAGGAATGTGGCGATGCTCATCCCGCGACGCCTCTCGCGCTCGAGATCGTTGGCCTCGCTGAGCGCGATGATGATCAGGCTCTCGTCATGCCCGGTCATCATCTTGGGGCCATCGTTCGCGGTTCGGCCAGGAATTCGAAGACGAGACCGTGCTCCGGATCCTCCGCCCGCGTTTTCAGCGGCAATCGAAGCTGGAGCAGGGTATAGAACAGCCGATACTTCGCTTGCTCCATCACTCTCCAGGCAGCAAGGTTGGCCGGGTCCGACGCGTTGGGGATGACGCCATTGTGCCGACAGGCAGTGCAATAGGCCTCGCCCGCAGTAGCCGGGACGAGCCAGTTGCTGCTGTCGAACTCGGCATTGGCGCAGAAGCGGTGGGCACTCCCGGGCTGGGCCAAGGCACGCCAAGTCGTGTCGCTGTCGGGCTCCAGGACCGAGACGGTAACGGTATCGGGCAGGTAGCCGAGGCGGTGGCCGCAGCGCTCGCAAGCATGGTTCTCGAAATGGAGGAGCTGACCGCAAGCCTGACACTTGAAGAGCTTCATCGTGGCATTCCTTGTGCTGACGGTCACAGGAGTGGAGCAATCCTTCGAATTGTTGCGCTCCTTGAAGCGCTTGCCGCAAACATCATGGGATCGAGATGGACATCGGCAGACGAAAGGCCCGATCTGCATGATCCGACCTCGAGAGATTGAGCAAGCCCTTCGGCTGCGGCGGAGACCTACGCCGCTTTCGTGTTGACACGCGCTTCGGCAAGGCGTGACAACAGGGCATCGTTTTCCTTCTCCTCCTGAAGGGTCTGGTCGAGCAGGGTCACCGCTTCGGTCAAACCAAGCTCCTGGGCCCAGGTCTTGAGCGTGCCATAGCGGGTGATCTCGTAATGCTCGACGGCGTGGGCCGCGGACAGGATGCCGGCATCGAGGGCGGGACTGTCGGCGAAATCCTCCATGATTCTCGGTGCCCTCGTCGATGATCCCCTTGATCGCCTCGCAGGCTACGCCACGCGCGGGTTTCCCGAGGAGCTCGAAAATCTGCTCGAGCCGCTCGATCTGCCCTTGCGTCTGCTCATGGTGGGTCTGGAAGGCGACCTTGAGTTCGTCCGACTCTGCGCCCTTGGCCATCTTCGGCAGAGCCTTCAGGATCTGGTTCTCGGCGTAGTAGATGTCCTTCGAGGCTCTGTTGCATTAACTGCGCGACGCACAATCCATAGCGTACTTGCCTGGCCAAACGGCTACTGCATCATGTGGTTTGAAAGGTTAGTGCAACAGAGCCCAGGTGCGGTGGGAATCCACCTCACTCGGATGTCAGGCAAACTTCGCCGCGAACGCTGTTAAGGTCCAATATATTGTTTTTCATCTTGCGATTGGGAGAGCATATCAATGATTAGAGTGGCGTTGTGGCAGGGGCTTGGCAATCGGATTCAGGAATTTAATCCAAAGGCCAGATTGCCGAACCTGACCCCGTTGATCCGACGGGGTCAGTGAAAAGCAGTACCCGGAGCAGAAGGACGAGTTCATGATGGCCAGCTACGCCGCCTGTCGCTGCATGAGTGAAACCGCTACCAGTCGTGATCATCCGCTGCCCGGCAGCGCCTTCATGCTTGTAGCGCTCGCTTTCTTCTCCTGCTCGGATGCAGCGTCGAAGCCCTCCGCCATAAGTTGCGTCAAAACAGGAGCGGCAACCATACCAAGATCGGGAGCGTCGGGGGGATATCTCGGCATTGATGTCGATGATGCGCTTACAGCTTGAGAGCCTTGGCCGGGAACTTATGCTAGTCTTGACCGAGGGAAACTGGCGTTATGAGCGAAAGGCGAAAAATCGCTGCGATCCTAGTCGCTGATGTAGTCGGTTATAGCCGTCTCGCGGGCGCGGATGAGGATCGCACCTTAGCGCGGTTGCGGACGCTGCGCAGCGATCTGATCGATCCGATCATCGCCGTGCACAATGGTCGTGTGGTCAAGCGCACCGGAGATGGAACCCTCATCGAGTTCCGCAGTGTCGTCGATGCCGTGCGCTGCGCTATCGAAGTCCAGACCGGCATGGTCGAGCGTAACGCCGGGTTGCCGCCCGAGCGCCGCATCGAGTTCCGCGTCGGGATCCATCTGGGCGACGTCGTCGAGGAGAGCGACGGTGATCTCATGGGCGACGGCGTCAATATCGCCGCGCGATTGGAGGGAATTGCCAAGCCAGGCACGATCTATCTTTCCGAGGACGCCTATCGCCAAGTAAAGGCGAGACTTGATCTCACAGTCAGCGATCTCGGCCAGACCCAACTAAAAAATATTGCCGAGCCGATCCGGGTTTATTCGCTTCAGGTCGGAGATGCCGCACCAACAAAGCCGGCAATTCCCGGAGGCACCAACGCGCCTGAAGAACCCTCGCCATCGCCCGTTCCTGAAAAGCCCTCCATTGCCGTGCTTGCGTTCAACAACATGAGCGGCGATGCCGAACAGGAGTATTTCTCCGACGGCATAAGCGAGGACATCATCACGGACCTCTCGAGGCTTTCTGAGTTGCACGTGATCGCCCGCAACTCGTCCTTCGTCTACAAGACGGCAGCGGTCCCGGTGCCGGAGATGGCGAAGGCGCTTGGCGTTCGCTATGTGCTTGAGGGCAGCGTACGCAAGGTGGGCAACCGAGTGCGGGTCACAGCCCAATTAATTGATGCGAGCACCGGCGGACATGTCTGGGCCAACCGGTTTGATCGCGATCTCACCGACATTTTCACAGTTCAGGACGAACTCACGCGGGAGATCGTGGCTGCGCTCAGGCTGACGCTCGTGGTTGGCGACCGAGATCGATTAGCCCAGGGCCGCGCGGTTAATGTCGATGCCTATGAATTCTTCCTGCGGGGTCGCGAGCAGGCATCAGCGCACACCCGAACCGGAAATGACGCGGCACGCAGCTTGGCAGCCGCTGCCATCGCTATCGATCCGGGATATGCGGCAGCCCACGCACTCATCGCTTTCACCCACGTGCTCGACTATGTCAACGCCTGGAGCGCCGATCCGGAGCATTCGCTGCGGACTGGGCTCGAGCTTGCGCAGCAGGCGGTGGGGATGGCGGAGGAACAGCCGAACGGTCACTTCGCACTCAGCATGGCTTGCATGTGGAGCCGGGACCTGGACCGAGCGCGAACAGAGGCGCAACGAGGCCTCGCGCTTTCGCCCAACTCAGTCGAACTCCTCATGGTGATGGCCCATGTCCAGATATTCTCCGGCGATTCAGCAGAAGCCCTCAGGACACTGGATGTTTCGATGCGGTTGGACCCGCACTATCCGGAAGTCCTGCTCCAGTTTCTCGCCGATGCGCACTTTTCTCTCGGCGAGTATAGGAAGGCGGTTGCTGCGATCGAGCAGCGCCTCGTACGCAATTCTCAATCAGAGACCGCTTATGCTCTGCTGGCATCGTGCTATGGCCACCTTGGTCGATCCGCAGAGAGTCGACAAGCGTGGGAGCACGCGCTCCAGCTAAACCCCAACTTCTCGATCGAGCGCCGCCGCCGCGTCCTTCCATTTCGGAATCCCGAGGACTTTGAGCGCCGCGTTGAAGGACTCCGCAAGGCGGGGCTGACAGTCTGAGGGTCCCGGCGACCGACGCCGTAAAGAGGCCGCATAGCCTTGCTCCGAAGACCTCTGCCCATGCATGTTCCTCGGCAGGTTTGCTTTCGCCCTGCCCGGCGGATATTCGAATCTACTCGCACGGTGGGCTATCGACATGTCTAAAGCTGAAACACTAAGGCCTGAGCCTGATCCGCTTTCTCGGCCGGCTCATCCAGGATGCCAACGGCAAGGTGTTCCTGATCTGGAACGACCTGCCAATCCATCGGCCCAGGCCGTGCCGGGCTGGTTGGCCAAACGCGAGGAGCAGATCAAGGTCTTCTCCTTGCCCTCCTACAGTCCCGAGTTGAGCCCGGGCGAGGGGCTGAACGCCGACCTGAAGCAAGCCGTGACCCGCAAGTCACCCGCCAGAAGCAAGCACGAACTCAAGCGCACCGTTATCAGCTACATGCGCCGGCTCGCCAAGCTGCCTGAACGAATCCGAAGCTACTTCGGTCGTCAGACCTTCCGCTATGCCGCGTAGTTCAACATCTCCCAAGTCGGATCAATAAGTCTGGCTGCGTTTGCCACTAAGGACCGCAAATTTGTCTCACGTCATCAAACTGTGATCTGAAATTGAGACTTTCCCCGAAAGCATTCAAAAGCGATGCTCGCAGACTGGGTTAGGGGCTCACGGAAAGGAGAACTCCAAATGCGGAGAAGTTCTCAGCCTGATAGCCGCGCCTGGCAACATAGCAGGGAAGACGCAACCATCGGCCTGAGAGAGATTGAGGCGACAGCGCGGACCATCCTGCGAAACCGCATTGAGCGTTCACCCTGGTATTCCAACCTGTCAGAGGAAGATCGCTCCGAACGCATTGCCCATGACGTGGAATGCTATTGGTCCACAGTGATCAATGAGGCCGCTCGACGTCTTGAGAGCCAACGCGCACAGCAGACCAAGCGCAGCGGGTCCTAGCTGATCCTCGTCGTGCTCGTCTCGTCGTCAGTTGTCTGGGTGCGCTATCATCGGAAGCACAAATAGGGAATGAGCACATGAGCCAAGCTCTGACTGGCTTTTGGCTCCTCCCGGCTTGGGCAGCCGAGATCGATGCACGAAGCTGGGCGCAGTTGATCCTGAAGTTCATCCTGTCACACCCGGCTGTGACCTGTGCCATTCCGGCAACCACCCGGGTGGAGCATGTGCGCCAGA
Organism: Microvirga ossetica; assembly: GCF_002741015.1. Taxonomy (NCBI): domain Bacteria; kingdom Pseudomonadati; phylum Pseudomonadota; class Alphaproteobacteria; order Hyphomicrobiales; family Methylobacteriaceae; genus Microvirga; species Microvirga ossetica. Next base: position 69,109 of record NZ_CP016619.1, on the reverse strand, counting down.
ACATGGCGGCGGCCACCGGACGGTTGCCCGATGCCGCGATGCGGGCCCGCATGATCGCTTATGTCGAGGACCTCTGATGGGGGACTGGTGGTCCTACATGCCATCCGATTTCCTGCTGTTTTCGGCCCGTACCTATTATCGTCTGTTCGAGCTCTACAACCGGGCGATCTGGCCGGCGCAGATCCTGGCACTGCTGCTCGGGCTCGTCGTCCTGTGGTGGCTGCAGCGCGGCAATCCCCGCCAGGGAGTGGTGACAGTGATCCTTGCGGCCGGCTGGCTTTGGACGGCCTGGGCTTACCATCTGGAGCATTACAACACGATCAACTGGGCGGCACGCTACTTCGCGATCGGCTTTGTCATCGAGGCAGTGCTGCTGATCTGGACAGGCGTCATTCGCAACCGGCTCTCGTTTCATCCCTATAGGGATTGGATCGGCCGGACTGGAATAGGGCTGGTTCTGTTCGCGCTTGTGGTGCAGCCGTTGATCGGCCCGCTTGTTGGTCGCGATTGGAAGCAGGCCGAGATCTTCGGTGTCGCGCCTGATCCGACCGTCCTTGCTACACTCGGCATCCTCCTGACCGTGGACAAGCGGCCGCCGTGGGGGCTCATGATCATTCCGCTGATCTGGTGCCTCATTAGCGGAGCAACCCTCTGGACCATGGGCTCGCCGGATGCCTGGGTCATGCCCGTGGCCGCCCTGGGTGCTCTTGGGTTGGCCGTCTATCGGGTGTTGTCTGTGCGAGGGCAAGGCGGGATCAGGGAACCAGAAGGGAGTTGATGTCGACTTCTAAGACTGAGCGCCCGTGTTGCGAGTGGGGCTCGTGCCCATGATCTGGGCAGATCTTGCGAGGCTGCGGATCCGTGTGCCTTCAGAAGCCGTAGCGAACGATCGCGGGAGGGCACACGCTCACGAACGATGCGCCGCCTGCCTCCGGAATTCCACTGGACGCAGACGGGCCTCGACGCTCGGGCTTTGCAACAATCCGTGCTATCTTGCCCAGACAATGAGAACCGTGCCAGGGAGGACAGCGATGGCACGCCGGCGGGAGCTCTGTTCAATCTTTGCTGCGATCGGCATCCTCGGGTCTGTGGTCGCCACTCCGGGCTCGGTGAGCGCCCAAACCATCGTTGCAATCGATGCCGATGACATTGGCGGCGTGGTCATGGGGCCCAACGGACCGGAAGCTGGGGTCTGGGTGATTGCCGAGACAAGCAATCTGCCGACCAGGTTCGCCAGAACGGTGGTCACCGACGATCAGGGTCGCTATGTCCTGCCCGATCTTCCCAAAGCCACCTATCAGGTCTGGGTGCGCGGTTATGGCCTCGTCGACTCACCCAAGATGACGGGCGAGCCTGGCAGGCTGCTCGACCTCCAGGCAGTGCCGGCACCCAGTGACAAGGAGGCGGCGCAATACTACCCGGCCATCTACTGGTATTCCATGCTGCAGATCCCGGAGGCGGCCCAGTTCGGCGGTAAGGGTGACATCCCCGAGAACATCACCCGGATCGACTGGCTCAAGCAGGTCAAGAACATCGGCTGTATCGGCTGTCACCAACTCGGCCAGCACTCGACCCGCACCATCCCGAAGCAATTGGGCGAGTTCAGCTCATCCGAGGAAGCCTGGATCCGCCGCGTGTCCTCGGGCCAGTCGGGCGAGAGCATGGTCAACCAGCTCGCCGGCCGCTTCGGCGGGGTGCCGTTCAAGTACTACGCCGACTGGACGGACCGCATTGCACGGGGCGAGCTGCCGCATGCCAAGCCGAAGCGGCCGGAGGGTGTCGAGCGCAACATCGTGGTGACCACCTGGGAGTGGCTCACCGAGAAGAAGTACCTGCACGATCTGATCGCCTCGGACCGGCGCCATCCAACCGTGAATGCCTATGGCCCGCTGTTTGGCTCGGCGGAATACTCCACCGACATAATCCCGATCCTCGATCCAAGGACGCACACCGTCACCGAGTTCGTGGCGCCGGTGCGTGATCCGGCCACGCCGGAGGCGCTCGGGCCCGGCCATGCTGCCAGCGACAAGGTGCTGGCGCCTTCGCCTTACTGGGGTGAGGAAAAGATCTGGGACACCAAGGCCAACAACCACAACGGCATGTTTGATCGCCAGGGTCGGGTGTGGTTTGCGGCAGCCGTGCGCGGACCCAACAACCCAGACTTCTGCAAGCGGGGCTCCGACCATCCCTCGGCCAAACTGTTTCCGCTGGAGCGGACGAGCCGTTCCATCACACGGCTCGATCCCAAGACGATGCAGTACACCTTCATCGATACCTGCTTTGGCACCCATCACCTGCAGTTCGGTTATGACGCGAACGACACCTTGTGGACCAGCGGCGGCGGTCCGGTGATCGGCTGGGTTAACACCAGGGTCTTCGACGAGACCGGCGACGCGGCCAAGGCTCAAGGCTGGACGGCGTTGGTTCTCGACACGAATGGCAACGGCCAACGGGACGAGCATGTCGAGCCGGACCAGCCGCTCAACCCGACGAAGGATAAGCGTATTACTGGAGGCTTCTATGCAGTGAGCCCAAGCCCGCTGGATGGCTCCATCTGGGGCTCGGTGGGAGTGTTCAGCGGGACACCGGCAGTGGTCCGCCTCAATCCCGGGCCCAATCCCCCTCAGACCGCGCTGGCAGAAATCTACCACGTACCGCGGCCCGGCTTCGGCATCCGGGGCGCCGACATCGACCGGCAAGGGGTGGTGTGGGCTTCACTTTCGAGCGGTCACCTGGCGAGCTTCGACCGCCGCAAGTGCAAAGGCCCGCTTAACGGACCACAGGCGACCGGCGATCACTGCCCTGAGGGCTGGTCGTTCCATCAGTACCCTGGTCCGGGCTTCCAGGGCATCGGCGAGAACAGTGCCGAGTCGAGCTACTACACCTGGGTTGACCAGCACAACACGTTCGGGCTGGGTGAGGATGTGCCGATATCCACCGCCAACCTGATGGACGGCCTGGTCGCGCTCAAGGACGGCCGAATGATCTCGTTGCGGGTGCCTTATCCGCTGGGCTTCTACGCCAAGGGCTTTGACGGGCGCATCGATGACCCGAAGGCCGGCTGGAAGGGTCGCGGCCTGTGGACCACCAGCGGCGACCGGACGCCCTGGCTGCGGGAGGGCGGCAAGGGCAGCAAGCCGATCGCTGTCCACTTCCAGCTCCGTCCGGATCCTTTGGCTAAGTAAGCGTCATGCGCCACCTCCTTTGAGAGCACAGGATCGGATTGTGCGGGCTCCCTCAGGCCAAGTCAGGGTTGAGACAATCGCGCGCGGTCTCGTTCATCCGTGGGGTCTCGCCTTCCTGCCCGATGGACAAATGCTGGTCACCGAGCGTCCTGGTCGGCTGCGGCTGGTGTCCCGGGATGGGGGCGTATCCGCACCGCTGGCTGGGGTCTCACGTGTGTTCGCGCGAGGGCAGGGTGGGCTGCTCGATGTGGCACTCGCCCCGGACTTCGCCTCCAGCCGCTGGGTCTATCTCGCCTATGCCGAGCCCGGCTCCGGCGGCAGCGGAACCGCCGTGGCGCGGGGACGTTCGGTGGCCCGCGGCGTGGTTCGGCTGACAGTGCAGGGGCAGCAGGTCACGGGAGCGGAGCGCATAGCCTTAGGCCAGCGAGTCCGGGACGTGCGGCAAGGTCCGGATGGTGCGGTGTACGTGCTGACGGACCAGGCGAGGGGCGGGATCCTGCGTCTGACGCCAGCTGGTTGAGGTGGATAGCAAAGAGGCTGTCAGAGCTGGCACTGTCCCACCCACCTGAGGGTGTTCAGGCGCAGCGGGCTCCGTTCTCCCGTGCGTGGCAGGCATAAAAGCATCCCGGGGCAACGGACAAAAGAAAAGCCCCGGCTTTCGGCCGGGGCTTCGCGATCACTCGGTCCGCTTGTCCTTACGCTCTGCGGTTGCCCACGAGCGCGAGGAGGAACTGGAACATGTTGATGAAGTCAAGATACAGCGTCAGGGCGCCGAACACGGAGGCCTTCGCGGCAGTCTCGGAGTCGAAATTGCCGTAGAGGTACATCTCCTTCAGCTTCTGCGTGTCGTAGGCCGTCAGGCCTGCGAAGATCAGCACGCCGATCACGGAAATGCCGAACTGCAGCATGCTCGATGCCACGAAGATGTTGACGATCGAGGCCAGGATCAGGCCGACGAGACCCATGATCAGGAACGAGCCCATGCCGGATAGGCTGCGGTTCGTGGTGTAGCCCCAGAGCGACAGCGAGCCGAAGGCCGCCGCCGTGATGAAGAACACCTGCACGACGCTCGCGCCGGTGTAGCGGATGAGCAGCGTCGAGAGCGAAGCACCCATCACCGCCGCGAAGGCGAAGAAGGTGCCGCGGGCCGCAGCCGCCGACATCCGGTCCATCCGGAACGAGAAGAAGAAGATGAAGGCCAGCGGCGCCAGCGCCACGACCCACATCAGCGGCGAGCCGTACAGCGTCGCGCCGAACTGGGTCAGGTTCACGCCGCCTATGCGGGCGACGGCCTGGGACGGGTCGCTCGTCGTGGCCAGCATGTTGATGCCGAGCGCGACCAGGGCCGAGATGGCCAGACCCAGGACCATGTTGTTGTAGACGCCGAGCATAAAGGCGCGCAGGCCCTGGTCGACCTGAGCTGCCGTCCGGGCAAAGCCGGTGCCATAGGCGGTTTGGTTTTGCTCATACGGTTGCATCGGGCTCTCCGTGGAAAGATGTTTCTCCTGGACAAGATAGGTGCCCCGGTTGAGCTCCCATTCAAGGTCGAATGCTGCTCATGACTCGCTGCAACTGCTTTGCGAGAGCACGATCACGCAGATCGGGGTGAATTATCGCGGCAGCCGCTTGAGCGATGGCAGCGCCGGGAGCGTCAGGGGCGGCGACCGCCTGCCTTGGGTCACGACGGCCAGCAGCGCGGGCGAGGAAGACGATAATTTCGCGCCGCTGAGAACACTCAAATGGCAGGTTCACGTCTATGGTGAGTGCGGCGCCGGGATCGCGGAGGCCTGCGCCCGAAGGGGATTGGCGCTGCACGTGTTCCCTTGGCAAGCGATGACAGCCCGCGCGGGTCTCAAACAGGGCGCCGTGTACCTGGTGCGGCCGGATGGCCATATCGGCCTGGCCGATCCGGACGCCAGCCCGGCCAGGCTGGAACAGTACCTGGACACCCGGGGCGTGCAGCCCTGAGCACCGCACACTGGTCGATCGCGGCCGTGGTGTGCCGGTGCAGGGTTCCGGTGCTGGTTTTCCGGTAACCTGTTTTCCCTGGACGTGCTCACGATCAAGGAAACGGCTGCTTTCAGGATCATAATCGCGTAGCTCTGGTACATGCCCAAGGATGCAATCCATGCTCCACGCAATCTCCCGCTGGCCTTCGGCGCTGGTGCCACCATCGGTGCCCTGGGCGGCCTGATCGGTCTTGGCGGGGCCGAGTTCCGTCTGCCCTTGCTCATCGGGATGTTTCGCTTCGCGGCACTGGAAGCAGTGATCCTGAACAAGGCCACGAGCCTCGTCGTGGTGGCCGCCGCCCTGCCGTTTCGGGCGGGAACGGTGCCCTTCGGGTTGATCACGGCCCATTGGCCCATCGTGCTCAACCTGCTGGCCGGGAGCCTTCTCGGGGCTTTGGTCGGCGCCGGATGGGCAACCCGTCTGAAATCGGAGACCCTCTACAAGGTGATCGCGGTGCTCCTGCTCGCCATCGCGGGAGTGCTGGTGTTCGGCCATGACGCGAGCGCAGGCCAACCTCTCCTTGCCGGGACGGCGCAACTCGTCGCTGGCGTCGCCGCCGGATTTGTGATCGGCATCGTCGCTTCCCTGCTCGGCGTGCCAGGGGGCGAACTGCTCATCCCGACCCTGGTGCTGCTGTTCGGGGCCGACATCAAGCTCGCCGGAAGCCTGTCCCTCGCCGTGAGCCTGCCGACGATGCTGGTCGGGTTTACCCGCTACAGCCGCGATCAGAGCTTCTCCGTCCTCGGTCGAAACCGAGCTTTCCTGCTCGTGATGGCAGCCGGATCGGTCGCCGGCGCGTTCATCGGCGGTCTGCTGCTCGGCGTGGTGCCGGATGCCGTACTGCTTCCGGCCCTGGCGGCGATCCTGCTGATCTCGGCCGTGAAGGTTTGGCGGCACGCGTAACTGCAATCGTTTATGCTCGGGGCGTATTAGCGGAATTCATCGAAATGGCCTGCACCGCATGGCCGTTTTGCCGCCACGCTGAAACCCATCGCACCACGGGCCGTTCACTCCCATTCACGCATGTCAGCCCAGGCCATTCGATCCGCATCGACGGGTTGACAGGATCAAGACCCAAGGAGAATGCCGATGCCCCGCGACGCCTCAGGCGACGTGCGCCTGCCCCACGTCGACGACCTTCACCCGGACGTCGCCACCTTCATGATCGCCCGCGCCTTTGCCGAGGTTTACCGGGATGAGCTGGAGCAGCCCGTCCCCGAAGCGCTGGCGGCGATCCTTCGGAAGACGGAACCGCAGGAGGTGGACGATGGATACCATGCAGCCTGAACCGCACGTCGCCCTGATCGTCGAGGACGATCCCGACGTTCGCGACCTTGCCGCGGCCCTGCTGGAGGAAACCGATCTCGACGTGGTCGAGGTCGAAAGCGCCGACGCAGCCGTGGCCTACCTCCAGGAGCGGGGAGGCGAGGTCGCGATGATGTTCGCCGACGTCCGCCTGCCGCCCGGTGACATGGACGGCGTCCAGCTTGCCAAGGCCGCCTGCACCCTCTGGCCCACGATCCGCATCGTGCTTACGTCGGGCGATCCCGGCGCGGTGTCCGACGGCCTGCCGGACGGCGTCACCTTCATGCCGAAGCCGTGGCGCGGACTCGACGTGCTCGTCGAGGCGGAGAAGGCCGTGCGGGAACCGCAAGCACCGGTGACGTGAACATGCTCACGGGCCAGCTTGCGCTCGTTGTCGCCGCCGTGTTCTCTGGCGCGGCCCTCTACATCAACGTTGCCGAGCAGCCCGCCCGCCTGGAGCTGGACGACCGCTGCCTGCTGACCGAGTGGAAGCCGGCCTATAAGCACGGCACGGCCATGCAGGCTCCGCTGGCCATTGCGGGCTTCCTGCTCGGGCTCGCGGCATGGTGGCAGAGCGGTCACGTCGGATGGCTTCTCGGGGCGCTGCTCATGATCGCGAACTGGCCTGTCACGTTCCTCGCCATCATGCCGACCAACAAGCGACTGATGGCAACCGAGCCTGCCGCGGCTGGTGCCGAGAGCCGGGCGATGATCGAACGGTGGGGCTCGCTTCACGCTGTGCGGACCGCGCTTGGCGTTGCGGCCTGCCTCGCGTTCCTCTGGGCCTCCCTCTCCTGAGCAGCTCGCCCTGGACGGACATCGGTCCCAGTGGCGGTGCCGTCCGGTCTCCAGCACGATGTCTGCCGAGCATTCCGCCTTACCCTGGAAGACGAGCGCGCCTCACATGTCCTCGGCGGTAACAAGGGCGCATCGAGCGATGGGGATGCCGTGGTCACGGGCGATTCATCAGCGGCACCTTCAGGCACGCTGACGGCATAGGGGTGCGCTGCTCCATTGCCTGCATCGCGATCTGGCTCGGAATCTCCTTTGCCTGATGGGCGCTGCCGCGGGAATCTGGCGGGCGATGCAGCGCCTCGCCGATACCGATGCGATGGAGGTGCTGCGAGAACGGGAGGCGGCCATGACCCCAGAGATCCGTCCCGCCACATCCGCCGATGCGGAGGCCTGCGGGCGCATCATCTTCGAGGCCTTCAGGGCCATAGCGGACCAGCACGGCTTCTCCTGGGATTTCCCGTCGGCGGAGGCGGGAACGCAACTTGCCGAGACCTTCATCGCGACCCCGTCCATCTACGGGGTGGTGGCGGAGCTGGACGGACGGGTGGTCGGCAGCAACTTCGTGGCCGAAGGCGACCCGATCCGCGGCATCGGGCCGATCACCGTTGACCCGGCCGTGCAAGGCAGCGGGATTGGGCGGCGGCTCATGGAAGCCGCCCTCGAGCGCGCGGGCGACGCCATGGGCGTGCGCCTCGTCCAGGATGCCTTCAACACCCGTTCGATGCCGCTTTATGCCTCGCTCGGGTTCGACGTCCGGGAGCCGCTCCTGCTGATGCGTGGCACACCCCGCAGCGGGCCGGATCTGGGCTTCTCAGTCCGACCGATGGCAGCCGGGGACGTCGGGGCTTGCACCGATCTCTGCTCGTCTGTCCATGGCGTCGCACGCACCCATGAGCTCCAGGAGGCGCTGCGGGTGTTCACGCCCTTCGTGGTCGAGCGTGAGGGCCGCATCACGGGCTATCTCTCGGCGGCGACGTTCTGGCTGATGAACCATGGTGTCGCCGAAACCGAACTGGACATGCGGGCGCTTCTGGTCGGCGCGGGAGCCATGAGGGCGGAGCCGCTCTCCCTGCTCCTGCCGACGCGGCAGGCAAACCTCTTCCGCTGGTGTCTGCACCAGGGAATGAGGGCCATCAAGCCGATGACGCTCATGACGATGGGCCACTACCAGGAACCGAGGGGCTGCTGCTTCCCATCGGTGCTCTACTGATCGGACTTCGGGATCCGTTCGCGTCCCTATTCGGCAGCCTTTGTCTCGTGGCTCATGGCGGCTGCCGCGAGGCGCCTGGCTTCTTTCTCGGCCGCCTCCTTGCGCTCGCTGTAGCGGTCGGTGAGGTAGTCGGAGCGGTCGCGCGTCAGCAGCGTGAACTTCACGAGCTCCTCCATCACGTCCACGACGCGGTCGTAGTAGGAGGACGGCTTCATGCGCCCGGCCTCGTCGAACTCCTGGAACGCCTTGGCGACCGAGGACTGGTTCGGGATCGTCACCATGCGCATCCAGCGCCCGAGCACCCGCAACTGGTTGACCGCATTGAACGACTGCGAGCCGCCGGAGACCTGCATCACGGCGAGCGTACGCCCTTGCGTCGGCCGCACGGCGCCTACGGAGAGCGGGATCCAGTCGATCTGCGCCTTCATCACCGCGCTCATGGCGCCATGCCGTTCCGGGCTGCACCAGACCTGGCCCTCGGACCACAGCGACAGCTCGCGCAACTCCTGCACCTTGGGATGGTCGCTGGCGGTGGCGTCCGGCAGCGGCAGCCCGTGCGGGTCGAAGACGCGGGTCTCGGCGCCGAAGTGCCGGAGCAGGCGCTCCGCTTCAAGCGTCAGGAAACGGCTGTAAGAGCGTTCCCGCAACGACCCGTAGAGCAGGAGGATGCGGGGAGGATGCGTGGACGGCCGGCGCGGCTCCAGCTTGGCGAGGTCTGGAGTGTCCAGGACCGCAAAGTCGACGTTGGGAAGATCACTCACCGGCCATGGCTCCGGATTTCGACGGGGTCCGTACAGAACTCAGCAGCCACTGCATCAGTGCCATGGCTCCAAGGGCGCCGACGACCTGCGCGACGATGAACATGGGGACGTTGGCCGGCGCGATGCCGTCAAAGCTGTTTGTCAGCGCCCGGGCGATCGTCACGGCGGGATTGGCGAACGAGGTCGAGGCCGTGAACCAGTAAGCGGCCGTGATGTAGAGCCCGACCGCGTAAGGGATCGCCTCGATCCGGAAGCGCACGACCGTCAGGATCGTGACGAGCAGCCCGAAGGTGGCGACAAACTCGGCAAACCATTGCGCCGGCCCGGTCCGGGCAGTCGCGGCGAACTGGAGCAATGGTAGGTCGAACATGCCATGGGCGACCAGCGTGCCGAGGCAGCCGCCGACGATCTGGGCCACCGTATAGGAGCCGACCTCGGGCCAGGGCAAGGCGCGATTGAGTCCCATGACGAGCGAGACCGCCGGGTTGAAGTGGGCACCGGAGATCGGCCCGAGGCCCAGGATCAGGACGACCAGGATCGCCCCGGTCGGGATCGTGTTGCCGAGAAGGGCCAGCGCCACGTTCCCGCCCGCAAGCTTGTCGGCCATGATCCCGGATCCGACCACGGTGGCGACGAGCAGCCCGGTCCCGAGCGCCTCGGCGGCCAGACGTTTTGCGGGCGCAAAGGTGTTGGTCACGCGCTGGCCACCCGCCGCCCGTGCTCGTCCACCACGCGCTCGCCGTCTTCCTTGACGAACTCGCCCTGCTGCGGCGGCAGGAGATCAAGGACCTCTTCGGATGGTCGGCACAGGCGCACGCCCTTGGGCGTGACGACGATGGGGCGATTGATCAGGATCGGATGCGCCATCATGGCGTCGAGCAGTTGGTCGTCGGTCAGGTCAGGATTGTCGAGGCCGAGTTCCATGTAGGGCGCGCCCATCTCGCGGATGACGTGGCGGACCGAAACGCCCATGCGGTCGATGAGCTGGCGCAGCAGGAGGCGGGTCGGCGGCGTCTTCAGGTACTCGATGACATGCGGCTCGAGGCCGGCATTGCGGATCATGGCCAGCGTGTTGCGGGACGTGCCGCAATCCGGGTTGTGGTGGATGATGACGTCCATGGGAATCCTCAGGCCTGGCGGCGGTCGAAGGGAAGGACGGTCGTGGAGGTCGCGCCCTCGAGGCGTCCGATCTCTTCCAGGTGATGGGTAAGGGCGATCTGGTCGAGGCTCGCCATCGGCAGCGCCAGGAAGGCTGCAATCCGGTTCTTGAGGAACTTGAAGGCCTGGACGAAGGCCCGTTCCTTGTCGATGTCCGGACCCTGGATCGCTGCGGGATCCTCGATGCCCCAGTGGGCTGTGGCCGGATGGCCGATCCAGACCGGGCAGGCCTCGCCCGCGGCGCTGTCGCAGACGGTGAAGATGAAGTCCATCACGGGCGCATTCGGTCCGGCGAACTCATCCCAGCTCTTCGAGCGAAAACCGTCCGTTGGATAGCCGAGGCTGTCGAGTACCTTCAGGGCGAATGGATTGACGGCGCCCTTCGGCTGGCTGCCTGCGGAGAACGCGTTGAAGCGGCCGGCGCCGTCCTTGCGCAAGATGCCCTCGGCCAAGATGGAACGGGCGGTGTTGCCCGTGCACAGGAACAGCACGTTGTAGGGTCGCTCAGCCATCGAGGGTCTCCTTCGGGGAACAGCAGGGGGCGAGGGCATCGATCAAGGGAGCGCACACGCCGGGATGGCCGCCGCAGCAATCCTTGAGCAGGAAGGTCACGACCTCGCGGAGCCGATCAAGGTCGGCGCGGTAAATGATCGAGCGGCTCCTGCGCTCGGAGCGGACGAGGCCCGCCCGGGAGAGGATGCCGAGGTGCGAGGACATGGTGTTATGCGGGACGGTGAGCTCGCGGACAATGTCGCCTGCGGGCAGGCCCTCCGGCTCGTGCTTCACCAGCAGCCGGAACACCTCGAGGCGCGTCGGCTGGGCCAAGGCTGCGAGAGACAAGATGACGTTCTCTGATTCCATATGTCGAGACTTATGGAACTGTTAGTGAAATGCAATAGGCCTGCTAAATCGAGAAAGCCCATCGCAATACGATGGACGAGCTTCCCAGAAGCGATCAACTCACGTCGCCAGGTCGGCTAACGGGTTCCCTAGATGCGACCCCTCACACTCTGAGCAAACGATTCAAGGTCACGTGCCCTGGTTAATCAAATCCGTATTAATGACGGACGAAGTCCTTGAAGGGCCCTCAGTGTAACCTGGAGGGTTTGCTGAGCTATGCTTTTGAGAGCGATTCTAAAATGCCTCCTATCCCTTTGAGTTTATTGCGAAACAGCCCCGGATAGCTAGGCTCGCCGTTGGCCAAAGGAACCACAGGCGTGGAACGAGTTGTGGTCACGCGTACAGGGGATGATGTTTGGTCGGTCTCGCACGAGGGGCGGGCCATCTCAGTTCACGTCACTGAGGAACAAGCACTCTCAGCCGCTTTTGCCTTGGCCTCAAATCGTCAGCAGGAGGGATTTGAGGCGGTTGTCGTCGTTACGGCGGGAAGTGTGAAGACGACTTCAACCACTCGTGGGACTGATCCTTAAAACGCCTGACGCCCTTTGTGAGAGTTCTGTAACATGGATGACGATGATGACAAGCTCTTGGTAGTCGCTAAGGAGTCGCCCGCTACCGACAAGTTGTCTCGTGTGCTCAACTGGCTCGGCTTGTTGATCGCATTAGGCATCATCGCTTGGGCTGTCGTGTACGTGCTCGGTTAGTTGCCAAGAAGCAGATGTCACCAACGTTCAGACCATTCCAACATTGACGATCAAACCCACGAGCCTACGCTATACGAGCTCGTAGTAGTGAGGAGAGACCCTCCTAAACGGGCCTTGATCCAGCCACAGTCAAGCTTCACAACTTCAACAACACAAGGGTGCGGAATGACGGGAAGGGATCTGACTGCCGTCTAGGGGGCGGAACAAGAGTTGCTCCCAAACACACGGTAACGGAGTACGTAGCAAGAACGTACCCCATGAACCGAGCGGGAGACCGCCGCAATGGCCCGCTACCGCTTGGATTTTGATGTCTGCGCCATCATTCAGGGCCGAACAACTGATGGAGAAGGATACTGCTCCGAAAGTGACGTCCGTGGGAAAGTGTCGTTGTCCGGTCAGGTTCGAGAAAGCGCATTAACGTAGTTTCAGATGGGTACCCGATCGACGCGAGTATCAACTTGCTTCACGTCGAGTGGCCAATTTGAAAGCTTTATTGGAAAGATTGCTGCTCCGTTCTATCTAATCGTGTTAACAGCAACAGCTCTTGTTCTGAACCCTTACCGCTCAGAATCTCAATCGCTTGTTTCACCACCACCGGATCCGAGACTTTCCAACGAATATTTCCTAAAATTGGCGTCGGAGCGGTCGAAGTACTGATCGCCCATCCAGGCCGAGCGACGCTATAGGCTACCCGCCCGTGAATCCGGCGCTGTGGAGAGAAGCGGAGCATAAACAAATTGGTGCTCACAATGTCGCCCGTGGTCGTGGCTCTGATTGTTGCCGTCGACCGGGCCTAAACTCCGGCCTCCGCTCTCTTCCGGCATGAACCAGCCCCGCGGCTTTTGCATCGTCGGTTCCCCGTAGCGAACTCTGGGAACGGTGGCTGTGGATCGTGGCACATCCAAAAGCTTGGCCTTCGACCTCGGAGAACTGCCGCAATAATGCCTCTGGACGAAGCGTGCTGAGCGAAGCACCATTGCTCCTCAACACCTGTATCCCTGGGGATGAGATGACCAGTCCAAGCGGTCAGAAGGTGCAGAGGCGCCTCGCAGCGATTCTCGCGGCTGACGTGGCAGGCTTCTCCGCGCTTATGGGCCGAGATGAGGAAGGCACCCTCGCCAGGATCAAGACGCTTCGTCGGGACGTCATTGAGCCGAAGGTGAGGGACCATCAGGGGCGCGTGGTAAAAACAACCGGCGATGGCTTTCTGGTTGAGTTCTCAAGCCCTGTCGAGGCGGTTCGCTGTGCTGTGAAAGTCCAGGAGGCTCTCGCGTCAGAAGCCGCTCATGGTGGTGCTCCGGCCCTTCAACTCCGCATTGGCATCAATCTCGGAGACATCATCATTGAAAGTGATGGCGATATCTACGGCGAGGGGGTGAATGTGGCAGCTCGCCTGGAGCAGTTGGCTGAGCCCGGAGGCATTTGCGTCTCCGGCAAAGTCTACGACGAGGTCAGAGATAAACTGCCGTACTCCTTTGAGGATCAGGGTGAGCAACAGGTCAAGAACATAGCACGAGCTGTGAGGATCTTCCGGCTCTCGGCCGTGACTAAGATGGCGCCCTTGCCTGGAGCGATCTCAAGTCAGCCCCTAACACTGCCAGACCAGCCATCCATCGCAGTATTGCCCTTCGACAACATGAGCGGCGATCCGCAGCAGGAATTCTTCGCGGATGGGATGGCCGAGGACATCATTACCGCACTTTCGCGTCTGCGCTGGTTGCTCGTCATCTCGCGCAACTCCACCTTCGTCTACAAGGGCAAGGCGATCGACGTCCGTCAGGTCGCCCGCGATCTTAGTGTCCGATACATTCTGGAAGGCAGTGTAAGAGTGTCTGGCAGTCGCATCCGCATCACAGCGCAGCTCATCGACGCCGCGAACGGAAAGCATATTTGGGCAGAGCGCTACGACAGGTTGCTGCAGGATGTCTTCGCGGTCCAGGATGAGATCACCGAAAATGTTGTGGCTGCAATCGAACCTCATCTTTATGCCGAGGAGGGTTATAGAGCCCAGAACAAGCCTCCCGAAAGTGTCGATACCTGGGGCCTTGTCGTGTCAGCAATGACCTTGATCAACAAGGCGCAACGCAAATCGAACGAAGAGGCGCAGGCGCTTCTTCAACGCGCCATCATTCGTGAGCCAAGTTATGCGAGAGCGTACGCCATTCTCAGTTGGGCGGTGTGGTGGGAAACCTTCTGCTACTGGCGCCCAAGGGAGGAAGGCTTTCGAGAGATGACCGATCTTGCCAAGCGCGCTTTGGCCATTGATCCGAGCGAGCCTTGGGCCATGATGAGCTATGGTTTCAGCTTGAGCACGATGGGTCACCATGACCGTGCCTTGGAGGAGATGAAGAGGGCTCTCGAGATCAATCCGAGCTGGGCTCTTGGGCGCACCATGTATGGGGTTGCCCTTCTCAGGGCTGGCTACTTTGCCGAGGCTGTCAACGAGACAGGAAAGGCCATACGGATGAGCCCGTTGGATACGTTTGCCGGGATCTACGTGGCATTTCATGGTCTGACCCTGCTCGGAGACCGCCGCTTCTCGGACGCTCTGTCCTTCTTGCGCCGTGCGGTCGTAGCCTTCCCGGAATTTCCGGGGCACCACAATGCGCTGATCAGCTGCTGTGGGCATCTCGGCCTTGTGGAGGAGGCACAGGCACATATCCAGCAACGTAACCAAATCGGCCCCCCAATCACCGTTAATCGCCTCCGCGCAAATCTGGGGGCTTATGCTCACTGCGAGCTGTTCATCGAGGGTCTGAGAAAGGCTGGCGTGCCGGAATAAGGACTTGCTCGGACCAGTCAGGCGGCGAACCTCCATAGAAATACCTGTCTTCCACTGACCGACCAATGTCGGAAAGGTAGCGGGACATGCCCAGAACCGATCACTTGCCGCACTCGAGACACGAACCTGTGATCTCATTGTTTGCATCAGCCTTGTGTGCAGCGTCGAGCCGCCACCTCGGTCAAGAACGGCGGAGTTCTGGCTGATGTCTCCACCAGGGGCGGTATGTGTGCGAATTTGGGCCCATGGTCTCTTGGGAGGTTGAAATGCCGGCTCCAATCACCATCAGGTACGATCTTGACTCAGGGACGCTTGTCCAACGGGGAAGCCAAAGCCCGGGTGCATCGGGCGCGGCGGAGCAGGACAACTTCCTCGGGAGCCTGATTGCGTTGTCGGGTGCGACCTTCGCGCCAGGAGACACTCAGCTAACCGTCCGTGTTGAGTTCGTCGACCGGGAAACCGGCGTCACGCAGTCCCTGCGGTTGAAGGACTTGGGTGTCGGTTCGCCCTACAATCCTTCATCATTTGTGGGCGCCACCCTCGGGGATCCTCCGCCGGCCGTGTTCCCCAACAACCATAAATTCGCACCGGGATTGAGCTTCGGCGGTCCGACCCTTCCCGCCGGTGCACAGCTGACCGTGGATACCGCCCTAATAGGGGTGATCGGCGCAGCCCTTCCGCCCCCCAGTATGACGGCCAACCCCGTAACTGATTTTGCCGCACCCAATATTGTTTCATCAGACCCGAACGCCTTCGAGTATGTGATGCTGCCCGACCTTCTCGACGGCAACCAAGAGGCCACGTTCAGCGGGTTCACGCTTACCCTCACAGCCGCGCTTCCGGCGGGCGTGTCCAGTTTCTCGCTGGATCGGATGCAGTTCAACCTGGGCAGCGCGCAGGTTGACCTACTTCGTGACGCTCTGCCCCTGCATGACGTCCGCTTTGGCACTGATGCTCGAAACAACTTCACGGCCACGGACGCGCCAGCAATCTTCTTTGGCGAGGGTGGGAACGACAGCCTCACGGGCGGCGCGTTCGCCGATATTCTCTTTGGGCAGGAGGGTCACGATCAACTGTCGGGCGGCTTTGCCAACGACCGCCTGTTCGGCGGCGACGGTAACGACCGGATCAACGGCGGGGGAGACGATGACGAGATCCAGTGTGGGGCCGGCAATGACCGAGCCGACGGCGGCGCAGGCGATGACCGGGTCTTTGGTGGCTCAGGGCATGATCGCCTGAACGGTGGTGAGGGTGACGACCGGGTGCGAGGGGACAGCGGAAATGATCGCCTTGATGGCGGACTGGGTGCGGACTTTCTAACGGGCGGGGCAGGCTTCGACCGCTTTACCTTCAGCACAGCCCTTGGCCCAGAGAATATCGACACGATCAACGACTTCCGGAGCTCTGATACGATTGTGCTGGACAACGATGTATTCACGGGCTTGACCGCTGGCGTGCTGCGCGGCAGCGCGTTCCGAGTGGGCACGGCCGCGGTCGACAGCAGCGACCGGATTATCTACGACACGGTCTCGGGCGCCTTGTATTTTGACTTCGATGGTGTTGGAGGGGCAGACCAGACGCAGTTTGCAACGATTGCCGGAAGCCCCAACAATGTCGCCGCAAGAGACCTGCTGGTGATCCTGTAAAGTAGAATCGGTCTGTTGCAAGGTTCAGAACAAGAGTTATTTTGGCTGACACGATTAGATAGAACGAAGCGACAACCCTTCTGATAATGCTTCCAGATTAGCCACTCGGCGCACAGCGAGAAAATGCTCATGCCGATTAGGTACCTGTCTGAGATTATTGCGCAAGCCGGCACTCGAACCTGTCTGGACAACGACGCTCTCTATTGGACGACGCATTCAGGAGCAGTACATTTTAAGGCGGGTGTCGACCCTGGATTTTGTGGATTCTGTCGCAGACACCGAAATCAAAAGTACTTTCAGCTGTTGTGGCATTCTCTCGTTCGTTTGGTAGAGACACGTTCTCACTTAGTACTCCGTCACCGCGCGGTTGGAAACAGCTCTTGTTCCGATGCTCTGTTGTGACACATAAAAACCAGAAGTGATCCGGGCTCCTACTCCTATGCAAGTTTAGTTAAATAACGAGGAAATCCCTGTGGGTCAGCGCAATTTTCTTGGAGATCGTTGCGAACGCCACTCCAGCAATCTTACCCGTGCCATCTGCGTCGTAATAGAGGATGCCGCTATCCCGGTCGTAGATGATCCGATCTGACGCGCTATGTGCTTTGCCCGTGTTGTTGGCCCAAAACGCTGGTGCTTTCAGATCACCATCCTTGCCGACTCTGGTAAAGAAAGAATTGCTGATCCATAGTGTATCATCGACAATGCGGAAATCTTGGATCGAATCTTTGTTGGTTTTGGCATCGAGCTTGGTGTCAAACACGAACATGTCCGCCCCTGTTCCCCCATAGAGCTTATCACGCCCCGCGCCGCCGAAGAGGTTGTCGCTCCCGTCAAGCCCTCTAAGCACGTCACTGCCACCGAGACCCTTCAGAACATTCGCAACCTCATTGCCGGTCAGAGTATTGCTGCCGTTGTTGCCGGTGAAAGTTACCCGCGGGGGCTGGTCTAATGGCACAAATGGATGAGGTTCCGAATGACGAGGCAAGAGGGCTTCAACCGCCACATTTCCATCGCCGAAGTGGAAGGCTTCAACCTCGATGATTACGTCTATCCCTAGATCGCCATCAAGAGACCAATTGTCCGTGATGGTAATTGAGCCATCGGCATTCTTGGTGATGGTGAAGTCCACGCGAGCGCCATTGATCTCAACGTGATCGTAACCTTCCCCTCCGCTGATGGTGTCGTTGCCAACCCCGCCATTAAGCTGATCGTTCCCACCGCCACCATAGATGACATCATTGCTGTTGCCACCCGCAATGGTGTTGTTGTTATCATTGCCGTAGCCAACAAAACTGCCTGAGCCAGAGAATGCGAGGGTTTCGATGTCAACTCCAAGCCGATATTCCCTAAGGGTTGTGACAATCGTGTCGTTGCCCATCCATTGATCGCAGTTGTCGACCACAACATCGTCAGGGCTGTTCACATGGTAAGTGTCCGATCCATTGCCGCCGATTAGTGTGTCAGCCCCAGTGCCGCCGTCCAGCGTAGCAGCCACATAGTACTGTGCACCTTCCATTTCGGTGGCGATTTTTACCACGTTATCGAGATTGTTGCCGACGCCATAGAAATTGACGCCACTGCCAGCAGAGTAATAGGTCAGGTTCTCGACATTACCCCCAAGGGTAAAGCTTTCGATTGGGTTCGGACCGTATTGATTGTAGTTGTAAACGGGTCGAAATTCGACCGTGTCGGTGCCACCATCCCCCGCCGTCTCGATAACGACATCACCTACGCCGACCACGTAAGTATCGTTGCCCAAGCCGCCTTCAAGGCGCTCACCTGAATCGAAATCAGAGTATGCCTCGAACGTATATTGTGAGGGTAGAGAGTACACCCCGCTAATCAGCCGGTCGTCACCATGACCACCAATCAGCGTATCAACGCCGTTCCCGCCGATAAGGGTATCATTTTGTGCCGATCCGGTGATCGAGTCGTTTTCCCACCCACCTTGGATCAATCCCGAACCATTGATAACAGCCATAGTATCGCGACCAGCAAGAGAATTCCGCTAAGATTGGGATAACGCTCCGCCTGAAATTCGCAATGAGCTCGTTGGGCGAGCGAACTAACTCATTTGGTTAAGACAAGAAAAATATGGTTAGACGAAAGCGCATAAGGCTCACAAAAGCCGTATCATAGTCAAATGACCAGGAAGCTCTGGGTCATCTGCAGGTCCTTGGAAGTGATGGCGGTTTTCACATGATCACCCGACCCGTCCCCATCCGGATCATAGTAGATGGCTGCGGTCTTCTTCGAGTAGATGATCATGTCAGTCGCGCGTGCGCCTTATCCTCGATCTGAGGTCGCTCTCCGAATCTGGACGGTGTAGGTGGTTCCGATGATGTGGACACCCCCAACAGCCTTGAATGCAAGAGTGGAGTTGTTGAGCGCCACTGGAGTTACTCGCGCTACTGAATGGAAACTGTGCCCCAAAATTGAGGAGTTGGCCTGGATTGAACGGGCAAGGCCAAGCATCTGGTGCCGGGCCCCTTAGCTGATGCTCCCTAGAGCGCAACCGGCGAAAGCCGGCTTTAGGTTAGGTCATCAGCCTTTTGCCGTTCAGCAGCGTCTCTTTCTTCCCCTAATACACACAGCTAATGTACCTTCGAGCATGTCTTGCATGGAAAGTATTGCAGTGGAGGGATCGCGGTCGTGAGCGCTTGCCCTCTCAAGGCTAAGCTTAGTTCGGTTTCGAGAACGATGTGCGACCGTAGTCTGGTCAAGGGAGTAATGCACTGGATAGGCAATCGATCAACATCGGTGTAAATCCATATGGCATTACGTCCTAAAATCTGGTAAAGGTACTCACTCCGCCAGTCACATGCTTCCGTAGTCTGCTCGGCGTGTACTTCCAGTACATTCACAGTTGCTTGCGTAGTTCTCCTTTCCAGGAGCTATCAAATGCAAGTTCAGTGTCAGCCCGACGAGCGGGAAATTGCCGTTCGCGTCACGGATGGTCTGTGTGATCTCCGTCGAAACACTCCCAAGGAGCCAACAATCCGGTTCACCGGTCCCGATGATGGGTGGCCGCCCAAGCCATGCGATCAACGCAACGTCAACCAAGTTGCCTCGGCGCCGATCTCGGATTTACCCAGCGATGACGCCATTGCCGAGATAGTGAAGGCCGTATTAGACAATGAGCGCGTTCGATTGTTCATTGGCGAACGCTACTCATACATTGGGGCCGATCTTCTGAACTTCCGGAAAAGCTACATGCGTGATCCGGAGCGGCGGCCCCAGGTCCAATTGCTTTTCTACAGCTACACCAATCGGGTCGCCGTGGAGGTCATCACGCTGGGCCAGGAGGTCGAGAAAGTGCTGACGCTGAAAGACTATCAGCCGGTTGAGGGATTGGAAGAAGTTCGTGAGGCCATTCAAATAGCGAGTAACGACAAGCGTCTGAAGGACAAAGTCCGAAATCTCGACGCTCACGGCATTCTGCTGCCCCTGTCCGTCGAGCAAGGCATCGATGAGGGGCGACTCATCTGGGTGACATTTACCGACATTGCCACCACCGACGAGGAACTCCCCGCGCTCTTCGCGGCAATTGTCGACCTCATTGAGCAAAAGGTCGTCGTCGTCAGGACCGATTTCTCCCGGCCGGAGGACACACGCAATGCCAAACGTACGCGCAGGACACGTTGACTGGCACGAGTGGAGTTTCGATTGGGCAGTCTCGGACCGTGAAGGCTTGTCTCTTCTCAACGGGACATACAAGGGCGTGCACATCATCGGCAAGTTCAGTCTGCCGGTGATTCGCGTGAAGTACGAGAAGGACGGAGGTCCCGGGGATGCCGGCAGCGTCGCCGGCGGGCTCGCAGGGGCGGGAGCCGGTGCGGCGGCCGGAGGATCCGTCGGCGGCCCGGTGGGAGCGGTCGTCGGGGCGGTTGTCGGATTCTTCGCCGGGCGAGAGACCGAGTTCGGTCTGGGGGCAGGACCGTACAGTGATCAGATCTACTGGGCGCCGGCTCACCAGGAGTTTCCATTCGTCGGAGACCGGAACAAGTACGGTCTCGTCAAGAACGAGCATACGAACAACGAGTATGTCGGACTGACCGAGTTCAGCCAGGATAACGTCTCATGGATCAGGATGAACGTTTATGCCCGGATTGGCGCATACCATATTCTCCACGAGTGGTTTCTCAGTCGCGACGGGGCTGTGATGTCGAGAGTCGGGAGTAAGGGCGTCGCCATCAACATGAACCACAGCCACCATCCGTACTGGCGGTTGGATTTCGATATCGACGGGCCGGAGAATAATCGGGTTTATGTCGTGTCAAACGATGACTGGCTGTTCTATTCGAACGAGGTCAACGACACCAAGAACATGGCGCGGAACAAGAAATGGGTGGTCCGGAATGAGCTGACTCGCAACCAAGCTTGGATTTTTCCCGTGTCGGATGCCGGAGCAGATGGCTTCGCGACGATGGACGTTGCCGTGCGCCGCTATCACAAGTCCGAGGAATCTACTCCGTGGCCTTTCGCCAAGGGAGAACTCGGGTTCAACGACAACGAGAGCGTCGCCAATGCCGACATCGTCTTCTGGTATGTGGGGCACATGTACCACGAAGTCGGTCATCACGATAATTCCTTCCACTTCGCAGACCTGAAGATCCAGGTCGACCTGGAGTCCTGGCGGGTGATCGGTGCCAGCGGGCCTCTCTGCTACTACCCGATCAATCACCAACTGGAGTTCTGCCGGGTCCGTCGTGACGGGCGCGTATGGCTGCACTGGAAAGACAACAATGGACCCTGGCACCTGCCGGTTCCCCTCACCGAAGCGCAGTTCGCACGTCACGGCGGCCGTATCGTCCTGGCATTCTACCCGATCAACAACCAACTCGAAGCCCTCACCGTTGCTGAAAACGGTGCTGTGCACGTCCTCTGGAAAGCCAATAATGCCCCCTGGCAAGGTCCGGTCCAACTCACGCAGCCTGAGTTTGTCCCCGGCGGCGGCATCACTCTGAGCTACTACCCTCTCAACAACCAGCTCGAAGCGTTGATGGTTGACAAGGACGGGCAGGTCAACATTCTCTGGAAGGCCCAGAATGGTCCTTGGCAGGGTCCAGTGCCGTTCACCCAGTCGGAGTTCCCACCGGGCGGCAGCATCACCTCGACGTTCTATCCGATCAATAACCAGCTTGAAGCCTTGACGATTGGCAATGACGGACGGGTCCGCATTCTCTGGAAGGCCAACAACGAGCCGTGGCAAGGTCCCGTTGCGATCTCACCTGCGAACTTCCCGCCTGGCGGTGGCATTACCTCGGCTTTCTATCCGATCAACAACCAGCTCGAGGCATTGACGATCGACAAGAACGGCCAGGTAAATGTCCTCTGGAAAGCCCAAAATGGTCCCTGGCAGGGACCTGTGCCACTCACCCAGCCGGACTATCCGCCCGGAGGGCAGATCGCATTGGCGTTCTATCCACTCAATAACCAGTTCGAGGCGTTAACGATCGCCAACGACGGTCGGGTGCACCTTCTCTGGAAGGCCAACAACGAGCCGTGGAAGGGGCCGGTCGCAATCTCCCCACCGGGGTTCCCACCCGGAGGTCAGATCGCGTCCGCGTTCTATCCGCTCAACAATCAGCTCGAGGCCGTGACGATCGGCAATGATGAGAAGGTGTATGTGCTGTGGAAGGCCAACAATGAGCCTTGGAAAGGACCGGTACCAATCGAGCCCTAAGCAGCAACCGAAGTTGGTTGTCACACTAACTATGCCGCTCGGCGTCTGCCGATGGGGCCTATGCTCTGATATCGACTTCTACTCGTGGTGTCCTAAGCCTGCGGGTCGCGCGCACCTAAATTCCGCTCGCCTCCCGTCATCCGGCAGGGCCGTGCGTCTCAAACACACGGTTAATGTACTTTGCGGTGGATTCTACATAGAAGGTAGTGCGGCGAAGCGTTCGACGGTCGTCCCGGTTTCTTCCTCGGAACAACTACACGGACCGCCTTGTCCTAGGGCTTGCCGCACGATGGCGGGTCGACGGCTGCGTCTGCGGTGCTGCCACGGCCTTGATGCCGGCGAAGTCCTCGACTTTTGTCCCGTCGGCGCGCAGCAGGTGCACAGAGATTTCCTGGCCATCCTTGTCCTGGAGGCGTAGACTGGACCGTCCTCCTGGAAGGTGGTCTTCCGCCCACGCTCGCAGTGCAACAAGAGCCGGGATTAACGCCCGCCCTGTCTCGGATAGCACGTAGGCCTTGCGCGAGCGCTGGCCAGGCTCGCGGTAGGTTGTCTGCTCGAGAATGCCCGCTTCGATCAGACGTGCCAGGCGGTCGGCGAGGACCGAGCGAGGAATCGCAAGATCCTCGCACATGGCATCGAAGCGCTCGACGCCACACAGCGCCTCCCGCAGAATCAACAATGACCAACCGTCTCCAATCGCCCCGATCGCACGCGCGAGGGCGCATTCGGCAAGCGGGATGGGAGAGCGTCCGACGGGTTCTGTTGTCTTTGTTTCAGTAGCTGTCATTCTTGCACGATAACAGAGTTTGATTTTCGAACCCAGCCCTTCTATGCTGGGTCCATTAGACAAACTCAGGAGGGCGCCACATGCCGACCTCGTCCCAAACCCGGCCCTGGCCGAAAGCTGGATCGGGCGAAGCACTGATCGTGCTGTCCTTGGCGCTCGCTCCGGCGATCGGGCTCGGGATCACGCGGTTTGCCTATGCACTCCTGCTGCCCGATATGCGGGCCAGCCTCGGATGGAGCTATGCCGAGGCGGGCTGGATGAACACCTCGAACGCCCTGGGATACTTTCTGGGCGCCCTGGTGGCATCGCGTGTGATCGCTCGAAGCGGGGCGTTTGCCGTGATGGCAAGCGGAACAGCCGCGTGTGTTGCCTCGCTCGGGCTCTGCGTCGGCTTTGTCGACTTCTGGGGCCTCAATGCAGCCCGCTTCATTGCCGGCCTCGGCGGCAGCTTCTCGTTTGTGGCGGGGGGCGTACTGGCCGCTCATGTGGCCCATCGTCATCCGGACCGAGGCGCATTTCTGTTGGCCTTGTTCTACGCCGGGCCGGGTCTTGGAATCTTCCTGTCCGGGGTGTCGGTGCCGCTGTTGTTATCATGGGAGGGTCCGCGCACCTGGCAGGATGCCTGGGGGGCTCTCGCGCTGCTGTCACTTCTGCTATCGCTCGGCCTAATCCTGGCCCGTGGACAGCAGGAACAGGAGGCAGGAAACGGCCGTCAGGCCGCTCCGGTCACACGGATCGTCCCGCTTCTGAGTGGGTATTTTCTGTTCGGCGCCGGCTACATCGCCTACATGACCTTCATGATCGCCTGGGTCCAGGAGAGCGGGCATGGGGCGTTCGCCCAAGCCCAGTTCTGGTCCCTGATCGGCTTGGCTGCGATGGCATCGCCGTGGCTGTGGTCGGACGTGCTTGCGTCGCAGAAGCACGGGCGAGCCTTCGCCCTGTTGATGGCAGTGACAGCGATTGGCGCAGCCCTTCCAATGGTCTCAAGCAGTATGCCAGCGCTCTTGATCTCGGCCGCCGTGTTTGGCTCAACGTTCTTTTCGGTTGTTGCGGCCACGACCGCGTTTGTCCGTCGTAACCTTCCCCGCTCGGCCTGGGCATCCGCCATCGGTGCGCTGACCGTTACCTTCGGCGTGGGGCAGACCGTCGGTCCAGTCGCCATCGGAGCGCTGACCGACTTGACAGGAGCGCTGTCCGGCGGTCTCTGGACGTCTGTCGTATTACTGATCCTAGGGGCCGGGATCGGCATCATGCAACGCGATCTCGCCTGATGCGGACGGTCTGGAACGTCCGAAGGCTATCGGCGCGAACGGATGCGTCCTTCTCGGCGACCCACGGTTCTTCAGTCGCTTCGGATTTGAAGTTCACCCAGAGTTATGTCTCGCTGGCGTGCCACCCGAGTACTTCCCGGCATTGCCATTCGAGAGCGACATCCTCTTGGGCATTGTTCGCTGAACGACGCGTTCGGGCCCCGCACCCAAGTACGGCTGGCGAGGGACAGGACAGTGGCTCGGACCGGGTCAGCGCAAGATCTGCTCGTGATTGAGCGCCAAGATAGAACGGATCCGCAGCCCTTTCGGCGCGGCGCGATAGCTGACGATCAGTATTACGGCAAAAGAAAGTTCCCGATAACCCGCTAACACATTGGTGCCTCGGCGCTACTTCTCGATACTCAACCCATCAATTGGGCGTGTAAAAGCTGACCAAGAGAACGGGCGGACGCGCGGGCCTCTGGCCTAACCCGAATAGAAAAGCTCGCTTCTCCCACTTCCGGAAGATCCAAAAGCTTTCCGGCATCAACAAGTCCAGGACCAATCCAGCGGGTTGTGCGCAAAGTCACGGCGACCCCAGCTGTAACAGCCGTGCGAAGGCCTGAGAGGCTCTGACTGGTCGCGGCAATTCTGTATCGCCGGCGTGCTTGATCGAGGGCCGACAGAGCAGCACTCCGAAACCCGCACGGTGCGTCCAGCAACGCCAAAGGCAACTCATCTCCTCCTGTGGCAAGTCCCTCGACCGACGAAATCCAAACCATCGGTTCGCGAAGAACTCCGACCTCGTCCCCCGAGGGAGCCGCTCGCATCGCAATCAAGACGTCAACTTCTCCTTGCTCGAAGGCTTGTAGAAGCTCAATCGATCGCCCGACGCGGAGCTGGAGACCAATTCTCGGGTGGGTCGTGGCAAACAGCCGGACCAGCGGAGCCAACCCGCCTTCCGCAAAATCTTGGGTCGTGGCCAGACTGATCCGCCCTTCGGCTCGGGCACCTTTGAGGCTGAGCATCGCCTGCTGATGAGCATCAAGAATCCGTCTCGCGTGCCCTGCAAGCTCCTCTCCGGCAAGTGTGAGGGAGCGCCCTCGTCCGGCGGGTGTGAGAAGGCTCTCGCCGACCAGATTTTCCAACCGCTGCATCTGTGCTGTCACGGCTGAAGGGGAGCGCCCCACAATTTCTGCCGCACGCACGAGCGATCCTGAATCGGCAAACGCCAAGAATGTTCGTAGGAGATCGGGATCCAGGTAATGCATAATTCGATTTTATTGAAACAACGGTGAAAAACAATTTGATTTTTCCGAAGCATCCTTCGTGAGACACTGCAGGCATCGGAAAACGAAGGAGACAGCCGGTGCCCATCATCAGCATCTCGCTCACAGGCGAACCGAATACAAAGCTAGAGCCTCGGACCGGAAATGAGACTCCTGGCTTCTGTGCGAGGCCGAGCTGTGATTCACTGCCTGGACTGGGAGGTGGATTATGGGTCATTGCTATTCCCTGGATCTGCGGGTGCGCGTCGCCGACTTTGTCGATGCAGGTCATTCCTGCCGGGCGGCAGCCCAGCACTTTGACGTCAGCGAGAGTTTCGCCATCAAGCTGGTGCAGCGGAAGCGGCGGTTCGGCTCGCCGGCACCGGCCCGGCAAGGCCGTCCGCCCGGACGCGGCAAGCTGGTGCCCTATGAGAGCTTCTTGATCCAGACGGTCGAGGCCGAGCCGGCCATCACCATGCCCGAGCTGGCCGCAAGGCTGCTGACTGAGCATGGGATCGTTGCGGCTCCCGCGATGCTCTCGCGCTTCCTGTGCCGGCACGGCTTCTCATATAAAAAAATGCCTGATGGCGGCGGAGTGCGCACGCGCCGATGTGCGGGATGAGCGCCGGGTCTGGCATGCCCAGCGCCAGCCGCGCATGCGCCAGGAGACGCACCGGCTGGTGTTCCTGGACGAGACGTATGTCAACACCAAGATGACGCGCCTGCGCGGGCGGAGCCGCAGGGGCCAGCGCCTACGCATGAAAGCTCCCTTTGGACACTGGAAAACCCATACCTTTCTGGCTGGGCTACGGTGCAACGAGTTGTGCGCGCCGTGGATCATCGATGGCCCGATCACCCGGTTGGCGTTCGAGGCTTACATTGAGACGCAGCTCGCGCCGACGCTGCGCAAAGGCGATGTGGTGATCCTCGACAACCTGGCTGTCCACAAGAGCGAGAAGGCCGCTCAGTGTCTGAAGCAACGCGGAGCCTGGTTCCTGTTTTTACCTGCTTATTCGCCTGATCTTAATCCAATTGAACAGGCCTTTGCCAAGATCAAAGCGCACTTGCGCAAGGCCGAGGCCCGAACGTTCGACGCGCTCTGGCGAGCGCTCGGTGAGATCTGCAACCTGTTCGAACCACAAGAGTGCTGGAACTACCTTAAGGCTGCCGGATATGCGTCCGTTTAACCGTCCGATGCTCTATCTGCAAGAATTGCGGAGGAGGTGACACTGCTCACCCAAGTCCATTTGCGCAAAGACCCCACGATCACGGCCGTTGCCGTGCATTATCTTGACCCCAACCATTGGTTTGCGGGTGGGCAGACTCTTGCGCGGCAGCAAATGAACACTTTCTACCTCGATATCAAGGTGGTCGACGGTACTAACACAAAACAGGAACTCTCATCGTACATGGAGGCGATCTTCAACTCGCTCAGCACCATTCTCGGCAACGTCCATACAGAGAGCTATGCTCTCGTCCACGAGGTCCCGGCTGCAGCCTACGGCTTCGGCGGCAAGACGCAGGAGTTTCGCTTCATCACAAGTCGTTTGAGGACTCAAGCCGGCCTGCCCCTCACATGAACATCAGTGAGATCCGGCAGTTACAGCGCTTCTGCTGGATCTCACCAGGAAATACCCAGCCGTCTGCGGGACTCTCATTAAACGGCGGTCTGGACCTCCGACTTTAATTTAAAGCAAAAGCGAATAGTTCGGGCGGATGAATCTTGATGCATCTTTGAAACAGAAGCGTAGCTCTAAGGCAATTCCGTACAAATGAGAAGCGCGACAGTGGCTGCTGCGATTGCGGTTGTCACAAGCCCACGATCGACCGCTGAGACGGCTTTCTTGCGCAGAGAAATAAGTGCTTGAACAAGGCTTGCCCCCGAGACCAAATTAACTCGTAACACGCGGTTGCTGGTATTTGGTTCCTCCCGCTCACCGCCGCGGCAGCCATAGCCTGTCCTCGGTGAGCGTCATCCGCAACGCCCTGCGCCTGTGCGTGCAACGAGGCTGCGATGCACCGAAGTGGAGGCTCATCAAGCCACGAACATGAGCTCACCCGCTGTGGGACGGGGAACAGGTCTTCGCGTGACCGGAGCATCACGCACTCGCTTCGCAGAGTGCGACCCCTATCACGAGCGAGATGAGACTGATGGCCGCGAGCACGGCTCGGAGGACGTGAGAGTACTCCCACCGGTCGCGGTAGTTCATCCAGCTATCCTCGTGCGGGGCTGCCGGGGCAGATCGCTTTAGCGGATCAAAGGCGAAGAAGCCGGCGCTGAATCCTCGCACCTCGTGATCCCGAAGCCAGAACTTGTTCACAGGATGGGTGAGGACCCAATATGCGGCATGCATGGCCACGAGAACGACGAACGCCGCCAGGGTCCACCAGAACGCCACGCTCTGTGCGGGGGTCAGAACTAGGAGAACAAACATGGCGATCATGCCGCCGCCCTCACCGAACCCGGCAGCCGTGGTGAAGCCCGGATAGTAGATCGGCTGCACTGTGAGGTAGGCTTCCTTACCAAGACGCATTTTCCCGGGCAGCTCGAGCGCATGCGCCAGGGCGAGTGCCATTGCAATAGAAACGAGAAAGACGCTGAGGACCTGGAGAGTCAGGAACATGGACCCATGCCTCCTTCACTTTGCGCCCCTGGCCGTCGGGCTATATACGTCGTATATATACAATGTATATGTAGAGGTCAAGATCGTGATGCCAAGGCCATCTAATGCCACCCAAGCCGACACGCAGAGCTAGAACGCGCAGGCCGCACCAACCGACGTTGACCCGCGATCGCGTGTTGAGCGACGCGCTGACCCTGCTCGACCGCGACGGCCTGGAGGCTCTCAACATGCGTGGCTTGGCTAAGCATCTCGGGGTGACTCCCATGGCGCTCTACAACCATGTGAGCAACAAGGAGGACTTGCTGCACGGGATTGCCGCGACCGTGATCGACCAGTTGCAGTTTGAGTGCGACAGTGATGATTGGTGGGAGCAGATCCGCGCCTGCTTCCGGGAACTCAGACAGGCCTGCCTGGCCCATCCCGGACTGGTCCGACTCGTTGAAACAGCCGAGGTATTGCCGGCTTCCATCTTTCGACCGATGGAGCTCACCCTGGCGGCGCTGCAACGGGCCGGCATAGGCCCGGAAGACGCCTTGCGGGCTTATTTTCTGCTGACGAATTTTACCATCGGTCAGGTCTCCTACCAGATCAGGGGGCCGTTTCGGGGTGTGGATCCGACCGAGGCGATGCGGCATGGGAGGCTTCCAGCCGTTACCTTCCCGGCCTCCGCTGCTGCCGTGGAGCCCGCGGCACTCCGTGGGTGGGACTTTGAAGCAGCGTTCGAGTTCGGTCTCACGGTCATCCTTTCCGGCCTCACATGCGTTGCCCGGCCAAGTGGGACCGGCGAGCAGCGACCTGAATGATGCCGACCGGATATTGCTGTTGGTCGATGACAATGCTGAGCAAAGGATTGCCGCTGGTGTGGGGCGATGACGGATCAGCTCGTGGGAGGGGTCTCTTGAGGGTACTGCATCGACAACTCAATGAGGTGACGGGCGGCGCCGATAACCCGGCACAACGCCTGCTCCACCAGGCCGAGGTCGCAGCGGAGCGGCAGACAGGCATTCTGCGTATTGCGATCGGTGCGGGACTGCTCGTGACATTGGAGCTTGTTGCACTCCATGTCCCTCGAGGAGCGATTGCTACCCTCCGCGAGATCGACGCGGCGCGGATCACCGTGATCGGCTTGGCCTTAGTTGGGGTCTTTTCCTTGGTGTGTCTTCGTCGCGGCTATCCGGTCCAGCGGCTATCCTACGTGACAGCGACAGCAGATGCCCTGTTGATCCTGGGAAATCTCAGCTTCAGCCTGTTTGCATTCGGGATCCCAGGAAACTTCTTCTCACTCTTCCCAGGCATTTGGATTGTCCCAATCGCTCTTGCCGCCACCGCGCTGCGCTACCGGCCGGCATTGCAGATCTATGTCGCGATCTTGTACGTCTTCGGCCTAACTGCATTGATGCTGCTGGCTGGCATTATCCCTGTTGACCAGCGTCCAGCAGTCCTGGCGCAGTTGTCCATGGGGTTCGGCCTTCCCCCCAACGCCATCCGATTGGTCATGATTGCGATAGCGGCCACCGTTCTCGTCGTTGTAGCGAGCCGCGGACGCCAGCTGCTCCAGGAGGCTGTCCGGGAAACGACGGTGCGCCTCGATCTCACGCGGTTTCTGCCACAGGAACTCGCCCCAGTCCTGACCGACCCGGCGTTCTCGGAGTTGCGCACAGGGCGGCGCCAGACAGTCGCGCTCCTCTTTGTGGATGTGCGAGGCTCGACTGCTATGGCCGAGCATCTGGATTCGGCCCGCTTCGCCACCTTCATGAGCGCGTTTCGTCGGCGCGTCATGGATGCCGCCGACCGCCATGGAGGTGTTGTCGACAAGTTCATTGGCGACGGGGCGCTGATTGTCTTCGGCCTCCCTTACCCATCGCCCGAGGACGCAGCCCGGGCACTGGCATGTGCCCGCACGCTCGATGGTCTCATCGCCCGCTGGAATGCAAAGCGGCAATTCGATCCCCCTGTGACGGTCGGGATTGGGGTGCATGTCGGCGAGGTCTTCTGTGGCGTTGTCGGGGACGCCAGGCGTCTTGAGTTCACCGTCATGGGCGACCCGGTCAATGTGGCAGCGCGCCTGCAAGAGGCAACGAAGGAGCACGGCATGCCGATCCTTGCCTCCGATGCGATCGTTCGAGCTGCGAGCGAGGAGGGACTCTGGCGTGAGGTGGTCCGAGCTCCGCTGCGAGGCCGTCGCGAGGCGTTGGGATTGATGGCTCCCTTAGCATCCTAAGCCCACGGGACGGGGGAACCGTCGCGTCATACGAGCACCGCCGCTCGCGCGGGCGGTTACGAGCAACATCCGCCAGAATCTGTTCTTCGCCTTGATTGACAATACGGCCGGCGTGCCGGTCGCTGCGGCCGTGCTCTACCCGGTGTTCGGGATTTAGCTATCGTCCGTCATCGCTGCAGCGGCCATGGACCTGCCCCCGGTGAGCGTGCTTGCAAACGCCCTACGGGATAGCCGGCTGGGACGGAACTGCATTGAGCTCGCGCTTCAAACGATCATTTTCGGCCCGCAGGGTCGCGAGCTCGTCGTACACCGGCGCGAGCGCATCTCGGATCTCGGACTCTGTGAACCTCGGAGTGATGTGCTGCGGGCAATTCCAATCGAAAGCCTCGACTGTGATGAGAATTGCCCTCTCGACCCGGCCTGGATAATCCGGAACAGCGACCTTCTCCGCGAGCTTTGGGTCAGCTCGAGCGTCCACGACCTGCATGCGTCCGAAGATCTTCAAACGACGCTGGTGGGCGTAATCCATGAGAAAGAGAGAGACGCGGTCATTCCCTGCGACGTTGCCGATGGACACGTACTGTCTGTTGCCGCGGAAATCTGCATAACCCAGCGTGTGCTTGTCCATGACCCGCAAGAACCCGCTCGGTCCGCCGCGGAACTGGACATAAGGCCAGTTTGCCTCGGACGCGGTCGCGAGATAGAACCCATCCCGGCTCGAGATGAACTCGGTTTCCGATAACCCAAGCCGGTCGTTACGCACCGCTCCGTCAGATCCGAGCGAACCATCGAGCTTGGCGTATTGGGCCGCGCTCCCATAATGCTCGCGTGCAGCCTTTACCGCCGGTGTCGAGGCAATCTCAAGATATTTGTGAAGCATGGTCGCCTCCCGCGTGCTCACCGAGTCGGTGCTCCGATCCTGAACCTGCCGGATATTCAATCCTGGTAGGCCCATGCGGCAGCAACCCAGCGCAGGTGACCGTTATCGGAGACAATCCGCCCGAGGCCAGGGAAGGGCATATGCGTCGCCGCGATCAGGGTGCCTTCCTCGGCGGCACGCGGGAAAAAGCGGGCCCGCATAGCCTGGGCCGCGGCCCGGTCTTGTTCAAAGAGGAAGTTGATGTCAGTCGCCGTCGGGTGAACGACGGGAAAGAGCATGTCGGATACCATGAGAAGGCTTTGTCCCGCATCCGCGATGCGGACCCCGATGTGGCCTGGCGTGTGACCGGTGAGGTCGACAATGGAGACACCGCGCACGATCTCACGCTCGCCGTCGATGGCCTGCAGCTTGGGGTAGAGGCGCAGTACGTCCGCGGAGAGCTTGAAGCTGTTCTGGAGATAATCAGGGGCAGCGGCCTGCTTGGCTGGATCTGTCCAGTGGGCAACATCGCGCCGGTCGATGTAGAGCTCCGCACGGGAAAAGTTTGCTTTTCCTCCGGCAACAAGACCACCGATATGGTCTTGGTGCATGTGGGTGACGATCACCGCATCAATTTGATCACGATCGAGCCCCACGGCGGCGAGCGCCTGTGGAAGCTGTCCCGATTGTCCGAGCGAACCACCAGGTCCGGTATCGATCAAGACCCGATGCGCACCATCCTCGATCAGATACTGGTTGAACAGGAAGCGAATGCCGGAGGGCCTCGCCGCGAACTGCGCCTTCGCAGACGCCTCGATCTCCTGCGCGCTTCGGCCGGGGAAATACCCGAACGGCATGTCCGCATAGCCATCGGCGAGTGCGGTCACCGTAAACCGACCAATCCGCAACTGGCCAAACGGCAGAGCCGCTTTCACCGGTGTGACAGGCGACGGGGCCGTTGCGGCACCGGCAGTTGTTGAGAATGGGCCCGTTGCGAGAGCACTTGCAGCGAGGCCAAGGCCAAGGGTTCGGCGGGACAACTCAATCATAGTCGGCTCCTTTGAAACAGCGCTTGGGATCCACGACCTTAGGGCTCGGCGCCGGGCCGTGATCGTATGGTCAAGAAGCTAGATCTCTCATTTCAGAGCCGGTAGCCTGCGAATCTGGGATTCTCCCTCCCGTTATCTGGAAGGCTTTCGATGGATCGTCTGGATGCCATGGCTGTGCTTGTCGCCGTTGTGGAGGAGGGCAGCCTTTCGGCTGCTTCGCGGCGCCTGCGTGCACCGCTTGCAACCGTCAGCCGCAAGGTTGTGGATCTGGAAAGGCATCTCCGAACCCAGCTGATCGTGCGCACGAGCCGACGCGTTGAACTCACGGAGGCAGGCCGTGCCTATGTCGCGGCAGCCAGGCTCATCCTCGAGCAGGTCGAAGAGGCTGAGCGTGCCGCAGCCGGCGAGTACAGCGCACCTCGCGGGGAACTGCATGTCACAACGCCTGAGGTATTCGGGCGGCGGCACCTGCTCCCGATCGCCCTGGAGTTTCTTGCTGAGAATTCTGAGATTACCCTGCGGCTCTTCCTCGCTGACAGGCAGGTCAATATGGTCGAGGAGCATATTGACGTCGCAGTGCGTATCGGACACCTGGACGACAGCGGGTTGATTGCAACACGCGTTGGGGCCGTCCGTCGGGTGGTCTGCGCGAGCCCCGGTTACCTCACCCGCCGTGGCGTGCCACAGACGCCGGAAGATCTCAAGGACCATGACGGGATCACATTCAGGGGATTTCCGGTCGCACCCGAATGGAGATACCGGAAGGACGGCGCCGCCTTCGTGGTCGAGCCGAAGACCCGGCTTGCAGTCAACGCAACAGAGGCCGCCATAGACGCAGCCTTGTCCGACCTCGGCATTATCCGTGTGCTTTCCTATCAGGTCGCAGATGAGTTGAAGTCGGGTGCACTTCAGGAAATCTTGCAAGAGTTCACGCCAGAGCCTTTGCCGATCAGTCTCGTCTACCCCGACAGCGGACGTCTGCCCCCGAAGGTCAGAACATTCCTGAACTGGACCGCTCCAAGGCTCCGGGCGCGACTTGCTGCCCTCGGCTAAGCGAACATCGCTGTACGTTCAGGCGGATATCACCGTGGGAGTTCTGATCAAGAAGGCCGCGGCACTGGCGCATATGAACCTTGACACGCTGATCATTGCCAAGGGCTGGGCGAGTTCGGGCCTGGGCTGAACCTGGTCATGTGTACCATCATCGTTTCCGCTACTATGAGAACGGAAGCGTCCTGACGCATTGGCCTTGATCCTGAAGGGACAGAACTCTCAACGATGGGCCTATTCACGTAGTCGCGCAACGCGATCTTCCTCGGCATGCCGCTCGCTGTACTCGACGCCTTCCCTGTTGCTGCAGCTACTGTCGCGGGTGCCGTGCCGCTATCGCATACGTCGCCTTCTCAGTGCAGATCCGCATGAAAGAGGAGCATCTGTTAACCACGCACGGAGCGGCGCACAAACGGTATCGGCCGCCGTGCTGCACAGGATCCCTCTTCTCGGAACAAGTGCCGATGCGCGGGTTAGCCGGCGACCGACCCTGTGAATCACGGGCGATGCGCACCACGTGCCTCAATCCTGCCGGACTTGAGGGCGAGCTCTAATCCGACTTGGCCCAACCTGCGGTAAGCCAGGCTCGACGCCAACGATCAATGGAAATGGGGAACTGTCCGGCGCGACGTCCGGGCAGACAAAATGCGGGGATTCCCACGATGAAGCGTTTCGCATTGGCGGCGGGCCTCGTGCTCGCGCTCGCCGCCTGCCAGGGCCAGAACATGTCCACGCGCCACCTGGCGCCGATCCCGGCCGCCACCATGGCGCTGATGGAAACGAAGGGCATGTCGAAGAACGACCCGATCCTGATGCGCTCCTACAAGAAGGAATCCGAGATCGAGGTCTGGAAGCGGGGCCGCGACGGCCGGTACGCGCTGCTCAAGACCTACCCGATGTGCCGCTGGTCGGGCCAGCTCGGACCAAAGATCCGCGAGGGCGACCGCCAGGCCCCAGAGGGCTTCTACACGATCACCCCGGCGCAGATGAACCCGAACTCGCAGCTCTACCTCTCCTTCAACCTCGGCTACCCGAACGCGTATGACCGCGCCCACGGCCGGACGGGGTCGCACCTGATGGTGCACGGATCATGCTCGTCGCAGGGGTGCTTCGCCATGACGGATGAGGCCATCTCCGAGGTCTACGCGCTGGCGCGGGAGGCCTTCGCTAGTGGACAGCCGGGCTTCCAGTTCCAGTCCTATCCTTTCCGGATGACGGCCGAGAACCTGGCCAAGCACCGGATGGACCCGAATATCGCCTTCTGGAAGAACTTGAAGGAGGGCTCCGACTACTTCGAGATCGCCAAGGACGAGCCGCGTGTGTCCGTCGCCAGCCAGCAGTATGCCTTCGGCGGCGATACCTCGGTCATGGTGGCCGTCGCACAGAAGCGGCAGACCGACGATCAGCAGGTGACCGCGTTGGCGGCCAACGGCGTGCAGCCGGTCAAGCTGGTCTACGCCGACGGCGGGCAGCACGAGAGCTTCCGGCAAGCATTGTACGGCGATGCAGGGCAGGGCGGTTCGCTTGCGGTCGACGCCAGCGCCCGCAAGCGCCTCGGCGACATCAGCCGTCCCGAGGCCTTGGCCGCCGGGCCGCAAGAGGTCATACTCACCGGGAGCGGGAAGCCGAGACAGGGGGCTTCGGCTCCGGTGGCCTACTCGTCGCAGAGGTCAGAGGCCGGGCAGGCCCGCACCACAGGAGCCGCGCCGCAGGCGGGCGCCGCGGCCGATCCGGCAGCCCCAGCCGTGGATGGCCAAGGGCCTTCGGTGTTCGGACGCATGCGTTCGTTTTTCGGGGGCTGATCGCCGCAACGATTCGGCCGGGGCCCTCTCCGCGGCTCCAGCTTACTGGTTGGCTGTCACGGTCGGCGACGTCAAGCGGCCGAGCGACGCCCAAGCAAGCCCCTCGTCGCCCTCGCGCTTGATGTAGACATAGCCTGTCTTGTGCCATGGCAGGATGGCGTTGCGCTTGTTGTCGAGGATGAAGTCACCGCGGGTGGTGCGCACCATCATGACCGCATGCCCAGCACCTTCCTCGTCGATCACCACCGTCATCCGCAGCGCGCGGCGCGGGAAGCCGGCCTCGACAAGACGCCTGCGCTTGACGAGCTGGTAGTCCTCGCAGTCGCCGTAGCCGTCCTCGGCAAAGTCCCAGATGTCCTCGACCCCCCAGTGATCCATATCGGTCTTCGCCTTGATTGCGCCGTTCACCTGCTGGTTGATCCTGTTCAGGGTCTGCCAGTCCTTCGCCGTGAGATCGATGGTGGTGGGCTCGTCCGGATCGACAGCGCATTCCGCCGGGTTCTGCTCGCAGAAGCGGATCCATCCCTTAATCGGCCTGGCGGTGCCGACCCTCGTGACCGGCTGGGACACGCCCGGCAGGATGCTCCCGGTCTGGGTCTGCGCCTGCGCCGCGGCGGTGATGGTCAGGGCGAGGGAGACGGCGGCGAGACGAAACGTGCTCCTGGAAAAAGACCGAACGCTCAGAAGCCCGAAGAGAGGTTGCCGCATTGCCCCCACCGATGTGCAGTTAAGGATTTGTTCATCAAACCTGACACGGTGGGTCGGCAGCGCTCAAGGGAAAAGTTAAACAAGAGTTAACAGGTCGCAGCAGGTTTCCGTTCCCAATTTCTTCACTCGCCTGCTCTGCAATGTCGCGGCAGAGCGCTGCGTGTAGATTCAATGTCCAGCCTGTCCGTCTTCATTCCCGCATGCGCCCCGCTTACATTCCACAGAAAATGTGGTACTATTTGCTGCTATTGGTTTGGCCATTACTGGCTTGTGTCAATACACTTGGTTTCTCTGTAGCGTAAATACCTGTTCTTTGTGCCTAATTGCTGTGCCCGGCATCGCTTTACTATGCCGGTCTCTGTCTGTGACGTGTTTTGTCTAAACGGGCGTCCTTAGATATCCGGTGAAGGGCATGGCAATGGCTCACTATGACGTTACAGCGCTGCCGATCACAATCTACTTCAATCGCGATGGCGACCACGACCACAACGGGATGATGTTTGCACTGAGCGAGAACGTCCCGATCCTCGACTACATCAAGGCCTTGGGCCGGGCGGACCGTCCTGGCGGAAGCTATCCGCCGCCGCCTAGTCCCGTCCTTGTCGCCCGCGCCAACCTGATCGGCGTCGCTCTTCCCGCGACGCCGGCGCAGGCCCGGCAACCGCACCCGCTCGTACGGCCGTTGGTGCTGCGAGCCTGCAAGGATGAGCATGTCACCGTCACGCTCCACAACGAGATCCGCGGGAAGTTTGGCACCGACCGCCCCGTCGGCATCCACCTCGGCGCGACCGGCTACGACGTGCTGAATGCCGACGGTTCGCAGGTTGGCGACAACCCGGGCAGCCTGGTGTCATCCGGCGCCAACCGCATCTATCACTGGCAATGCATGCACGAGGGTGTGTTCCCGTTTCACGATGGTGGGGACTATTCCGGCGGCGAGGACGGCACCAACGTCCACGGGCTGTTTGGCGCCCTGATCGTTGAGCCCAAGAACACGAAGTGGCGCGATCCAGTGAACGGGCGCGTGTCGCATGAGGCAGGGACGTTCAATCAGCTGGACGGTCTCTACCTCGACGTGATGCCGATAGCTGCTGATGCCACTGAACCTGATCCGTCGACTTCGGAGCTAACGAGCGCATATGAATGGGATCCTCCCGTTGCATACCCCAAGTTCGAAGAGGTGCCGCACCGCGAGTTCGTCATCGTCTTTCATGACGAGCCCGAGTTCATCCCGTCGCACGACCACTTGGAGACCGACCCGTGCAGTGAGGATGGGCATGGAGGCAGCAGCGGCCCGCATGGCTCGGATTGCTGTTGCATCATATGCTGCGAAGACCACGTTTCGGGCCGCCATTCCGGACGGCGGGGCAGGGGCAGCCACGGCGGCCACGAGGACCTGCTGCCGATTATGCCCATCTCATACCGCGCCGAGCCGATGATCAACCGCGAGCGGAGGCTGTGGCGGCAGATGCGCACTGGACCCGCGCTCGATCGGCCGGTGCTCAATGAGGAGCAGCACCATAGCTCATGGATGTTCGGCGATCCGGCGACTCCCATCCTCAAGGCCTACATCGGTGATCCAGTCCGCATCCGCTTCGTCCACGCGGGCGTCAAGGAGACCCACGTCTTTCACCTGCACCTCTACGAGTGGCACGCCGCCGCGGGCAACGATCAGTCACCGCGCATCGATGCCATTTCCGTCAGCCCCCAGACCGGCCACACGATCGAGCCGGTCTGGGGCGCCGGCAACCGCCAACAGGTGGCCGGCGACGTCATCTGGCACTGTCACCTCTATCCCCACTTCCACGAGGGCATGTGGGGCATCTTTCGCACGTTTGAGACCCGGCAGCACGGCCTGGAGTTCTGGGAAGGCAAAGATCCAAGTCTTTCAGAACTGCAGAGCGACGACCCGGTCTACGAGGGACGGACGATTGGCCGTTATCCTGATGGCACTCCGATCGAGAAGCTGATCCCCTTGCCAAGCCTTGATCTTCCTCCAGAGCCCACGCCAACGCATCCCGGCTATCCGCTCTACGTCCCCGGCACGATCCAGCAGAAATCCCCGATTCCGCCATGGCCGGACCGGTCGTTCGCAGCGGACGAAGTCCCACCGCCTTACCTGACGTCGCTGCTGGCCGCGGACATGCCGCTCGACTTCGACTACCGTCTGGTACCAACCGATCTGGAGCGAAATGCATTTAATCCGCGGCCGCTCCCGGGGGAGCTGTTCACGCGCAACCCTGTGAGCAAGCAGCAGGCCGCCGTGTATGCCACCCCCGCGGACCCCGACCACGCCGCGTACCTGCGGAATGGCGCCCGGGAGGTCGCCCACGACATGGTCGTGGCGATGCGCAACATTATTTACAACAGCCACGGCTGGCACGACAGGCAGGGCCACCTCTACTACCTGGAGACTGATGGCGATCCAGCGATGCGGGCGGGGCCGATGGAGCCCCTGTTCTTCCGCGCGCACCATGGTCAAGTCGTCAACGTCATTCTGCGGAACGCCACGCCAGAGGTGATCGAGGAGACGGAGTTCGATCACGCCTTCCCGCCCTGCCCGGCGCGACCGTGGGAGGGCGAGTGCGCCAGCCACGTCCATATGGTCAAGTTCGACCCGATCTGCGCCGACGGCGCGGCCACGGGCTGGAACTACATGAGTGGCGTACGGCACGGCAGGAAGATGGTCTACCGCTGGTGGGCCGACCGGGAGTTCGGCACGATCTTCTTTCACGACCACCTCTTTGCCAACCTCCGCCAGAAGCATGGGCTTTTCGGAGCCCTTCTCGTGGAGCCGGCCGGCTCGAGGTTCTTCCACAACGTCGACCCGGAGCGGGAAATCGTTGCCGGTCTCCAGGCGATGATCGTGCGCCACGAGGACGATCCCGTGCGTGTGAAGAACGACAGGGAATTCGGGTGGTTCCGGGAGTTCTGCGTCGGCATCGGGGACTTCATTCCATTGTGGAACAGCGCTGACGAGCCTCTTAACCCGCCGGACAGGCCTGGCGGGCACGGCGACCAAGGCGTGATGGGGATCAATTACCGCAATACACCCGTCCGGGAGCGGCCCGGCGATCCCGCCTACTGGTTCAACTCGGGTACGCACGGCGACCCCGACACGACCCTCTTCAGGACCTACGAGGGCGACCCAATCTGGATCCGCATCCTGCAGGGCTCGCACGAAGAGCAGCACAGCTTCCAGGTCCATGGCCTGCGGTGGAGGCGCTTCCGGGAGCAGACCGACTCCGCCATCCGCAACCAGCAGTCGCTCGGGATCTCGGAAGCCTTCACCTTCATCAACGAGCCCGCGATCGGCCGGGGCGACCACATGTATAAATTGTCTGGGGCCGACGACCTCTGGCTCGGGTGCTGGGGCCTGATCCGCGTGCTGCCGGGACCGAGCCCGTTGCCGGATACGCCCTTCCAGCTGCCGGTCCCGAAGGATATCGCTTGGCCAAGCGCAACCGTTCTCGCCATGCCGGCGGCGGAGCGCCGGTTCCGGGTTCGCGCCGAGCGGCAGCCGGTGACGTACCGTTCGGACATCGTTGATCCATTCGGACTGGTGTACCGGCTCACCGCCGTCAAAGAGCCTGGCGGCTCCTGGAAGTCGGCCGGACCGGCTCAGAGCAACGTTCAGGAGCCGCTTGTGCTCTGGTGCAGAGAGAACGAAACCGTGG
The DNA here is from genome assembly GCF_002741015.1 of Microvirga ossetica. Classification (NCBI taxonomy): domain Bacteria; kingdom Pseudomonadati; phylum Pseudomonadota; class Alphaproteobacteria; order Hyphomicrobiales; family Methylobacteriaceae; genus Microvirga; species Microvirga ossetica. The sequence goes on along the minus strand of NZ_CP016619.1, from coordinate 29,672 downwards.
TGGTGGAACTGACCAACGGCATCGTCCTTGCCCCTAGGGAAACACTGGAGCCCGAACCCAACGCGCCTGAGGTTCCGGTGGAGCTCGATCAGGCGCACCGCCCCGTGTCATCCCAAGTGTCGATGCACGCGGACCTCGTCCGCTACAACGTCCGGACGTCCGATGGCGCCAACGTAGGCCTGAACCCCGTGCAGACGATCCCGCCTGGGGTGAAGAGGGAATATAGGTGGGACACGTCCCGCCCGGTGGGCGCTCCGGAGCCGCTTGGACCAGTGCTGCTCCAGGACATGGCGGACTTCCGGAACCACCGTCACCACGGCCTGATTGGAGCGCTGGTGATTTTGCCGGAGGACGCGACCCCATTCGAGGTCAAGCACGGTGAGACGACCGCGCGTCCCACCGCGAAGCGAGCATGGCACAGAGCCCGGGTGACGGTTGTGGGCGGCAAGGGGGCGAGGGAAGAGCACATGGTCCTGCTCATGCAGGATGGCCTTCGCCTTTTCATGAAGGGTGCGGGCACCAACTTCGGCTTCCCACTGCCAGACCCGCCGGACGAGCCAACCGGAGAGGGCGAGAAGGAGGACCAGGGCCAGAAAGGCTTCAATTACCGCTCAGAACCGATCGGCCCGATTTTTGACCCACAAGGCAATCCCTACACGCACCTGCGGCCTGATCCCGCAACGCCAATCGTGCACGTGCCGGAAGGGGCGGAGGTAAGGCTTCACCTGGTGGGTGCCTGCGATAAGCCGCGGCACCACAGCTTCACCGTCCATGGCGTCGCATGGGAGGAGAACCGCTTCGTGCCGCCCGGACAGTCTGTGCCCTGGGTTTCGTCAGAATCAGCCGTCAGTTGCGGCACGGTAAGAACGTTCGCATTCACGGCTCCAGAGTACACGGACAGTCACGACCGAGATTACGCCTACCGCAGCGGTATGCTGCGTTGGGACGTACCGCAAGGCATGTGGGGGATCATGCGCGTTGAATGATGTACAGCGCCCCACCGCCTGGTGCTGGGGTGCTGCCTTGAGGCAGCCGGAAGTACGGGTTTGTGGTGGTGTAACACGTCCGGATCCTGCGCTAAGCATTGCCAACCCTATCATGTGGCGGGTCTGCTGCGGGCCTGCTGGTACTCACGCTCGGTCTTTGGCCACGTGCTTTTGATGAAGGCAAGGATCGCCCGTATTTCTTCGTCCGACAGTGAGCCCTCAAATGCCGGCATGTCGCTTTCGTACCCCGGCACGACTGCTGCCAAACCCTTCTTCGTGATCGTTAGCAGCTCCGCATCGCTGTGATGCCAAGTGTGCCCGTTGGCATCATGTGGTGGTGCAGGCATGTGGCCGTTCGACAGCGCCTCCTGCCAGTTGGCTTGGCCCTCGAGCTTCGCGCCGTGGCACGCGGTACAACGCTCGGCATAGAGCTTAGCGCCGAATGTAAGTTGGGCCGCATCGTCTTGACCTAAGAGCCGTGTGTAGCCGCGCCAACCGAATGCGGCCACGGCGATAAGGAAGATCGTCAGGAGGCCTCCCCAAAACCTCAACTTCCTCATGTTACCCCCTGCTGAGGCGATGTTTGAGCAGCGCTGTAGCTGCGAGCACAGGGACAATGACGACGAAAAACCAAATCATCCCTATGTCTGCCATTAACCGGTCCATGCTGCCTACCATGTCCGTCATCGGTAACACTCCTCAAGCGTTGGGTTGGCCAAGCGCGGTCCAGGTTTGTCCCTGATCGACGCTGCCAACAAGCGTCCCGCTAATCATGACGACGAACGCCCGTTTCGGATTTGTGGGGTCCGCCGCGAGATGAATGAGGGAGCCATCGCCGACGCCACTGCTGGAGGCATTCGCCAGGAGTTGAGCCGCCGCCTTTGACAGATCTCGTCGCCTGTTGATCACACGTAATGAGAAATGACCTGACCATGTTCCTGCCCGTCATTCGGCGGCACGGGACCATTCCGGCGCAGGCTCCTGGCCTTCCGGCCCGTAGACCGCACCGGCGTCATTTGCGGTGCGGGGCAGGCCGCGGCCCTTGATCAGCGCGTAAATGGCCGGAATGACCACCAGCGTCAGCACGGTCGACGAGATCATGCCCCCGATCATTGGCACGGCGATGCGCTGCATGATCTCAGATCCGGTTCCGTTGCTCCACAGGATCGGGATCAGGCCCGCCATGATGGCAATGACTGTCATCATCTTGGGCCGTACGCGCTCCACCGCACCGATCATGATCGACGCGTAAAGATCAGCCCGGGTGAACGGACGGCCTTGGCGCTCCCGCTCTTGCCGCACTTCCTGCCGGGCATGATCGAGGTAGATCAGCATGATGACCCCGGTTTCGGCAGCCACACCGGCCAACGCGATGAAGCCCACTGCGACTGCGACCGACATGTTAAAGCCGAGCCACCACATCAGCCAGATGCCACCGACCAGTGAGAATGGTAGCGACAGCATTACGATCAGCGTTTCGGTCAGGGCTTGGAAATTGAGATAAAGCAGCAGGAAGATGATCAGCAGCGTGACCGGCACCACGATCTTGAGTCGCGCCTCGGCACGTTCAAGGTACTCGAACTGGCCGCTCCACTGAACGTAATATCCCGGTGGGAACTTGACCTCATTCGCAACCGCCTGCCGCGCCTCGGCGACATAGCCGCCGAGGTCGCGTCCAACGATGTCGACGAAGATGTAGACCGCGAGCTGGCCGTTCTCCGTCCGGATCGAGGTCGCGCCGCGGGTGAGTTTGACGCTCGCCACTTCCCCTAAGGGCACGGCGCCCCCGTTTGGCATTGGCACCTGCACCTCGGTGGCGATGGCCTGCGGGTTTGAGCGCAGCTCGCGCGGATAGCGCACGTTGACGCTGTAGCGCTCACGGCCCTCGACGGTGTTGGTGACCATCTCGCCGCCGAGCGCCGTGGCAATCACGTCCTGTACATCGCCGACGGTCAGGCCATAGCGTCCAAGCCCGATCCGGTCTGGCACGATATCGAGGAAATAGCCTCCAATCACGCGCTCGGCATAGGCGCTCGACGTGCCGGGCACCGCCTTCACCACAGCCTCGACCTGGCGTGCGATTTGCTCCATCTCGGCAAGGTCGGTGCCGAACACCTTGATGCCCACGGGCGTGCGGATGCCGGTCGAGAGCATGTCGATGCGCGCTTGGATCGGCATGGTCCAGGCGTTCGACACGCCTGGAAACTGCAGCGCTTTGTCCATCTCGGCCTTGAGGCTGTCGATGGTAACGCCAAGCCGCCATTCGCTCTTTGGCTTCAGGGTGATGATCGTCTCGAACATCTCGATCGGCGCGGGATCGGTGGCAGTCAGAGCTCGTCCCGCCTTCGCGTAGACGGAGGCCACCTCCGGGAACGACTTGATGATCCGGTCCTGCGTCTGCATGAGATCGGCCGCCTTGGTGATCGACAGGCCCGGCAAGGTGGTGGGCATGTACATCAAGGTACCCTCGTTCAGGGCCGGCATGAACTCGGAGCCAAGCTGGCGGGCCGGCCAGACCGTTACGCCGAGCGCCACGAGGGCGAGCACAATGGTGAGGACTTTGGCCTTGAGAACGCCACGGATCACAGGTCTGTAGATCCAGATCAGGAAGCGGTTGATTGGATTGCGGTGCTCCGGGACGATCCGCCCGCGCACGAAGATTACCATCAGCGCGGGGACCAGCGTCACGGACAGGATGGCCGCCGCTGCCATCGCGAAGGTCTTGGTGAACGCGAGCGGGCCAAACAGGCGCCCCTCCTGCGCCTCCAGCGTGAAGATCGGCAGGAATGAGACCGTGATGATCAGCAGGCTGAAGAACAGGGCCGGCCCAACCTCGTTCGCGGCCTTGATCAGGATCTCGACGCGAGGCTGGTCCGGTGGTGCCCGCTCCAGGTGTTTGTGGGCGTTCTCGATCATCACGATGGCCGCATCGATCATCGCGCCGACCGCGATGGCGATGCCGCCCAGGCTCATGATGTTGGACCCAAGCCCAAGGAGCTTCATGGCGCCGAAGGCCATGAGGATGCCGACGGGCAGCATGAGGATGGCAACCAGAGCGCTGCGCAGGTGGAGCAGAAATACGACGCAGACCAAGGCAACGATGACGCTCTCCTCAATGAGCGTCCCCTTGAGCGTCTCGATGGCGGCCTCGATCAGCTGCGAGCGGTCATAGACGGGAACGATCTCGGTGCCCTTCGGCAAACTCGAAGCGACCTCGGCGAGCCGCGCCTTCACGCTCTCGATCACGTTGAGCGCGTTGGCTCCGAAGCGCTGCAGGACGATGCCGCTGGCGACCTCGCCCTCGCCATTGAGCTCGGTGATACCGCGCCGCTCGTCAGGTCCGATCTCGACACGCGCGACATCGCCGAGACGCAATGGCGTGCCAGCGTCCGTCTTGAGGACGATGCTCTCGATGTCCTGGATGCTCTTGAGATAGCCGCGTCCACGGACCATGAACTCGAACTCGGAGAGTTCGACCGTGCGCCCACCGACATCGGCGTTGCTGGTGCGGATCGCTTCGCGCAGCGCTCGAAGCGAGACGCCCTGGGCGCGCAGCCGCCGTGGGTCCACGACGACGTTGTACTGCTTGACAAACCCGCCGACGCTTGCGACCTCCGCGACGCCTTCGCCCTTTGCGGCGGCGAACCGGATCACCCAGTCCTGCAACGACCGCAGCTCGGCCAAGGTCATGTTCTTGGCCATCACGGCATACTGGTAGACCCAGCCCACGCCGGTGGCGTCCGGTCCTAGGCTCGGGGTGACGCCAGCGGGCAGACGCCGTGCAGCCGCATTCAGATACTCCAGCACGCGTGAGCGGGCCCAGTACGCGTCGGTCCCGTCCTCGAAGATGATGTAGACGAACGAAACGCCGAAGAACGAGAAGCCTCGCACCACCTTCGATTTCGGCACCGTCAGCATGGCCGTGGTGAGCGGATAGGTGACCTGGTCCTCCACGACCTGGGGCGCCTGACCCGGGTACTCTGTGTAGACGATGACCTGCACGTCGGAGAGGTCCGGGATGGCGTCAAGTGGCAGGCTTCGCAGGGAGTACAGACCCGCCGCAACAGCGAACACCGTCCCGATCAGGACAAGCATAAGGTTACGGGATGACCACGCGATGAGGCGGGCGATCATTGGGCCTTCTCCTCGACAGGAGCCGCCATGCTCTGGAGCGCGGCCTTCAGGTTGCTTTCGGCGTCAATGAGGAAATTGGCCGACACGACCACCTGGTCGCCCGGCGCCACGCCCTCGCGGATCTCGACGAAGCCGTTGCCGCTGACGCCCACCGTGACCTGACGCGGCTCGAAGCGGCCCTCGCCCTTGTCGACGATCACGACCTGACGTGTGCCGGTGTCGATGAGCGCGCTGTCAGGTACGGCCACAACAGGGTCGGCGGCGCCAGTCGCGATCTCAACGTCGGCGTACATGTCCGGCAGCAGGAGGCCATCCGGGTTCGGGATTTCGATCCGGACCCGGGCTGTCCGGGTCTCCGGATTCACCTGCGGGTAGATCAGGCCGATTTTGCCAGGGAAAGCTTGGCCGGGCCGGCTGCGCACGCGGATCGTGACGGCCTGGCCCGGCCGGACGGCGCCGAGATCGTGTTCGAGCACATCGGCGAGCACCCAGAGCGTCGAGAGGTCGGCGATCCGGAACAGGACATCCCCCGGCATGGCCCGCATCCCGTCCGTCGCACTGCGCTCCAGAACGAGGCCGTCCCGTGGGGCCGACCAAGTGATCGTGGTCGGCACCTTACGCCCGCGTTCGATCTCGGCCAGCGCCTCCGGCGGAACGTCGAGGTTTTTCAGGCGTCGGCGAGCTCCCTCAAGGATCACGGCGCGGCCGCCGCCGGTTCCGCTTCCGTCATTGAGGACGCTCAGGTACTGGGCGCTGGCGGCGGAGATCTCCGGCGAATAGAGCCGCAGGAGCGGCTGACCGGCGCGCACCCGCTCCCCCGTCGTGACGTTCTCGACCTTTTCGATGAAGCTCTCCGAGCGCAAGGAGATGACCGCCACATGGCGCTCATCGAGCTTGATCGTGCCAGGGGCCCGCACCGATCGGGTGACGACACGGCGCTCGACCGGCTCGGACCGGACGCCGGTGCGCTGGAGCCTGCCGGGGGAAACCGTGACGGTCGAGCCATACTCTGCCTCGCCCTCGTAGACGGGCAGGTAATCCATCCCCATCGAGTCCTTCTTGGGAACCGGCGAGGTATCCGGCAGCCCCATGGGATTGCGGTAGTAGAGGACCTTCCTTCCGCTGCTTTGATCAGCCGCAGTCGGGCTGACCGCGGCATCCTTCTGCCTGTCGCCGAAGCTCACATCCTCACTGGCCCGAACGGCGACGTAATCCCGACCATCATGCGTCTTCATCGGCCCGGCGGAGTAGAAGGGCTTGCCGTCAGGGTCGCGATAATAGACCGTGGGGCCGGACGCCGCGGGAGAGGAGCCGTTGCTTCCCGGAGCGGAGGCAAGCCAGCTCGACAGCGCAAAGCCGCCAGGCGGTGAGAGGCGGCCCTGGCCCGCCCGGAGGCCGAGCCAGATGCCCGCGCCAAGGGCCAGGAGCACCAAAGCAGCGTTCAGAAGGCGCCTGGATGACCGCTTGCCGTCCACAGGCCGGCGCTCGCAGGGCTCGAAGTCGTGGGATTGCGTCGTCTGATCCATCACTGCACCGCCTTGAGCACGAGCCGGGTTTGGACGGTACCGGTCTGGCCCTGCACCTTTGCGGCCAGTGAGAGTTGCCAGCCGCCCTCCATCGTCAGGTTGGTCTTGAACCGGTAGGTCCCGGGCTCAGGAGACGGCATCAGCTTGATGGCGGCTGTCATCGTCGGCATGCCGTCGGGAGCCATGTCGATCCACTGCGCGAAAATCACCGCATCCGGGACGGGCCTCCCGGAACGCTTGTCAACGAGGCGCGCATCCACCGTCGCGTCACCCAGCCTCACCTCGCCTCGAACAAGCTCAAAGGCATAGTCCTTGAGTTCCGCGGCCGAGACGGGGGGCAACGTGCCAGTATCGGCGAACCCGAGTTGCGCCTTCACCTGATCCCAGGAATTCGGAATCCAGCCCGGGAGAATTGGACGGTTTGGCAGGGCCTGAACCACGGACGGCGGGATCCAGGCCGGCAGGGCCGCCCGATCCATCGTCATGAGGCCGAGGAAGGCCGCTCCGACCGTGGCCAGCCCTAGGAACGCAGCCAGAAGGGCACGTCCTTTGGTGAGGAGAAACATTTGTCTGTAACCTAGTCATGCATATCGAGGGCATCGCAGGCGCTGCCGAGGGACGCCATTCAATGCGCGATCAAACCCCGTGACGCACGGTCACGCGGCGACACCAGCCGGCGGGGACGCCGGTGCAGGAACTAGGCTTTGGGGGGATGATCCGGAGGCGGCGCGGGCAGGCTGTCGCCAAATTGCGCGAAATAAGGCACGAGCTCCGCGGCGAGCGCAGCGCGAACCACCACCCAGTCAGCCGTCGGCATACTCTGGGGGCACTTGGCGATACAAAGCACCGCGATGGGGCAGGCTTTCATGTCGCTGCAGTCGGGCGGCGGCTGGTCGCAGCAGGACATATCATCCGCTGCCGTCACGGCAGGCGCATTTGAGCTAGCCCCTGCCGACGCGGCGGACGAGCCACCGACGACAACAAGGCTCACGACCGCCAAGATCGTGAGCAACCGGGAAAGGGCCAGCCAAAGTGCCATACTCAACACTTTCACATCGGGGCCGCTCAGAACAGCCGCCTCGGATCACATGATCGATACTGCCTCAGGTTTCAAGGTTATTTATTGGCCCAACGGCAAAGCTGCTTATTCCATGAGAACGCACAGAGGTCGTGCTGACGGCTGCCCGCCATCTTTCGGTGTGGCTCTTTGATCGGCGAACGCCCAACCTGAGAACTCTGACGATGCTTGTCAGGCTAGCATGGGCAGCGGTTCGAGTTGACGCGCCATCGAAACGATAGCGGCATCATGTTGGCCAGAGGGTCTTAGCAGGTGCTTTCGCAGATCGGGGGAGAAAGCCATCGGAAATTGGGTATGCAGGGCTCATTCGACATTTTGTGCTGCGTACCCAGTGCGATAGTGCTTGCACGTGGACCAGTCAGCACCAGGCGAGCCGATGGCAAAAGTGTCACGCTCCGGCCGCGGGCGTGTGGCGTAGGCCCCGACTTCAAAACCAGTAGGTATTATTAATGAAAACGCTGCTGCTTAAGAAGGATGAGGTAAGACGGCTAATCGGTATGACGGAAGCCATCGGCGCGGTGGAAGACGCTTACAAAGCCTTCAGCAGTGATCAGGTGGAACAACCTGACTATATCGGGATACATCTCCCCTCTCTCCGTGGAGAAATTGACTTCAAGCTTGGCTATTACAAATTCAATGAAATCATCTCCATGAAAGCGCACTCTGGAGGGTTCACCAACAACCCGGCAGAACACGGCGTGCCGAATAGCATGGGCACCATTCTCCTGTTTGATGCCAGGAGCTGTGCGTTGATTTGCATCATGGATGGAAGCTTGATCACTAGCCTCAGAACCGGGGCGTCTGGAGCCGTTTCCGTCAAAGCACTGGCGAGAAAGAACGCCAGGACAATCGCATCGATCGGCACAGGCAATCAGGCGAGGATGCAAATCCGGGCGATCAACGAGGTCATGAAGATCGAAGAGATCCACGCTTGGAGTCGCACCCCGGATTCGCTTTCCAAATACAAGACGGACATCGAACGCGAATTCGGCATTCCTGTCATCCTCGCAAGCTCCAAGAAGGACGCGGTTGGGGTAGCCGATATCTTGATTACGACGACCCGGGGAAAAGGGAACCTTGTGGAAGCGGATTGGGTGAAGCCCGGCACACACATCGTTGCAATCGGCACAGATCAACGTGGCAAACAGGAGCTGGATCCGGAGCTCTTCAGGAACGCGAAAATCATCGTCGACTCGATCGCGCAATGCACCGAAAAGGGCGAGACCTGGCACCCGCTGAATAGAAATATCATCACCAAAGACGACATCCATGCAGAGATCGGCGAGATCTTGTTGGGAAGGAAGCCGGGACGAGAAAGTGATGAAGAAATCACGATCTTCGATTCCACTGGGATGGCCATACAGGACAATACGACAGCCAGCAAAATCTATCAGAATGCAATAGATAATAACGTTGGCACTTTCTTTCAGTTCTTTGAGTGATCACTATGCGCAACTACCCCACCATTCAGGACATCCGTGAAGCTCAGGAACGGCTGAAACCCCACATCAGGCACACACCGCTATTGCGTGCGGAAAAAATAGAGAATGCTGTTGGTTGTCAGCTTTATCTCAAACCCGAAACCCTGCAGATTACCGGCGCATTCAAAATTCGCGGCGCCCTGAACAAGGCCCTTTCGCTCTCGAGAGAAGAGATCGCAAAAGGCATGATTGCCACATCGTCGGGCAATCATGCCCAAGGGCTTGCTTATGCCGCCAGGATGCTGGGCGTGAAAGCGATATTGGTCCTTCCGGTCACAACGCCAAAAATCAAAATCGAAAACACAAAAGCCCTCGGGGCAGAGGTCATTCTTTTCGATGGCGACACCGCTGCCAGATGGAAGAGGGTGTATGAAATCGCTGAGGAAAACAAATACGCGGCTGTTCACGCTTTTGAAGACCCCGTGGTGATGGCCGGTCAGGGAACAATAGGGTGTGAAATTCTGCAGGACTTGGACGATGTAGACACGGTCATTGTTCCCGTAGGCGGCGGGGGCCTTATCTCGGGAATTGCTACCGCTATCAAAGAAACGAAACCATCGGTGCGCGTTGTCGGGGCAGAGCCTGCCTTGACACCGAAGTATTTTCACAGCCGGATAAACAAGGAGCGCACATCGCTTCCCTTAAAGAACACGATTGCGGATGGCCTGAGGATAAGCGTTCCGGGTCAAAACCCGTATCCAATTATCGAAAAGTATGTGGACGAGATTGTTCTCGTGGAAGACGAGCACATCATCGCCGGCATGTGTACTCTTGCCAAGGATGTTAAATTGATCGCTGAGCCAGCCGCCTCGATTGGTGTCGGGGCTTTGTTGGCGGGCGCCATAGAAGTCAAGCCTGATGAAAAAGTTTGCGCGGTGTTGACTGGAGGGAACTGGGACTTATGCGACCTTGCCGAGATATACAAGGTAGCGGGGTAATCAGTTCCAGCTTCGGTCAGTTCACCACCCGGGATCGCGGGACTATCGGGAATTTCGTGTGGGGCCATTACGATGATCTGGAAGGAGACATCGCATGGCACACCGCAAGGAACCCCGCATTCCCGACCACCTGCTGATCAGCTGCTGGCTGGGGCTGATGCCCAATCAGCCTGCCACGGCCATCCTGTTAGTCCATTTAGTGGGTTTCCAGCGCTCTATGGCGCGGTTGCTTGCCACCGCACTATGGCCCCCGTTCCAATGAAACAGTCCGCTTCCCTCTGACATCAGCTTCCGCAGCCTTGGACAGCCTGCCTGCTCGTTTGAGCACCTCGGCTTTACTTTGTGAACCGACGTTTGCAACCGAAATGATGAAACGTTTGATAAGCTCACGCTGGAGAGCCGCCCTGCGCTGTTCCTGGATTGTCAAGCGAGGCTCGCGCTCCAGCGGCAGTGACTGGGCGGAGGCAACCTGCATCGGTAGAGCTGCAAGCCCTGCAGGGTCTGCAGGCCCTTGATGGGCCAAGGGCGAGCCGATGGCGGTGAGATGAACCCGGGCTCTCCGGCAATACTCAACCGAGCGGGGCGTCATTCGCTCCTCTCCATGGCCTGCCCGGTATTTCATGAGCGCGCGGCATAAATCGCCACCCGTGAGGCGCCAAGCCTTGGCAAGATACTCGACACCGTAGCGGATGTTAATCTGAGGGTCGGCCAACGTCTCCTTGGGGCCAGTAAAACCCAGCATCGCTGCCGTGCCGGGACGGACCTGCATAAGCCCGAGCTCCCCGACCGTTCCGATGACGGATGGATCGTAGGCGCTTTCGACCATGACGACAGAATCCGCAACAGCTGTCGGTAATCCGTGGCGCTCGGCCTCCTTCGCGATCAGAGGCAGGTAGGAACCGCGTCCTTTCGGTCGGTAGGCTTCCAATCCGATGAGCCCCTCGAGCGGAGGAGGCTTTGGCAGGGACAGAATGATCCTCTCAACTCGCTTGGCCTCAGTGCTTTCATCGTTCTGGTGAAGCGAGGCCAGAGCGGGGTGCGCGGAAGCAGCCACTAAGACAGCGACACAGCCGATGGATCCTTGTAGTCGGTGGCCCACGTCATCCTCCGATCTCGAAGCTCCCGCCATTCGGCTCTTCTATGAGACGCACGGCTGCGGCCTGTCTGATGTTGGCGCCATTGGGCCTAATGCCGGACTCGCTTGCCCGCTGACGCCCGGCGAACGGGTTGAAGGCTTGCCGCCCCGAATTGAGGAGTCAGGTGCAGTTCGGCGGCTGCCGTAGCACTGTTCCCCTGAAGGCCTTCGATGATTGGACACTCAGGACGCCTGTCGCCGTGGCAGTGTTTCGCAAGATGCTTAAGGGTCACCGCCATTTCCTGAAGCTCCCGCACCTTGCGCTCCAGGACATCCACATGCTCAAGGGCAATTCGGTTTACGTCCGTGCTGGCACGATCGCGGTCGCGCCACAGTGCAACAAGTTCTGTGATCTGCTCAACCGAGAAGCCGAGATCGCGGGCACGTCGAATGAAGCCCAAGGTGTGAACGTCATTGTCGGAGTAGACCCGGTATCCCGCTTCAGTGCGGACCGGCTTCGGGATCAAGCCAATCGACTCATAGTAACGGATCATCTTGGCGGAGACACCCGAGGCTTCAGAGGCTTGTCCAATATTCATTTGAGAATCTCCTCAGAAAGCAGATCCGGCCCGCTCCGCGAGCGGGCCGGATAGATCATTCGCCTGGAGCGAGCCGTGTAGCCGCGATCGATGCCGTGCCGGGAGTGGCCCCGACACCGAGCAGCGGTTTGAAGCCTCGCAGGCGGAGCGCATTGCCAAGGACAAATACGCTGGAGAGAGCCATGGCGCCCGCGGCAACCATCGGAGACAGCAGGGTGCCATTGACTGGAAACAGGACGCCAGCGGCCACCGGGATCAGCACGACGTTATAGGCAAAGGCCCAGAACAGGTTCTGCTTGATGTTCCGGATGGTCGCCCCGGACAAGGCAATGGCGTTTGCGACGCCGCGCAGATCGCCCGACATCAGCACCACGTCGGCGCTCTCGATGGCGATATCCGTGCCGGTGCCGATCGCGAGCCCAACGTCGGCCTTGGCGAGCGCTGGGGCATCATTGATGCCGTCTCCGACGAAGGCCACCTGACGACCATTCTGCCGCAGCCGATCGACTGCCGCGACCTTGCCGTCGGGGAGTACCTCGGCCACGACTTCGTCGATGCCGACCTGGCGGGCGATGGCCTCGGCGGTTCGGCGATTGTCGCCCGTGATCATCGCGACCTTGAGGCCGAGCCGGTGGAGTGCCGCCACAGCTTCCGGCGTCGAGGGTTTGATCGGATCAGCCACCGCGATGATGGCCGCCAACCGGCCATCAATCGCCGCGTAGAGTGGGCTCTTGCCCTCTCCGGCAAGCCGGTCGGCAGCGGACGCAAACGCCTCGATGGCGTATCCGAGCCGCGTCATGTAACGGTCCGCGCCGATCTCGACCCTGCGCCCGTCGACGCTTGCCGCCACGCCAAAACCCGGAACGGCGTCGAAGTTGTCGACTGAAGTGAGCGTGATGTCACGCTTTTTGGCAGCCTCGACGATGGCTTCGCCAATTGGGTGCTCGGAGCGGGTTTCCACGGCGGCGACAAGGGCGAGCACATCCGCTTCAGCAAAATCCGGAGCCGTGATCAGATCGGTCAGTTCGGGATGCCCCTTGGTGAGAGTGCCTGTCTTGTCGAACGCCACGACTTCAACGGCCTTCAGGCTCTGCAAGGCCTCACCCTGCCGGAACAGAACACCGAGTTCCGCGGCTCGACCCGTGCCAACCATGATTGACGTTGGCGTTGCCAGTCCCATGGCACACGGGCACGCAATAATGAGAACGGCAACCGCATTCACCAGGGCGAAGCTGAGCGCAGGGTCCGGGCCGAAGACGAGCCAGACCAGGAATGTCAGCGCTGCCGCAGCCATGACCGCAGGCACGAACCACGTCGTCACCTTATCGACCAGGGCCTGAATCGGAAGCTTAGATCCTTGGGCGGCCTCAACCATGCGAATGATCTGGGCGAGGACGGTGTCGGCTCCCACCTTGGTCGCTCGGAACGTAAAGCTGCCCGTCTTGTTGATCGTGCCGCCGACGACGGAAGCCCCCTGCGCTTTCTGCACAGGGATCGGCTCACCGGTGATCATGGACTCATCGACAAACGAAGACCCCTCCGTAACCTCGCCGTCCACGGGAACCTTCTCGCCAGGCCGAACCTGGACGAAATCGCCAGCCCGCACTTCCGCAACGGGAACCTCGATGACATTGCCGTCACGCAGTACCCGCGCGGTCTTTGGGCTCAGTCCCATCAGGCGCTTGATCGCCTCTGAGGTCCGGCCCTTTGCCTTGGCTTCCAGGTACCGTCCGAGCAGGATTAAGGTCACAATCACAGCGGCTGCCTCGTAGTACACGTTTGCCGTGCCCTGGGGCAGGATGCCGGAGGCGAAGGTCGCGACGATCGAGTAGCCGTAGGCGGCGGCAGTGCCGAGTGCGACCAGCGAATTCATATCGGGAGCACGGCGCAGAAGAGCAGGAACGCCCTTCAGGAAGAAGCGAAGACCGGGCCCGAACAGAACTACCGTTGTGAGAGCAAATTGAAGGTACCGGCTCTCCCGATGGCCGATGGTGTCCATCACCCATTCATGGACGCCGGGGATGAAATGCGAGCCCATCTCAAGGGCAAAAACTGGTAGCGTCAGGAGGGCCGCTATGATGAGCGAGCGCCGGAGGGACGCGATCTCAGCCTCGCGCGCAGCCTTCTCCTCATCGGTCCGGTCGACATCGGCGCGGACTTCCTCCGCCTCGTAGCCGGTTTGCTGGACTGCCGCGATAAGCTGGGCAATCGTACCCGCAGAGCCGAAAAACCGCACGGACGCCCGTTCAGTCGCCAGATTAACGGTCGCCTCGACAACACCAGGCACTCGCTTCAGGGCTTTCTCAACCCGAGCAACGCAGGAAGCGCAGGTCATTCCAGCGATCTTGAGATCTGCGGCGGCCGGTGTCGGCTCGTAGCCAACTTTCCGGATCGCCTCAACGACAGCTTGCGGGTTGGCATTGGCAGAGCCAAACGAAATGTTCGCGCGCTCTGTCGCTAAGTTTACGGATGCCGAGGCGACCCCGTCGACCGCACGGATTGCCTTTTCAACCCGGCCCACGCATGAAGCACAGGTCATCCCTTGGACGGGAATATCGATCACTGTGCCTGAGGTAGCCTTTTTCGTGTCAGCCATTGGAATCTCCTGGTCGGAACCGTTGGCTAGTCTTCTAATGGTTCCAACGATGGGAAGGTCAAGCCGTCAATTCAAGGATTGGTATTCATTTTCCTGCGACCGCAGAGGGCTCGCTGCCGTTATTGAGTATTGGGCATGATCCCGCCAAGTCTGGCGGAGAGAGACTGCCCGCCATCAGTGGTAAGCGTTACCGCTCCCGCTGCGCAGATTCCCGGCATTGTGGTGAGCCGCTGCCGCAACCTGTGGCCAGGACTGACGCAAGCCTTCCGATTGGACCATCTATGGTGTTTGGATTGCGGCCAAAGCTTGCGAACGTCCTTGTGGCTTCTGACAGACGGGCGGGCGCTTCTCGGGTGACCGCCATTGTCCCTGCCTGGTAACTCGATCTCCGCTCCTTCCGTGCGGTCGTCGCCCGCTTCACATTCGGCCTCATGGGTGCTCTCGCTCTCGCGCCTGCTGTAGCAGGTGTCGACGTTGGCCCAGACCGCAAGGGAGTGCGACAAGCGATCTGAGCCTCGTGCTATCCGCTTCAGACGGGATCATGCGCCCTCGTGGTGGAGATTGGGCGCTAGACAGCCGGCGGCCGGGTTCACAACGGATCCCAGCCGGTCAGCCCCGGATCACCCAGCGCCGCCATCATAGGCGATGAAGCCCATCATGCCGGCTGCCATGTGGTAGAGATGATGGCAGTGGAACGCGAATGTGCCCGCGTTATCAGCATCGAAGCCAACCGTCACTGTGCTTCCGGGCGGAATCAGAACAGTGTCCCTCACTGCTCCCACCACCTGAGTCCCATCGGTGCTGAGGACCTGGAAGCGGTGCCCATGAAGATGCATCGGGTGAGCCATCATGCTGGCGTTACGCATGGTAATTGCCACGCGCTCGCCCCTGCGGACCCGGACAGGCCTTTCGAAGCCGGTCTGACTCCAGGCATAACCCACCATGGTGCCCTGCAGCTCGGTCGTGATCGTGCGGCTCACGGCACGGGGGCTCAAAGGCGTCGTGGCCCGTAACTGCCGCTCGAGGTCGAGTCCGAGGACAGGACCTTTGCGCTCTCCGGTGGTGGCAAGCTTCTCGACGCGAGCGGCTGCGGTCGCAAGTATGATGCCGGTCCGCTCCGGCGCGTTTTCGCGCAGAGCTAGGATGGGCACGCCCTGATTGTCCTTCGGCATCTCAAGAACAAGGTCGATCCTCTGGCCCATCGTTACCGGGAAGAGGCGCCCTGAGACCGGAACAACCGACTGCCCATCGACCGCGACCAGCCGTGCTTCCACACGCCCGGTGTCGATTGTGAAACCTGTCGCGGTGGCTCCGTTGATGATCCGCAGCCGCACTTGCGCACCTGTGTCCACTCGCACGACCTCCGGGTCGTCGAGAGTGCGGTCATTGGCCAGATAAGCGTCGTACTCGATGTCATTGACGTCCATCGGCATGGCAGCCGTGGAGCCCCCGTGGCCGCCTCCCTGGCTCATCGCCTGTGGCGTGCCAGGAGCCATTGTACCGTGACCCATGCTCGCATGATCCATGCCACTCCTGTTCGCAGCGTTCATTCCGCCGGGACCGGCGCTGCCGAGGCCCATGCCGTGCCCGCCACCCTGCTTGAGGCGTGCGAGCAATTCCTCAGCGGGCGTGAACGAGAAGTCGTGGAGCAGGACAACAACTTCTTGCTCGTCTGCCGGCCGGCGGTCACGCACGATCAGGGGAGCGGCCAGCAAGGCCTGCTCCTGCAGGGTGTGGGCATGCATCCAATGGGTTCCGGCCGCACCAACAGGAAAACTGTATTCTCTCGCCTCGCCGGCGGCGATCATCGGCAGGGGCGAGCCTGCGACGCCGTCGGCGGTCCAGGTCGGGGTCAGGCCATGCCAATGAATCGTGGTCGGTTCGCCGGCCTCGTTTACGAGCCGAACGCGGAACTCGTCGCCCTCGGTGAAAGTCAGGCCGGGTTTGCCGCCCGGTCCGAGCAGGCCGTACACGCTGGCGGACCGACGGTTGACCTCGATGGTGCGCTTCACGACCCGAAGCTGCTTGAGCGCGGAAGGGGCAGCACCCGTGGCGACGGGCGTCTGGGCTAGGCCTCGGCCAATCGATGTGGCCGTTAGGGAGGCGAAGGCGGCCGCCGAAAGGAAGCTGCGGCGATTCATATACAACGACATTTGTCTTCTCCGATTGCATCAGGGATTGAGGGTGATGACGATCAGGAAAAGAGCTTGGGCGGAGGAAGAGGCCGGGTTGGACCGTCCTGGGCGCTATAGGTGATGTCCCTGATGAACGGGGCGCGCGACATTGGAGCCGCTAGGGCGAGGGTGAAGGCGGTTGGCGGCACCTGCGAACAGTGGCTCCAGCACGGCGCCATGCCTTGGGGGCATGCCGCGGCGGGCGCATGGTTAGCAGCGTCGTGCGCCGATGGCGCACTGACGGTGGTCGCGAACGCTGGGCTGTGCTGGCACGGCTCGCTGGCTGCAGGGTTGGGCACGGCCATGAGGAGGCCGGCTACCAAAAGAATGGTTTGTAATAACGCCGCCATCAGAAACACTCCACGATGGTTCAGGCTTTCATGGCTTGGCCTTAAGAGCATTGAGGCACGTCAAGACGAGCGTGCCGCCCCAGATCCAACTGGACCGGGATGGAGTGCTAGAAGGTCAGACTGGGCGGGTGCCTTGGTACCGCGCGAAGGTTGTCTGGCCTGACGGTCCGAACAGGACAACTTCATAAGTGTCCGGATCGGCACCTTTCACCTCCATGCCTGGAGAGCCGATAGGCATTCCCGGGACGGCCAGGCCTTTCGCCTGGGGCTTGTCCGCCAGCAGGCGCTTGATGGCCTCTGCCGGTACGTGGCCCTCGATGACATAGCCGCCGACTTCCGCCGTATGGCAGGAAGCGAGAGAATTTGGGACGCCGAGCCGGACCTTCACCCGATTGACCTCAGGCGTCTCGTGGACCTCGACCGGAAAGCCAGCTGCCTTAATATGCGCGATCCACCCGGAACAGCACCCGCAAGACGGGTCCTTGCTCACAGCGACTTTCGGCAGGCCCGCCTCGGCGACGGCGGGCCGCATGCCCAGTACCGCCCCCGCAGCGCCGAGAACGGTGAGAAAACGGCGGCGGTCCAGCATGGAGTTCTCCTTCAAGCTGCGGTCGGAGTGTAGCCAGCCTCGATCACGAGGGCTTGGATGGTGGTCAGATCGGTGCTGCCACGCACCGATACAAGCTTGGAGGCCGGATCCGCTTCAACGCTCGTGCCAGGAAGACTCGTCTCAATGGCCGTCTTGATCGTCCCGGCGCAGTGGCCACAGGTCATGTCCTCAACCCGCAGGGTCAGGGCGGCCGGATCACGTTCGACAGTTTGGGTGGCTTGGGTCTGGTGGGTGCTGCATCCGCACATGGCATTCTCTCCGTTTATGATGGCGATGGATGAACCGTGCGCCTTCCAACGATGGCAAGGTCAAGCGCCTTTTTCACGTCAGGGAAAAGGATGGGCAGCCTCCGGCATCGGGAACCGATCACCCGGGTGTCCGTTTCCGGCATGAACCCCAAGGATCGTGCCGTGGCCTGCCTTCGCCTCATGCTCCGCCGCCTGATGGTCGTATTGGTCGCCTCCGGTCTCGCAAGCGTGCCCTGGCATGCGGTCGCCCAAACGGCACCCGTCCGTCCAAGCCTGTCGGCCCACGCGGTACAGGTCACGCTGGAGGTACACAGTCACACCGACCACCAGCATGGCACTCCGTCCAAGTCCCATGCGTCGGGGCAGGCCTGCTGCCACCCTGGCTGCATCATGGCTGTCGTTCCAGCGTTCGGCAGTGCGGCCCATGCCTTGCCGCTGTCCGAATCCGTCCCGATCCCGCCGGACCTGACACCTGTGCTGGCAATGCTATCCGGGATCGACCGCCCGCCGAAACGCGCCTGATCCCAAGCGGAGTGGGCACACCGCTCGTCCCGAGAGCCGGCCCGGCTGGCGCGTCAGGCGCCGCGTCGGCATGAGCTGACAAACCTTTGGCGCCTGGAAACTAGGAGTTGGACATGCACCAGATGTCCCCCGAGATGCAGTCCTGCATCGACGAATGCCTGCGCTGCTACCAGACCTGCTTCGGCATGGCGATGACCCACTGCTTGGAGCAAGGCGGCAAGCACGTGGAGCCTGGCCACTTCCGCCTCATGATGGCCTGCGCCGAGATCTGTAAGACCTCAGCCCACTTCATGCTGATGAACTCGCCGCACCACAAGCACACCTGCCGGGAATGCGCCGAGATCTGCGAAGAGTGCGCAAAATCCTGCGAGCAGGTTGGCGACATGCAGGAGTGTGTCGACCAGTGCCGTCGCTGCGCCGAGAGCTGCCGCAAAATGGCAGCCTAATCCCCACCAACAACCGAAAGGAAATAAGATGACCATCCGAATGATCGCTCTCGCGACTGCGCTTGCCTCCGTCACGGCATGGGGCGCCTGGGCCCAGCAGACCCAGATGCAGCATCCCTCTGGCGGCCAGATGGCCATGTCAGCCGACAGCCTGCCGGAGGAGTGCCGGACCGCGGCGCGAGCCGGCGGGCAGATGCAGAACATGCAGGGCATGGACATGCAAGGCATGCACCAGAACATGCAGGGCATGATGGCCAACATGAACGAGGCCCAGAAGGGCTATATGGAGACGATGATGAAGATGCATGGTCCGATGATGACGGCCCACATGATCAAGGACTCTGACGTCGCCTTCATCTGCGGGATGATCCCTCACCACCAGAGCGCCATCGATATGGCACAAGTCGTCCTGAAGACCGGCGACAACGCCGAAGCCAAAAAGATGGCCGAGAAGGTAATCAAGGAGCAGGGGCAGGAGATCGCCGAGATGAAGGATTGGCTTAAGAAGAACGCGACCAAGGAAGGAAACCAATGATGTGGCAAAGCCCCGCGAGCCGCGGGGGCTTTGCCGCCCGGCGACGGCCTGATCGGGCCGAACGTACTCAGTGAGCGTGACCGGCGGTGCCTCGGACGCCGGGGCTTCCATAACCCCGCAGCTCGTTGTACCGCCGGATCTGTTCGGCGGTGAGCAAAGCCGCGGTCGTCAGATGGTACTTCAGGTGCGCCGCCCTCAGCGTCCCCTGCGTCTGCCCGATGGCGTCGGTCGCGGCGGCGAGGTTCGACGGCGTCACCTGACGTCCGGCGAACAAGCGGTCGAGCTCGGCCTCCTGATCGATGAGGCGCTCTCCGAGCGGGATGGTTTCGGCTCTCATTGCCTCGTAGAGTTCCTGGGTCCGCGTCCGCTGCTGGCTGCTGAGCCCCAGGCTGTCCGTCAGCTCCAGGACATGGACCGGTCCGGGATATCCATTCAGCTCCGCCGCCAGCGCCAAGCCCATGCCCTGCCCAGCCTTCAGGTCGGCGGCCTGCTGCTCCGAAAGCGCCTTGATCTCGCGCTTCTCGAACCCGGCATAGCTGGTCGCGGTGAGCTGGGAATGCTGGTGCTGCGCGAGGACAGGCGACGTGGCAAGTAGAAGAATGACGACTACGGTGGAACGGCTGGCGGTCATGGGAAGCCCCGGTTGTTGATCTCGGTCCGACATACCGCCCACTGCCGGGGTCTCCTATGATCGTGATCATACGGCGTCAGAAAAGGAGTCGGATCTCGTGTCCGGACCGGGCAATGGCCCCCTCTGCCTCAAGAGCCGCGAGGGCGCGGTAGAGGCTTTCATGGGAGAGCCCGAGCTCCGCGGCCATGGCCTTGAGGTTGCCCGTGATCGCAACGGAGCGGCCCTGGCCCTCCGCGTGCAGCGTGAGATGATGAATGACACGCTCCCGCGCGGTCTTGAGATTGCGGTTCTCCAGGCGGGTTCGGAGCGACATAACCTGGCGCGCCAGCAGGGCCATAAAGCTTCGGGCCACCAGCGGATCGCGGTCCAAAGCGTCCAGCAGGGCCATCTTTGGGAACAGTCGCACCACGGTTGGGGCCGCCGCTGTAGCGTCGCAGTGGTACACATCCGAAAACAGGGACGCCTCGGCGAGTACGTCCCCGTCGTGCGCCCGGAAGAGGATGATCTCACGCCCGTCGATGTCGACCCGGGACAGACGCACTTCACCGCTCTCAACAACGAAGAGGCCTATCGCCTCGTCTCCGCAGCGGAAGAGAGCTCCCCCCGGGGGTAGCACGAGTCGGCGTGCCAAGCGGAATGCCTCATGCGGCATCCAATCATAAATCGTCATGGAATCTTATTCGCATGCAACGGGAGGCCCGGTCAAAGTTGCGTGGAACGAAAGCAGGAAGCGTTCGCGATCATGCCGATGAACGGCAGCGCCATAGTAGCGATAACCGGCGAGATGAAGTTCTCGAAGAGCGGATATAGCAGGCCCACCGCCACTGGAAGTGCGCAGAGTTACAATGGAAGGCGAAGTACAGACCCCGGCGGCGGATCAACGTTAACGGGCTGGTTGATTTCGGCCGGCAGGCAGCGGCGTCAGCATGGGAGTGGCTCGGAACCCATCTGTTAGCTTTGGCGCAAGCGAGGTTATGACGAGCCTGAAAGATGGACTGGGGCACCAAATCCTGCCCGCCCGAGAAGGATCCAACAGGCCCAATAGACAAACAGCTCCCACCAGACATTCGGAGCGTCGGCCTGATGCCCCAGACGGTGCTTGTCGAACATACCCCACGTATGGGCTGCGGCACCGACCAGCAGGAGCGGAATACCAAAGCGGCCGATGCGGTCGGCCGCCAACATTCCGAGCCCGATGCCGAGGACGATCGCGCCGACGCCCGAGGTGAGCTCGGCCAACCGCCGGCGGCTTGGCTTGGCGACGATCACTCGCGCCTTTCATGATGGTGGCCATGGCCGCGATGCATGAATAGGTGCATCAGCGGGCAAACCAGCAGCAACAGGTAGGGCAGGGCGGAGAGGGTGTGGCCCGTATGTGCCGCGAAGAGGTAGACGCCGAGCGCAGCCAACGCGAGCGTGACCGCCCAGCCCAAAGAGGTGCCGACCAAAACCGTCCGCCAACTCCTGGATGTCGAAGAAAGATTCGATGGGGTGTGCACAGCAGGCCTCCCAATCAGGACAGGTCCAACTCTGAACCGTCCACGGGAGACCTGCCTTGATCTCGCTCAATGGTAGATCGGGCGGGCCGTCACAGCCGCACGCTCCGCAGCCGGATCGCGTTGCCAATTACGCTGACTGACGACAGGGCCATCGCTGCCGCTGCGATGATCGGCGACAGCAGGATGCCGAAGAACGGGTAGAGCACGCCCGCCGCCACCGGCACCCCGAGCGCGTTGTAGACGAAGGCGAAGAACAGGTTCTGGCGGATATTGCGCATGGTGGCTTGCGACAGCCGCCGCGCCCGGACGATCCCGGTCAGGTCGCCCTTGAGCAGGGTCACGCCCGCGCTCTCCATCGCCACGTCGGTGCCTGTACCCATGGCAATGCCGACATCGGCTGCCGCCAGAGCCGGCGCATCGTTCACACCGTCCCCGGCCATGGCAACGACCCGGCCCGCGCGCTTGAACTTGTCCACGACGGCGCTCTTCTGATCCGGCAGGACTTCGGCCTCGACTTCATCGATCCCAAGCCGCCGAGCGACGGCCTTGGCGGTCGTCCAGTTGTCGCCGGTGAGCATCACCACCCGCACGCCTTCGGCTTTTAGCCCGGCAAGCGCCTCAGGCGTCGAGGGCTTCACCGGGTCTGCGATGGCGATGGCGCCCGCCACGCGTCCGTCGACACCGGCAAAAATCGCAGTCGCACCATCCTCCCGCAACCTATCGGCCTGCTCCGCGAGTGGAGCGACATCGACGCCGTGCTCTGCCAGGAACGCCTTGTTGCCGAGCACGATACGGCGGCCCTCAACAGTGCCGAGCGCGCCCTTACCGGTGGGGGAATCGAAGTCCGCCACAGGCGCGGTCGCAATACCCTGCTTCTCGGCCGCGGCGACGATGGCCAGGGCAAGCGGATGCTCACTCGCCCGCTCCACGCTGGCGGACAGACGCAGGACCTCAGCCTCCGTGAAGCCCGGGGCCGGCACGATGGCCGTCACGGCAGGCTTGCCTTCGGTGAGGGTCCCGGTCTTGTCGACCACGAGCGTGTCGACCTTCTCCATGTGCTCCAGCGCCTCGGCATTCTTGATCAGCACGCCAGCCCCAGCACCGCGTCCGACACCGACCATGATCGACATCGGCGTGGCCAACCCAAGGGCACAGGGGCAGGCGATGATCAGGACTGCCACAGCCGCCACGAGCCCGTAGGAGAACTGCGGCTCCGGCCCCCAGATCGCCCAGGCGGCGAAGGCGATCACCGCCACCGCGATCACGGCCGGCACGAAGTAGCCTGATACCTGATCGGCCAAACGCTGGATCGGGGCGCGGCTGCGCTGCGCCTCAGCCACGAGTTGGACGATCTGCGACAGCATGGTGTCGCGCCCAACCTTCTGCGCCTCGATGACAAGGCCGCCGGACTGGTTCATGGTGCCGCCGATCACCTTGGCGCCGACCTCCTTCGTCACCGGCATCGACTCGCCGGTCACCATCGACTCATCGACCGCGCTGCGGCCCTCCAGAACAGCTCCGTCCACCGGCACCTTTTCACCCGGGCGCACACGCAAGCGGTCGCCGACCTGAACGGTGTCGAGCTGGACCTCCTGCTCGGTACCATCGGGCATGATCTTGCGGGCGGTTTTGGGCGCGAGGTCGAGCAGGGCGCGGATGGCACCGCTTGTGGTCTCGCGGGCGCGGAGTTCCAGCACCTGTCCCAGCAGCACGAGCACCGTGATGACGGAGGCCGCCTCGAAATAGACCGCCACCGCGCCGTCATGGCCGCGGAAGGCCGCTGGGAAGATGTCGGGCGCCAGCGTCGCAACCATGCTGTAGACCCAAGCCACGCCGGTGCCCATGGCAATGAGCGTGAACATGTTCAGGTTGCGCGTGACGAGGGATTGCCAGCCGCGCACGAAGAACGGCCAACCCGCCCACAGCACGACCGGGGTCGCCAGCAGCATTTGGATCCAGTTCGAGGTCTGCTGGCCGATGGTGTGGCTGAGGCCTGTCAGATGGCCGCCCATCTCCAGGGCCACCACGGGCAGCGACAGGACAAGTCCGATCCAGAAGCGGCGCGTCATGTCGACGAGCTCGTGGCTGGGTCCCGTCTCGGCTGTCGCCAGGACGGGCTCGAGCGCCATGCCGCAGATCGGGCAGGAGCCCGGACCTACCTGTCGGATCTGGGGGTGCATCGGGCAGGTGTAGATCGTGTCCTCGGGAACGGGCTCGGCCTTCCGCGCGGTTGCGGACTCGACGTATTTCGCGGGCTCGGCCATGAACTTCGACTGGCAGCCTGACGAGCAGAAGTAGTATGGCTTGCCCTCGTACTGGGCCCGGTGCGCAGTTGTATGCGGGTCGACCATCATCCCGCACACTGGATCCTTCACCTTCCCGGCATCTGCTGCAGGCTCATGCTGGTGATGGTGGTGTCCCGTGTGGTTGCCATGGTCGTGATGATGGGAGTGGCCTTCGTGGCCGGGCTCTCTGGTGGTTGAACTGTGGGTCATGGCGGTTCTCCGCTTATGCCTCTATGGGAACGGGAAGCCTAAGGCTTCCCACAAGGGGAAGGTCAAGCATTCCGGTCAGGATGCTTGCTGGCTCTCGAACACGGCTCACGGTTGACCGGTGCCAACTGATGCACATTTGCTTTGCGGTTCTGGTCCTGCCGAAAGTCTCTTTGAGAGCTGCGACCATGACTGTTTATCCGTTCGTGTCTTGGCCGCGCAGAATGCACCATCTCAGAACCACCCGAATGTCATAGCTGCCACGGCGAAATACCGGGCTGTCTT
Organism: Microvirga ossetica; assembly: GCF_002741015.1. Taxonomy (NCBI): domain Bacteria; kingdom Pseudomonadati; phylum Pseudomonadota; class Alphaproteobacteria; order Hyphomicrobiales; family Methylobacteriaceae; genus Microvirga; species Microvirga ossetica. The sequence goes on along the minus strand of NZ_CP016619.1, from coordinate 5,467 downwards.
GGCCACTGCCACGATGGCGACGAAGATCAGAAAGGGCTCGCGCAGCACGCCAGCCACGATCGTGAGGGGATCACCGATAAACGGAAGCCAGCTGAGAAGCAGGGACCAGCGTCCGTAGCGATGATACCATCTTTCGGCCCGCTTGATCGTCTCGCGTTTGACCGGAAACCAGCGCCGATCCTCGAACTGGGCGAGCAGACGCCCTAAGACCCAGTTCGCCGCCGAGCCAAGAGTGTTCCCCACGCTCGCCACGAGAACGAGGAGCCACCATTGGTAGTGCTCGGCGACGAGAAGCCCGAACAGCACGACCTCGGACTGGAACGGCAGAACTGTTGCGGACAAGAACGCCGCTGCGAACAGGCCTGCATACTCCAGGACATGGTTCAAGGGGCCGTCCCTGTTTCGAGGTCAACGTCTGTTTCATGGAAGCGAACCGAAAGGATGTCGGGCAATTGCCCGTCTTCCGGCCGCCGTTCAACAGGCCGCGTATGGATACGAGCGCGAATGGAGGGAAGCAAAAGACGCAGGAACCGCTTTGATACGACAACGCCGAGATTGGCCTCCTTCGACCGCCGCTCCATGCGGGGCAGGGCGTTCATTGCGGGTCCAAGCACCGTGAACTCGGCGCGTCGGCCGTCGTCAAATACCCCGGCGAGGACGAAGCCGCAGTGGACCGTGGCGATGACATGGATGCCAGACGGCGCGTCGGCATGGCTTTTCCAAGTATCGAGAGGGCGCAGGATCTCGGAGGCTGCCTCAAACGCTCGCACAGCCTGTTGTTCAGGCGTGCCGTCAAGAAATACGGCCAGCACGCCGTCGCCCAGGTACTTGTCGACGATGCCATTGTGGCGCGAGACAGCTCCGTGGACGAAACGTCTGAACGACAGAAGATCACTGATGATCTGACGGCTGGGCGTGCTGCGAGCCAGTCCGGAAAAGCCCCGAATGTCGATCAACATCAAGCAGGCATGGCGCTCGGCGATTTCGGCAGCCTCTTCGCCCCGGACCACCTCAGTGGCGACCCCTTCAGGTAGGAAGCGCGACAGCAACATGCGATCCCATCGCGCACGCAGGATCGCCGACCACACCAGCCGCATCCGATGCACGGCATAGAAGACGAAGCCTCCCGCCGCCGCAAAAGAGATGAAAGCAAGTGCCTGGCGCGACCCCAACGCGTTTGGACTCTTCGGAGCCGGCAGCGACGCGGATCCGACGAGGAGTGCGAAGGATATGACCCAACCCAGGGCGACGATCCCGGTGAACATTGCCACAAGGTCGCGCCGCAATCGCAAGCCCGTCTGGATGAGAAGGAGGAAGGCCGGAAACAGGCTGACGGCATCCGTGGCAAGAAGCAGATCATGCGCATCGCGGGGAAGATGATCGGCAATGACGTAAACCGCTAATCCTGCATCCGTTATTGTTGCGGCCCACGGTAACCATGAGTGTCCGGCAGCGACGCGCGAGGACATTGCCAATGCGATCGTCGTCAAGCCATAGATCAACAGAACAATCCAATGGCCCTCCCGATGGCCGTGCCCGTACTCGAGGAATGCAGCGGCTCCCAGGATCGTGAGAACCAACAACCGCGGCACGAGGGCGCGTCGATCGAAATCACGCTCGAGATGCTCGGGGAGCTCGTTGGGCCGCCCGTGATCAGGATTCGGCGTGGCTCCATCTGTTGCCATGCCGCTGTTCGGCACATGTGAATCCGAAGTGCGGGACCGGTTCAGCATCCAGCACGGGAGTGTGATTCTGTTGTCGATTGGTCGGCGGTCTTCGCGACACCGACGTTGCTCGCCTTGTTGGTCGAGCCTGTGGCGATCGGCCCGATGTGGAGTGGCAGAGGAGTCTCATAGGTGCCCAGAACAAGGCGCGCGTTGACCGTGGTATCCGGCTCGAGGTCACGGGTGAGGGGACCGACTTCGATCCAGATCTTCCTCCCATCCAGTGTCTCGGTAGCACCAGGCCGGACTGGCAGAGAACCGATTTCACCGCTGTGCCCTTGGCCCAAAAAACCCACGATGCGTCCCGGCTCTTCTCCGGGCACACGTAGGCCTGTGATGAGAACGCGGTCGCTTCCTGCATTCTCGACTGAAAAGGTGATCACGGTGGTTTCGCCAGCACGGGCTGGTGTAGCGGCAATTTGCGAGACTGCGAGGTCTCCGAGCACGGTTCCTTCATCGCCGGCCTTTGCCGTGCAGGGCTGCAGGAGAGAATAGGTTGCGATCGTGGCGGCAGCCACTCCAACGGCAACGAACCGTTTCACCGGAATCATGATCATTTCCTTGTTCTTGTTGAGTGTCGCCGACCGCCGCGGTGAGTCCGAAAATGCGGCGATCGGCAACGATCCGCCCGGAATTGGGGTCGGATGGAGGTCTTCTGCCTACCGCGCCTTGCGGATGCTGATGACGGAGATCTGGCCGTTCACCCGATCAGCCTGAAATTGGACCTTGTCGCCGGCTTTCACGCCTTTCAGGATCGCAGGATCCTGCGCACGGAACACCATGGTCATAGCATCCATGTTCAGGTTGGGAATCGCGCCATGGTCGAGCGTGATCTTGCCGGCGCCCGTGTCCACCTTCTCGACTGTACCGGAGACAGTGGGGAGATTCGCCGCGGCTGGCTGAGCCGAAGATTGGGACGGGGCCGATGGCGCCCTGCCGGTGTCGATCCTCACGACAGAGAGCTGGCCGTTCACGCGGTCGGCCTGGAACTTCACCTTGTCGCCTTCCTTCACGCCTTGAAGGAGGGTGGGGTCCTGGGCGCGGAACACCATCGTCATGGCGTCCATGTTCAGGTTCGGGATCGGTCCGTGGTCGAGGGTGATCTTGCCAGCGCCCACATCGACCTTCTCCACCGTTCCGGAAACCGTGGGGAGTTGGCTTGCGCTGGACGGCTGCGTGGCAGGTTGCGCCGGAGCGGCCGCCTGAACCTGCGGGGTAGGAGCTGACGCACCCTTCTGGTCGAGCGGTCCTGAACCATGCGGCGGCTGGTCAAGCTTGGCGCGATAATCCGCCTGTCGGTTGCGGACCTGCCACTCCTTCAGCTCGGAAATCTGCTTTTGCTGCTCGTCGAGGATCTTCTGGGCGACTTGGCGCAGTTGCTCGTCCGCGCCGTGCTCGAGCTGTGTCCGAGCGAGGAAGATCAGGTCCTCGTGGTGGGCAATGAGGATCGCGGCGAAATCCTTGTCGGGATCGCCGACGAGTTTCATGTCCTTGAAGCGGTCGTTCATGACCTCACGGACGCGCTCATAGGCGGCCGGCGCCCCTTTGGAGGGCTGTGCGTGTGCGAGACGGTCCGGGCCAATGCCGACGATGGCCAGCAGGGCACCGACGGCGGTGAGGATGGTGGTCAGGCGTTTCATGGCAGTCTCTCGCTGGACGGAGGGAGGGGCTGCCCCGCAAGGGTGGGTCTCGAGCACCGGTTGCAGGGCAGCTGGGGCCTTATTTGCCCTTCTTGAGCGACGTGACGGAGATTTGGCCGTTGACGCGGTCGGCGGTGAACTGGACCTTGTCACCGGCCTTCACGTCCTTGAGCAGGGCGGGATCCTGCGCGCGGAACACCATGGTCATGGCATCCATGTTGAGGTTCGGGATCGCACCATGCTCAATGGTGATCTTGCCGGCGGACGTGTCCACCTTCTCGACGGTGCCCGAGACCTCTGGCAGGTTCTGAGCGAGGGCAGCGCCCGACAGAGCGAGGGTGGCGATCAGGCTGATAGCGATACGCTTCATGGGAAACTCCTTTTGGGATCGTGATGACGAAGGGGTTAGGGCCATCACTTGACGACGACGGTGCCGTGCATGCCGGACTCGTAGTGACCCGGGATCAGGCAGGCGAACTCGAAGGTACCGGCCTTGGTGAAGCGCCAGACAATCTCGTTCGAGGCACTAGGCGTGAGCCGTTTCCCGTTCGGATCGTCGTGCTCCATGTCCGGGTTCTGCTGCATCGCAACCTTGTGCTTGGCATTGTTCTGGACCGAGTCGAGCATGAACTCGTGGTCGACCTTGCCAGTATTCTTGAGCACGAACTTCACCTGTTCGCCGCGCTTGATCTCAACCTTGTTGGGTTCGAAGAGCATCTTCGCATCTTCGGTTTCCTTCATCGTGACCTCGATCGTGCGAACGACAGGCTTGCTCGGATCGCCTGGCTCGCCGGCCGCGAACGACTTGTGGCTGTGGCCCGCCTCGCCGGGTCCGGCAAGGGCCATCGTGGTTGAGAGGGCAAGCGCACCAAGCGCTCCTGCGAGTGTGGATAGTCGAACTGTCATTGATTGCTCCTTAGGCAATGGTTCTGGTTGGGATCAGTGGTTTTCGTGGCCGCCGGCCGCGCGGACCGGACGCTTGCGCGGATCAATGGCACGGAACTCCGTTGCCTTGACGCCGCTGTCGGGTGAGGTCGCACGGGCGGGCTCGGCAAGCTGCTCGCCGGTCCACTCATAGGCGACGGTTCCCTCCGGGTGCTTGTACCAACCCGGATCCTTGTAATCGTTCGCCGCGAGGCCCGGGCGCACCTTCACGACAGAGAACATGCCGCCCATCTCGACGGGGCCGAACTGGGCATAGCCCGTCATCATCGGCAGCGTGTTGTCGGGCAACGGCATCTCCATCGAGCCCATCTCGCCCATGCCGCTGCCGCCCATCGGCATATAGCCCGGCGCGACCTTCTTGAGCGCCGCCGCCGTCTTCTTCATGTTGACGCCGATGTAGGTCTTCACGTCGTGGCCCATGGCGTTCATGGTGTGGTGCGACTTGTGGCAATGGATCGCCCAGTCGCCCGGCGCATCGGCCACGAACTCGAACGCGCGCATCTGTCCGACCGCGACGTCGACCGAGACCTCCGGCCACGCTGCGCCTTCCGGCACCCAGCCGCCGTCGGTGCCGGTGACCTTGAAGTCGTAGCCGTGCATGTGGATCGGGTGGTTGGTCATCGTCAGGTTGCCGAACCGGACGCGGACCTTGTCGCCTTGACGCACCACGAGCGGGTCGATACCGGGGAACACGCGCGAGTTCCAGCACCAGAGATTGAAGTCGAGCATTGTGTTGACCTTCGGCACGTAGCTTCCGGCCTCGATGTCGAAGGCGTTGAGCAGGAACACGAAGTCGCGGTCGACGCGGCGCTCGGCCGGGTCGCGCGGATGCACGACGACGAAGCCCATCATGCCCATCGCCATCTGCACCATCTCGTCCGAGTGCGGATGGTACATGAAGGTGCCGGACTTTTGCAGGACGAACTCGTACACGAAGGTCTTGCCCGGCGGGATGTGCGGCTGAGTCAGGCCGCCAACGCCGTCCATGCCATTGGGCAGTAGCTGGCCGTGCCAGTGCACCGCCGTGTTCTCCGGCAGCTTGTTGGTGACGAAGATGCGCACCTTGTCGCCCTGCACCGCCTCGATGGTCGGTCCCGGCGACTGGCCGTTGTAGCCCCACAGGTGCGCCTTCATGCCGGGCGCAAGCTCGCGCACGAC